>OZ244980.1:5237500-6048601 GCA_965223035.1 Hyphomicrobiaceae bacterium | reverse complement strand
CGGCAGCAATTCGTTGTTCAGAATGTTGAGGCAGTCGTCCATGTCATCGTCGAAGTTATGACCATCCGACGCCTGCGCAGCATAGATGTTCCAATCGTCGACGGGATAGCGCTCGCTGACGATCCGCTTCATCTCCTCCAATGCGGTCGAAATCACCGTACCGCCGGTTTCGGTATCGCGGAAAAAACTTTCCTCATCGACCTCCCGCGCTTCGGTCGTGTGCCGAATGAACACCACATCGACCTCGTTGTAGTGCCGCGACAGGAACAAGTGCAGCAACATAAAGAAGCGCTTCGCCAGGTCCTTGAGGCTTTCCGTCATCGATGCCGACACATCCATCAGACAAAACATCACTGCCTGGGTCTTCGGCTTCGAGATCCGGTCGTATCGATTGTATTGCAAGTCGATGGGATCGATATAGGCGATCACCTTTCGCATCAGGTTCAGTCGCGCCAACTGCGCCTTGAGTTTGGCGATCTGCTCCTCATCGCGTGGCTGCGCCGCCTCCAACGTAGCGATCAGCTGCTCCAGCTCGTTGATCTCCATCGACCTTGGCCGACGCAAGGCAATGCGCCGCGCCAACGAGTTGCGCATGGTGCGCAGCTTGTTCAGCCTGGACGGGGACCCATCGCTGGTGAGGCCCGCCCGCACCCGTTCCGGCGTCGTCATCCGCTTGAGTTTCGCCTTCACCAAGTTCGGCAGCTTGAGGTCCTCAAAGAACAGGTCGAGGAACTCCTCCCGCGTCAGTTGGAACACGAAATCGTCCTCGCCCTCGCCGTCCGGGCTGCCCTTGCTCCCGGATTTGCCGCCCCCGCCTTCCGGCTTACGAATCACATCGCCAACGGAAAACTCTTTGTTGCCGGGCAGCACGTGGTCGCGCTTACCGGTCCTGTGACCGAGCCCGAATGAGGGTTCTTTCAAGCTCTTGGAGCGAATCTTGACCTGCTCGCCGGCATCGATGTCCGAGACCTTGCGCCGCTTGATGGCATCGCGAACGGATTCACGAATCTCAGCCTTTGCCCGACGGAGAAACCTTTGACGATTTCCCAGACTCTTGGCCTTCGGATTCAAGCGCCGGTCGATGATGTCCATACTTAGATCAACCCGTTTTAAGGCTGCCGCCGGAGCTCGAACCTTATTGTCAAGGCGAACAATTGCCCAGACAGGCGCCCGCGCGCGCCGTTATGCGGCATCATACTACATGCTGCGGCGCAATCATGCGCACAATTGGCCGGCGCGCCCTGCGCCGGCCCAGGTAGCGTTTGCGGATCAACCTGATTTCTTGACCCGCATGTACCATTCTACCAAGCGGCGAACCTGCCGCGCCGTGTATCCACGGGTCACCATCCGGGACACGAACTCCTCGTGCTTCTTCTCGCTATCGCTGTCTTTCTTGGCACCGAAGCTGATGACCGGCAGCAAATCCTCCACTTGCGAGAACATGCGCTTCTCGATCACGTCCCGAATCTTCTCGTAGCTCGTCCAAGATGGATTCTTGCCGGCGTTCTTGGCCCGGGCCCGCAGTGAGAACTTGACCACTTCGTAGCGGAAATCCTTCGGATTGGCGATTCCGGCTGGCTTTTCGATCTTCGACAGCTCCTGGTCCAACAGCTGCCGGTTCATCAATTGACCGGTATCGGGATCCTTATAGTCGGTGTCCTCGATCCAGGCGTCCGCGTAGGCGACGTAACGGTCGAACAGGTTCTGACCGAAATCGTGGTAGGATTCCAAGTAGGCTTTTTGGATCTCGTTACCGATGAACTCCGCATAGCGCGGCGCCAGTTCCTCCTTGATGAATTCGATGTAGCGGTCCTCGACCTCCTCGGGCAACTGCTCGCGCCTGATCGCTTGCTCCAGAACGAACATCAGGTGCACCGGGTCTGCCGCAACTTCCTGAGTATCGAAGTTGAATGTTTCCGACAGCACCTTGTAGGCAAACCGGGTGGACACACCATCCATGCCCTCGTTGATTCCGGCGGCATCGCGGTACTCTTGGATCGTCTTCGCGTGCGGATCAGTGTCCTTCAGGCTTTCGCCGTCATAAACCCGCATCTTTGAAAACAGGCTGGAGTTTTCATGCTCGCGAAGCCGCGTTAGCACGGAGAACTGCGCTAGCATCTCCAGCGTTGATGGCGCACACGGAGCTTGCCCCACTTCGCTGGCCGCCAACAGTTTGCCGTAGATCTTCATCTCCTCGGAAACGCGCAGGCAATAAGGCACTTGGATCACGCAAATGCGGTCCAAGAAAGCCTCATTGTTCTTGTTCGAGCGGAAGCTCTGCCACTCGCTCTCGTTCGAGTGGGCAACGATGATGCCCTGGTAGGGCAACGCCCCGACGTTCTCGGTGCCGACGTAGGTGCCGTCCTGTGTCGCCGTCAACAACGGGTGCAGCATCTTGATCGGTGCCTTGAACATCTCGACGAACTCAAGCAGCCCCTGCGTCGTGCGGTTAAGGCCGCCGGAGTAGGAGTACGCATCGGCATCGTTCTGTCCGTGAAACTCCAACTTGCGGATGTCGACCTTGCCGACCAGGGCCGAGATGTCCTGGTTGTTCTCGTCACCCGGCTCGGTCTTGGCGACGCACACCTGCCGCAACCGCGACGGATAGAGCTTGACGACGGTAAACTTGGAGATATCGCCACCAAATTCATCGAGCCGCTTGACCGCCCACGGGCTCATCCTGCCCATCAGCTTGCGCGCCGGAATCTGGTATTTCTCCTCCAGCGTCTGGCCCATCGTGCTCGGATCGAACAAGTTGAGTGGGCTTTCAAAGATCGGGCTTACCTCTTCGCCGGCCTTCAAGACGTAGATCGGGCAAACCTCCATCAACTCCTTCAACCGCTCGGCCAGCGATGATTTTCCACCGCCGACCGGACCCAGCAGGTAAAGGATTTGCTTGCGCTCCTCCAACCCTTGCGCAGCGTGACGAAAAAAGCCGACGATTCGCTCGATGGTCTCCTCCAGGCCAAAGAAGTCCCTAAAGGCAGGATAGACCTTGATCGTGCGATTAAGAAAGATTCGGCCGAACCTCGGATCCTTCGAGGTGTCCACCATCTCCGGTTCGCCGATCGCCTGGATCATACGTTCCGCAGCCCCGGCATACATCATCGGGTCCTCCCGACAGTTCTCGAGATACTGTCGCAAGGAGAACTCGGTTTGCTTACTTGCGTCGTAGGTTTTGGCGTAAAGCTGGAAAATCTCTTCTGCGGCGGTCATGCTTGCACCTGTTGCTCACGCTTGCCGACCGTTTCACGTCCCACCTTGGTCCGACTTCCGGTCCGGCTGACTGAATCCCCTTAGTGGCTCGCTTGGTCCACTACCTTTAGGCAGGTGGGCGTCCTCGGCCTCCAAAGCAATAGGTAGCTGCTACTTGTACCCACAAGCTTTTATACATAACGCACCTCCGTCGTCGCCGACACCCTTCTCATAATCCGAATGGTTGCCGAATTGTCGCTACCGCCTCGCCACTGAACGTCCCGCTTTTGGACGCCTTACTTTTGCTGGCCGATCAGGCGAAATCTGGTCGGTGATGTGGTGATCCGCGGATAACTCATCCTCACGGTCACCAAACTTCATCCACTCCGACTGACACAATCGTTACGCGATTCGCCCCGCCGATGAGGTGCAGAACAGCACCGCATGCCGCTCGAGCGTTTCACGCGTTGTGCTCAAACTGGCCACCGCCCGCGTCACCGCTAGCTTGGCATCAACCAGAATGCTGGGGATAACTTGCAGCCGCCAAGTGACGCGGCCGGCTACCCGCTGCTCGTCGAAAAACTAGCAACGCCAATTCAGCTGCAGCCCGCCGGCCAGCGCCGCGCACCCGCCCCTGGTCCGCCCCATCCAAGCCACAAATCATACCACAGGCGCAAATCATGCTCCAAACATATGATTTATAAACATGATCAATGCTTGAGATGGTGCCCGACGCCAGCCGGTCTCAAAAACTCATCGGCTATCGTCGCCGCGTTGCACCGCTGCTAGCGCCTCGGGCGTGTCCACGTCGACGAAAATGGCCGACGAGTTCAGGTCAAGCTCCACCACGCTCTCAGCGTTGTCCGCCAGGATGCTGCGCGCGCCGACATCGCCGACCAGCGCCTGAATGTCCGTAAAGTAGGCACTGCTCCACAGCACCGGATTGCCGCGCCGCCCCTGATGGACCGGAACGACGATCGAGCGGCCCTCCTTCGGTTCGAATGCGGCGATCATACGGTCGAAATGAGCTGCCGTGACCGCCGGCATGTCGCCCAACGCGACGATCACCCCATCGAGCCCAGCCGGGAGCATCGCAACGCCAGCTTTCAGGGACGTGCTCATCCCCTCGGCGAAGGCCGGATTATGCACGATCTGCACCCCGATGTCGCCCAGGCACGCCGCCACCTGCTGCTGTTCGTGGCCGGTCACCACGATCACCGGGCGAGCCCGACTGGCCAATGCCGCCTCGACCACATGCCGGACGATTGGTTTATCCCCGGCCAACGCGGTCAGCTTGTTGCGCGCGCCCATGCGCGTCGACCTGCCCGCGGCAAGCACGACGCAGCCGATCCGCTTCTCCCGCCGTGAGCTGTCCTGGGCGCCTTCCCGCGGTTGCGGTCGGCCGACAATTTCCTTCAGCAATCCACCCACGCCCATCGCGGTAATTTGATCGGGTCCCACCGGCAGACCGGCCAGACGCCGTTCCAAGACCCAATCGAAGCCGTTGAGTTTTGGACTACCGGCGCAGCTTGGCACGCCGATCACGTCGACCTCTCCCAGTCGGCCCATCATCAGCAGGTTGCCCGGATCCACGGGCATTCCCAAGTGTTCGATTGCACCACCGGCTTCGACCACCGCCGCCGGAATAACGTCGTTTCGATCGACGATGGCGGAAGCGGCGAACACCATCACAAGGTCGCACCCGCGCTGCTGCAAACTGACGATCGCGTCGCGCACAGCCTCGGTTTCGTGCGGCACGCACAGCGTGACGGCGAGTTCGCTGCCCAATGACACCAGCCGGTCGGCCATCACCTGCTCGCGCTTTTTCAGCAGGCTTTCCTTGGTGTTGACCAGCTGCGTGAGAATAAGCCCCGCCCGCTTTGTTGCGAACGGCGCCACCGAAAGCTCGGCCCGGTCGGCCAGCTCCACGGCCTGCGTCAGGGTCGTCCGCCGCATCGAGAATGGGATCACCTTGACCGTCACCAGCATTTGGCCGGCGCCAACCCGTTCGAACGGCGGTAGCGTGGCGATCGTCAACGCCTCGTCGATCCGGTTGATGGTCGTGATGATATCGGGCTGGAACGTTAAGACGCCAGGCGCTTGCGCGTAGATGTTGCAGCGCCCGGTGAAGGGTTCGGCGACGCGGACCGCCTGGCCGCCAAGCGCCCGAGCAACTTGATGCGCGCCGTCATCCTCGCCGACGTCGGCGGGCGCCAGGCGCGCGGCAACGACATCGTGATAGCCGGCCCGCTTCAGCTTCTCGACATCCCGCACCGATAACACGCGGCCCTTTTTCAGCACACCGTCCGCAGTCTGCAACGAATGGGCGAGGATCGCCCCTTCCGCCAAAGCGATGGGTATGCGTCCGAACTTCATGGTCTTCAACCGCTTCCGACTTGCTCCGAGCCACCACGGGCGGCCTTAACGTACGCCCGCAATCCGCGATATGGTATCGATCGCCCGCTCAGCACAGGTAACCTGGGCGCAATCGGCTTTAGCATGGGCCCGAGTTCAATCGGAACGTTCCTCACATTT
Organism: Hyphomicrobiaceae bacterium; assembly: GCA_965223035.1. Lineage (GTDB taxonomy): Bacteria > Pseudomonadota > Alphaproteobacteria > Rhizobiales > Hyphomicrobiaceae > CAMDPA01. The sequence continues at coordinate 6,042,871 of OZ244980.1, read as the reverse complement.
GAGGCGACCGACCGTGTTGCGCGCGACCTCAAGATCGCCAGCACCGTACCGACTTCAGAGACAATCTAACAGGTTCGAGCGTCACGCGATCGATTTACGGCCACATTGGCGTTCTGGAAGCCGCGCGCAGCAGGATTTTCGGAAAAGATCGCGCCCCGACCGCCTCCGACTCAACCCTTGGTGCGTGACGCTGGGCGCGCTGTGCCCAGGCTCTCCGCCAATTGCTCGAGGCTCTGCAAATTATGGCAGGGCCGCATCTCACTCACGAACGGCAACAACTGCCGCGCGCCCTGCGCCAACGGCCCATAGCCATCATATCGCAACAGCGGGTTCATCCAAACCAGCCGTCGACAAGAGGCCCGCAGCCGTCGGGCGGCAGCGGCGATACCGGCGCCACCTTGGCGGTCAAGGCCATCGGTGATGAGCAACACGAGGGCATTTTGCCCGAGCACGCGGCGAGCCCATAATCTGTTGAATTCGCTGAGGCTTTCGCCGATCCGCGTGCCCCCACTCCAGTCCTGCACGTCGCGCGCCACCTGAGCGATGGCCCGGTCCGGATCGCGACCCTTGAGCGCCCGAGTCACGTTGGTGAGCCGCGTGCCGAACAAAAAGGCGTGAACCCGGTCACGAGCATTGGTCACGGCATAAAGGAAGTGCAGCATCATGCGCGCGTAGGCGTCCATCGAGCCAGAGATGTCGCACAGCACCACCAACGGCGGCCGGCGCCGCACGCGCGCCTTGTACCGCGGCCGCAGCGCGTCCGGGCCACGCACGGCCGTCTCGCGCAGCACGCGCCGCAGATCGATCGGCCCGACCTGACCGGACGGCGTGAACCGCCGCGTCGGGATCTCCGCCAGCAGCAATGGCATGCGCTGAATGGCGGCTCGCGCCCGCGCCTGCTCGGCGGCACTCATTTGCTCAAAATCCTTCGACCTCAGCTCCTCGTCGGCGCTAAAGCTCCCCGACATGTCGAGCTCGATCTTGTCGTCGCGCTCCAGCTCGACCCGCGGGCGATCCTTAAGCAAGCTCTCCTTCAGTCGGCGCGAAAGCTCCGGCGTCGCCGGGTCGGCTTCGGTGGCCATCGACGGCAGCATCACCGACAGCATTTGCTGGAGAAAGTTAGGGTCCTTCCAGAACACCACGAAGGCCTGGTCGAAGATGTCGTGCTGCTCGGGTCGACTGACCAGGCACGCATGCAGCGTCCAATACAGCACCGACGGGCTCTCGATGCCCGCACACACCACCGCCCGGGTGGCCAACACGATACGATCCGGTCCAACCGGCAAACCGGCCGACCGTAGCAGCCGGCCGAACTGCAAGATGTTCTCGGCGATGCGGCCGCCGTCAACCTCGGCCGCAATCAGATTGGGGGCCAACGGCTCCGGGCCGGGCTGCCGCCGTGGCGGTTGACCGGCGCCACCGATCGACGGATCCGCGCTCATCCTGGCTGCGCCCCGAATTCCCGCTCGCGGGCCTTGGCCTTGACCTCCTCGACCAGCCGCGCCGCCTCGCTGCCCTGGATGCGCGCGATATCGTCCTGGTACTTGAGCAAGGTGCCCAGCGTGGCGTCCACCTGCGCCGGATCTAAGGCGACGCAATCCAGCGAGGCTAGCGCCTGGGCCCAGTTGATCGCTTCCGCGATGCCCGGCGTTTTGTAGAGGTCCATCGCGCGCAGGGATTGCACGAACGCTACCACCTGACGGGTTAACTCGGCCCCCGCCTCGGGCACCTTCAAAGCCAAGATCTCGCGCTCACGGGCTGCATTGGGAAAATCGATCCAGTGGTAAAAGCAGCGCCGGCGCACAGCATCGTGCACTTCCCGCGTCCGGTTCGACGTCAGAATTGTGATCGGCGGCTGTTCCGCCCGAATTACCCCGAGTTCAGGAATTGTCAGCTGATAGTCGGCTAGCAACTCCAGCAAAAACGCCTCGAATGGTTCATCTGCGCGGTCCAGCTCGTCGATCAGCAGCACCGGCGAACGCCCCTCCATCGACAATTCCAGCGCCTGCAACAGCGGCCGCTTAAGCAGATAATCGGCGCTATAGATATCCCGCTCCAAGCCGGACGCCGTGCCGACCTCACCGGTCGCCTCGCTGGCGCGAATATGGATCAGCTGCCGCGAGTAATTCCACTCATAGGCCGCCATCGCGAGATCGAGGCCTTCGTAGCACTGCAGCCGCACCAACGGCCGCTTGAGCGTTTCGGCCAGGACCTTGGCCAGTTCGGTCTTGCCGACGCCGGCCTCGCCCTCCAACAACAACGGCCGCCGCAGCTTCAAGGCCAAGTACACCGAGGTCGACAGCGCCTCGCCAGCGACATATCCGCCGCGGCCGAGCATCTCACGCGTCTCGGCCACGCTTGCAGGCAATGTGCCCGCTATTCCATCATCCATGGGCCGCGGCCACCGCTCGCTCCGCCATCACCGGTATCAGCGCGGCGCGATAGGCCGCCGACCCGTGAAGATCCGACAACAATCCCTTGGCATCGACGCTGATCCCCGACACGGCCGACGCGTCGAAATTGGCTGACAGGGCAGCCTCCAGCTCCGGGATCCGAAACACGCCCTTCTCCCCAGCGCCGGTCGCCGCCACGCGCACGCCACTGGCAAACTTCGCAACGAACACACCCACCAGCGCATAGCGCGAGGCCGGCTGCTCGAATTTGGCATAGCCAGCCTTTTCCGGAATCTGAAAGCCGATTCCGGTTATCAGCTCACCCTGACTGAGCGCGGTGGTGAACAGATCGGTGAAGAAGTCATCCGCGGCAATCTTACGCTCGTTGGTGACGATCGTCGCGTTCAGGGCCAAGATCGCCGCCGGATAGTCGGCCGCCGGGTCGTTGTTGGCCAGCGAGCCACCGATTGTGCCGCGGCTTCGCACCGACGGATCGGCGATATTGGCGGCAAGCTCGGCCACGGCGGGACAAGTTTCACGTATGAGCGGGTTAGTTGCCACCTCGCCATGCACGGTCATCGCGCCGATCCCGATCGCATTATCGCTGCGATGGACGCCCGTCAGATCGGCTATCGATTTGAGGTCGATCAGTTGCGAGGGCTTCGCCAGCCGCTGCCGCAGCGTCGGGATGATGGTCTGCCCGCCGGCGAGGAAGCGCGCATCCGAGTCGGACGACGCGGCAGCGATAGCCTCGGCGATCGACGTGGGGCGCAGATACGCGAAGGAATACATCTCGCTCGCTCCTTATTCCGCAGCCATTGGCGACGCGCCGCCGGCCTGTTGGATCACAGCCCAGACCCGGGCCGGCGTGGCCGGCATATCGATGTGCGTCACGCCCTTGTCGGCCAGCGCGTTGCAGATCGCATTGATGATCGCCGGCGGCGAGCCGATCGCACCGGCCTCGCCGCAGCCCTTCACGCCCAGGGGATTGTGGGTGCACGGCGTTGCTGTCGTCGTCACCTTGAAGAACGGCAAGTTATCCGCCCGGGGCATCGCGTAGTCCATGTACGAGCCGGTCGAAAGTTGACCGTCCTCATTGTAAACCGCCTGCTCCAACAACGCCTGACCGATGCCTTGCGCCAACCCACCGTGGACCTGACCTTCCACGATCATCGGATTGATAACATTCCCGAAATCGTCCACGGCGACAAACGAGGCGATGTCCACCTCGCCCGTGCGCGGATCGACCTCGACCTCGCAGATGTAGGTCCCGGCGGGAAACGTAAAGTTCTTCGGGTCGTAAAAGGCGGTCTCCTCCAGCCCCGGCTCCAGCGTCTCCAACGGGTACTGATGCGGCACGTAAGCGGCCAGTGACACCTCGCCAAACGCCTTGGCCTTGTCGGTGCCTTGGACCTTGAACTGACCGTCCTCGAAGACGATGTCGGCCTCCGACGCCTCGAGCAGATGGGCCGCGATCTTGCGCCCCTTCTCGACGATCTTATCCAGCGCCTTGACGATGGCGGTACCGCCCACCGCGATCGATCGCGAACCATAGGTGCCGAGCCCGAACGGTACCTTGGCGGTATCGCCATGCACGATCTCGACTTGGTCCATGCCGATCCCGAGCTTGTCGGCGACGACTTGGGCAAACGTGGTCTCGTGGCCCTGGCCGTGGCTATGGGCCCCGGTCATCACGCTGACGCTGCCGGTCGGATTGACCCGCACCGTCGCCGCCTCGAACAGGCCCGCCCGCGCGCCCAGCGATCCAACCAGGTTCGACGGCGCGATACCACACGCCTCGATGTAGCTGGACACGCCGATGCCGCGCAGCTTGCCCTTGGCTTGCGATGCCGCCCGCCGCGCCGCGAAGCCGGCGTAGTCCGCCAATTCCACGGCCTTGTCCATGCTGGCACCGTAGTTGCCCGTATCGTAGACCACGGCCACCGGCGTCTGGTAGGGAAACTGTTCCGGCTGGATGAAGTTGCGCCGTCGGATCGCCGCCTGGTCGATCCCCATCTCCTGCGCGGCCTTGCTCACCAGGCGCTCCAGCAAGAATGTCGCTTCCGGTCGCCCGGCGCCGCGATAGGCGTCGACCGGCACCGTATTGGTGAACACGGCCTTCACGTTGCAGTAAATCGCGGGCGTTCGGTATTGGCCAGCCAACAGCGTGCCGTGGAGCCAGGTCGGCACGCTGGTCGCGAACGTCGACAGATAGCCGCCCATATTGGCCAGCGTCTGCGACCTCAGCGCCAGCATGGTGCCATCCTTGTCAAGCGCCAATTCCGCGTGGGTGACGTGATCGCGACCGTGCGCGTCCGACATGAACGATTCGGAACGATCCGCCGTCCACCTGACCGGGCGGCCAATCTGCCGCGAGGCCCAAGTCACCAACGCTTCTTCCGCATAGTGATAGATCTTTGAACCGAACCCGCCGCCGACGTCCGGCGCATAGACCCTCAGCTTATGCTCCGGGATCTGCAGCACAAACGCCCCCATCAGGAGGCGGATCACGTGCGGGTTTTGACTCGTGGTGTAGAGCGTGTAATCGCCGCTGGCCCGGTCGTAATGGCCGATCGTAGCGCGCGGCTCCATCGCATTGGGAATCAGCCGATTGTTGACCAGGTCGAGCTTTGTAACGTGGGCGGCGCTGGCAAAAGCCGCATCCACCGCGGCCTTGTCGCCAAGCTCCCAATCATAGCACAGATTGTCCGCGGCCTCCTCGTGCACGGCGGCACCGCCAGCCAACGCCTTTTGCATGTCGACGACGGCGGGCAGCTCGGTAAAGTCGATGTTGACGAGTTCGGCCGCCGATCGGGCCTGCGCCAAGCTTTCCGCGATCACCGCCACGATCGGATCACCGACATGGCGCACTTTGCCATCGGCCAGGATCGGGTGCTTCGGCTCCTTCATCGGCGCCCCATCGCGGCTCGTGACCAACCAACCGCAAGGAAGGCCACCGACGGTACCGGACGCATCGATATCGGCCTGCGTGAACACGGCCACCACCCCCGGCGCCGCCTTCGCCGCGCTGGTGTCGATCGTCCCCAGCTTGGCGTGTGCCAGGCTGGAGCGCAGGATATAACAGTAGGTCTGCCTCGGCAGCTCGATGTCGTCCGTGTACGTGCCGAGCCCCTTGAGAAAGCGAAAGTCTTCGCGCCGCTTGACCGCAGCACCAATACCGGCCTCACCACTCATCTCGTTCTCCTCAACACTTTGGTACGCAACGGTATGGCGCCTCATGCGCCCGGCGTGGTTCCAGCAGCAATTTGAACGGCTTTTACAATATTGTGGTACCCCGTGCATCGGCAGATGTTACCCTTCAGCCAGCTGCGGATCTCCGCCTCACTGGGGTTTGGATTTTGCCGCAGCAGATCAGCCGCCACCATCACCATACCGGGTGTGCAGAACCCGCATTGCAAGGCATGCGCTTCGCGGAAAGCGGCCTGTACCGGATGCAGCTCCTCGCCATCCGACAAGCCTTCAATGGTCACCACATCGGCCCCATCGGCTTGCACCGCCAAGAGGTTACAGGCCTTGGCCGCCACGCCGTCGAGGTGCACCACACACGCACCGCACTGTGCAGTATCGCAACCGACGTGGGTTCCGGTCAGGCCGAGGTTGCGGCGAATGAAGTCGACCAACAACGTGCTCGGCTCCACGGATTGGCGAACGTGCTGTCCGTTCACCGTCATTGTCACATCGATCATGCCGACCTCCCACCTACCACGCCTGCTCTCACTGCACGCTGCCACGTTCGCTCAGCGTTGCACGGTCGCAATACTGTTTCAACCGGCGACCTATGGCCAAAACGATCTCGACCAGTCATTCGTCACCGTGAAGACGATACGGTGCCGCCGGGGATAATCTGCGGCAACGTGATCAGCTCGTCCAGACCACCATTGGTCGTGCCCGCGATTGGCCGACGCGCATGATTGGTTCGATGCGGCAACTGCGGCGGCGTGTCGACCATGACCGCGTGCTGGGCCCAGGAGGTGTGGCGCCATGCCGAACTGCAGCCGAGCGAGCCGCCCAGGCCACAACGTGCTGAACCGACTAGGCGCCATCGCCGCGCTGTCGCGCGACACACCGGCGCCGACCCGACCCTATCTATCCGCCGCGCATCGCGCCGTAGCCGAGCTCATCATGCAGTGGATGCGGGCGCTCCAGATGACCGTGTGGATCGACCCCGCCGGCACGGTCATCGGGCGGATCGAGGGCGCGCATGCCAAAGCCAAGACCTTGCTGTTGGGCTCCCACATCGACACGCCGACCAACCCCGTCGGTGTCGATGGCTGCCTGGGCATCGCCCTTGCCCTGGAGGCGCTCGAAAACCTTGGGCTGTGCCGGCATCGCCTGCCGTTCGCCGTCGAGATCATGGCGTTCGGTGCCGATCAGGGACTGCGGTTTTCGCAGACGTTTCCGGGCGCACGCGCGGTTGCCGGCCGGTTCAACCCAAGCGCGCTGCACGAAGCTGACCAGCACGGAACCTCGTTGCGAGGCGCCCTACAGCGGTTCGGCGGCAACCCGCACGCGATCGGCGCTGCCGCCTACGATGGGGTAACGCTCCTCGGCTACATCGAGATCAACGCCGAGCAAGGGTCGATATTGCGCCAGGAAGGCCTGCCCGTCGGTGTGGTAACCACGATCTGCGGTGCCAGTCGATACGACTTCAAAGTTGCCGGCGCTGCGGGGCAAGCGACGACCACCACCACCACGTCGCAGCGCCGCGACGCGTTGGCCGCGGCCGCCGAAATGGTCCTGGCCGTGGAGCGAGCCTCCGGCAAGACCAAGGGCCTTGTGGCCGTCGCCGACAGCATGGTGGCCGCTCCCCATACCGCAGGCACTCTGCCCATTGAAACGACCTTTACACTCGATGTGCGCAGCGCCGTCGATCGCACCAGGCGCGCTGGGCTACGACATATCGAGCGCGAACTCAGAGCGATTGCTGCAAAGCGCCAGGTCAGGCTGACGTCGCAAAAGACGTACGATGAAAACGCGGCCGGCTGTGATCCTGGCTTGATCCGGCGGCTCTCCGGCGCCATTGCACAGCGTGGCCTACCGGCCATCTATCTTCCCTCCAGCGCTGGCCATGATGCGTCAGTGATGACAAGTTTATGTCCGGTGGGCATGTTGAGCTTGCGGTGCCAGGACAGCGCTGGCAATGGCCGGGAGCTAATGGTTTCGGCCGATGACATCGAGATTGCGGTTGGTGTGTTATCGGATTTTCTGGCATGCACAGCGCCGTGCGGGCGCGGGATTGGGTTGAGCGCGGCGGACACAGATCGTCCGCGACAACTGATCGTCCGCAACAACTGATCGTCGGCGACAAGTGATTGAGTGAATGGGCTGGCTGGACAGCATTGCCGACGCTGTGGACCGACACGGCGTGGTCGCGCGCGTTATTTTGATTGCCGCCCATGGACCCTCGCCGCGCGGGGTCGGGACCAGCATGCTGGTCACGGCCTCTCGACGGTACGGCAAGATTGGTCGCACCGCGCTGGAGAACGTTGCCGTCGCCCGAGCGCGCGACCTGATACGCGCTTCCCACTTCAGCAGCGGCGCCAGCTGGTTGCGCAGCCTGCACACCTTTGCAACGGGCCCGGTCCTGGGAGAGCCGTCCCATGGCGCGCTGATGTTTTTGGTCGAGGTGTTCGGCAAGCCCGAGATCGAGGCGCTGTCCGCCGCAGCCACCGGCCCCTCCGCAACCGGTGTTGTCGCCAGACCGTTGCGGCCCCATCATACCGCGCTGATTCTCCACCCGGCGGATCGGCTACCCGGACAAGACAAAACGCTGCAACAGCTGATGCAGCCGATCGCCCATCCACCGGGCCAAACCCACGCGCTGGTCGGTCCGTTTGCCGATGGTGAGACCCTGTGGCTGCTTGAACCGATAGCCCCGGCGCACACCCCGCTGTTCGTTTACGGGACCGGCCTGATCGCCCAGGCCCTCGTCCACGCGCTCGTCAATGTTCCCTTCGACATCACCTGGGTCGACAATGATCCAAGGCGCTTCGCCACGCCTCCTCCGCGCTTGGTGGCACCGCTGGTCGTCCAGGATCCGGCGCAGGCGGCCGGCCAAGCCCCGGCTGGCGCGTATCACGCCGTCATGACCCAATCGCATGATCTCGACTATGCGATCTGTCGGGCGCTGCTGGTGGCGGATCGGTTCGCCTTTGCGGGGGTTCTCGGCTCACACCTGAAGCGCGATCGCTTGTGCCGCAAACTGTCTTTAGACGGCATATCGCAGCCGGCCCTCGCCCGGTTGGTGTGCCCTTTGGGCATGCCCGGCATCAAAAGCAAAACCCCGGCCGTGATCGCGATTGCCATTGCAGCGCAGCTGCTGGTCGAGTTGCACCGCGGGCCGCCGCCGCGGGGCGGGGGCCCCGGCATCGTCGGGTGAGATCGCTTCACCTCACGAAATCATTTCCGCCTCAGGCGGCATGATCTAGATCATCGCTCTTAAAGTGTAGAGCAACTTTCTGCCTTTGATCGGGATCGTTCCGAGTCCGACCAAAGGCAGGTGGCTCTAGGCAAACGGCAAAAACCGAAAGCCATCGTTGGCACGCTCGATCTTGCCAACGCCCGGTGCCGGCAAATGGGCTCCAGCCACCGGCATCTGAGCATCGGCCGCCGCGCCCAGAACCCGACGCCGACTGGCCACCGCACGCTCTGCATCGATATCGTAGACCATGGCCGCGTCTGGCCGCGGCAATTGCACTGCAGCCAGGTGCACGGTATCGCCGAACACGCTCAAGCTCTGGCCGTTGGAGCGCACCACCCAGCAACTGTGCCCGGGCGTATGCCCGCCGGCCAAGTTCACACTCACCCCATCCAGTCCTTCCCCCTCCGTCACGCGGCGCAGCCGGCCGCCATAGGCTGCCATGATCGCGCGCTGCAGCGCGGCATTGCGTTGCGAGCGTGCATCCAGCTGGTCGATCGGCGTGTCGAGGAAATAGGCCGCGTCCAGCTCATGCAGGTACAGGGCGGCATGTCGAAAAACTGCCGCACCGGTCTCGTCGGTCAATCCCCCGATGTGATCCATGTGGCAATGCGTCAACAAGACGAAAGCGATCGACTGGGGCGAAACACCGACGGCTTCAAGGCTGCGCTGCAGATGACCCATGGTCGGGCCCTTTTTTGTCCCCGACCCGGTATCGATCAGGGCGAGCCAGTCGCCACAGCGCAGCAAGAAGGCGCGGACCGGCAGCACCAACGGATCAAGGCCCGTTTGCGCCGCGGCAACGGCGATATGGTTTTGCGCCGCATCCTGATCGATCCGCAGGACCGAATCCAATTCGGCTTGCAAGGTACCGTCCCACAGCGTGGTAATCTCGAACTCGCCGACCGTTACTGTCCGTGCCGCTTCCATCTCACCCGCCTTGCCGCATGTTGGCGATGATCCGCTGAAGGCACCGCAAATTCATCGGCCCCCCGGCGGCGATCCACCTTGACAGTGGCCGCCAGCATAGGGCGGATTGGCCGGTGCTGGAAGTGGTTGGCCATGCGCGGGAAACCCAAGCATATCTGCGTGACGCCCGCGCGCCGGCCGCATAATTGGGCAACCCTGGCCGTGCGACGAGCGCCACGCTCCTCGCCGCGGTTTCATCCCTGGCCGTCAACGAACCCCTGTCTATTCAAGCGAGCCTGATGTCTTGAACTCCGACACCACGGTGATGGAGTGGGCCGACTTCAACGATCATCGACACGCATCATTTAGACCTCCGCCTTAAAACCCATGCGATCGTCGGCGATCACACTGGCAACGTCTGGATTGCAATCCTATGAGCGCTGAACCGATGAAACGCGGGTCCCTTGGCCGTCGACCGATTGATTTGTATTTTATGACCGGATTCCAAATAGCTACGTCCACTGTCAACATTTAACCAATGAGCAACACCACTGCTGGTCCGTCCCTCGACCTGGCAGAAGAGTTTCGAGCTGCTGCGAAAGGCTCAGATTTCGCTCTGGAATGGATCAGCCGGGCGGCCGGTTCAGTCGAGCGTCGACAAGTTACCGTTCTGAGCTGCGGATTTCCGCCGACAGATCGACGGTCAGCTGCCGATCCAGAGGCGATGGCCGACACCCTGGACCGGCGGCGGGCCGCGATATCCGCGATCGTTGAGCGGCACAGAGGATCACTGGCGCGGGCCGACCCAGACCGCCAAATCGCCTATTGGGGCTGGCCGATTGCGCAAGATCACGATGTGCGGCTGGCGATCATGGCTGCACTGGAGATGGTCGCGGTGCTTGATGGTCCGGCGCGCTGCGGCATCGACACCGGCATCACCGTCACTCAAGACGGTGACGCGGTCCAAACCGGTATCGGCATCGTTGGAGAGGTCGTGCTGAATGCCATGCGCCTGCAAGGGTCAGCGCAGTATGGCACGATCGTGGTCAGTGATATCACGCGGCGACTGGTCGATGGCGCGTTCGAGCTAAAAGCGCAGTGGGTTGCGGCTGGTCGAAGCGGAGACATCCCGTCAGCTTGGCGGGTGCTGCGCCCCTCGTGCCCATCGCGCCGCGTTCGCGAGGTCGCGTCGAACGCGTTGATCGCGCGCGAACATGAGCTCGACGCTTTACTCGAGCGATGGCGATCGAGCCTCAAAGGGTCAAGTCAGATTGTTCATGTTTGGGGCGCCGCCGGCATCGGCAAGTCCGCACTGCTTGGCGCCTTCCGCCAGTGCGTGATGGCACAGGGTCACCGGTGGTACGACGTTCGCTGTCTGCCGGAGCAAAGGTCTGTGCCCTTGGCGCCGATCCAACACCTGCTGGCCGCGATGCGAACCTTTGGCAACGAGCCGACTGCGCTGGCCGCCGACGGCGATGCGAGCCCCGGGCAGGCCACACAAGCTCTCACGCCCGTCGGCCTACTTGACGTGTGCGCCGCGCAAGCCCCGATGGTGCTGGCCATTGAAGATCTACACTGGGCTGACCTCCAAACCATCGACTATCTGCGCCAGATGGGTCGACGCCTCCATCAGATCGACCAGGTCCTCGTTGTAACGGTTGGCCGGGATCTCATTTGCCATCGCACTGCCGACCCTCCGTGTGCAAAAGCACTCGAGCTTGATCGTCTCTCTGCTGCAGACCTCGACCTCTTGCTGGAGCAAAGCGCGCCGGGCCGGCGCCTGTCGGCCGACCAGCGCCGTCTGATCTGCAACCAGGCCGACGGGGTTCCCCTTTATGCGTTGGAACTTGCGCGCTTGTGCGCCGACGGCCGCGAGCCGGAAGCCCACCGCCGCCTGCTATCACAAGCCAATCGGATCAACGGCACGCTCGCCAGCCGCCTGGATTCGCTAGGGCGGCTGAAACCGCTGGCGCAGGTCGCCGCCGTCGCCGGACGAGAATTCGACAGTCGTTTGTTGGCTGCCACCCTCAACATCGACGAGAAGGTGCTGATCGATCACCTCGACATGTTAGCTGACCTGAGCATCCTTACGCGCCGCAAAGCCAACTCCGAAGGACACTATCGATTCCGGCAGGCGATTTTCTGGTCGGCGGCTCTCGCCTCGCTCACACGCGCGCGCCGCCGGCATCTTCACGCGCGGGTCGCAGCCGTTTTGCTGCAATCTTATCAACACTTGACCGAGTCCGCGCCCTGGGTCGTTGCGCTCCACCTCAAACGGGCCGGAGATCACCGCAGCGCATTTCATTGGTGGTATCGCGCAGCCCTGCTGGAGGCCGATACTGGCTCACCCGCACAAGTCATTTCCCATATCAAGGAGGCGCTTGCCGCAGCACACCGCAGCCCCAATCAGTGCACGCCGCTGCAAGAGGTGGAGTTGCTTCGCTTGATGGGCGTCCAATTGGCCAAGCTGCATGGCAGCACGGCCGCCCAGACGGTTGCCGTCTACGAGCACGCCTTGAATTTGATCTCAGCGACGCCCGCGCGACCTGAGACCCTCAATTTCGAAATCCGTTGGGCGCTGACGGTCATCCACCTTGTGAAGGGTCACGTGCGCGAGGCGTTGGCCGCGAGTGCCGAACTGGTCGCGCGGGCACGCAAGCTGGAAACCAACGTTGAGCTGCTGGCCGCATTGCGCATGCTCGGAGCGGCGCAGGTGTTATCCGGACGACTGGCCGAGGGCATCGAGACGCTTAAGGCCGCGATCGGCCTCTACCACGTCGATATGCATGGGCAGCTGCGCAATCGCTTCGTTTCAGATCAAGGTGCCAATGCTCTCGCACATCTGGCCTCGGCTTTGGCGTTAAGCGGCGACCTGGTTGGATCACAGAATATGCAACGGCAAGCCCTACGCCTTGCCGCAAGGCTCAAGCACCCATACACCAGCGCCAATGTGTTGGGCGTGTTGGCGACCGCCGCCCTACATCGCAGCGACCAGGGCACCGCATTGGCGTTGGCCCATGCTGGCCGGGCGCTCTGCGCAACCCACAACTATGCCTATTGGGGCACACGCGCGGCTTTGGTTCTGGCCTGGCAACAGGGGATCCGCGACCCCGCCGCAGGATTGCAGCGGATCGAACAAGTGGCCGCCCGCTACCGCTCGACCGGATCGGGGCGCGCGAGCGTCTTGGTTCATAGCCTGGTAGCAGACATGGCCCTCCGCGCCGGCGATCCGCGCCGCGCGCTGCGCGTGATCGCGACCGTCAAAACGGCCGGCGAACGCCATGGGGAATGGCTGTACATCCCCCAGCTGATGCGGATCGAAGCTCTGGCCCGTCTGGAGATTGACGGCTCCAATCATGCTGCCGTCGTCGCATTGCTCAAGCAGGCCCATGCGATAACGCTTCAACATGGAAGCGACATCTTCGCCCGGCGGATCGCGCAAACCCTTGCGCTCGTTCAAGGCATGGCGCGCGACGCATAACAGTTGTGATGCGCGAACCCGATCAAGGCGCATCCCACCAACCGCGTTGATCACGGCCCAAACACCCGCCGGCCTCGCCGTCGGCCACAACCCCCCGGCTGCGGTCAGCCGCTCATCAGATACGCCAGAACGATGATCACCACAGAGATCGCAACCGCCCAGGACCATGCGGGCAGGCCCTTGGTTTGATCCTGCCAGGTCCCCTCTGCGCGGGCCGTCGCCGCCGCCGCGGGTTGCATGTCCGCTGCCGGCTCAGACTCCGCCGGCGTCTCGACGATCTTCTCAAACCGGTTGAAGAATTGGCCAGCGAGCATCTTTGCCGTGGAATCGATCAAGCGAGAACCGAGCTGGGCCAGTTTTCCCGTCACCTGCGCGTCCACGTCGTATGACAGCTTGGTGCCCTCGCCGTCCGGTTCGAGCCGCACCTTGGCCGATCCGCGCGCATTGCCGGCCACGCCGCCAGACCCCTTGCCCGAAATCGTATAGCCATTGGGGGGATCGAGGTCCTGCAGCTCCACCTCGCCATTGAACTTGGCTTGCACCGGCCCGATTTTGGTGGTGACCGTCGCCTTGAACTGCGTATCCGATACTTTCTCCAGGCTGTTGCAGCCCGGGATCGCCTCGCGCAGCACATCCGGATCGTTAAGCGCCTTCCACACCTCTTCGCGGCTGGCGTTGATGTGATTCTCACCGCTGAGCTTCATCGAGCAACTCCTTCTTATTCCTCAACATCTTTTGCCACAGCAAACACTGCTCCAACCGATAGGCGGAGCCAAGCTGCAACCAATAACGATGAGTCGATCCTAGGCGCCCGCAATCCGCAAGCGCCAGTTCTTGCCCCTTGCCATGTAATGGCCGACTTGTCATCAGCGCAATTCAGCCACCCTACGAATTGAAGCCGGCAGGCGGTCGTCGCCGACGCGACCTCTCGGCTGGCCCTTGCACGCGCCCGCTGGACCCGCCAAAGTGCTACCCAAGCCAGCAGTCAGGCGCAACCAAGGTTGGCGTGGCGGCGCTGTCCAACGCGACATCAGGGGCATCGACTCGGAACGCCGACGTTCACCAGCAATCTGCGTTCGCCAGCAAAGTGCAAGGAGGACTGATGAAAACGCGTGCCGCCGTTGCCTTCGAAAAGGCCAAGCCGTTGCAAGTCGTTGAGGTCGACCTTGAAGGACCAAGAGCAGGCGAAGTCCTGGTTGAGGTCAAGGCCACGGGGATCTGCCACACCGACAAGTTCACGTTGTCCGGTGAAGACCCGGAGGGGCTGTTTCCTTCGGTGTTGGGCCATGAGGGCGCCGGCGTCGTCGTCGACGTCGGCCCCGGCGTAACCAGCGTGCAGCCGGGCGATCACGTGATCCCCCTTTACACGCCGGAATGCCGCCAGTGCCCGTCCTGTCTATCGCAGAAAACCAATCTGTGCACCGCGATCCGCGCCACGCAAGGCCAAGGCGTGATGCCCGACGGCAGCGCCCGGTTCTCGTTCGAGGGCAAGCCGTTGTTTCATTTTATGGGCACCTCGACGTTCGCCAACCACACGGTTTTGCCGGAGATCGCCGTCGCCAAGATCCGCAACGACGCGCCATTTGACAAGGTGTGCTACATCGGCTGCGGCGTCACCACCGGGATCGGCGCCGTGATCAACACCGCCAAGGTCGAGCCCGGCGCCACCGCCATTGTGTTTGGTCTGGGCGGCATCGGCCTCAATGTCATTCAAGGCCTGCGGCTGGCTGGCGCCGACATGATCATCGGGGTCGATACCAACGACGCCAAGCGCGCCTGGGGCGAGCGCTTCGGCATGACCCACTTCGTCAATGCGACCCAAGTCCAGGGCGACCTCACCGCCCACCTCGTTAACATGACCAAGCGCGGAGCCGACCAAATCGGCGGCGCTGATTACACCTTCGAGTGCATCGGCAACGTCGACATCATGCGCGTGGCGCTCGAAAGCTGCCATCGCGGTTGGGGCCAATCGATCATTATCGGCGTGGCCGGAGCCGGCCAGGAGATTTCCACCCGACCCTTCCAGCTGGTGACCGGCCGCAGCTGGAAGGGCACGGCATTTGGCGGCGCCCGCGGGCGCACCGATGTGCCGAAAATCGTCGATTGGTACATGGACGGCAAAATCGCCATCGATCCGATGATCACGCATACGATGCCGCTGGACCAGATCAATGACGCCTTCGATTTGATGCGCGGCGGCGAGAGCATCAGGAGTGTGGTGATCTTCTGACCGGCGCCCGCTCACCGCAAGCCTTGCGCAGGGACCACCAGCCGCGGCTTGACGGCCCACCCTTGATCGGGCCGGCGAGGTCGCGCGTGACCCAGCCGCCATAATAGCCGCCCGGTTGCGCGCCCGCGCGCTCCTGCTCGATGTAGCAAGCCAACCGCTGCGGATAGAATGCAAACCAACCATAAAGCTCGGCAAACTCGGGATAAACGGCACTGAGCATCCATCCCGCGTCGCGGACGCCACCAATATCGACCACCTGCGAACGGCCTTTCCATCCGCAATGGAAGCTGGCACCGGTGACCCGCACCAATGCCTGGTTCACATCATTTGGCGGAAAGTAATAGGTCGGCGCGCCCGCGGTCTCCAGCACCCGACGTCCCTCATTGGTGTAGGCCACCGCCTCGCCCGCGATGGCGGTTCCAAGCGAGGGTACGATCATCGAGTGTTAGCAGGATGTTAGCGGTCGGCGTGCGATACTGCTGCCGGTTTGCCGGGCGTCAAGATTACCACCGGTTTGGAGTGAATCATGGGTTTCAAGAGTTTTCCGATCATTGCCGCGGTCATCGCGGCAAGCTGCCTTTCGGTGCAGCAAGCCGCGCTCGCCGACGGCATGCGCGGGCCATCTGCCAAGAAACACGTCGTCCGTACCAGCGGATATCGCTACTATCGCGGCCCCTGGCCAGGCGGGCCGGATCCCTACAGCTACAGTTATCGGCGCCCCGCCTACTACGGCTACTATAATTCGGCCTACTGGGTGCCGCGCTATCAGATGCGCTATCGCAGCCGCTATCCATTCCGGATTCCGGAGTACCGCTCAACCTGGGGCTATCCATTGAGCTGCAAACTGCGCGGTCATCATCGCTGCGGCGTACCCTATCGGCCTCGAGCCGGCCGCGCCCGCCACTGGTCTCCGCGCTGATCGGTCTTTGGATGATTTCCGCCTTAGGCGGAAACGCTGTGCCAGCCCGTTCCCCGCCCTGTACCTCATTTGGGCCGCCCATGAGATCATGCCTTTGGCTGGCCGAATGGAGGACCGGGGCGGGGGAGCGGGATGGTTCTGGCCCACCCTGAAACGCTATAGCCGCGGTCGCCCCGCCGTGGACGCGTCCGACCACACGGCGCCGCTGCATCTTGCGCGATTGAGGAACTCCCCGATACGCGCCCTAAAAATCATCCGCGGCGTCCATCGATACGAGCTCCTCCGTAAGGTAATCATCCTTCCAAATCATACCGCAAAGCCATCCGCCTCCTCCGATGCAACAATTTGAAATATCTGACAATTGCGATTAGCCGCCGTCGGACGTGTTCATGCCACATTCATATGGCTCGACGTTAATCTGGCAGGTGGACGGGCCGCATTCGAACTTGCACATCGGCGCAATCCCGCGACATCGCGGCGGCTGAGGTCCGCAACCCGATGCAGGGCGCGCATTCTGCCCCAAGGAGTTAATGGCATGATGAACAAGCTCATGACGTTGGGCCTAGTGCTGGCCCTCGCCGCCGGAACATTTATGGCCCATTCGCAGCCTGCCGAAGCGCGGCGCGGCGCCGCCATCGCGGCTGGAATCGCCGCCGGCATTATCACCCTCGGCGTGCTTGGCGCGGCCTCGCATGCGCGGCGCGGGCGCTACTATTACCGTGACGGCGGCTGCTATCGCGGTCCGCGCCGCTGTTATCGCGTCGGCCGCCGCTGCTGGTACAATCGGTTCGGTGATCGCATCTGCGGCCGCCCGCGCTATCGCTGCCGCCGCCCGCTGATCTGCCAATAAAGCAGAAGGTTGCTCGACACTTGATAGCGTTTCAGCATTAGCTGGAACCAACCCGCTCCCGCGCCCGGTCACCCCATAGCAGGATGTCGGCGGCGTTCGGGCGCGATCCGGCAAGGCTGACCCGCCTGAGGCGGACATCATCTAGATCATCGCGCCTTTAATCGGGATCGTTCCGATTCCGCTTAAAGGCAGGTTGCTCACCACTTTAAGAGCGATCATCTTTGCGCCTTAAATCGGAACCGGCGCAATTGGAACCGGCGTTGCGGTTCCGATTTAAGGCGCGATGATCTAGGCTTCGACCCTAGCCTTGGCGGGCCCAACGTCGCCTGATCGGCGGTCGCCAGCACCCTAACCGTCGCGCGCCCGACGCGCCATCGCCGCCAGGTGCAGGCACACCGCCGCAGCATTGGACACGTTCAAGCTCCGGATCGGCCCGTCGCCGTCGATCCGACAAACGACATCACATTGGCCCTCGATCGACTGCCGCAATCCCTTCCCCTCGGCACCCAACACCAACGCGATCGAGCGGTTTGCGATGTTCGCGTCGAACAACACATCCTCCAATACCGCGCTGGCCGCGCCATCGAGCCCGACAATCCGCACACCGGCGTCCTTCAGTTCCACCAACGTCCGGCCGAGATTTTGCACTACGGCGATCGGCACCAGCTCCAGCGCTCCGGATGCGGCCTTCGCCAACGCCCCGGCCAGCGGTGGACTGTGGCGACGTGTCATGATCAAGCCCGACGCCCCGAACACACCGGCCGAGCGCAGCACCGCCCCCACATTGTGCGGGTCGGTCACCTGATCGAGCACGACGATCGGGCGCCGCGAACTGGCCGCCTGGGCCATCGCGCTCACCGGGGACGGGGGCAACGGCTCGGCTTCCAACAGCGCGCCCTGGTGGACGGTGTCAGCACCCAACCGCCGATCCAAATCCCTCGGCACAACCCGGTCAGCAGGCAGACCACGGGCAGCGACGCTGTCGCTCAACCTTCGTTCGGCATTCTCCGTCAGCCACAGATGCAGGATCTGGCGGTCCGCGTGGCGTAACGCCGCCTCTACTGCATGAATGCCCCAGATCAGCACCCGCTCGCGATCGCCCGCTGGCGCGCGGCGCGGCCTGGTGGCTTTTGTCTGATTGCCGGCACGCACAACCGTCTCAACGCTCCACGTGATGATGTCCGCCTTAGGCCGATTAGCCTTGCCGGCCCGTTCCCCCGCCGGCCACCCATTGGCACGCTTATGTGGGCGGCCGAGCGGGATGGTTCCAGTACACACTGCCACGCTTTAGATCATCGTACCTTGAGTTGGCGCCGTCAGGACGGCGCTAGATCATCGCGCCTTAAATCGGGATCGTTCCGATTCCGATTAAAGGCAGGTTGCTCTAACGAATGGCCCAAACATGATCGCACCTAAGGTTCACAGCAACTTGCTGCGTTTCAGCGAAAGTCTCCCGCTTCCGATGAAACGCTGGTTGCTCTGGTTGCCCATCGCGGTCGAGCCGTCATCGCCCAACTGCGGCGCGGGCCCAACCGACGGTCCCTTCAACCGCTCATCGAGGCTCCACACCCGACGGTGTCACGTGCCCAAGCCAACGTCGGGAAAGCGGCCGCGCGCGCCAGTGAGATACCGGTCGGGCAGCATCACAGGCCCGGCCGCATCGCCCGTCGTACTGCGTCGCCGACCATTTATGATTGACACAGCCGAGCCTGCAACAGATAACGACGATGCGCGCCCCGCTCGTGTCGGCGGGGTTTTTTCGTTGCGCCGGCTGGTACCCCGCGCGGGGCCGGACCTGGCCGGAGAGGTGCCCGAGTGGCTAAAGGGGACGGACTGTAAATCCGTTGGCTATGCCTACGCTGGTTCGAATCCAGCCCTCTCCACCAGCCCACGCCGAACCCATTGAACCGCAAGATCATCCCCTCGTTTTGGGGCTACGTCTCGTGGCCATCGCGCTGGACTGCGACACCTGCTGCATCGACACCGTGACCCGTCGTCAATCAGGTTTGCTGACGTGCGATGGCCGGCGCTCAGCTCGTTTGACCACGGTTTTTTCCTGCTGCCCTGATCGCCGCGCTTAAAGCAACCCGCTTGTCAGCGGCATCGGATCGACCCCGATGACAACCAGAAAGTTGCTCACCACTTTGCCGGCGGACATGATTTGGGCCAACCTTTCCGACCAGCGCAGTCTTGGTCGTATGGGTCTGCTCGAAGGATGTCCGGTGCACCCTGCTCTTGGCTGGCTTCGCTCTGCGTCTGACGACATGACGGATGCTCGAAGTGTGCTCCCAAAGTCGATGACGCACTGACCGGGCCAGCCGTCATCGAAGCTGACAGTTGCGCACGCCTCCCTGCCGTCACGCGCGGACATCGAGAGCAGGGCCATCATGCGCAAGTGCATTGCTGCCGGCCGGGCGCTTGCTGAGCTAGATCATCTTTGCGCCTTTCATCGGGATCGTTCCGATTCCGATCAAAGGCAGGTTGCTCTAAAGCTTGCCAGTGAGCTGATCCCAATCGCTGATGTGATCATCAACGCCATTCCACTGCACGAGGCACAGGACAGCTCAGCCGTCGAAATCATTGTCACCGCCACCGTTGACCTTTATCGCTTTGCAGGCAGTGGCGAGGCCGCGGCAGACCCTGCCACCAAAGAGACACGCGATGCTGACGCGGTCACGCCAACCCTGGCACCTATGCCAACCAGCTCCGTCACCCAGTGGACGTCGGGTCCGTGCGCGGAGCGAGCTGGCCCTTGATCACCTTGCGGGTAGCCGTCATCGGCAGCTCGGCGCGCAACTCCAGCCGCTCGGGCAGCTTGTACTTGGCGATCCCCTGGCCGGAGAGGTGTCCGACCAGATCGTCAAGCGTCAATTGCGCGCCCGGCTTCAGCACCGCATAACAGCAGGCCCGCTCACCCAGTCGCTGATCCTTGATCGGCGCAATCGCGCACTGGAGGACGGCCGGGTGGCGCTCGATCAGAAGCTCTACCTCCTGTGGGTTGTATTTGACCCCGCCGCGATTGATCACGTCCTTGACCCGGCCGGACAATGTGACATTGCCGGCGCTGTCCATGCGCGCGACGTCGCCTGAGCGAAACCATCCATCGGCTGTGAAAGCCTGCGCAGTTGCCTCGGCGTTGTCGTAGTAGCCCGCGAACACCGACGGCCCACGCACCTGTAGCTCGCCCTCCTCACCCGGAGCGACCATACCGCCGTCGGCATCGGCGATCCGCACCTCGGTACCCGGCGACACGCGGCCGGCGCTTTCAGCCACCAGCTCGACCGGATCGTCCGGCCGCGTATAAAGCCCAGCCTGCAATTCCGTCATGCCCCAAAGCTGGCAGAACGCACCATTGGTCAGCTTTGGCGCGGCCGCACGCACAAGTTGGGGTGGCACGGCGGCACCCGATAGCACCACCAGCCGCAGCGACGACAGGTCGGCCTGATCCAGCATGCCTGCCGCTTGACAGGCTGCGATATGCGCCGGCCCAGCGAACATGTGGGTCGGCCGGCTGCCTTCGATGATCTTGATCAGGTCGCCAGGCATGAATTGCGGCAACAGCACCACGCTGGCGCCGGCGCATAGCGCGAGCTGAACCGAGTAGAGCGCAAACAGATGCCCGAATGGCGCCGCCGACAAAACCCGGTCACCGCTGCGAATGTCGTGTTCGGCGATGCCGAGCCGAGCGTTGGTCAGCATCTGGTGCGCGTTGAGCGGTACTCCCTTAGGACTGGATGTGGTTCCCGAGGTGTAAAGCAGCAGGAACGGATCGGCCGCCGTGGGCTCGGGCAAATCTTTCGGCAGCGCCTGCGTCGCCGCGGTCAAACTCGCATAAGAAATGGTGCCGGCCGGGGCCTCGCCGACCACGACAATGGCGTTCAGGTGCGGCAATCGCGACCGATGGCGTGCCGCCCAATCGGCTGGACTGAAGTCGCCGATGGTTTTTGGAACGATCAGCGCCTTGGCCTTGGCATGATTAAGTTGGGCCAACAGCTCCGCCTCGCGGTAGCTCATGTAAAGCGTGGTCATCACCGCGCCGAGCCAGCTGATCGCCAAAAAACTCTCGATGTGCTCAAGCGTATTTGGCAGCTGAACGGCGACGACGTCTCCCGGGCGCACGCCCAACTGGTAGAGCCCGACAGCCAGCCGCTCGACGCCGTGCTCGAGGTCTTGATAGTTGAGAGCGCCGCCCGCATCCAAGATCGCCGGCGCCGACGGTTGTTGGCGCGCGTTGCGCTGCAGCCAGCCCCGGAGCGTGTCATCGCGCCAGTACCCGCGCTCGATGCAGCTGCGAACGCGGTCCGGATCAAATGCCAGTGCAGCCCGCAGGCAAAGGGCCTCCTCGCTGAAACGGAAGTGATCTTGAAATGGCGTCATGCGCTCGGCCCGATAGCGTCGTCCCCCACCCAGGCGATTGAGAATGTGGTAATGATCCGTGCGAAATCGGCGCCGCTCCTCCAGATTACGGATGTAGGTCACCTGGTCGACGCTGAGGCCGATCCGCGCCGCGATCTGCCGATCGCTCATGCCAAGCTCGTGACGCTGCCGCTCGATCGCGTCGAATTGCTTGGTGCGGACCGGGTCGCCGCGCCGAATCTGATGATTGTTGCTGAGCTCAAAGATCGCCGCGCCGTAAGCGGCGACCATGGCGTCCGTGACACCGAGCTGTCGGCGCGTGAGCCCGCGGGTCATGAGTTGGCCAGGCTCCGGCGAATCGGATCGGCCAGCGAAGCCCGCGTTGCAATCGGGCACACCCGCATGCATTCGAAGCACTGTGCCAGCAATCCGCCGCTTCCGACCGACATTTTGTACCAAAGCATCTTGTTGTCCGGATCGAACAACGCGTCCGTGCGCTGGCCAAGATCCTCCGCCGCCATCGCTTCAGCCAACAGCGCCGGCACCGCTTCATACTGTTGCGACATCTCTGCGCACGCCGCCATGTCGTAGTGCATCTCCACTTGGTTGCCCTGCGCATCGATCGTGCCGGATAAACATTGCACCGGACAAAACTTCATGCACGGAGTACGTCCGGTTTTGCGGTACATGTCGACACAGGACGGCGCCGGGCATGGATTATCCGCCAGCGGTTCATCCGGCGGCAACGCCAGCTCGGTAAACACTGAGGCAAAATACATATAGCCAAATTCAGGATGCAGCAGGATATCGCCGGCGAGCGAGCGCGCGCCAAGTCCGGCCAGCTCGGCGTGCAGCTTGAGGCTTTGCAGCGGCACCCGCGGCCCGGCCTCGTTGTCCATGTCGGGCGGGCAATAAATGGACGGCGCGCGAAACCGACTTTCGATGAAGAAAGCGAGCGCATAGGCGCATGAATAAGCCCGCGTTTCGGTCGACCCAAAGTAGGCCATGGCCTTGGCGGGCAAGCTCCAGGTGCCTTGGGTCTGGCCACCAACGCCGATCGCGATCACCGATTTGACCCTGGGCATCAGGTCGGCCGGCCGGTGACCTTCCGGCGCCACGCGCGCGATAGCGTCGAGATCGGCCACACCCACCGCCAACGCGCCCCGCTTTTTCGCATAGGCCAGAACCTCGGCCTTGGCACGCGCTGGATCGATCTCCCCGGTATCGACGTGCTCGGGATCGATGTTCTGTGTCATGACAACCAAGCCTGTCTTCGGTGCCATCCAGCAGCTTCGTCGCATCCACCGATTGCGACCGGCCCGCCGCCAAGCCGGTTCGAGGTCTCGCGCTTAGCTGCTCTGCGTCGGTGGCAGCATGTCCCAGGGGACGCAAAAGATCAATTCGAGTTGCGCCCACCCGCGGCCGATCACGGCGCACGAGATCATGTCCGCCTAAACCGGATTTGCCGTGCCGGCCCGCTCGCCACCCGGCCAGCAGGTCTACCAGTCGGCGCCCAACGCCGTCGGGCGAAACCGCTTCGGCTGGCTTGATCGTCAAACGCCGAGGTAGCGATGCTGCAGATCCTCGTTGGCGCGCAACTCGTCGGACGTCCCCTGCCACACCACCCGGCCGCGTTCGACGATAAAGTGGCGGTCACCAATCCGCGTCAAAGCGTCGATGTTCTTATCGATCACCAGGATCGATTGGCCCTCAGCTTTGAGCCGCTGCAAACACGCCCAAATGTCGAGCCGGATCAATGGCGCGAGTCCTTCCGTCGCCTCGTCGAGGATCAACAGCTTGGGATTGGTCATCAGCGCCCGGCTAATGGCAAGCATCTGCTGCTCGCCGCCTGACAGATGATTTCCCATGTTACCGGCGCGCTGGGCGAGCGACGGAAACATGTCGTACACCCGCTCCACCGTCCAGGGATGGGCGGCTTTGAACCGATTGGCGGCGATGGCCACCAAGTTTTCACGCACCGTCAGATTGGGAAAAATTTGTCGCCCTTCCGGCACCAGTCCGATCCCGAGCTGAGCGATTTTATAGTCGGCCAGACCACGGATGGGTTTGCCTTCGAACGTGATCGTACCGGCATGGCTCGGCGTCAAACCCATAATCGAGCGGATCGTGGTGGTCTTGCCCATCCCGTTCCGGCCCATCAGGGTCACCGCCTGTCCAGCCTCGACGGCCAAGTCCATCCCGAACAGCACCTGGCTGGCGCCGTATGACGTTTCCAAATCGCGGACTTCAAGCACGGATCGCCTCATCTTCGCCGAGATAGGCCGATCGCACCTCATCGTTGCCGCGGATCTGCTCCGGCGTCCCCGTCGCGATCGCCCGCCCGTAAACCAATACCGTGATGCGGTCGGCAAGCGAGAACACCGTGTCCATGTCGTGCTCGATCAGCAGCATCGAATAGGTCCCCTTGAGTTCGGCGAGAAATTTCCGAATTCGCTCGGAATCTTCCGGACCCATGCCAGCGGTCGGCTCGTCGAGCAACAAAAGCTTCGGCCCCGTCGCCAGCGCCATGGCGATTTCCAACTGCCGCTGCTCCCCGTGAGACAGATTTCTTGCTCGCGTGCCGGCCCTGGCGCCAAGCCCCACTTCATTGAGGAATTTGCGCGCCGGATCGATCAATTCGGGATCCGTCATGGCCGGCCGCCAGAATCGAAAGCTGTGCCCGGAATGGGCCTGGATCGACAGCGCGACATTTTCCGCCGCGGTAAATTCCCGGAATACGCTGGTAATCTGGAACGATCGTGCCAATCCAAGATGAGACCGCTCCGGCGCGTTCATCCCGGTCACGTCCTGTCCGGTAAATACGATGGTGCCGGCATCCGGCTTTAGCAGCCCGGAGAGCTGGGCGACGAACGTGGTCTTGCCAGCGCCGTTGGGCCCGATGACCGCATGGATTTCGCCTGGCAGGATATCGAAGGACACATTGTCGACGGCGGAGACGCCACCGAAGCTCTTGATCAATCCGACGACCTTCAGTATCGGCTCAACCATCTTGACCGCTCCGGTCCGGGATCAATCCCCAAAGCCCCCGCTTGGCATAGAGCACGATGACGATCAGCACCGGCCCGAACACGATCCACCAATGCTCACCCCAACCGGAGTTCATCACCTCCAGCAGCTCCGGAATCCATTCCTCCAGCAAGATGTAGGCAGCGGCGCCGAACACCGGTCCGAACAAGGACCCCATCCCGCCCAGCAGCACCATGATCATAATCTCGCCGGACCGGAACCAATGCATGTATTCCGGCGTCAGGAATTCTGTCAAATTGGCCAGAAGAAATCCCGCCACGCCGCAGATCGCGCCGGCAATGACAAATGCCGCAAGCCGATAGCGAAAGGTTTGAAAGCCGATCGTCTGCATTCGCTGTTCGTTGGAATGGCTACCGCGAATCACCATACCGAAGCGCGAATTAATGAGCCGGTAGGTGAAAAAGACGGTGAGCATCAGAAAACCGAGAATGAGGTAATAAAGATTGAAATCCTCGGTCAAATCAAACCAGGAGACGAATTCCGACCGATTGGTATCGATCCCGTCGTCCCCGCCGTACACCTCTAGACTGATCCCCAAAAAATAAAGCATCTGGGTAAATGCCAGGGTGATCATGATGAAATAGATCCCTGACGTCCGCAGGCTAATCACCCCGATAACGAGTGCGACCAAGGCGCTTGCGACAATGGCCAACGGCAACTGCAGCCAACCGTTGTCGATTTCGTAAAACGACATGACGGCCACCGCGTAGGCACCAATGCCGATGTAGGCCGCGTGGCCAAAACTGATCATGCCCCCGTAACCCAGAATGAGATCTAAGCTGACGGCGGCAATCGCGAATATCATAATCCGCGCGAACAGCGACAAATAAAACGGTTCGTTGAACGCTTCGGCCAGCGGCGGGACCAATGCGAGCAGAATGAACGCGGCGAGGACAATAACAACCTTGAGCTTGGTCATCGACACATCATCCCGTCTTGGCCGGGAACAAGCCTTGCGGCTTGAAGAACAGCACCGCTGCCATGAGAATGTACATCAGCATCGAGGCAAGTGCCGGCCCGGCCGTTTGTGCCGCGTCCTCGGAGATGAACTCCTTCATCAGGAATGGCAGAATTGACCGCCCGACCGTCTCCACCACGCCAATGATGACGGAGGCGACGAACGCTCCGCGCACCGAGCCAATGCCGCCGATCACGATGACAACGAAGGACAGGATCAACATGTCCTCGCCCATGCCCGATTCGACCGACGAGATCGGCCCCGACATCAGCCCGGCGATGCCCGCAAGGATCGCTCCGAGCCCAAACACGACGGTAAACAACAGCCGAATATTGACCCCTAACGCACGAACCATCTGACCGTTGCTGGCACCGGCGCGTATCAACATCCCCATCTTGGTGCTGGTAATGAGATAATAGAGAAAAACCGCGATCGCCAGACCGACGCCGATGATGGCCAGGCGGAAAATGGGATAGGGAACACCCGGCAAGATTTCGACGTTTCCTTCAAGAAACGCCGGGATGTTCATGGTCTGGCTTTCCGGCCCCCACAGGATAATCACGCTCTGATTGAAAAACAGAATCAGCCCGAAGGTTGCCAGCACCTGGTCCATATGGTCGCGATCGTACATGGTGCGCAGCACGATCAATTCGACCAAGACCCCGATCACCAGGATCGTCGGCACCATCAAAATAATCGCCAGCAAGAAATTGCCGGTCCATGCCAGGAATGCCGCGCCGAGATAGGCACCCAGCATGTAGAGCGAGCCGTGCGCCAGATTAACGACATTCATGATGCCGAGCACCAACGTTAATCCAGCCGACACCAGGAACAAAAAGACGCCGAACTGGATTCCGTTCAGAAGTTGCTCGATGAACAATAACCAAGTCATGCCGGGGTAATTCGCGGCTCAATTTTTATTGGGAGCTGGCAGGTGAACACGCCAAGGCGGGATACGCTCAGGTATCCCGCCGGCGTGATGACGTCGCCTACGGTTTCATGTTTTTTGCAGGACATTTCTTGTAGTAGGCGTCCTTGTGCTCCGTGAAGACCGGACCGGTGGTCTCGATCTTGGGATTGCCGTCTGCATCGGCGACCACCCGGCGCTTGTAATAGGCCTGGATCGGCATGTGGTTGACGTTGTAGGAGAATTTGCCGCGTGACGGGAGCGAGGTCACCTTCGCCATGCCCTCGATCATGGCCTTCTTGTTGTTCACATCGCCGCCCGCCGCCTTGATGCCGGCATCGATCAGAAAAGCGGCGTCGTAGGCCTGGGCCGCATACATTGAAGGCTGATAGCCGTACTTGGCCAGGAAGTCCTTCTTGAATTTCACGTTTTCAGGCCGGGTCGAGCTATTGTCCCAATAGCTGGTATGGAAGGTTCCTATGGCATTCTTGCCATGGCCCTTGAGCGACAGGTGATCAATCGTGAAGACGTTGTAGAATGGGATCTTATCGCTCAAACCAGCAGCGCGAAATTGCTTGGTGAATGCGATTCCCATCGGCCCGGGCACAAAGCCAAACAGTGCCGCCGGATTTGCCGCACGGATCTGCGAGATTTCCGCCTGGAAGTCACGCTGGCCAAGCCGGTACAAGATGCGGCCGGCGACCTTGCCCTTATAGTACCGCTCGAACCCATTGAGCATGTCCTTGCCGGCCTGATAGTTCGCCGAGATCAAAAACACGTCCTTGAAGTTCTCCTCATTCATCAACTTGCCCATCGCCTCCGGCGTCTGGTCGTTATTCCATGACGTCGAGAAGAAATAGGCCGAGCAATTCTTGCCCGCCATACCCGACCAGCCGGCATTGGTGCTGATCAAGATCTTCTTGGCGCGGATCACCGGCCGACGCACCGCGGCCAGAATGTTGGACCAGGTAATGCCGGCGATAATTTCCACCCGATCCCGCTTTAACAGCTTCTCGACCAATTGCCGCGCAACGTCGGGCTTGCGCTGGGTATCACCGTAGATCACCTCGGCCTTGAGCCCTCCGACTTTACGGTTAAGGTGGTCGAGCCCGAGCTCGAAACCGTCTTTACCATGCTTGCCGTAGATGCCGGGACCACCCGACATCGAGTTGATGTAGCCGATTTTGACGGATTGTGCGGCTGCGAGGGTGGGCAGGCCAATCAACGCAACGGCGGCTGCGCCCGCAAGCTTTGTACGCATAACATCTCCCTTTGCATTGTTATCGTGTTGGCCACAATAGACGGCGATGTACTTGTATTCAACGAGCATCTTGCTGGCAACTGCAGTTCTACGGCTGGTTGCACATCAACATCGCCGATACTTTAGAAGAGGCGGCTGCATTGCCTCGCGTCGACGCCGTGCACGCGAGCGCGATCGACGCCGTTGACCGCAATCGGTATCGTCGTTCGCGCCTTGAACCGCCGATGCCGGTGAGGGTCCATGTTTGAACAGGGTCGCGCGGCGCGTTGTTCTCGAACTCATCGGCGGCCGCAGCATCGACGCAGACGCCCCCAATACAGGCCTCGGACCCCAGGAAATGTTTTCATATCAGCGCATAAGATCAGTTTCGCCCGCGGCGGAAGCGGCTTGCCGGCCCGCTGACACTGAACCGCCCAGGATCATCGTGCCTTAAATTGGAACCGCTGGGAACCGCAACGCCGGTTCCAATTTAAGGCACAAATATAAACGCTGTTAAAGTGGTCAGCAACTTTCTGCTGTCCATCGGGATCGTTCCGATTCCGATTAAAGTCAGGTCGCTCTAGTCGTCCGTCCGCCGCTGCAACGCCGCCAACACCCGCTCCGGCGTGATCGGCAACGCCGTGATACGTACACCGACGGCATCTTCGATGGCATTCGCGATGGCGCTGGCGATCGGCAGAATGGTCGCCTCGCCGGCACCTTTGGCCCCGAACGGACCTGGCCCGTGCCCTTGCTGCTGGGTAATGGTCTCGAACTGATGCGGAAGGTCTTCGGCCAGCGGCACCCGATAAATCAATGGATCCAAATTGAGCAACTGACCGGTCTGGTCGTAGATCATGCGCTCGAACATGGCTTGGCCATAGCCCATGATCGCGGCGCCGTCCTCCTGCCCTTTGCACACCAGCGGATGAATGGACCGGCCCGTATCGCCGCTGCTGACCAGCTTCAACACCTTGACATGGCCCGTCTCGGTATCGACCTCGACCTCGGCGGCACCCCATCCGATCTCCCAAAACGCACACGGCGATTCGAGCGGCGCGTTGTGGTCGGTCGGCGAGATGTAAAACCCCTCCGCGGAAAACTCAAAGCCCGGTCCGCCGTAATGGGCCATCACCAGCGGACCCAACGGCCGCCGCTGCGCGTTGGGGCCGGTGCCTTGCACGATGAAGCCGTTGTCCAGGTCGAGCTCCGTCACATCGCAGTTCAATTCTTGCGCCGCGAACGCCAGAACCTGTTGCCTGGACTCGCGTGCCGCGCGCTCCACCGCGCGACCGGTGATCGCGATGCCCGAGCTGGCATTGGTCCCTTCACAGAACGGCGAGTGATCGGTGGTGATCGCGGGCGCCGAAACGCGATCCATGGGCAACTTCAGAATGTCCGCCACCACTTGCACCAGCGCCGTGCGGATGCCTTGGCCCATCTCAACGCTGGAAAAATTCAAGATCGCGTCGCCGTTGGTCAAGACCCGCACCCGCGCCTGCGCCGCCTTTTTGATCCCACCACCGTCCTTAAAGCCGATGGCGAGGCCTCTGCCGCGATGTGGACCACCTTTCGGCTGACGATAGCCGATCTGCTCGCACACCAGGTCGAGCCCTTGCTTCAGGTCGCTATCCATGCCGGATTCGCCTGGCACGAACGGTTCACCCAGCGCGATCAGGTTTTTGACGCGGATGTCGTAGGGGTCCAGCCCGAGCCGACGCGCGATCATGTCGATCTGGCTTTCGCAGGCCCAACTCGACTGCGTCCCACCAAAACCTCGGAACGGACCAGCCGGCGCCGTGTTGGTCATCACGCACAAGCAGCGACTGTCGATATGCTGCCAGCGATAAGGCCCCGGTATTCTGTAGCCGGCTTTTTCCGAGACCAACGGGCTGGCATCGGAATAGGCCCCCGAGTTCAGAAGGATCTCGCTTTGCCGTGCGACAAAGCGGCCGTCGCGCATGACACCGGTCTTGAGCTTGAGGACGGCGGCATGCTGTGTATTGGTCAGCGCGCTCTCCTCCATGGTCAAGCAGAAGCGCACGGCCCGCCCCGTCATCAGCGACAGCATGACCGCAGCCGGTTCTGCTTTGCAGTTGTTTTTGGAGCCGAAGCCGGCACCCAAGTGCTGCACGTGGACGGTTACGCTGCTTTCCGAAACCTTGAATATCCGCGCCAGCTCTTTGCGAAGCGGAAACGGGTTCTGACACGCCGACCACACCTCGATGCTGTCCGCGGCCGCGCGCGCGACTGCCACGAACGGCTCCAGGTGATAATGATGCATGCGCGAGAAACGAAACGTGTCCTCGAACACGTGATCGCAGGCAGCAAACGCCGCCGGGTCTCCGGTCTGATAATTGAATTGATAGCAGACGTTCTTGCGCGGCCGCATCTGCGCGCTGGCACCAGTGCCATAGGCCGGAACGGCGCCCACCGGCGCCTCCGGAAACAGCTCCGGCGCCGCCTCATCTAACGCGGCCTCAATGTCGGCGACGACCGGAAG
The DNA here is from genome assembly GCA_965223035.1 of Hyphomicrobiaceae bacterium. Classification (GTDB taxonomy): domain Bacteria; phylum Pseudomonadota; class Alphaproteobacteria; order Rhizobiales; family Hyphomicrobiaceae; genus CAMDPA01. The sequence goes on along the minus strand of OZ244980.1, from coordinate 6,012,638 downwards.
ATCCTGATACTCGACGTCCACCAGCTCCAACGCCGCAACCGCTTCAGCCTCGCTCTCCGCCGCCACCGCGCACACAATATCGCCGACGTAACGGACCCGGTCCACGGCCACGATCGGCTGATCCTTGATGTTATAGCCATAGACCGGCATATAGTGCGCGGGAATGTCGGCATGCGTTAGAACGGCGTGCACGCCCGGCGCCCGGCGCGCTTTGCTGACGTCCAGCCGCGTGATCAGCGCATGGGCTCGGGGCGAACGCAGCACCTTGGCATGCAACATTCCAGCATGCGTAATATCGACCGCATAGGCTGCCGCACCGGTGACCTTCTCCACCGCATCTTTGCGCGGCACATTGGCGCCGACCGAAGTCAGTTGATCGCTCATGACGGCTGGTCCCGCAGGCGCCGGGCAGCGTCCTGCACTGCCGCGATGATTTGAGGATAACCCGCGCACCGGCAGACGTTGGAACTCAACCAATCGATGATGGTGGCTCGATCAGGCTGCGGATCGTGCGCCAACAAGGCCTTGGTGAGAAGGATCATGCCCGCGGTGCAGTACCCACACTGAAACGCGGCATGATCGATAAAGGCTTGCTGAACGGGATCGAGCTGGCCATCCCGGGCCAGCCCCTCAATGGTTTCCACGCTGGCGCCGTTGACCTGGAACGCAAATGCGGAGCAAGCGGCCACGGGGCGACCATTGATCAGCACCGTACACGCCCCGCATACCCCGCGCGAGCAGCCGATTTTGGCGCCCTTCAGCCCACATGTGTCACGCAGATAATCCACCAACACCGCGTTTGTGGGCACAATGTCGTAGTGAATTTTGCCGTTGAGATCGAACTCGATCACCATCTCGTTCATGCTGCCCCCAATCGCGCGATCTGACGGTCAAACAGAACGGCCCTCACCTGATTGAGATAAGTGTCGCTCGTTACTGGATCGCCGAACGCTTGGCTGGCGAGCTGACCGCCGGCCGGTCGCCATCGTTCGAGCGTCTCCACCCTGGGCGCGACATGCTCGGTCGCGGTGACGACGCGACCGTTGCCGTCGGCGTCGACGGCGACCGCCTGGGTCAATATCGGTCGCAGACTGCGCTCATAATCAACCCGCATGCTCCGCTGCAACGGAATGCGGACCCCGGTCAGCAGCCCGTCCTGCGCCGATGGCAGCTGGCGCTGCCCGTCCAACGCCACGATACGCTCGCCGCTGGGTGTCGCAAACACCAGACTGGCGCCCATAGCCGTCAGCAAGATCAACCCCTCGTAGCGGGCGCGACCCGCCATCACGTTGCCCCCCAGCGTTGCCGACATCCGTACCCGAACGTTGGCGATTCGCGACCAGGCAGCGCCGAATGTCGGCAGCAGCTGCGCGATCACGGGATGGTTGGCGCCTTCGGCGTGGGTCACCATCGCGCCGATCGAAAGCGTGCCGGCTTCGGACACGATCTGGCGCAACGGCTCGATCCGACTGATATCGACCAGCCGAGAGGGCGCGAAGCCTTCATTGAAGCGAGCGGGCAAGTCCGTGCCGCCGGCGAGCACGGCGGGGCGCTCCGCCGATGTCAATGCCGACACCGCTTCAGCGACACTCGATGGCCGCATCAGTTCGAACGGCGGCAGGCTGCGGAACGATGACGCGATAAGCCCACAGGATGGCGTGTACTTCACAACGATGTTCCCATGGACTGGCGGAGGGGCCGAGCGGATCGATGACGAGACGGTACACGCCGATCTCAATCGACACAACGGGCAGCTTCGGCCGACGCGATCGACACCAGCGTGCCGACCCTACGAGTGCGGTCAGCCCGCTTCCGCCTCGATCAAGCGGTCGATCGCGCGCCGGTAGAGGTTGGACCCCTTGTCGATCGCGAGCCGGACCTGGCGAACATCACCGATCTTACGCTCCTCCTCCTCGATCGCCTCGAGGATCTCCTTGTCCTCGGCGAAGGCGACCCTAAACAGATCATCCATCTGCAATGCTGCCTGCTCGTCATCGATCGCCCGGTTGCGGATATGCATCCATCTGTCGATCGTGTAGCCGTTGTTGACAGGGGTCAAAAAATGCAGCGCGAAGATGCGCACGCCCTGATCACGACTGTCAACATCGAGCGGGTCGCTCACGTCTTGCGAGCCAAAATCGATGACAGCGGTGCTCGGCAGGTGCAGATAATAATAGTGCCAGCGATCGACGTTGGCCTCAAACCCACCGAAGGCCTTGAAGAACCCAACCGGGGGGGAATCGCGTACCCAGCGCCAGGTCACGATCGTTCCATCGTCCATGCGACGGCTGTCGATCGGTATGTCCTCGCTCGACGCGTTGCCGAGCGTGGTCGGATGCACGAAGCTGACATGTGCCGGATCGCACAGATTGTCGGCGACGTTGAGATAGTTGGCCTGCAAATGCAGCGCGTCACCTTGATGCGCCGCCCAGCCTTGCTCGTAAAAGACCGGCAGGTCGAACACCTTCGACGTATCGGCCCGGGCCGGGTCTCCCATCCAAACCCAAATGATGTCGTGTTTCTCGTGGACCGGAAAGCGACGTACATTGATCGAGCCTGGAACTTCGTTTTGCCCGGGCACCCGCACACATTGGCCATCACCATCGAACGTCAGTCCGTGGTACCCGCATTGGACATCGTCGCCGATCAATTTGCCTTTCGACAACGGCAGGAATTTATGCGGACACCGATCCTGTAGGGCCACAACGTCGCCGGATGACCTGCGGTATAAGACCAGATCCGTCTCTAAGATCGTCGCCCTTTTTAACTCCCGGCCGACCTCGCTGGACCAGCCGGCCACGTACCAGGCATTTTGAACGTACTTCATGCCGGCTAGCCTTGATCTCTCGTCGCGCGCTCGTGCGCGCCGGACACACACGCCATGGCAGTGGCCTCACGTCACTGCCAAGACGCCATGGCGGTCGGCCTGCCAGGCGCGCTCTTAGCACGCCTATGTTGCCACGCGCCGCCGTGCCTCGGCCCAGTCGGCTATCAGCGTCCGGCACGATGGCGCACGATAGCTGCTCACCGTCCCAGCGTCCACCGCTCGCGCAGCCTACGCCAAACCCCCGCTGCCGTGCCCAGTCAGCGCTCACGCGCTTGCGACAGTTCGCGTTGAAGCGGCATGTCGCTCGCTCGCCTACGACCCATTCTCGTCGATGACATCACGCGCGGTGCCGGAGCATGCCTCGCGCCATGCTGTTGAGCATGCTCCGCTTTCGCGACCCCTCGCGGATCACGTCGATCTCCACCGATCACGCCCGAGAGCGGCTTGATTGCGATTTTCCAACCCGTCATGACACCGCCACCCTGCCGCAAAGTGATCGGTCCTTTTGCGAACAGGCCATTCTGCACCTCGGCTGTCGTCTAACCGTTGAGCACGACGACGATATTTCGCCTTTGTCGGTGATCAGGTGGGTGATCTACTTGCCGCCGGCCTTCGGCATTGGCGCGGCCTCGACGAAATAGACGATGGCGCCGATACCCTACGTCGGATCCTTGCGCTGATCACAAACTTTGACTTCACAGCAAGTCCGTGCATCGACCTGTTTTGAGGCCATTGCTGCGAATAGCGATGCCGCTGCTGGCATCATTGCTGACCGGGATCTCAACGTAGAGCTGAAAATCTTGATAGGGCTTTTTGGAAACCAAACCGGAGCCCCAGCCAAACAGACGGGCCCGGCGACGAAGACCGCGCCTGGGTCCTATAGACGACCCGCTCACCATTTTTGCGAAGGTTTGGTGCAGCATTGTCATATCAACGCGCCGCCGACCGTGCCCGCTCGCACCCGGTTCGGGATAAGCGCATTGATTTTGCCGACGTCCGACACGATCATCTAGAGCAACCTGCCTTTGATCGGAATCGGAACGATCCCGATCAAAGGCAGAAAGTTGCTCACCACTTTAAGAGCGATCATCTTTGCGCCTTAAATCGGAACCGGCGCAATTGGAATCGGCGTTGCGGTTCCGATTTAAGGCGCGATGATCTAGGTTTCGCGCCGCCCTTCGACTGTCCATGAGGAGTGTGCCCCATGCGCAACCACGTTGCCCTACTGAGCGTGGCCTTCATTTTGGCACTGTCAGCGCCGCCGCTTCGGGCTCAAAACGACCCATCGGAGCGGATCGGTGCGATCGAATCCACACTTGAGCAGTTCAATTCCCGATTGAACGATTTGGAGTCGGCGATCCGAACACTTCAACGCGATCAGGCGCAGCGGCCGAACCCGATCCGCCTGAAAATGGACTGGGTTGCCAAGCAGACGGTGCTGGGCAGCTGCAGCACGGCGACCGCTCGACAGCAGGCGTTCGACACGGCCTGCAGGGCCAAAAACTTCAAGTACGCCCGTGGCGGGGAGTGCATCCCCCATTCACGCGGACGCGTCATCGTGAGCGTCTTATGCAGTGACAACTGAGCCACGCCGTTATTCGTCGCCTATCGCCGGCGCCGAGCGCTGGCGGCTGCACCGACGATATGGGCGATCCGGGACGCGGCGCGGCGCGATCCGCCTTAACGCCTGCAGGCTCTCAACGGGTTGAGAGAATCACGGCTTGGAAGGCTTCGCGGTCATCAGGCGTGCGGATCGAGGGGCGACCATTTGCCCGCCTCCCATTGCGTTTGCGAGTTCGGATCAGACATGGCGCAATCGCCACTGTGTGGTTTCAATCACAGTGGCGGCAGCAGATCTCAAGATCGGCTTGAGGGCGAGTGCCGGGTTAGGCCGTTGCAGTGTGAGCTGGAACTATCCCGCTGCCCCGCCCGGCCAGCCACAACGGCGTGCCATGAGGTGGCCGGTCGGCAGCAAGGTGTTTCCCCCCAAGCGGAAATGATCCAGCATTATCTACCGACGTACCCTCCCATTCAGCGCGGCGACCCTGCTCAGGCGTGGGCCGGCCATCCGACCGCCGGCACCTGCACGTTTGTCAGGCGAGCGCTGCGCCATGGCGTTTAGGCGACCTGAAGCCTGATCAAGCGCAACCGCACCCGGCAGCGCCACAACCACCGGATTGCGGCCGTCGCGGGAGCTAGCGCAACCTGCCTTAAATCGGAACCGGAACGATCCCGATTAAAGGCAGAAAGTTGCTCACCACTTTAAGAGCGATCATCTTTGCGCCTTAAATCGGAACCGGCGCAATTGGAATCGGCGTTGTGGTTCCGATTTAAAGCGCGATGATCTAGCGCAACCTGCTTTGCATCGGACCAGATCGTTTCCGCCTTAAGCGGAATCGCGCGGCGTCCGATGAAAAGCTGGAAGTTCTCCGCACTTCAGGAACGATCACGAGCCGGCTTTTCCACACCGCAAGGGTGGTCACCGCGTCGCGGCTCTGGCCGTCCCGCTGCGAATCGGATTCGCGTTTGCCATTGGCTGGCGAACCGATGTCGATCGAACCATTCGCCACCGGACATGGATCCTTAAAGGTTACCGGGATCGTTGCGGCATGGCGAATTTCACCACCCATATTGCCGTCGGCACCGTGGTCAGCGGCGCTGTCGCCACTTTGACCCTGGCTGCGAACGTGATTTCGTCCGAAAGCCTGGTCGCGGTCACATTGGCTGGCATCGTCGGGAGCGTGTTGCCGGATATCGACCTGAAAGATTCGCGCCCCAGCCGCGCATTGTTCGCTGGCCTCGGCTTGTTCTTCGCGTTTTGCGCCCTGTTTGCCGTCGCTGCCACTTATTCCATCGCCGAAATGTGGTGCATTTGGCTCGCGACGCTGCTGTTTGTGAGATATGCAGTCCACGCGCTGTTCCACCGGTTTTCCCGGCACCGCGGGGTTTGGCACTCGGTGCTGGCCGGCGTCTGCTGCTGGTTGTTAACCGCCATCGTGTTCCACCGTCTGCTCGACTTCCACGAAGGCGTCGCTTGGCTCGCGGGCGGCTTTCTGTTCATCGGCTATCTGACCCATCTCGTTCTCGACGAGCTCTATAGCGTGGATGTGATGGATCGCCGCGTGAAAGCGTCGTTCGGGTCGGCACTCAAGCTTTATGACGGCAAACGTTGGGACGACACGACGGTCATTGCGCTGGTTTTGGTTGCAGCCTTCCTCGCCGCCCCGCCATCCAAACCGTTTGTCAACGGCATCACGTCGCCAACCCTGTGGACCGGTCTTCGGCAGCGCCTGCTGCCGAGCGGTGGGTGGTTCGCCGGCCTGATCGATCCACAGCGAGCCAGCACGGGCCGGGCGCCGTCGACAATGACAACCGGCTCCATCGGGCCACGGCAATCGGCACCGCAGCCGATGCTGCCTGCGCGCCGGCAACGACCACCTGCGGCCGATCAATAGCGCGCTCCGGTACGCCACCGCAGCCGCCCGAACGCCGACTCCGATCCGACGCGATCGCTGCTCCGACGCGATCGCTGCCGCAGAACGGCTGTGAAAGCCTGTCAGTGTGAACTCGAACCCGCCCGCTCCCCGCTTAGCCAGGCAACGGCATGAGGTTCCGGGTGGCCAGTGGCGGAACGGGGCGAGGGCGCGGGATGGTTTCAGCTAAGACTGAAACGCTATAGTTGTGCAACACATGGTCAGTTGTGCAACACATGGTCCGGGCCTCACCTTCAGGTCCAGACTCCGGCCGATCTCGCCACGCTGTTCAATAGGCCTGGGATCCACCATGGCCGGATCATCTCAAGGCCGACGCCACTGCTGCATTCCGATCCGGCTTTAGCCAGGATGACGCCCCACTTCGGTCAATCGGGACCCGTCTTTGACGACCAGCGAATCACTGTTCACGCGAAAGCCGGCAAGATAAATGGTGACCATCTCCCGCATCTGCTCGGATGCGCTTTGAAAGCTGAGCTGACCCAACTTGTCACATGTCGCGCGCTCGGTGACGCTAACGATCTGCGCGCCCAACCCCTTGGCGGCCTTGCGATAGACCTCTTGATCCGCGCCGAAGATCACGTGCGCGAAGGGCTCCTCGAGCCTGCCGAACGGCGCATTGAACAGGGCAATATACCAGTCGGGCGCCGGATCCGGTCCCAGCCGATGATCGATCAACAAACGCCACAGCTTCATGCGCTTGTAAGCAAACGCCAAGTATGCATCCGCAAACTGATGAATTGCTTCCTCACCCTGCAGACCATCCATTGCTTTGGCCAAAGTTGCATCGAGTTCCATCAGTAAACGTTGTTCCACCCGCAACAGAATCTCATCCAGGTTCTCGAACATGTTGTAAAGCGTGCCAGGCGCATATCCAATTAGTCTTGCTACTTCACGGGCGGAATACTTCGCCAAGCCTCCAGTGTCTACAATTCGCTCAGCGGCGTCGAGAATCATCTCGCGCAGTTCATCGGGTCTATGCTGTGAACGTCGTCCCATCCGCTCTGCCTACTCCTTCGACCCTGTTACCAGGTTCTGAACAACCACTGTGACGTTGTAGCAGAAGTTAGTCGGTGTAAAACGGATTGAGCGATCGTCAGTAGAAGAATCAGTTTTAATGAAATTGCAAAGCCCGCTGACTGACTGTCAGACGGGCTCCCATACCGCGGTCGACGTCTGGAACTAAACGCAGTTCGCTTGCGAATTCAACTTGACGCTCGCCGATCGCCGCGGCTTCAAGTAAAATTTCTCGGTCAATGTCTTCGCAGTCTTGATGAAGTACTTGAACAGAACGGGTTGATAATCATACTCAACTTCAACCACAACGACGCTGGTTCCCTCTTCGACCAGCCCGGTTGGCAATGGATAAACTTCGCCCTTTGTATACGTCTTCGTTCCCTTGTCAGACCCATTGACCTGCCGGTTATAGGACCAACAAACTTTCGTTTCCTTGGGTATGTCATCGTCGTCAGCGTCCGAGACTCCGTATACATTTAGTATTGTCATTTTTAGCAACGTGTCGTCATATGGGCTGAGCAGGTGGGACACAATATCCGTATACCCAGATAGCTGCGTCACATCGACCGTCTTTTGTCGCGCAACAATATCCGCAGTCGCACTGGCCACATGGCTGACCCGGCGATCCAGCGTAATCAATTGCGAGAATTCCGCGATGCCCGCGAACATGGCGAACATCACCGGCACCAAATAGCCAAACTCGATTGCGGCTACGCCGCGTCTGCAACCAACCAGCGAGCGCACGACGCGCAACGGCGCCCAATCGGCTAGACCTTCGATACCGGACATCACCACATCCTCCACACGTCACGCCTGAGTTTTCGATCTGTGATACATCGCTTTATTCGGCTCGCTCGACCGCGCCGACTTAGTTGTAAGGCTCCACCGTGAACACCGTGGCCGCGCGTATCAAAGTCGAGCCGTTGTCCATCAGTGACCCAGTCTTTCCTTTGGCATTCGGCATGATCCAATAAAGGCTGTGCTCGAACGGCTTGGTCAGCTCCCACTCGTAGCACACGCTGACCAAAACGACCGTGCTCGGCCCGCCCGCGGAGAATTCCTGCTGGTCCTCCGGGATCAGCTGACCTTTATCATCCAAGCACGTTGGCACGGTCACCTCGCCATACCCATCTTTGAATGTTTTCACGTTTACCCGGATCAAGTTGCCCTGTGCGTTGCAGTTCATGTAGGTCGGCAGCTTTTCGCAGACGAGCTGCTTAAACTCCTCCTTCGTCATCACGTTGGGCTTTTGGGTTTGCGCCTGGCCGGTGCGGATCACCCTGCCCGCCGACTCCACGGCGTTTTCCAAGGTGAACACATTGAAGAAGTAAAGGCCAAGCGAGATGATACCGAACAGCAGAAAGAGGAATGGCGGAGCCACCATTGCGAATTCAATAGCGGTGACGCCGTCACGATTATTCCGCAACCGCTCTATCGTCGCGCGCGCCCGAGATTGAGCCCGCCAGAAATAGCTCTTTCGCAACGGCTCCATGTCGACGCCACCTTCCCAACTCGATTCGTCCCGGAGCGAGTGAAGCGCCAAACCAGTAAAAAACCAGTTGCAATTGAAGGATCAGCTCACTTTGACTTAAAATTCATCTCATTAATGTTAATCGATTATTGATTTTAAGTTTGCCGTCACTTTTGTAGGACCTTGCGCAAGTAGGGGGCGACGTCGCCAATCCTACTGAGAATCGAGGTTCTGATTGAGCCCAGCGCGCTGCGTCAGCGCTTGGTGCCGCCATTGGAAAAGGCCGCGCCGGCGGTCTGGTTCTCAATCAAAGCAATCTTTCTCGACGAATCCTGAGCAGTCTGCGCAAAGAACCTGGTGTTATCGCCGACGGTGACCGTCGGATTGCAATCCGGCGAGCAGTTGTAGGTTTCGCGCGTGGCGCCCTTCCTCAGATACACAACGCGCGAATGATCGAGCTGAACCATGACCCGCCGGTCTTGAATGACGTTTCTGTCGTTATCAAGGGCGATGATGTTGGTGACACCGAACGACTTGCCGGTGATGACGAGAAGTTGGCTAGACTGAATGGCCACATCGGCAATCATCGGATTGCCGATGATGATCTCGGCGACCGGTCGCGACAACTTCAGGATTTGTGATTGGTCGTACTTCACGACCAGGGTGCCCGATTGCGCTCTGACCCGGTCCGCCGACCACGCTGCCAGCGCCAGCATGGCCATCAGGGTCGCCAGGGCGAAGCTGGAAATTTTGCGCACTGTATCTCTTGGGACGTGTATCATCGGTGCCATCCTTCGTCTCGTCGCACCCCGCTCGCTCGACAGTCTAAAGGCTAATTTCTGAACAAATAGCAAACGAACGTCCGAGCCTGATCCGCTGACGGCACAGCAGCGATCGTCCAATCCCGAGCAAGACCGCGACGTTTGCATTGCGCTCACCATGGCTGCGCAAATTTGGGCGATCCCAATTGCGTGATCGGGATACGAGACGTAGACACAGCTTCGACCCAACGATCCCGGCAAGAACGAATTTCCCGTTCGTTTCGAATGCCCGCACACGTTCACTGGCCGGGCGGGGAAATTGACAGATTGTTATGGTACTTCGACTATTCGACATGCACGAGAGCGGGCAATCTTTCTCAAAGAGTTCCCGCAAATAGGGAGTGACGTCGTGATCAGATCGCTGAAGACATTCTTCGCCGACGAGAACGGCGCGACGGCAATCGAGTATGCGCTGATCGGCAGCTTCATCTTTCTCGCGATCGTCACGATACTGGGCGAGGTCGGAAGCAACCTTAAGCTCACCTTCGACAGCGTTAATGACGGATTTTCGCCATAATCGCATCCGGCATGCCGAAGGACCATTTGCACCTCTGCCCGCCTGGTAGCGCGCTTATTGTGCGATTGTTTACGCTATCAGCATAGATTGAGGAGTCCCGACGTGGCGACACCCACTTTCTTGCGGAGTTCCGAGCGTGTTTGACTACCCACTCCTGTTTTTATTTCCCGCTGCGATGATCTATGCCGCTGCGATGGACTTTTTCACGATGACGATTCCCAATCGGGCATCCATCGCGCTCGTCCTTGGATTTGTTGCTGCTGCCCTTCTTGCCGGCATGGGCTGGCAGACCATTCTCTCTCATCTCGGGATCGGGTGTGTGGTGCTGCTATTGACAATCTTTATGTTTGCCCAGGGGTGGATGGGTGGTGGTGACGCCAAGTTGCTGTCGGCCACGGTCATATGGTTCGGCTGGCCCGGCGCCATGGAATATACACTGATGGCTGCCATTGGTGGTGGCCTGCTCACGTTACTTATTCTCTCCTTCCGTTTCACGGTTCCCCCCATCATCGTCGCCGGCCGTGACTGGGCCGAGCGGCTCCACAACCGCGATTCAGGCGTGCCCTACGGCATCGCACTTGGCGGAACCGGACTATTGCTGTTTCCGTACTCGCCGGTGTTCATCGCTTACAGCCTCTGAGGTAGACCCAATATGACGAGCAGAGCACGTCAGCGTTCGCTGGAACCCTCACGCTTCCCAACCCGGCGGCCTAATTGCACGGCGTTATGAATGGCCGGTTGGAGAGCGGGCTGAAAGCGCGGTGCCGCCTACAGTGGACATGATCGAGCACGCGCCACGGAAGCCGGGCCGTTGGCCGCAGCTGCGGCCGATTGTGGACACCAATTAACGCGAATTTGATATTTGTCGCCCACTGTCGCCACAGGTTGACCGACAGTGTTCGGTTCTAAAGGAGCGTTGGCCATGAAACGGGCCCAGATTGTTGGCATCTCGATCGCAGCCGTGGCCGGGCTCGGCGCCTTTTACGTGGCCAGCACCTTTGTTCGACCACCGCCGGCACCGCTCGCCAAAAAAATCAAGGTCGATGCTGTTCAGGTGCTCGTTGCCCGCAGCAGTTTGGGGCTCGGTGACATTGCCGACGAATCGAGTTTTCGCTGGCAGGATTGGCCAAAGTCGGCCGTCTCGCCAAACTTTATCACGCGATCGAACCGACCAGCCGCGCCGCAAGATCTGTCGGGCAGCATCGCCCGCTCCGCGCTCAATGCCGGCGAGCCGATTACCGGCACCAAGCTGATCAAGGCCGGAAGCGGCGGCGTGTTGGCGGCGATATTGTCGCCCGGTATGCGGGCCATTTCGATCCGGATCTCTGAGCACACCTCGGTCGGGCGGCTGATCCTCCCCAACGATCACGTGGACGTTTACCTGACTACGCGAGACCGGCCGAAGTCCGGTGATCAGGACGAGATCGCTACAGAGCTGTTGCTCGGCAACGTTCGTGTGCTCGCCATCGGACAGCTGATCGAGGTCAAAGAGGGCCGCAAGATTGCAGAAGGCAACGTGGCATCCCTCGAGTTGACGCCCCGCCAAGCTCAGCTTTTGACCGAGGCCTCGGTCAAGGGCGAAATCACCTTAGCGTTGCGGTCGATTGCAGATGTCGGCGGAAAACGTGGGAAGTCCGGCCACAAGGTCGACGAGACCCATTCGGTGCGGGTGTTGAGATACGGTGTGAAGTCGAAAGCCTACGGCGTGAACTAATTAGATACGATTTCGCCCCATTAACAGTTGGAGTCAAATGCGTGTGAGTCGAGTTCATTCAGTTCGAGTGCACCCAACCAGACGGCACCTCGTCCAGAAGGCTTTGACCCATGCCGAGAACAAGAACATTAGCCTTGGGCGCCGCGATCGGCAGTGCTGCCAGCTTAGCAGTGGCTGTGCTCGGCGGCTGGTCGGGTGCTGCCGCCGCCGGCGGTGACCGGCGCGATACCAACTATCGCGCACCCATTAAGTTCACCAGCACTCACCAATCGATACTGCGGATCGGCCCAAATGAGCGATTACCGCAACGACGCGCGATCGTCGTCGGGGTGAACAAAACGGTGCTGCTCGAACTGCCCCGGGAGTTGCGCGACGTGGTGGTCTCCAACCCGGAATTCCTGGATGCCGTGGTGCAAAGCTCAAATCGCGTCTACCTCATCGGCAAGCAGCTCGGCCAGTCGAACGCATTTTTCTTCGACGCCAACGGTCAGCGCATCTTGACCCTCGAAGTGCAGATCGAGCGCGACACCGCGGCGCTGGACGCAATGTTGCATCGGCTGCTGCCGGGCTCCCGGATCAAGACGGAAATTCTCAACGACACCTTCATTCTGACGGGCTCGGTTCGAGCACCGATCGATTCCAATCGCGCCGTCGAGCTGGCCGCGCGCTACGCCGTGCCGGACGGCAAGAGCGAGGACCGGCCCAAACCCAAGGTCATTAATCTGCTCAAGGTCGAGGGCGAGGACCAAGTGATGCTCCGCGTCACCGTGGCCGAGGTTCAACGCAGCGCCCTCAAGCAGCTCGGCGTCAACCTCGGCGCGGAATTGTCGTCCGGGAACTTCGGTCTGCAGCTGCTGACCGAACACGCTTTGCCGCTAACCACCGCCGCCGGACTTGGCCCGCTGCAGCTGTTCGCCACCTCGACCACCGGCGATCCCAACGACCCGGCCGTGTCCTGCGGCGCCGGCGAACTGTGCACAGTCGGCCGCAGCATCGGCAACCCAACTGCGGTCGGAAACTCCGGTGCCGAGGGCGCCTACCGCACAGGCAGTACCAAGATCTTTAAGACGCTGCGCATCCTTGAGCGCCACGGACTGGTGCGGACGCTGGCAGAGCCCAACCTGACCGCGGTATCCGGCGAGACCGCCAAGTTTCTGGCCGGCGGCGAGTTCCCCTTCCCGTCGGTGGATACGCTTGGCGCACTGTCGGTGACCTTCAAGGAATTCGGCGTCGGCTTAGCCTTCACACCGGTGGTGCTTTCGGAAGGACGCATCAGCCTCAAGGTCGAAACCGAGGTCAGCGAGCTCGACAGCACTCGGGGCGTCACCATCGCCGGCACGGCCATTCCCGCGATCAAGAAGCGCCAAGCCAAATCCACGGTTGAGATGCCTTCCGGCGGGTCCTTGGCGCTGGCCGGGCTGATATCCGATGACGTTCGCCAGAACATCGATGGTATTCCGGGTCTGAAGGACTTGCCGGTGCTCGGCACTTTGTTTCGAAGCCGGGACTACGTCCGCAACGAGACCGAGTTGGTGGTGATCATCACGCCGTTCATGGTGCGGCCCACCCAGCGGCACAAGCTGGCCCGCCCCGACGATGGCCTGGCGCCGGCGACCGACATGAAGGCCAATTTCCTCGGCCATCTCAACCGCGTCTATGGCAGAAGCTTGATCCAACCGGATGGTGGGCTCAAGGGCGACTACGGCTTCATCGTCGAATGATGGATCTTTCGGAGAACTTGCACATGACCCGCCCGAACCCCGAGCTGCAGACCAAGGCCCCCCGCCTGCGCAAGCTGAGCCTCACGCTGCTGTCGGTGACCGCCGTCGCCATCCTCGCCACCGGTTGTCGCCCATTCGACAACGCCCCCCGGGTAGCCGGCTGGAGCCTGATTGACCCATCCCAACGCCATCCGATTCTGGTGTCTCAGGAACCAGCGACGATCGGCCTTAAGGTCCCGCGCGGGAGCTATGGGCTGTCGCCGCGCCAACGTGCCCGCCTGATGCGCTTTCTTGAACACTATCGCAACGTCGACACCGGTAACTCGCACCTCATTATCGAGGCACCGAGCGGATCGCGCAATGAAGTCGCGGCCATGCAGGCGGTCACCGAGATCCGCGTGCTGATGCAGAATGCCGGCTTTGATCCGGCCAGCGTCACCGTCGAGGCCTATCAAGCGCCCAAGTCGTCAACACCGCCGGTGCGGATCGCCTATACGCGCTACGTCGCCCAAGCCCCCCAATGCGGCATCTGGCCTGACAACCTGGCAAAAACCAAAGCCAATTTGAATTATCCGAATCTCGGCTGCGCCACACAGGCCAACCTGGCGGCGATGATCGCCAACCCGGCGGACCTCGTGCAGCCGCGCACCATGACGCCGGCTTCCGCCGAGCGCCGCAATGACATTTGGGACAAATACCTTACGGGTAAATCGACCATTTCCGAGAAATCCGGAGATGAGCGTGTGAGCATAACAGGCAACTAATGGTGAGGACGTTATGAGCAACCAGGCCGCCACCGCAGACATAGATGATTTCGACCGCAACACCGAACACCACGCTGGTCGCGATCCCTCCCGCCACGAAGGCTTACCAGAGGCATCGATGGAAACTGCGATCCGCGCCAAGCCGATCCCACGCATTTCCATTCAAGCGTTTTGCGAAGGCAATGACACCGCCACCACAATGCAGCAATCGATCGAGGATCGTCGCCTCGCCAAGACCCATGCGACAATTCACATGGGTGGCGCCCAGGCAGCCGTTGCCCATTACCAGGAAAGTCCGACACCAAACCTGATTGTCGTCGAATCCTCATTGCCACGCCGGCAGCTGCTACAGGAGCTGGAACGCCTTGCCGAGTGCTGCGATGCCGGCACCAAGGTCGTCATCGTCGGCCATGTCAATGATGTGATTTTATATCGCGAGCTTTTGAAGCGCGGCGTAAGCGAATACCTGGTCGCGCCGGTTACCCCGCTCCAGTTGATGGAAAGCATCTCCAATCTCTATAACGACCCAGACTCCGAGCCGATTGGCAGTGTGATTGCCTTCATCGGCGCCAAGGGCGGGGTCGGCTCATCGACCCTGTGCCACAACGTCGGATGGGTGATTTCAAACGTCCTGGAGAACGACGTGGTCATCGCCGATCTGGATCTGGCGTTCGGCACCACCAGCCTCGACTTCAACCAAGATCCCGTTCAGGGCATCGCCGAAGCGCTGTCAAGCCCAGAGCGGCTCGACGAGATGCTCCTCGATCGCCTACTGACCAAGTGCTCCGACCACCTGAGCATCTTCTCCGCCCCGGTGGTGTTGGATCGAGACTACGATATCACGGCCGAGGCGTGCGACACGGTGATTGATGTCGTCCGCCAGAACGTGCCATTTGTGCTCGCCGACCTACCGCACACCTGGTCATCTTGGACCAAGAGCATTCTATTTAGCGCCGATGAGGTGGTCATTACCGCGCAGCCCGATCTTGCCAATCTGCGGAACGCGAAAAACATCATCGATTTGTTGCGTCAATCCCGCAGCAACGATGGTCCCCCCAGGCTCGTCCTCAACATGATCGGCCTGCCAAAGCGCCAAGAAATCCCGGTCAAGGAATTTTGTCAGCATCTCGATCTGCAATCTGAGATCGTGGTGGAATTTGACCCGGAGACCTTCTCGGCCGCAGCCGCGAACGGTCAGATGATTGATGAAATGAACAAAAAGGCGAAATGCGTGCCGCAATTTCACGCATTGGCCATGAAATTGGCACATCGCGACGAAGCCAAGGTTGTGCCGACTAAAACGGCTGGTGCTGGACTCGCAATCCTCGAGAAATTGAGGCTGCGAAAGTAATTTTATTGATTGTTTGGTCCCCGAGGAGGTGGATTAATGTTCGGCAAAAGAACAGTAGATGGGGCCACCGCTCCCAAGCGCCAGGCCGCGCCTACTCAGCCGGCGCAGCAGCCGGCAAGACCAACAAACGGCGCGGCCGAGCCGGCGCGAGCCCTGGCCGTTGCGGCTGAGCCAGCACCGGCGCCAGAACCGAAGTCACAACGTTCCGAGGAGTACTATGACGTCAAGACCAGCGTCTTCAACGCGCTGATCGATACCATCGATCTGACCCAGCTGGCCAATCTAGATCCGGCGGCTGCCCGCGAAGAGATTCGCGATATCGTCAGCGAGATCATCCAGATCAAGAACGTCGTGATGTCGATCGCCGAGCAGGAGGAGCTGCTTGAGGATATCTGCAACGACGTCTTGGGCTATGGGCCGCTGGAGCCGCTGCTCGCGCGCGACGATATCGCCGACATCATGGTCAACGGCGCTTCAACCACCTTCATCGAGGTCAACGGCAAAGTGATCCAAACCGGCGTCCGCTTCGCCGACAACGTCCAGCTGATGAACATTTGCCAACGAATTGTCGGACAAGTCGGCCGCCGGGTGGACGAATCCAGCCCGATCTGCGACGCTCGTCTACCGGACGGTAGCCGTGTCAACGTGATCGCGCCGCCACTCGCGATTGACGGTCCGACCCTAACCATTCGTAAATTTAAAAAGGACAAGCTGAAGCTCGAGCAGCTGATGAGTTTCGGTTCGATTTCGCCGGAAGGCAAAGAAATCCTGGAGATCATTGGCCGCGTCAGGTGCAATGTCCTGGTCTCCGGCGGTACCGGCTCGGGAAAGACGACCTTGCTCAATTGCTTGTCCGCCTGCATTGATCACGACGAGCGGGTCATCACCTGCGAAGATTCCGCCGAACTCCAGTTGCAGCAACCCCACGTCGTCCGACTGGAAACCCGGCCGCCAAATCTCGAAGGCGAGGGCGCCATTCACATGCGCGACCTGGTCAAGAACTGCCTGCGTATGCGGCCTGAGAGGATCATCGTCGGCGAGGTGCGTGGACCTGAGGCTTTCGATCTTCTGCAAGCCATGAACACCGGCCACGACGGCTCGATGGGTACGCTGCACGCCAATAGCCCGCGCGAGGCCATCAGCCGCATGGAATCGATGATCATGATGGGCGGCTATTCGCTACCCACCAAGATCATCCGTGAGATGATTACGGGCTCGGTCGACATCATTGTCCAGGCCGCGCGCCTGCGTGACGGCAGCCGACGGATCACCCACATCACCGAGGTCATCGGCATGGAAGGGGACGTCGTAACGCTGCAGAACATCCTGGTCTACGAGATCACAGGCGAAGACCCGCGTACCGGTAATATCATCGGTCGCCACCGCTCGACCGGCATTGCCCGCCCCCGCTTCTGGGAGCGGGCCGAATACTATGGCGAAACCGACCGCCTGGCAGCTGCGCTGGCCCGGGCTGAGATTCCTGATGATCACGGCAACCCGCTAGGTGAGTAAAATGCTTGATTATCAAACTAGCCAAATGCTGATGCTGGCGCTGATCGCGATCACGGTCAGCGTCGGCCTTTGGGCGCTCGTCACCTGGCTGATGGCCGGTGACGAGAACAAGGATCGCCGCATCAAGGGCGTAGCCGAATCCAGATCCGGTCGCCAGGCACGCCGGAATCAGCTCGAGCAGGCCGCAACACGTCGCCAGGCCGTCGCCGATGTTCTCAAGGAAATTGAAGCCAACCAACAAGCCAAGGAGAAAGTCACGTTACGGTTGCGCCTGCAGCGGGCCGGCCTTGATATCTCAGTGCGCTCCTATTGGATAGCGAGCTGCGCCGCCGGCTTGCTGTCGGGCGTGCTGTTGTTCATGCTGATGCCGAGTGTTCCCATCTTCGTGCTCCCCGCCGTGGCCTTTGTCGGCACATTCGGGCTGCCACAGTGGATGCTCACCCGATTGATCAATCGGCGACAGTCGAAGTTCACCAACGAGTTTGCCAATTCGATCGACGTAATCGTTCGCGGTGTGAAATCCGGTCTGCCCCTCAACGAATGCCTCGCGATCATCGGCCGCGAAAGCCCGTCACCCGTGCGTGAGGAATTCCAAGAGGTCGTCGAACAACAGCGCGTTGGAGTGCCGTTGGGGGAGTGCTTCGACCGCATGATTTCACGCATGCCTTTGCCGGAAGTGAAGTTCTTCTCCATCGTCATCAGCATTCAGCAGCAGGCCGGCGGCAATCTGTCCGAGGCGCTGGGCAACCTCGCCGGCGTCCTGCGCGATCGCAAAGCGCTTGCTGCAAAGGTCCAAGCTTTGTCGGCGGAAGCCAAAGCCTCTGCCATGGTGCTGGGCTCCTTGCCATTTGTGGTGGCAGGAATGGTGTATTTCACCACGCCTTCCTACATCGCGCTGCTTTGGCAGACCAACACCGGCATCTTTGTCGTGATGTGCGGCGGAATCTGGATGACCATTGGCATCCTGGTCATGAAGAAAATGATTAACTTTAAGTACTAGCCTTTAGGCCAACCGCAACCTCACAACCCACCGAGCCGCGCAGGGAGTGTCATGCAAGAACTGATCGACATGATACTTAAGCCACAGCTGATCGTGATGACCCTCTCGGGGCTAGCGGCTTTTGCCACCGTTCTCACGATCACCATGCCGCTGCTGCAGCGTGATCGCAGCGCGCAACGGTTGAAGACGATGGCGCTGGAGCGCGACAAATTACGCGCAGCCCGTCTCAGCGAAGGGAGCCAACGGGCAGGCGGGTTGCGCCAGCAGTCCACCGGCTTCATGCAGCAGATGGTCGACCGATTCGACCTCCGAAACCTTTTCAATACCGAGGAACTGAGAGCCACCTTGCGGATGGCGGGTCTGCGCGGCCAGGCCCCTTTGATCACTTATACCTTCGCCCGCCTCGTCGCGCCCATCGGTCTAACCGTTTTTGCATTGTTCTATTTGTTCATCGTTATGGCCACGCTGTCCTATCCGCCGATGGTCAAGCTATTGATGGCCTTGGGGGCAGGAGCTGTCGGCTTTTATTTGCCAAACTTGTTCTTGCAGAATCTCATCCAAAAGCGCCAACAGTCGATCAAATATGCATTCCCCGACGCCCTCGACATGCTGCTGATTTGCGTACAATCGGGCATGTCCATCGAAGTCGCATTTGCCAAGGTGTCTCGCGAGGTCGGCACCCAGTCGCTTGAGTTGGCAGAGGAAATGAGCCTTACCACCGCCGAACTCTCCTACTTGCCGCATCGCCGCACGGCCTATGAGAACCTGGCAAAGCGCACCGGCCTGCCTGGCATCAAAGCCGTTTCGACCGCCTTGATACAAGCTGAGCGCTACGGCACGCCGGTCGGAACTGCGCTGCGTGTCATGGCCAAGGAAAACCGCGACATGCGCATGTCTGAGGCCGAAAAGAAAGCGGCTGCCTTGCCACCCGCCCTCACCGTGCCGATGATCGTGTTCTTTCTGCCTGTTCTCTTCATGGTCGTCCTCGGCCCAGCGATCATCCAAGTCCTGAAGATGAACTGAGCCCCCGGAGTCGCTCGCAGACATCATGCCCGCTTCAGCGCGACATCTCGGGGCTCCCCGATCGATTCTCGTCGCCGATGATGACGCGTTTTACCGAGAGATGGCAGCCACCGCGCTGACCGATGCGGGTTTCGCGGTCGAGACGGTTGCCGATGCCGCCCAAGCCCTGCACCGGATGCAGGAACAATCCTTCGATATTGCCGTTTTCGATGTGATGATGCCGACGTTGCCCGGCCTTGAACTGATCACGAAAGTCAGGCATTTCCAAAACAATCGCCATCTGCCCGTTATTGTTATTACCGGCAACGACGATACCGATTCGATTTCCAGAGCATTCGACGCCGGCGCCACGTCTGTTCTATCGAAACCGCTGAATTGGCCACTTTTCGTTCAGCATGTTAATTTTGTTCTTCGCGCGGCGAATACTGAGGGGAATCTGCGCGACGCCATCCGACGTTACGCGCCAGATGCCATTGACCAATCGCGGGCTGCGCTGCGGGAACAGCACCAAGACGATCTGCGCACGACAGCGCACGCATTCAAATCCTCCAGCGCGAATCTCGGCGCATCCCGCTTGGCCCAGCTGTGCTTCAAACTCGAGACCCGTCTGGCGCAGGAAACGATTTGCAACACCGACGCGAACGAAAGATCCGTGTCAAACATTGCCGCCGAATTCGACGCTGTCGCGAGCGTCCTAGAGCAACCTGCCTTTAATCGGAATCGGAACGATCCCGACTAAAGGCAGGTTGCTCTACACTTTATGAGCGATGATCTAGCTGAATTCGACGCAAGTCTGGAAACATCACAGCCTACCGGGCCTGCGCCCCAGTCATTTTCTGCGGGCTCAGGCAGCAGCTTCTATCGCGCTTTTTCGAGCGTTTCAGATTGAGCCGCATCCATCCCGCCCCCGCCCGGCCACCCAAAGGCACGTTTATGCGATTGGCTGGTCCGGAGAGCGGACCGGCCAGGCTAATACCCCTGATGCGGAAACAGTCTCAGGGCGTCACCGGCTTTGTCGGTCCCCCGCGGCGACAAACCGATTGCGCAACACGCCGATGCCGTCAATCTCGACCTCGACCACGTCACCGGCCTTGAGGTTCGGCGATGCACCATCCGTCCCCATCCAAATCACGTCACCGGGATGGAGCGTGATATAGCGGGTGATCGTACTGATATACCTTTCGACGCCAAACAGCATCGCGTTGGTCTTGAACCGTAGGCTTTCCTCCCCGTTGACCCGCACCCGGGTCTCCAGCTGATCAAGATCGACATCCGTCTCAATCCACGGCCCCATCGGGTTGAAGGTGTCGGTATTTTTCGCCCGCCACAGGGTCCGATCGGACTTTTGCCAATCGCGCTGGCTGACATCATTGCCAATCGTATAACCCAAAACGCATGACAACGCCTCGTCCTCGCTGAGCCCCTTGGCGCGCTTGCCGATCACGACGACTAGCTCACCCTCATACTGAACGGACTCGCTCGCATCAGGTGGAATCACCACCGGTGCACCATGCGGAATCAATGCATTATTGGCTCGATAGCCAACGTCTGGCTGGGTCGGGATGCTGGGCTCGACCCCGGTGCGTGCCGCAACTTTCTTGATGTGCTCGGTATAATTGAAGCCAACCGCGTAGAAGGTGGGAGGCAGCACCGGGATCTCAATCTCCACCTCGGCCAGATCATAGTGCCGCGACGTTGTCTCGAATGCGTCAAACGGGCTACCATCGACTACCGTGATCCGATCCCCGTCCAGCACCCCATAGGCTGTACGGCCCTCCTTCGAAAATCTGATCCATCGCATCCTGACCCCATCTGCTATTTTTACCGAAATCGATCTATCGATCAAATTTGCGCAACCCTGGCCGGGCTCGACCGACCATTGTGCAGCTTCCGACGCGATCAACCCGCGCCAAATCGGCGGCTGCGCGCTGCCAATCTCGCCCAGACCGCTGCGGAAGGCCTCAGGATCAATCATTTCGCCGCGCAAAGCCAGAGCATCCGCCTCCGACTGATGATCTGCGCGAGCGAACTCGCCACCGCCGGCCGATACTCAAGCCGCATCGTGGGCCGCTGCCGCATGAGCCACATCCATCTCAGGCAGACTTGATCTCCAACCAGGTCCCGGTCGATCCGACACCGCAACGACCGCGATTAACTGCTACCCGTCAAGCGCGCTCGGATATAATCCAGCTGATCAAAATTGCCATATTTGATGGTCAGCAGGCCGCTCTCCCCGGAGCCGCGCTTGAGCTCCACCCTCAGCCCCAGCGCATCGGTCAATTCTTTCTCGAAATCCCGCGTATCGGGGTCCTTCTCCCGGCTTCGGCGTCCACCGCCGCCATTGGCCGGCACACCGATCGGGGTCTGACCGGTCTGCACCAAAGACTCCACCTCGCGCACATTAAGCGAGCCTTGAACAATGCGCTGTGCCAGCAATTCCGCATCCGGCCGACCGACCAGCGCGCGAGCATGACCTGCCGTCAGTTGGCCGTTGCTGACCATTGCCTGCACCCGGTCCGGCAGCTTCAACAAGCGTAGGGTATTGGCGAGATGGCTACGGCTCTTGCCGATGACGTCGGCCAGCTTGTCCTGGGTGTAGCCGAACCGCTCGATCAGCTCGCGATAGCCGCCCGCTTCCTCGATCGGATTGAGATCGGCGCGCTGCACGTTCTCAATAATCGCGAACTCGAGCACATCTTGATCCGACAGCTGACGGATAACCGCTGGAATCTCATGCAGTTTTGCAACCTGCGCCGCACGCCATCGGCGCTCGCCGGCCACGATCTCGTAGCCGCCTTGCGATGGATCGGGCCGCACGATGATCGGCTGCACCAGGCCCTTGTGACGAATCGATTCAGCCAGCTCCTCCAGGTCTTCCTGCCGAAAATGCCTGCGCGGATTGAGCCGGGTCGGTCTGACGATGTCGATCGGTAAAACCCGATGCTCGCCTTCGGGCGGCACGCTGTCGTTCGCCTCGACCGGTTGCGCCTGGCCGGCATCACCAATTAACGACGCCAGCCCGCGCCCGAGGCGACTTTTCTGCATCGGTGTCGACATGCCATCCAATCCTTTCCATCCACCCACCACCGCTTGAGCCGGCGGGCAAACGCCACACTCAGCACCCAAATCGTCCGCCGGCGGGCGCGACCGCATCTGCAGCAAGCTGCATCAAGCCGCCTTTGCGGCTTGCTCGCGATTGATTATCTCCGTCGCCAGCTTGATGTAGGCTTGGCTCCCTGCACAGTCATAATCGTAGATCAGGATCGGCTGGCCATGCGACGGCGCTTCAGCCAAGCGAACGTTACGGGGGATGACGGTATCATAAACCTTCGCGCCGAAGAACGAGCGCACCTCGGCTGCGACCTCGCGTGATAATCCGGTGCGTTGGTCGTGCATGGTCAGCACGACCCCTTGGATTTCCAGTATCGGGTTTAGCGCTTGCCGGATTTGCTCAATTGAATCACGTAGTTGAGTAATGCCTTCCAACGCGAAGAACTCACATTGCACCGGCACCAGTACGGCCTGGGCGGCCGTCAGAGCATTTAGCGTCAGCAGGTTCACGGCCGGCGGGCAGTCGATCAGCACGTAGCTGAAGGGCGAGCCTTCGGGCGTGGCCGCCAATCGTGCCACGGCATCGCGCAAACGATAGAGCCGGTCCCGGTCGAGGATATCGTCGCCTTCATAGCCGATCAGATCCCCGTTCGACGCGACGATCGACAAGTTCGGCACGGCCGTTGGCAGCGCCGCATCGACCAACGTAGCGTCTCCGTTCAAAACGTCGAGCGTCGTCAACACGCGCGCTTCGGCGGCTATTCCCACCCCCGTGCCCGCATTACCCTGAGGATCGGTATCGATGAGCAATACCCGTTCGCCGATCGCGGCCAATGCAGTACCAAGATTGATCGCTGTCGTCGTTTTTCCGACACCGCCCTTCTGGTTCGTGATGGCCAAAACGCGCACACTGGCCGCTGTTTTGGTCGCGCCAGTCATGGCTCAACCCCTCCCAATCAAAGCTGTGAATGATCGCCAACGCTACGGGCACTGAGCCTTCCCACCACGACGATGCTGGCGCCGGACTCGGTGAGGCTGGATACCAATGAGACATCGAACGCCCAGCGCTCACGCGCGGCTTCGATTTCCTGGGCTGCGCCACGGCCCTTGGGAAATAGCCCCACGGTGCCCGCGGCAAACAGCGGTGCCGTCAATTCGAACAGCCGATCCAGCGGGGCCACCGCCCTCGCGGTAACCACATCGATTCGCTGCACTGTTAACAGATTCTCAAGATTTTCGATTCTTGTCGACAGGATTTCGACATCGGTGCGCGTTTGTCGGGCCACCTCGCGCAAGAATGCACCTTTGCGCCGGTCGCTTTCGACCAACACGACCCGAAGCGGCGGCGGCGTGTCGGCGCGCATGATCGCCAACACCAGCCCGGGAAATCCGGCGCCCGAGCCCAGATCGACCAGCACCTCAGCGCCGGCCGGGATCAACCGGGCGATCTGCGCGCTGTCGGCAAAGTGCCGCCACCAGATCTCACGCAAGGTGGCCGATGCCACCAGATTGGTGGATTTCTGCCAGCGCAACAGCGCCGACTCATAGATTTTGAGCCGTGTCAAGGTTTCACGTGAAACTCCGAACGCCGTTGCAAACGCTTCGGCATCAAAGACCGCTGCGCCGGCGCCGCGGGTCTGCGGGGCGAGATCAGGTTGGTGCGGCCGCCCGGGTGGAGAGTGGTTGCGGTTTTTGGCCATCGCGACTGCACCGGGGTTTGGTCGAGCAAAGCGTTGAATCGGATTGGCAACTTGCGCGCGCAGCTGGCCCTTAGATCATCGCGCCTTAAATCGGAACCGCAACGCCGGTTCCAATTGCGCCGGTTCCGATTTAAGGCGCAAAGATGATCGCTCTTAAAGTGGTGAGCAACTTTCTGCCTTTAATCGGGATCGTTCCGATTCCGATCCAAAGCAGGTTGCCCTAGGCCAACGCTTTATTGTGCCTTTTCAATCGCTTCAAGTGGCCGCGCAGCAACAGCAAGGCGGCCGGCGTCATGCCGTCGATGGCCGCGGCTTGGGCCAACGAGCCAGGCTGCCGCTGCGTCAGCTTGTGCAACAGCTCACTCGAAAGCCCGGTAATGTCGGCATAATCGATGCCCGCCGGGATCGCCGTGGCCTCGTCACGTTTGAGCAGCGCCACGTCCAGCGCCTGCCGCTCAAGGTACGCCGCATATTTGGCATCGATCTCGAGTTGGCGTGCCACCTTTTGGTCTAACACGTTGATCTGTGACCATATTTCCGCTAGGCGCAGCAGCTTGATGTCGGCATAGGCCAAGAGCTCGAAGGCCGACCGCCGCCGACCATCGTGGTTGATCTGCAAGCCGCAGCGGCTGGCCTGGTTCGGCGTCAATGACAGCGCCTCGAGCATGGCCCGCCCGGCCGCCAGCTCAGCGCGCTTGTCTTCGAAGGCGGCCTGGCGCCGGTGTCCGACGCAGCCGAGCTCCACACCGAGCGGCGTCAGCCGTTGATCGGCATTGTCGGCCCGCATCCTGAGCCGGAATTCGGCGCGCGAGGTGAACATCCGATACGGCTCGCTGACGCCGCGGCACACCAAATCATCGATCATGACACCGAGGTAAGCATCGGCGCGCGAGACGACGACGCCGTCCCGACCGTCCGCCCTGCGGGCGGCGTTGATGCCGGCCATAACGCCTTGCGCGCCGGCCTCTTCATACCCGGTGGTGCCGTTGATCTGGCCGGCCAGAAACAATCCCGGGGCCCGCCGCGCCTCCAGCGTCGGCGCCAACTGCCGCGGATCGGCATAGTCATACTCGATCGCATAGCCGGGCCGCTTGATTTCAACTCTGTGCAATCCCGGCATCGTGCGCAAGAACTGGACCTGGACCTCGGCCGGCAGCGCCGTCGAGACGCCATTGGGATAAATCGTATCGTCGTTACGTCCCTCCGGCTCCAGGAACACTTGATGCCGCTCACGATCTGCGAAGCGGACCACCTTATCCTCAATCGACGGGCAATATCTCGGCCCTACGCTGGAAATCCGTCCAGAATACATGGCCGATTGGCCAAGATTATTCCGAATGATCTTGTGGGTCTCCAAGGTCGTCTCTGTAATATAACAGCTGACTTGCTGGGACGTAATCTTATCCGCAAGAAAAGAAAACGGAACGGGATCTTCGTCACCCGGCTGTTCTACAAGTTGGGCCCAATCAATCGACCGCGCGCAAAGGCGCGCTGGCGTCCCGGTCTTCAACCGGCCCAGGGCGAAGCCAAGCGCCGCCAGCCGCCGTGGCAGCCGCAACGACGGCGCTTCATCGATGCGTCCGGCCTGGATTTGCGTTGCGCCGATGTGGATCAGCCCGCGCAAGAAGGTGCCCGTGGTCAACACCACCGCACCCGCCCGTAGCCGGTCGCCGTCGGCGGTCACCACCCCACAAACCCGTCCGTCGGTCACGATCAGGTCCTCGACCGCGCCTTCGACCACGCTAAGACGGTCCTGCTCGCGGATCTCGTGTTGCATCGCCTGCCGGTAAAGCGCGCGGTCGGCCTGCGCGCGCGGGCCCTGGACCGCTGGCCCACGCGAGCGGTTCAGCAACCGGAACTGGATCCCGGCGGCGTCGGCCACCCGACCCATCAGACCGTCCAGGGCATCGATCTCACGCACCAGATGCCCTTTGCCCAGCCCCCCGATCGCCGGGTTGCAGGACATTGCACCGATCGTGTCGAAGCGATGCGTGACCAGCGCCGTCGTCGCGCCCATCCGCGCAGCAGCGGCGGCAGCCTCACAGCCGGCGTGGCCACCACCCACCACCACGACATCGATGTGACATGCGCTCATCGCCTCAATTCTCGCGCCCTACGCCCAAAACCTTGCTAAGCCGATCTCTATCCGAGCCCAGCCACCGGGTCAAAGGCACGGGATTGGCCTGCACGCAACCGGCTCAATCGGCACACGCCCGATGCTCCCGGCGGTCCGCTGGTCGTGGCGGTCCCATCCATGAACGGCTTCGGCCAACGACGGCAACCCCAAACCAGCGAGGGTCAATCGAGAAGCAATTCATGAGGCAAGTCTGTTGCGATTGAACTTGAAAATCACGAATGCCGCCAAAGCGCGCTTGTCCTGGCGTGGCGCTTGCGCAAAACCTTCAATTGCCTTCCATGACGACCCAATACCGGCGACAACTATAGACGCAGTCATATTGTCCCCTCGTTGGGAGCGGCACAGACCCGACCGCGGGTCATTCAGTGGAGGCCTGACGCGGCTCGTCTCGACCCTCGGGCAAGCCCTGGCGGTGCTCACACCCCACACCCAATGATTCACGTGAAACAATTTTGTGGGTAATGATTCACGTGAAACATTCCGCGCTTGACACGTCGCGCCGGCATCACTTGCCGATGCAGAACCGACCGAACACCTGGTCCAACACGTCCTCCGCGTCGATCCGCCCGGTGATACGACCCAACGCCTGGGCCGCGTGCCGTAGGTCCTCGGCGCGGAGCTCCGGCTGGGTCATGTCGCCATCCAGGAACGTCGCCAGCGCCTGCTGACACGCCTGCAGGGCCTGCCGGTGGCGGGCCTGGGTGACGACCGGTGCCTCGCCGGGCTGTAATCGTGCCCGCGCCAGCTCGGCGATGCGCGCCACCAAGGCCGCCAGCCCAACCCCCGTGACGGCGGAGACGGCGAGCGATTTCGTAGCGCCATGGCCGAGCAAGCCGGCCTCGATCGCGGTGGCATCGCCGGCCAGGTCCACCTTGCTCAGCACCGGCTGCAGCGCCGAACCCGTCTCCGTCAAGGCGGCCGGCGGTTCGACCGCAACGCTGCCGGCCTCCATCAGCCAGATCACGAGATCGGCGTCCCGCCCCCTTGCGAGCGTGCGCCGGACACCCTCGCGCTCGACCGCGCCTTCAGCCGCACGCAGGCCCGCCGTATCGCTGACGATGATCGGCAAGCCATCGAGGTCCAGCCGGACTTCGATCACGTCCCGCGTGGTTCCCGCTTCCGGCGACACGATCGCTACATCGCGCCGCGCCAACGCGTTCAGCAGACTGGACTTGCCGGCGTTCGGCGGTCCAGCCAGCACCACCTGGAACCCCTCGCGGAGGATCTCGCCGCGTCTGCCATCGTCGAGATGGGCGCTGATCTGGTCCATGAGGGCGGATGCCCTCTCCCGCACCTGAGCCTGTGTGTCGGGTGCCACGTCGGCCTCGTCGGCGAAATCGATCGCCGCTTCCATCAGCGCTAGGGCGCCGATCAATTGCTCCCGCCAGTCCTCGTAGAGCCGTGCCGTGATGCCCTTGGCCTGCCGCACGGCTTGACGGCGCTGCGCCTCGGTTTCGGCCTCGATCAGGTCGGCAATGCCCTCCGCCTGCGTTAAATCGATCTTGCCATTATCGAACGCCCGCCGCGCGAACTCGCCCGGCTCCGCCAGCCGGCACCCCAACGCGACCAAGGCGTCCAGCACGCCGGCCACGACCGCGCGCCCGCCGTGGACATGCAGCTCACTCACGTGCTCTCCCGTGAAACTGCGCGGAGCCGGAAACGTCAGGACGATCCCGCAATCGATCTCCTCACCGCTGCGCGGATCCCTGATCGAGCGCAACGCGGCCCGACGTGGCCGCAGCTGAGCGCCGGCCAGCGCCTGCGCCATCGCGACGGCTTGGGGACCCGAGACGCGCACCACCGCAACCCCGGCGCGGCCGGCGGCGGAGGACAGGGCGCAGATCGTATCGGTTTCACTCATCGTCGGCCTGCTGTCGCGATCATAACCGTGATACCGTCTCGCCGTAGCGGTCGCCAACCTGGGAGCATCCCATGCCGAATGCCACCGGTCGCAATCGTCTTGGGGCGGAGACCTCGCCTTATCTGCTCCAACACAAGGACAATCCGGTTCACTGGTGGCCCTGGGGTGCGCCGGCCTTGGCCGCGGCCAAATCCGACAACAAGCCGATCCTGTTATCGGTGGGCTATGCCGCCTGCCACTGGTGCCATGTGATGGCTCACGAGAGCTTCGAGGACGACCAGGTGGCCGCCCTCATGAACGATCATTTCATCAACATCAAAGTCGATCGCGAGGAGCGGCCGGACATCGATGCCATCTATATGGGCGCGCTGCACCGCTTGGGCGAGCACGGCGGCTGGCCGCTCACCATGTTTTTGGACACCGAGGCGCGACCGTTCTGGGGCGGCACCTACTTCCCGCCGCAGGATCGCCACGGCCGTCCCTCCTTCACCCGCGTGTTGACCGAGATCGCCCGCATCTGGCGGGAGGAGCCGGCCAAGGTCCATCAGAACGCCCAAGGCCTAGCACGGGCCTTGGCTGACAGCGCCGAGCCGGGCCTGCGCATGCGCATCGACGATGATCTGCTACGCGGCCTGGTCACCCGCCTGGTCGAAGCCTTCGACGACACGCACGGTGGAATACGCGGCGCGCCGAAATTTCCGCAGTGGACCATCTTTTGGCTGCTCTGGCGCAGCGCCATCCGCCATGACAACAAGGCCGCGCGGGACGCCGTCGTCACCACCCTCACCCACATCTGTCAGGGCGGCATCTATGATCACCTGGGCGGGGGCTTTGCCCGCTACGCCGTCGACCAGCGCTGGCTCGTGCCGCACTTCGAGAAAATGCTCTATGACAACGCCCTGCTGCTGGACCTGTTGACGGAAGCCTGGCGCGAGACCAAGAACCCCTTATTCGCCAGTCGGGTCGCCGAGACGGTCGGTTGGCTCGAGCGCGAGATGGTGGCGCCCGGCGGCGGTTTCGCGGCATCGCTCGATGCTGACAGCGAGGGCGAGGAGGGCAAGTTCTATCTCTGGTCCAAGGCCGAGGTGATCGACGTGCTCGGCGCCCGCGACGGAGCGACCTTCTGCGAAGCCTACGATGTCACCGAGGCTGGAAATTTCGAAGGACACAACATCCTCAATCGTCTCCACGCATTGGAGATGTTGACGCCGGCGCAGGAGGACCATCTCGCCAGCCTCCGGACCAAGCTGTTCGATGCGCGCGCATTGCGCCAACGTCCCGGCTGGGATGACAAAGTGCTGGCCGATTGGAACGGGCTCACCATCGCCGCCGTCACCAACGCCGCACGCGCCTTTGAGCACTCGAGCTGGCTGTCGTTGGCCGAGCGCGCGTTCGACGTCGTGGTCGGCGCCATGCAGGTGGACGGCCGCTTGCGACATGCCCATCGCGCGGGCGTGGCGAAGGTGCCGGCCACTGCAGCCGATTACGCCTTCATGATCTGGGCCGCGCTGCGGTTACACGCTGCGACTAACGGCGGTTCGTATCTGAACTGGGCCTGCCAGTGGGTCGAGACGCTCGACCGACATTACTGGAGCAGCGAGGCTGGCGGTTACCACATGACGGCGGACGATACCGCCGATGTCATCGTCCGCCTGCGCCAGGCCGGCGACGATGCAGTCCCCAATGCCAACACCGTGATGATCTCCAACCTCGTGCAGCTGTCGATGATCACCGGGCGCCACCAGTATCTGCAGCGCGCCGAAGCGATCCCCAACGCGTTCGCCAGCGACCTGCAGCGCAACCTGGTCCAGCATTGCGGCTTGCTGGCGGCGGCGTTCGATCTCCTATCCCCTCAGCACATCGTCATCGGCGGCGACCGCGAGATCGCGCCAACGCGGCAGCTGGCACAGGTCCTCAATGGCCTATCGCTGCCCGGCGCCGTCTGGCAGGTGTCCGCAGGATCGCCGGCCGAGATCGCGGCTTCCCCGGGCCTGGCCGGCAAGGGACCGGCCGCCGGCCGATCGGCCGCCTATATCTGCATTGGCAACCGATGCTCGGCGCCGATCACCGATCCGAAAAGCTTGAGCGAGTCATTGTTGACTGCCCGGCAACAGTAGCACGTGCCAGTGCATGTCCGCGTGAGGCGGATCGGCCGCGCCGGCTCGCTCGCCCACTCGGCCACTCACACAAGCGTGCTAGAGCAACCCGCCTTAAATCGGAACCGGCTTTGCGGTTCCGATTTAAGGCGCGATGATCGCTCTTAAAGTGTAGAGCAACGGGGCGGGGAGCGGGAGGGTTTCAGCTCACTGTGACACGCGCAAGGGGAGGCACCTCATGGCGACCGCACCAGCGGCAGGATACGCTTTTCGACAACCTCCCGCGTCAGTGGACCCACCCACTTCATGACGATGTTGCCTTGCCCATCCACGACAAACGTCTCCGGCATACCGTAGACACCCCATTCGATCGCCGCCCGTCCCGACGCGTCAACGCCAACGGCGGCATAGGGATTGCCGTACCGACCGAGGAAGCGGCGGCCGCCCGGCGCAGGATCCTTGTAGTTGACGCCCAACATGCGCGCCCCTGAGCGCTGTTGAAGCTCCATCAACAGGGGATGCTCCTGCACGCAAGGCGCGCACCATGACGCAAAAAAATTGACGATCCGCACCTCGCCGGGACCGAAATCCGCCGGCGTCAAGCCGGGCACGGCGACACCCCCGCGGCGCAAACCGTCCATCGGCGGCAACGGGATCGGCGGCGCCGGTTTACCGATCAATGCAGAGGGCAGTTTGCTGGGATCACCGGTCTTCAGCGCCAAGGCGAACACCAGCGCCATCAAAACGAAGCCGATCAGCGGTGTCAGGGCCAACCATGACCTCCGCCTGGCGCTCGAAGGTTTGGCTCCGTTGACGGCCTCCGGTTCCCCGGCATCCGACCCGCTGCCGCTCATGTTGGATCTCCCGACGCAGCATCGATGTCCTCACGCCGTGCCGATCGGCGCTTGATGCCGACTGCTTCCAGGCTGGCCAGCTGTCGTGCAATGCGACGACCATCGAACACCAACCAGCCGATCAGCGCCAACAGTGCGACCGCCACCGCGCCGTAGGCCGCCCAGATGTACGCCGCATGTGGACCGAGATCCATCCTCGCCCTCGCCTCGCTGCTTCAGGCCGGCACCGTGACCGCTGCACCATGTCGCTCGATCTGCTGCAGCACCAGGCTTTTCATGCGCCGCCGCAAGATCTCGTTGCGCATCGCCTTCACATGCATGGCGACGAACAGCACTGTGAACCCGGCGGCCATCACCAATAGCGGCATCAGGATCGACCAATGGATGGCTGTGCCGCCAAGCCGCAGAACGCTCGCCGGCTGGTGCAGCGTATTCCACCAATCGACGGAAAACTTGATCACCGGCAGGATCACCACGCCGACCAGTGCCAGCACGGCGGTCAGCTTCGCGGCCGTGGTTTCATCCTCCAGCGCGCCGCGCAGCGCGATCAAGCCGAGATAGAGGAACAACAGGATCAACACCGAGGTCAGCCGCGCGTCCCATACCCAATAGGCGCCCCACATCGGCTTGCCCCACAGCGCTCCGGTGATCAAGGCCAGTATTGTGAACACCGCGCCGATCGGCGCGGCGGATTTAGCCGACACATCGGCGAGGGGATGCCGGAACACCAACAGCCCGAAGCTGGAGGCCGCGATCAGCAGGTAGACGGCCATCGCCAGCCACGCCGACGGCACGTGGACGAACATGATCTTGACGGTGTGGCCCTGCTGATAGTCCGGCGGTGCGGAGAAGAAGGCCATCCAAACCCCGGCCCCCAACACCGCGATCGCCATTCCCCACATCCACGGCAACAGCGCCCCCGACAGCGCCATAAACCGCGTGGGATTGGCAAGCCGCTGGGTCAGTGACGGTGTGGACGATGGAGTGGACATGCTTCCAGACTTAAGCCCTGGTAACACAAAGCGCAAATGTCAGCGACGGCCCGACCCAACCGGGCCGTCGCCGTTCCTTTTTTCTTCCCTTGACTTCATCTGCAAAGATCGGAACCCTGCGGTTATCCCTCACGCGGACCTTTGCGCAACATCAATGCGGACTCGATGCGGCGCCACGTCTCGGCCTGCTCGGCATCGCCCTTGGCTTCGAACTCGCGCGCCTTCTGTGCAGCTTCGGCGACCGCCTGGGGACCGCTGATTTCCCACATCTTGCGGGCGTGCTCTTGGATCTCGGTGGCGTTCATGGTGACGTCCTTTCGAGGGGTCAATCGATCGACACGAGAGGTTGTCGCCAAACTGTCCATGGCCCGCGCACCAATCATTGACGGACGTCAACGCAGCGTTGCCGCGGCGACGGGTTGCGCGGTTCGACAGGCCATCGGCGGCCGCGTCAATCGCCCAATTGCGCGCGCAACGCGATCGCCGCCGCCATCGGTCCCAGCACCACGGCCGCCAACGAGATCGCCCCCAACATCGCCAGCGACGCTGCAAAGCTACCGGGCGGCGTGGTGATGGCGGCAATTGTCACCATACCGAAAATCAGGGTGGGAATATAAAGCGGTAACACCAACAGCGCGATCAACAAGCCACCGCGCCGCGCCCGCACGGTCAAAGCCGCTCCGATGCCGCCCAGAAAGCTGACCGCCGGCGTGCCCACCAGCAAGGTCACAACCAACGGCGGGTAGGCGACCAGCTCCAGGTTCATCATCAAGCCCAGCACCGGCGCCATCGCACTCAACGGAATACCGGTCGCGATCCAATGCGCCAGCGCCTTAGTGGCCGCGACCGCTTCGAGCGGCAACGGCCCTAACGCGAGCAGCTCCATCGAGCCGTCCTCGTCATCAGCCTCGTAGAGCCGCGGCAGCGACAACAGCGCCGACAACAGCAAGCCGATCCACAGGATGCCCGGCGCAATCCGTGCCAGCAGCGCCAGATCCGGTCCCAGCCCAAGCGGCATCATCGCGACCACGATCAGATAGAAGCCAAGCGCGGTCCCGACGGCGCCGCCCTGGCGCATCGCCAGCCGCAATTCACGGCCAAGCAACGCGAGCCAGGGCTTCATGCGAGCCCATCCCGCTCAACCGTTGCCCCTGGCGCATCGGCAGCGGACGGCGCGCACGGTCCGAGCTGCAACGCGTCGGCGTCCGCAAGGTCGAGTCGATGGTGGGTGGCGACCACAACGATCCCGCCGGATCGGCGGTGTTGGTCGATCAGCTGCAGGAGCATGGCGACGCCGAAAGCATCGAGCGAGACGGACGGTTCATCCAACAGCCACAGCGGCCGATCGCCCACCAGGAGCCGCGCCAATCCGAGCCGTCGACGCTGCCCGGCCGACAGCCATCGGGCCGGTGCTTGGGCCAGTCCGCGCAACCCGACCTGCGCTAGCGCGTCGGACGCTGCGCCCGCATGATCACCCAGGTAATCGGCCCAGAATTGGAGGTTTTCGATCGCCGTCAGTCGCCCATTGACGCCATCGCGGTGGCCGACGAAGTGAGCGTATTCGCCGATGTCGCCATCATGCTCGGCTGCGTCCAGTCGGATGGTCCCCGCCGCCGGGCGGATCAAGCCGGCGAGCCCACGCAACAGCGTCGTCTTGCCGACACCATTGGGTCCGATCAAGACCAACGCGTCGCCGGCCCGGACTTCAAATGACAGGTCGGCGACGACGCGCCGCTGTCCACGATCTAGGCTCAAGTGCTCGACGATCAATTGCATGTGGGTATGGCAAGCTGGTTTGGGTGGTGCTGCGGGCGTGACAGCCGATGTTTGAGGGTTTACTGGTTCCGAGGCGCGAGGATCTGATCTATACGGGCCTCGCCCACAATGATGCTAGCGCAAACAACAGCGCGCGTCGGGCGCCATGCTGGCCGCATCGCCGTCCCGGCCTGACCCGATCCCTCCCGCCGGCACGCCGGCGGCGCGGCTCTTTCGTCTGACATGGAGGACCGACTCGTGACCGCCCAACCCGTTTCGCTCGACAGCTACAACTGCCGCAAATCGCTGACCGTGGCCGGCAAGACCTATGTCTATTACGCCCTGCCAGAGGCCGAAAAAAACGGCCTCACCGGCATTTCGCGGCTGCCCTACGCGATGAAGGTGCTGTTGGAGAACCTGCTTCGGTTCGAAGACGGCCGGACGGTCACCAAGGCCGATATCGCGGCGATGGCCGCGTGGCTGAACAACAAGGGGACTGAAGAAAAGGAGATCGGGTTTCGTCCGGCCCGCGTGCTGATGCAGGATTTCACCGGCGTGCCGGCGGTGGTCGATCTTGCCGCGATGCGTGACGGCATGACGGCGCTCGGCGGCGATCCCAAGAAGATCAACCCGCTGGTTCCGGTGGATCTGGTGATCGACCACTCGGTGATCATCGATCGCTTCGGCACCGAAGACGCCTTCCGCCAAAACGTCGAGCTGGAGTACGAGCGTAACCAGGAGCGCTACAACTTTCTCAAGTGGGGCCAGGGTGCGTTCGCCAACTTCCGCGTCGTACCGCCCGGCACCGGCATCTGCCATCAGGTGAATTTGGAGTACCTGTCGCAAACGGTATGGACGGGAACGC
Organism: Hyphomicrobiaceae bacterium; assembly: GCA_965223035.1. Classification (GTDB taxonomy): domain Bacteria; phylum Pseudomonadota; class Alphaproteobacteria; order Rhizobiales; family Hyphomicrobiaceae; genus CAMDPA01. The sequence continues at coordinate 5,978,098 of OZ244980.1, read as the reverse complement.
TGCCCGACGGCAGCACGGTCGCCTATCCCGACACCGTCGTCGGCACCGACAGCCACACCACCATGGTCAACGGCCTGTCCGTCCTGGGCTGGGGCGTTGGCGGCATCGAGGCCGAGGCCGCGATGCTCGGACAGCCGCAATCGATGCTGATCCCACAGGTGGTCGGTTTCAAGCTGACCGGAAAGCTCAACGACGGCGTCACCGCCACCGACCTGGTGCTGACCGTCACCCAGATGCTGCGCAAGAAGGGCGTTGTCGGTAAATTCGTGGAATTCTATGGGCCGGGCCTTAACTCGCTGGCGCTGGCAGACCGCGCCACCATCGGCAACATGGCGCCCGAATACGGGGCCACCTGCGGGTTTTTCCCGATCGACAACGAAACGCTGAACTATCTCAAGTTGTCCGGCCGCGATGACGATCGGGTCGCATTGGTCGAAGCCTATGCCAACGCGCAGGGCCTGATGCGCACCGCCCAATCGCCGGACCCGGTGTTCACCGACACGTTGAGCCTGGATTTGGCCGAGGTCATACCGTCGATGGCCGGTCCAAAGCGGCCCGAGGGCCGCATCGCCCTTGCAGACGCCGCAGGCGGCTTTGCCACGGCCATGGACAAGGAATACCGCAAACCCGGCGAGCTCGACAAACGGGTGACCGTCGAGGGCAGCGACTTCACCCTAGGCCATGGCGATGTGGTGATCGCGGCGATCACGAGTTGCACAAACACGTCCAACCCGAGCGTGCTGATCGGCGCCGGATTGCTGGCGCGCAACGCCATCGCAAAGGGCCTCGACAAGAAACCATGGGTCAAGACCTCGCTGGCACCAGGCAGCCAGGTGGTGGCCGCCTATTTGGAGAAATCCGGATTGCAGCCCTACCTCGACCAGCTGGGCTACAATCTGGTTGCGTTCGGATGCACCACCTGCATCGGCAACTCTGGCCCGCTGCAGCCCGAGATATCCAAGGCGATCCACGACAACGGCCTGGTGGCGGCAGCGGTCCTTTCCGGCAACCGCAACTTTGAAGGTCGGGTCAGCCCGGACGTTCAGGCCAACTACCTCGCCTCGCCCCCCTTGGTGGTGGCTTATGCGCTCGCCGGCACCGTCAACATCGACTTGACGCGTCAACCGATCGGCCAAGACCAAGCCGGCAACGACGTGTTCCTGCGCGACATTTGGCCATCGAACCAGCAGATCGCCGACTTCATCGCCCAGAATATTTCACGTGAAATGTTCCGCTCCAAGTATGCGGATGTGTTCAAAGGCGACGAGAAGTGGGCACAGATCCGCACGTCGACCGGCCTGACATACAACTGGAACTCGGGCTCCACCTATGTTCAGAATCCGCCCTATTTTGAAGGCATCACACCGACGCCCAAGCCGATCACCGACATTGATGAGGCCCGCGTGCTGGCATTGCTCGGCGATAAGATCACCACCGATCACATCTCACCCGCCGGCAACATAGCGCGCAATTCCCCGGCCGCCGCCTATTTGCTCGAGCGTCAGGTTCGTCCGGCCGACTTCAATCAGTATGGCACGCGGCGGGGCAATCACGACGTCATGGTGCGCGGCACCTTCGCCAACATCCGCATCAAAAATGCGATGAATAAGGACGATGGCGGCAACCCCAAGGAGGGGGGCCTCACCACCCACTATCCCTCCGGCGAGATAGTGTCGATCTTTGAAGCCGCGATGCGCTACAAGCAAGAAGGCGTGCCGCTGGTGGTGTTCGCAGGAATCGAATACGGCAACGGTTCGTCGCGCGATTGGGCCGCCAAGGGCACCATGCTGCTCGGGGTGCGCGCTGTCATCGCGCAATCGTTCGAGCGCATTCACCGTTCAAACCTGGTCGGCATGGGCGTGGCCCCGTTCGTCTTCGCCGATGAGGGGACAAGTTGGATGTCGCTCGGTCTGAAGGGAGATGAACGTGTTTCAATTGGTGGCTTAGGCGATGTTCAGCCGCGCCAGCGCATGGTCGCCGAGATCACGCGTTCGGACGGCACCCGCCACGACGTGCCGATCATCTGCCGGATCGATACGCTCGATGAGATCGAGTATTACCGCAACGGCGGAATTCTGTCGTACGTCCTGCGCAATTTGGCTAAAGCCGCCTAAAACCGGCCCACTGTTCGGCCCCGCGAAAGTGTGGCCGAACGGCATCTGGGCTGATTTCAGTGGCAGCTGAAACCAGCCAGCTCTCCGGCCCGCACCCCAGCCGGCACCCCAGCCGGTACCCCATCACACGCTTGGTTGGGTGGCTGGGCGGGGTGGAGCGGAGCGGCCCGGCAGGGCTCATCCGCGCAAGGCGCGAATGATCGAGAAGCTGGCTGTCACCAAAGCGTGTTCGCTGCAGGCCCGGTCTCACCCATTCGTGAATGGCTCTTGATGCTGACTGTAACGATATGTTGGAGACGACAACCTAACACCAGTCCAGCGAGAGCCTTGATCGGAACACGCCCATGCGGTTTGGCCACCTAACGCCGGCAACCTTAATCTGTGTAATGCTCCTCTCGTCGTTGGCGTGGGCCCAACGCAGCGAGACGCGCGGTGGCGCGGTTCCGGTGGAAACGCGTCCGGTGGCGAACCGGCAGATTATCGCCCAACCGTTCGAAACAGGCACGTTGATCGAGTTGTTCACGAGCCAGGGCTGCTCCTCGTGCCCGCCGGCCGATGCGCTGCTGGCCGAGTATGCGAGCCGTCCACATGTCGTCGCCTTGTCGTTCCCGATCGACTATTGGGACTACCTGGGCTGGAAGGACACGCTGGCGAGCCCGCGCCATGCCGAACGGCAGCACGCCTATGCCAAGGCGTTGCGCAGCGGCAACGTCTACACACCGCAGGTGGTCGTCAACGGCGTGGCCAACGCCGTCGGCAGCAACCGCCAGCAGGTCAATACGGCGGTCGATCGCACCAAGGGCGAGATTGCCGACCGCGGCGTCAAGGTCGCTGCGGTCCGCATCGGTGAAAAGGCGCTGATCAGCGTCGGGGCGGCGCCGCGCAATCAACCGGGCAAGCTCCGTTCCGGCACGGTGTGGCTGGCCGTGGTCAAGCCAAAGGTCGACGTCACGATTGGCCGCGGCGAGAATCGCGGAAGAACCTTAACCTATCACAATGTGGTGAGGGAGCTGACGCCGATCGGAATGTGGACCGGCGAGCCGCTCGAGATCGAGCTGCCGGCAGATGCTTTGTTGGCCGGCGGTCACAAGTGTGCCGTGTTTTTGCAGACCGGCAAGTTGGGACGCGTCATCGGCGCCACCTGGATGCGCGAATAGCCCCTTGTTTGTGCGAGCCGCCATCGACGATCATCGTCGACGACGGTCACTTGGGGCGCAGATGATCGGACGGGTCTGGCGGGCGCCGGCGGGATTTGCTGTCGTCGACCCGCTCCCATTCGCCATCGATGACGATATTGCCGTCGGCGTCACGCTGGGGCTCATGCGGTCGGGCGCCGCGCTGCGACTCCTCGTATCGGCCCGCAAACACCACGTCGCCAACGCCGAGCAGTCGCAGCAAGGCAAAACGTGCAATGTGCCGTCGCAAGGGCGGCACCAACAGCAGGCCACCGATCGCATCGGTGATCAGCCCCGGCGTGAGCAGCAGCAGGCCGGCAAACATCAAGAACATGCCGTCGACCACCGGCTCGATCGGCGGTCTGCCTTTTTGCATCTCGCCCATCACCCGCTGCATGGCGGAAAATCCCTGCGCATGCAGGATCGAGCCGCCGATGATCGCCGTGGCAACCAGAATGGCCATTGTCCACCAAAATCCAATGTGCTGGCCGAGCGCGATCAACAGCGCCAGCTCCAGCAGCGGGAAGGCGACAAACACCAGTATGAGGCCGAAGCGCAGGATCATGAGGCGCCCTCGAAAATAAGACTTTGCGCGCTGATCTTGTGGGCGTAAGCCATTTATGGCCATTTGTGTTGGCGAGCGCCACGCAAGCGCCTAGATTGCTGGCAAGCTCTGGATCGTTATTTCAGCTATCATGGCAGATCTGGGAAATCTCAGGGCTGGCTAACGCTGGTTCAAGACCATACATAGGATAGAATACGTTCTCCTGCGAGAAAGCGCCCCAATGGACAGCCAGATCGATCTGATCACGTTGATTGCGATACTCGTTGCTGTAGTCGCGATCTGGAAGCTGAGGAGCGTACTCGGTCAACGAACGGGCGACGACGAAGCCCGTATCGACCAAAAGATCCGCGCCGAGCAAGAGCGAAACCGCGCCGCGGCTACACGCGAGAAGGTGGTGACCTTGCCGCAACGTAGCGGTGAAGGGCAACCGCCGCCGGCGCCGCCCGACCAGGTAGCGATCGCACAGGCCGAGGAACGAGTGAAGACGTTTGCCGCCGACCCCACCGTCGAGCGCGGCCTTCTGGCGATCCTGCATGCCGAGCCGACGTTCGACCCGGAGCACTTTCTGGTCGGCGCCAAACAGGCCTACGAGATGATCGTCACAGCCTTCGCCGAGGGCAACCGCAAGGTGCTGCGCGACCTGTTGAGCCGCGACGTGATGGAAGGCTTCTCAAGCGCGATCTCCGATCGCGAGAAGCGCGGAGAGGTGATCGACCAAAGCTTCGTCGGCATCAACAAGGCGGACATCATCGAGGCCGAGCTCAAGGGCAATCAAGCGATCATCACGGTCAAGTTCGAGAGCCAATTGATATCCGCCACCCGCGGACGCGACGGCGAAGTGATTTCGGGCGATCCCCAGCGCATTACCGATGTCACCGACTACTGGAGCTTCGCGCGGGACGCGACCTCAAGGAACCCGAATTGGCGGCTGGTCGCGACGCAAGCCGCGACCTGAAGTGAGCGACGAGCGTGTCCGGCGGCAGGGCGACGCCGCGCATGAGCCGCCAGAGCCGCCCCGGCTGCTGCCGGTGGCGTTTGCCCGGCTGCCCTTTTGGCAAACCGACGACCATGCCCACGCCTTCAGCGCGTTTTTGCGCTCGGCAGCGCGCTATGCTGCGCTGGATGGCGGTGAAGCCGGCGCGGGCGTAGCGGCACCCTCGTCGATCGCGCTCGACGTTTACCGTCAAGCACGCCAGCGCGGCCGGCGGCGCATCAGCCGGGCCGAAGCCCGGTATTTTTTCGAACACTACTTCGTACCTCACCGGGTCCTGGCTGAACCGACGGACAGCCTGCTGACGGGTTACTTCGAGCCGTTGCTCGCGGCATCCACGAAAAAAACGCGTCGGTTTACCGCACCCCTTTATCGCCGTCCGCATGATCTGGTCGAGGTTCGCCGGACGCAAACGCAGGCACCCGTGGTCGCTGGTCGCACATACATGCGCCGCACCCCGCGCGGGCTGGAGCCCTATCCGACTCGCGCCGATATCGAGGCCGGCGCACTGGCCGGTCGAGGGCTGGAGCTGGCTTGGGTCGAAGATCCGGTCGACGCCTTCATCATTCAGATTCAAGGTTCTGCTGCGCTTCGCATGTCCGACGGCAGACTTATGCGCGTAGCTTATGACGGCAGCAACGGACATCCCTACACCTCAGTCGGTCGACTTCTGCTGGCCCGTGGCGGGTTCTCCGCGCACGGCCTCACCCTGGCCGCGCTGATCGACTACCTGCGCGCCGATCGCGCGCGGGCAACACAGCTCATGCAGCACAACCGGTCCTTCGTGTTCTTTCGCGCACAGGGAACGGCCGATGAGCCGGGGCATGCGCTGGGTGCCGATGACATCCCGCTCACGCCAGGCCGCAGCTTGGCCGTTGATCCGAGCTATCATGGGCTCGGGTTACCGATTTACGTGAGCGCGCCGCGGTTGCGCACCGGTCCGGGCGCGGCCTCCCGGCATCGCCTTATGGTCGCGCAAGACGTGGGGGCGGCCATCAAGGGGCCTGGCCGGGCGGACTGGTATGTCGGCACTGGTCCAGAGGCCGGTCGTGTCGCCGGCGCCATCAACCACCCGGCCACGTTTTACAGGCTGGTACCGCGTTGCAAATGATCCAACGCTGGTTCCCGGCGGTTCAGTTTTCGTGGTCAAGGCCAGCAAACAGACCGGGCCCGCACCACAGGTTTACTGTATGCTGTGATTGACCAGTGCAAAGCGTGCGGAATGGCAGTGATTTGTCATCCAACGCCAACCGACCATGCTGCAATTCAGAGGTGCACGTGTCCGACTTGAACGGATCAATGACGATTGTCCTTCGCAGGCTCGGTTGTGCGCTGGTGCGACGCTTGCGCCGTGCAAGACGCTGAACAGCTGTCGACCCATTGCTAGAATGACCGCCGCAGACGACAAACCGCCGCGCAGGGCTCGCCGCCAACTCTCCAAGGACGACGAGGCATTGTGGCGACATGCAACCCGCGATGTACAGCCGTGGCGCGAACAGCACCGACGCGTTCCGGTCAAACATGAAGCATCATCCACGCCGACCCCACCTCGCCAAGAGCCACCCGCGGCGAACCAGCGAGCCGGATCACTAGCCTCGCCGCCGCCGCCCGCGAGCCAGCAACACCAACCCGCCCAGCCTAGACAACCATCGACCGGGCAGCCCACCAACCCGGCGCGTTTGGCGCGGCGCAAAATGCGGCGCCTCGCCAAGGGACACGATCGAATCGAGGCGCGCCTTGATCTTCATGGCCTGACCCAAGCGGAGGCGCATGCGGCATTGGTGGGGTTTATTCATCGCTGCCATGCCGCCGGCCATCGCATGGTGCTGGTGATAACCGGCAAGGGCGGCCCCAACGATGCCCCCGCCCAGGCAGAACTGCATCTGGCGCCGCGACCGCGCGGCGTGCTGCGGCGGAATTTGCCGCGATGGTTGGCCGAACCCGGGTTGAGCGCCCTGGTCCTCAACTACGCGCCTGCTCACACGCGCCACGGCGGCGAAGGCGCCCTCTATGTCACCTTGCGCAACGCCAAGCCGCGCGAGATCAGCTCCGCCTGAGGCGGACAGCTGTGCCGGCCCGCCGCCTCACCTGGCCACCCACCGGCACCATGTTGTGGCAGGCCGGCGGAGGACGCGGATTGGTTCCAGCGCACACCGCAACGCGCTCACGATCCAGCCGGTGCCGCACGCATTCGCCAAGCTCGCGGGTCACGGCATGGTCACTCCCCGTTTTTCGCACCGCTTGCTGCACCACTGGCTAGAGCAACCTGCCTTAAATCGGAACCGGCGCAATTGGAATCGGCGTTGCGGTTCCGATTTAAGGCGCGATGATCTAGTGGCTCCCGTCGCCCGAGCGCGACCGGCTGCAATCGTCGACTGACGAGCCCGATCCCCTTGGGCACGCCGATCTCAAACGATCAGGCGTTCGCTGCCGCAGCCCCTCTGTCGACAGGCTCTGCAGGCCGTGCTTAGCTCACGATCGATGACTGGAACCGGTACCCAACGGCTGCCACATCGGATAATCCGGGTGGTGAACAAGTTTTGGCGCGTGGCTACTGCAGAGTGGGTCGGTGATGACTGAGGCCGATATTGAGCGTGGCCTTGTTGCACGCTACGCCGCTCGCGTCCTATCGCGCGGCGAGTTGCCGGCGCGCTCGGCGCGGCAGATCACGTACTGGCTATTTGAGCGCGCTGATTTCTTCGGCATTCCGTTTCCGTCCGCCCTGGCCCGTTTCCACGATCAGCCCTATGGCTCGGGCATCAAGATGGCCGAGTATGAAAGAGCCTTCGCCCGCTCGAGCAAGGCGCTGATCCAGTCGCTGGATACGATTGCCGGGCAAGTCGACCGGCCTGAACCGCTGGCATCCAATATCGAGCGGATGATCCGGGTATTAAATATCGCGAACCCCGATGCGGCTTTGCGCATTGTCGGCCTCATCGCCTGCTGCGCGCGCTACGAGCTGGTTCAGTACTTCGCCAACACGGTGCAAGAGGCAGCTAATCCGATGTCGCGCGCCATCGGGCTTTTGGTGGGAGAGTCCGCACACGTGGTCGAGGACTGCCTGGCGCCGGCCGGCGATTTGATCGGTGCCGGTCTGGTGCAGATCGACGATGGCGACTACATCGGCGGCCACGGCGCCCGGTATGCGGTTCCGTTCCGGATCAATCTCTGCCTCGATCGCACCTATGCCGACTTTACCGCCATGCGTGAGGCCTTGCTGGGGGTACCACTCACCACCTCCGGCGTCGGCCCGGACGATTACGAGCACGTCACCACCGACCGCGATCTCATTATATCGGTGCTGCAGGGGGGCACGCGCGAGCGGGCGGCCGGCATCAATATCCTGCTTTATGGTCCGCCGGGGTCGGGCAAGACCGAGCTATCCAAGGTCGCAGCGCGGGCAGCTGGTCTGACACTTTATGCGGCCGGCGAGGAAGGCCAGCACAGCAGCGAACAAAACCGCCGCAGCAGGCTCACCGACCTGGTGTTTTCGTTGCGGCTGCTGGCGGGAGACACGTCGACCGCACTGCTGTTCGACGAGATGGAGGACGTGGCGCTTCAACTGATCCGGCGCGGTGGATCGAAGGTCTACTTCAACCGACTTTTGGAGACCAATCCGATCCCGGTGATTTGGACCTGCAACGAGCTGGGTAGCATCGACCCGGCTGTTCTGCGGCGCATGACCTTGGCGATCGAGCTCAAGCGCCCGCCGGCGGCGCAGCGGCGTCGCATCATCGCGCAATTGCTGAAGCGGTATGGCGTCGAGATCGACGAAGGTGAGCTCGGCCGCCTCGCCGAGCATTTGGATGCCACGCCGGCGATCATCGAGAACGCGATCCGGGCCGCGCGGTTTGCAGGCGGCGGCGCGGCGACGGTGGAGCGGGCGGCACGCGGGATCATGCGCGCTGTCACCGGATTGGGCGCGCGCCGGATCGTCACCATTCCGTCCTTCGACCCGGGGCTGACCGTCGCCGACAGGGACCTGATCGCGCTCGCCGACCAATTGGTCGGCGGCAACGCGCGCGCCTTCTCGCTGTGCCTGTTCGGACCGCCTGGCACCGGCAAGTCGGCATTTGCACGCTACCTGGCCGGCCGCCTGGGCCTGCAGATCACCCACATCAGGGCCTCGGACATCTTGGGCATGTACGTCGGCCAGTCGGAGCGCAACATCGCCGAGGCCTTTGAGGAGGCGCGCGAGAACGGCACGTTCCTGGTCTTCGATGAAGCGGACAGCCTGCTACTGGACCGCCGCGGCGCCCACCATTCGTGGGAGGTCACGCAGGTCAACGAGATGTTGACATGGATGGAGGACCATCCGCTGCCGGTCTGTTTCACCACCAACCTGATGGATCGCGTCGACCAGGCTTCTTTGCGTCGCTTCACCTTTTCGGTTGGCTTCAACCACCTCAATCGGCGCGGTCTGGAGCGGGCGTGGCGCGTGTTTTTCGGGATCACCGAGCCGCCGCCCAACGGCGTTGCTTTCGCCAACCTAGCGCCCGGCGACTTCGCCAAGGCCCGCAAGCAGGCCGAGATGCTCGGCATCTTAGACATGCCCGATGATCTGGAGGCCCTGTTGGCCGACATCAGCCGCAGCAAGCCAGATGCCGCCGGCGCGCTCGGCTTCATGGGGTGACGGCATCGGCGGGTCGCCCACGCCGTCGACGCGCCGTCGATGTAGCGCGTCTCAGCATCAGCTGGAGCCATCCCGCTCCCCACCCGGCTGGATTGTGAGTCCATCTTTGCGTTAAGCCGGGGGGAGCGCGATGCGGGGATCGGGCAACACCGGCGGTTGGCTGTTCAGCGACGTGGGCCTTGAAGGGTGGGCGCCGACGATGCCTCCGTTGCGGGTGATCAAAGCAATCGTCGACGGTGCGCTGAGCGAACTCGATGCCGAGGTCGAGCGGCGCTAGAGCAACCTGCCTTTAATCGGAATCGGAACCATCCCGATTAAAGGCGCGATGATCTAGAGCATTATCATTCTTGTTGGAATCTTCGCGGGGGATTCCCAAGGGCGTGCGAATATGATTCACACTGCATGCCGGAGGTGGAGGCCGGCATGCATGGCACGACCTTATTCCGATGATCTGCGCGAACGTGTGATTGATGCCTTGAATTCAGGGTTGAGCTGCCGCGCCGTGGCCGATCGCTTCGGTGTCAGCGTTTCAGCGGTTGTCAAGTGGTCGCAACGCTTCCGTGCGACGGGCAGCGTTTCTGCGCGGCGGATGGGCGGGCACCGTCCATTCGCGCTGGCAGCTGAACGCGATTGGTTGCTCGATCGCATCAACGCTGAGACAGATGTTTCTCTGCGTGGCCTGCAATCTGAACTTGCCGAACGCGGCATCATCGTGAGCTATGGTGCGGTCTGGAATTTCGTCCATCGCGAAGGCTTGAGCCATAAAAAAAACCGTGGTCGCAGCCGAACGAGACCGGCCTGACGTCGCACGTCGACGGGCACGCTGGATCAAATATCAAGCGCACATCGACCCGCACCGGCTGGTTTTCCTTGACGAGACCTGGACGAAAACGAACATGGCGCCGCTCAGAGGCTGGGCGCCGCGCGGCCAACGCCTGATCGACAAGGTCCCTCACGGACGCTGGCGCACACTGACATTCCTTGCTGCTCTGCGGATCGACAGGATCGATGCACCCTGCGTGCTCGATGGTCCGATCAACGGCATCAGTTTCCTGGCCTATGTCGAGCAGTTCCTGGTGCCGACGCTATCACCTGGCGACATCGTCATCATGGACAATCTCGGCTCGCACAAAGGCAAGGCCGTCCGCCGCGCCATCAAGAATGCACGTGCTCATCGCCTGTTCCTGCCGCCTTACTCGCCGGATCTCAATCCGATCGAGCAAGTTTTTTCAAAGCTCAAGCATCTGATCGGCAAGGCGCGCGAACGCACAGTCGACGACCTTTGGCACCGGATCGGCGATTTGCTGAGCCAATTCACCCGCGACGAGCTCGCAAACTACTTCGCAAACTCAGGTTATGCTTCCATCTAAAGTGATCATGCTCTAAGAAGGCTCGGGCCGGAACCTCGGTTTGCGCTTCTGCTTGAAGGCGCGCACGCCTTCCCTGGCTTCATCGGTTCCGTAAAACAGCCGCAACGCCTCAAATCCGATGGCGCCGATCGCCCGGATATTCTCCGTGTCCAGGTTAAACGAACGCTTGGCCAGCGCCAGCGCCGTCGGGCTGAGGTCCAGAATTTCGCGGCACCACGCATCCACTTCCCGGTCGAGCGCCTCATGCGCGACCACGGCGTTGACCAGGCCCATCGCCAGTGCCTCGCTGGCCGAGTAGCGCCGGCACAGGTACCAGATTTCGCGCGCCTTTTTCTCACCGACGATGCGCGCAAGATAAGCGGTTCCCCAACCCGGATCGACCGAGCCGACCCGCGGTCCAACCTGGCCGAATATCGCCTTGTCCGAAGCGATCGCCAGATCACACACCGTGACCAACACGTTACCGCCGCCAATCGCATAGCCGTTGACTCGCGCGATCACAGGCTTCGGCACATCGCGGATCAACGACTGCACGTCCTCGATCGGCAATCCGATAGCGCCACGACCGCCGTAGCCGCTGCCGCCCGCGTCGTCTTGATGGGACGACTGATCGCCGCCCGTTGAAAACGCACGATCGCCGGCGCCCGTCAGCACGATCACACCGACATCATCATTCCAGCCGGCGCGCTGGAAGGCGTGGATCAACTCCTCGCAGGTGTTGGCCCGAAACGCGTTCATCACCTTTTCGCGGTTGATCGTGATGCGGGCCACGCCCTCCCGCTCATTATAGAGGATATCGGTATAGTCCATGTCAGATCCGCCTCTTGTGCGCGCTACATCATTTCCGCCCTAGGCGGAATCGCTATGCCGGCCCGCTCTAAAACGCTGTAACGTGACATCGACGATACCCCGCCGACCGTCATCGGTCACCCGCCGGCGTCACATCGGATAAGACTTTTGCGGTTGATCAATCAGCCCACTTCGGTGTCCGAAACAAGCGCCCCAGCACAGCATCGAGCGAGATCAAGCCGGGCCCGCGCAACACCAACACGAGCAGCAAGAAGCTCCACAGCAGCCGCTGATCGGCGATCGGGCTATCGGGGATACGATCGAACAGCGCGCCGATCGCCTTGGCGTCGGCATCATGAAAATAGATGTCGATATAGGTCATGACGGCGATGAAGATGATCATCCCCAGGCTCGCCACTCGGGTGAAAAGACCAATGACGATCAGCACCGGCAGCAGAAACTCCGCATAGGTTCCCGCATAGACGATGAGACCGTATGGAAAGAACGGAATGGCGGAGGCATCGTAACCATATTCCTCGGCGATCGGAGGCAGGATCTGGGCGTAGGCACCGGCCTGCGCGATAAACATGTCGGGAAAGCCGGAGCCCACCTTCGTGCTGGCGGAATTGAGAAAATACACCATCAGCACACCGGCGAACACGAACCGCGCCGCCAATCCGACGAACCAGCCATCGGTCGCCTTGTTCAGCCACCGGAAAAAACCGTCGTGCAAGTCGCACAGCCCGTCGATCACGCTCATCTGCCCACCCCCGTTGCTTGTCGTGCCACCTCATCGGCCGCGGCCCCTGGTCCGGAACCGACACCCACGATGAATCCTGCAGCAAACACGAAACTGAGCAGTCCGGCCAGGTCGCCCGCCACATCGGCGCCGCCCGCTTCGATCGCCGCTTCCAGCGAATATCCCGCTTTAAGATTGGACAGGAAGTCGAAGGCGACGGGCGCTAACAGGTGCGCTTGAACCGTGAGATCGGGGCGAACCAACGCGCCGGCCTCGCCGTGCCAATCGAGCGCGGCCAGGGCATCGGCCGGATCGACACTGGTTTGATGCGCCTGCCAAATCGAGAAGATCGGCCAATCGCTCGACAACAACCGCGCCGACGGATGCACGTGCAAGCGCAGGCGGCACAGATCCTCCTGCGGAATATCGCTGAGCCGATCGGCGGTCAATGCCGTCGCGTCAGCGGCATTGAAAGCCTCGCAATAAAACCGCTCGAGCCGGGCCACGTCCGGCAGGAACGGCACGTTCTGTGCAGGTGTGAAGCCGGCGATGAAATCGGCAAACGTCGCGCCATAGTCCAACAGCACCGGCGTCGGCGGCGGATGCTCGGCCATGTAACTTCTCGCCATCTGCGCGAAAAACAGTTCACCCACCAGCGCCTGTGTCACCGGGAAGTTGGCGGCCAGCGCATCAGTCAGGCTGACGGCACTGTTGTTGCGATAGACATTGAAGCGGGCCGCCTTCGCACCGCCAGCGCCGGCCACCAGGGTATCAGGATAGGGAAGCCTCGGGTCCCGCAGCGCCGCGAGCAATGCCGACTGGATCTCATGCCATGGTCTCGGCATCGCGCCCGTCCCCCTCGGCATCGCAGGCGCTCACGCCCTGCATGATTCGCTCCGCCCGCTGCGCTTCAGCGTAGAGGTCGTCCCATTCCGGAATGTCGTCGTCCCATTCGATCAACGTCGGCCTCGGACCGCCGCGCACCACGGCGCGGCGATAAAGCTCCCAGACCGGGTCGATGACGCAGCGGTCATGGCTGTCGATCAACAGCCGATCGCCGGCGGCATCGCTGTCTTCGGCATGCCCGGCCAGGTGGATTTCGCCCACATGCTGCATCGGGAAAGCGTCGATGTAGGCTTCGGGGTCGCGCGCCAGATTGGTGGACGAAACATAGACATTGTTCACGTCCAGCAGCAATCCGCATCCGGTCCGTTTGACCACCTCGTTCAAGAACCCGATCTCATCATGACTGCTGGCCTCGAACGCCACATACACCGAGGGATTTTCCAACAGCAGGTGCCGGCCGAGATGCTGCTGCGCCTGGTCGATGTGACGGCACACCGTAGCGAGGGTCTCGTCGGTGTAGGGCAGGGGAAGCAGGTCGCTGAGGTAGCCAACCTCGTGCGTCGACCAGGCGAGATGCTCGGAGAATTGTTCCGGCTGGTAGCGATCGATCAACGCCTTCAGCCGGTCAAGGTGGGCGATGTCCAAGGCACGCGCCCCGCCGATCGATAAACCGACCCCGTGCAGCGACAGCGGATAGCGCTCACGGATCCGCGTCAAATAATGATGGGGAGGCCCACCGGCACCCATGTAGTTCTCAGGATGAACCTCAAACCAGCCGAGTTTCGGGCGTTGGTCGAGCACGATGTCATAATGCTGGGCCTTGAGCCCGACGCCCGCGCTCAGGGGCAGTCGCAGTTCGGTAGCCGAACAGCCACCGTCCATCGTCATCTCCAATACCCGTCGCGTTCGCCGGTGACAAACAGGCGGGCTCAGAGCCCGCCTGGGCGCGATCGCTTCAGAGCCAAACCACGGCCAGTTAGGTCTTTGGCAGATCGCGCTTCAGCTCCTCCAGGCTGCCCTTGCGCCCACCAGGAAGGATCTTATCCCACGCAAGCTTCTCACACGTGCCGGCGGGAACGATGGTCCAGGCGTTGCCCTGGTAGTCCACCGTCGAGGTCCCAGCGCAGGTGGTGCCCGCTCCGGCTTTGCAGTCATTCTTGCCGGCGAGCGAAATGCCGTAGCACTTGTCGCCCTTGGCCGCGTTGGCTTGGCTGGCCACACCGGCCGTCGCCATGGCAACGGCGCCTGCGATGATTGCGGCTGTCGCGATTTTGTTGCTCATCAATCTCCTCCACTTGACAGTCATGATATGGTTTCGCCACGGCTAGAACACCCGATGATTTGGGTTGATTCAAAGCAAGAGATTTCACGTTCGTGTGACTGGGAAGAACGCTGACCGCCTGAACCGGTCACGACCGGTGCGCGTCCTCCCGCCCCGCCATCATCCGCACGGCGCGATATTCCATCACCGTCTCACCCTTATGGTTCTTGACAGTATTGATCGATGTTACGATCCCGCGGTTGCCCTTTGACGTTGGTCGAACCGCGGTGATCTGCACTTCCGCGTGAACCGTGTCGCCGGCAAACACAGGCGCCAGGACCTTCTTTTCGACCTCAAGCAGCGCCAATCCGGTGGTCTGCATCGTCGCCTGACACAGCAGTCCTTCGATCATTGTGTAGGTCAGCGCCGCCGGCGCCACGCGGCCTCGCAAGACGCCGTGATCGGCCGAGAACGACAGATCGGTAAACAACGTTTCAACCATACCGGTGACGCCGATGAATTGCACGATATCGGCATCGGTGACGGTGCGGTTGAGGGTCCGGAAGCGCTCGCCAACGGTCAAGTCGTTCCAATAAAGCCCTATGCCGACGGTGCGCATGACACATCCTTTCTCAGCTTTCGGGTCCTCGACCGCCAATTGTCGCCCCGTTTTGCAACATGTGCTCGATCTCGCCCGGGCTTACACCGATCTCGCGTAAGATTTCCACGGAGTGCTCCCCCAGCTTCGGCTGATGGCGGACGATGGCCGCAGGGGTGACTGAGAATTGCACTGCCGGCCCCGGCATCAGGAGGTCGCCCTCGGTCGGGTGCGCCATGTCGTGGAAAAACCCTACGGCATGCAAGTGATCCTCCTGCAGCAGATCCTCCAAGCCACGCACCCGCGCGCAGGGAATCTCCAACCCTTCGAGCACCTTGAGCCATTCCTCGGTTGAACGCTCCAGCATATGAGCCCCGGCGATGCGGTAGACTTCAGCGATATTGTCGGCCCGGGCCGCCATCGTCGAGAACCGGGGGTCATCGCTCAGCTCGGCGCGATCCACCAACTGCCAGAAGCGGCGCCATTGTGCGTCGGTATAGACCAGCATCGAGATGTAGCCGTCGCTGGTCTTGTAGGGGCGGCGCCACGGCGCCAGCACCCGAGCGTAGCCGATCGGCTGCTTCGGCGGTTTGAAGGTGTGACCATAAAGGTGTTCGGCCAGCGTGAAGGCGACCATGGTCTCCAGCATCGGCACTTCGACGTATTGACCTTGCCCCGTGCGCTCGCGGGCAAGCAGCGCGGCGGTGATCGCTTGCGCCGCCACCAGTCCGCAGGTCTTGTCGCCGATGATCATCGGCGCGTAGCGCGGCTCGCCCACGATGTCGCCGATCAGCGCCGCCATGCCGGATTGCCCCTGGATCACATCATCGTAAGCCGGTTGCCCGCTCAAAGGCCCATCGCTGCCGTAACCCGTCAACGCGGCATAGATCAGCTGCGGTCGCCGGCTCAAGACCGCCTCGGGGGCAAATCCCAGCTTGGCGACCTTTTGCGGCCGGATCGAGTGGACCAGCACGTCGGCACCATCGATCAGCCGCCACATCGCGCGCTTGGCGGCCGGCTGCTTGAGATCGAGAACCAAGGACCGTTTGTTGCGATTGAGTCCGAGAAACAGGGCTGCCATGCCGGGCGAGCGCGCCGGCCCCGTATAACGCGTGGTATCGCCGTCCGGCGCCTCGATCTTGATTACGTCGGCGCCCTGATCGCCCAGCATCTGAGTGGCGAGCGGGCCAAACACCACCGACGTCAGATCCAACACCCTAAGTCCTGCCAGCGCCCCAGCGACCATCATCTGATCCCCCATCACCGCGTCAAGCTTCGGCTCAGCTCAAGCTCATCGGCCGTTCCCGTGCTGCCGATCCAGGCCAGGTCGGCCTCCACATCGACATCGTTGGCAAGACCGTCCCGGCGCACGACCATCGCTTTGAGTCCCATGCGGCTGGTGGCGGCACAGTGCTTGGCAAAGCTGTTTGCACCGAATTGAAAGCGCGGTCGCGAACGCAGCGGAACCGTCAGCCCGTTGGTCCCCCGACCGGCATGATCCGGAGCAATTTTGATGGATCGATCGTCGCCGGGCAGCATTTCAGCCAAATCTGCTGCACGCAACAGTGGCAGATCGGCGGCGATGATCGTTGCCGTAAGATAGCCCGATGACCACAGCCGGCCACAGGCCGCATCCAGCGCCCCGTTCAATCCGATTAACCGCGCCTCCAGGATTTGGCTACCGCTGGCGCAGATGTCACAGATCGCCGCGGCGCTCGAGCACGCCACCAGGACATGTTCCGCACCCACCGTCCCGATCGCGACGCCGTAGACATGGCGAAGCATGGCGGCCGAGACGGTGCGTCGGGCCAGCGGCGACAGGGCGCTCGCCAGCCGTTGTTTCGCGCCGTCCGGGCCGCGGTAGGGGATCACCACGGCATGCATCAGCCCGACCCCCGCTGCGTTGCCCCCGCCAATCCGGTGATCGACAGGCCCGAGGCCCTGACCTTGTAGGCTTGGTTGATGGCGATCAGCACGGCCGTCATCGCCTCGACCGCCGCCGCATTGGCCAGCGGCCCGGCGTGGATGCCCTTGAGCCCTGCCGCCTGCGCCAGCGCGATCCCGACATCACGCGCGGCCTTCAGATCGGCGCACACCAGCACATCGCAGGCGATCCGATGATCCAAATCCTTCAAATGATGGGCACCGACATTCTGAAATGCGGCCACCACCTGGGTGGTTGGATCCAGCAACTCGGCCAGCTGGGCAACGGCTGAACGCCCATTGGGAAGCTCGACCCGGTCGACCCTGGGCGGCTTCAACGGCACCGTGACGTCGATCAAAACCTTACCGGCGAGTGCGGTCCTCAGCGGCACCGCGGTCGCCTGTTGCGCCGCGAACGGGACGGCCAACACCACGATGTCGGCCCGCTCGGCCGCCCGCTCATTATCGTCCCCGTCCAGGGCTTCGCGTCCAAGCTGGGTGTTGAGCTGCGCGGCCGTTTCAGCCGCCCTGGCCCGATCGCGGGAGCCGATGACGACCGACAGGCCCGCGTGTGCCCAGCGCAACGCCAAGCCGGAGCCTTCCGCGCCGGTGCCGCCGAGCACGGCAATGATCTTATCGTTGAGCATCACCCAGTCCTTCCCGATACCTCCCATCCAACGCCGCGCGCATCGGGCCGTGGGCCAACGCGGTTGATCCTTGCCCGGCTGCGGCAACACGATCGCCGGCCAACCGTGCAGCACCATGCGGCCGCGGCGCCGGCTCGTAGCTGGGGGCCAATTGAGCTGCGGCGTGGGAGCGGGCCGTCTGGCGGGCCGGCGGCTGACCATACGCCGTGGTTCGCTGCACCGGCTCGCGCCGTTCGGCCCGGATCAACTGCTCCAGCTCACGCGGTGACAATTCTTGGCCGTGCGTGGTGCCAGCCGCCCGCGAAATGCTTTCGTTCATCAAGGTGCCGCCGAGATCGTTGACGCCCGCGCCGAGCAAGCGGGCAGCGCCGGCAGACCCCAGCTTGACCCACGAGGCCTGGATGTTACCGATCACCGGGTGCAGCACCAGCCGCGCCACGGCGTGCATCAACACGGTTTCCCGCCAGGTCGGACCCTTGCGAGCCAATCCCTTGCAATAAATCGGCGCCTCCATGTGAACGAACGGGAGCGGCACCAGCTCGGTAAAGCCGCCGGTTTCCGCTTGCAGATCGCGGATCGCCAACAGGTGGCGCGCCCAATCGTGCGGACCATCGACGTGACCGAACATGATGGTGGCGGTGGTCTTGAGGCCGAGGCGATGGGCCGAAGCGACCACCGACAGCCAAAGGCTGGTCGACAGCTTGTCCGGACACAGCGCGGCACGGACCTCATCATCGAGAATTTCGGCCGCCGTTCCCGGCAGCGAGTTGAGCCCGGCCGTCTTCAGCGCCGACAAAAACTCCGCCACCGGCCAGTTGAGCGTCGCCGCGCCTTGGGCCACCTCCAACGGTGAAAAGGCATGGACGTGGATCTCCGGCACGGCCGCTTTGACCGCCCGGCAAATGGCCAGATAGGTGTCGCCGGTGTACTGGGGATGAATGCCGCCCTGCAGACACACCTCGGTGCCGCCGCGCGCCCACGTTTCGCGCGCCCGTCGCACGATCTCGGCGAGATCGAGATCATAGGGCCGCCCCCGCAATGCCTTTTGCGTGCCCTTGGAGAACGCGCAGAACCGACAGTTATAACGGCAAATGTTGGTGTAGTTGATATTTCGATTGACGACGTAGGTCACACGATCGCCATTGACGGCGCGCCGCAGCTCGTCGGCCGCGGTCACGATGCTGTCAACGGTTGCGCCGCGCGCGGCAAACAACGTCGCGATTTGGCCGACATCAAGCCGCTGGCCGGCCGCCGCACGATCAAGCCAACGTTGCACCTGTTCGCCCCGCCACGGCGCCGGCGCAGACCGCGGGCCGTTGACAGCCGGGGTCGGATCAGCGATCGCAATCCCGGTACCGGCAACCCAGCGGTCCGTTCGTGCCAGTCCGGATCCGTCCGTCGCCCGCAACAACGGCGCAACGAAACGGGCATCGTGCCACGCCGCGACGCGCGGAGCCGCCACATACTCCGGATAGCTCGCCAGCCGCTCAACCAACACCTTGCCGTGGTTCCAAGCCGCCAGCTCTAGCGCCTTGATTTGTGGCCAAGCCGCCTCCGGATTGACGTGGTCGGGTGTCACTGGCGACACCCCGCCCCAGTCGTCGAGCCCGGCCCCGATCAGCTCGGAAAACCGCGCGAACGACAAATTGGGCGGAGCCTGAATGTGCATGTCAGGACCGAACACCAACCGCGCGAGCGCGATTGTCCACCTAAGCTCGTCGAACGACGCGTCGGGCGATTGCGCCATCCGGGTGCCCGGCTTGGCCCGGAAATTCTGGATGATGATTTCCTGAACATGGCCGTAACGCCGGTGAAGGTCGCGCAACGTCAGCAGCGCATCGAGCCGCTCCGCCCGGGTTTCGCCGATGCCGACCAAGATCCCGGTCGTGAACGGCACGCGCGCTTCGCCGGCCATCCGGAGTGTCGCCAATCGCTGGGCGGGGTCCTTGTCCGGCGAGCCAAAATGCGGACCTCCGCGCTGCGACAGGCGCGCCGTGCTGGTTTCGAGCATCAGGCCTTGGCTGACGGCGACTTTGCGCAATTGGGCGATGTTGCCGGCCGTCATCACGCCGGGATTGACGTGCGGGAACAGGCCGGTCTCACGGAACACTTGATCCGCGACGTGCGCCAGGTAATCGATGGTGGATGCGAAGCCCTGACGGTGTAGCCACGCCCGCGCCGCGCGATAGCGCAGCTCTGGCTTGTCACCGAGCGTGAACAGCACCTCCCGACAGCCGGCACGCTTCCCGGCCGCGGCAATCTCCAACACATCGGACACCGACAAATATGCCGGCTCTCCCAACTGTGGCGAGCGAGCGAACGTACAATAGTGGCAGACATCGCGGCACAGCCTGGTCAGCGGAACAAAGACTTTGCGGGAATAGCTGACCAGCTCGCCATGACCCGCATCGCGCAGGGCCGCCGCTTCCCGCATCATGCGCGCCAACGGCCAGTGTTGGGCAATGGCGCGAAGCTGATCGGTTGCCATCATGCCGCCTACTGACCGTGCGGCCGTCGTTGGATTGTGCTGTTGCGGGCCTGCTGTCATGTGGGTCGGCTAGGTCGGCGTGCGCGGTGCGACGGCTGGAACGATCGGGCTAATGATCGGGCGGCTGTGGCTGCCCGGTAGGCTAGACGTAAGGCAGCACCGCCTCGGTAATCCGCTTCATTTGTTCCATCGGGTCGCCCATGGTTGAAATCCGGAAGGTGATGCGCTTGCAGCCCACATCCTTCCAACGCTTCAGGTCGTCGATGCAGCGCTGCGGCGGGCCGTAGGTCAGCCAGCCCTCTAGGCGTTCGCGTGTGTAGTCGGCGCCGTAATAGATATCGAGAAAACGTTTTGAGTCGGCCAAGCACGCTTCAGCATCCTCGCCGACGTTGATGTGATGATAAAGCACGTGGTCGAAGGCCGAACTGTCGCGGCCTTCTTGGCGCGCCGTATCGAGGATCAGCTGCCAGGATTTCTTGAACCCTTCCGGCGTGACGGAATGGGTCATCCAGCCGTCACCGATCCGCCCGACCCGCTTTAGGGCAAACGTCGAGCCCGCCATATCCGTGGCTCCGCGCGCCTGCCGGCCGGGATTGGTCGCCATCCATAGCGGACACGGCGACTGGATCGGCTTCGGTTCCAACGTCAGCTCCGAGAAATTGAAGAACTGCCCCTGGAACGGCTCATTGTCCTTGGTCCACAGATGGCGCATGACGGACATCGCCTCGACCATCAGCTTGTGCCGATCCTCCGCCTTGAAGCCCATGGCTTTGGTTTCGGCCTCCCAAACCGGACCGGCACCGCCGCCGGAGCAGGCCACCATCCGCGTTCGCCCGTTTGAAAGCACGTCGAGCGAAGCCCATTCGTAGGCCAGCACCATGGGGTTTCGCAGCGCGAACGAACCCATGCAGGCCGGCCCCAGCAACACCCGCTCCGTGCGGCCTGCGACCGCCGCCAACAGCGTCAGCGCATCGAGGCGTCGGTTGACGAAAAGGGCGTCACCGCACCATACCGAGTCCATGTGCGGACAGGCCTCGACGGCATCCGCCAATTGGAGCAGCGCCTTTGGCGTCGTCAGCCCCACCAAGACGCCGCGGTTGGACAACGTGATTCCGAAATTCATGGGGTTCCTCGTGCAGGCGCAGCGGCGGGTGGGCGCTGGGCAACCCTAGGCGACCTTGGGCGACCTTGGGCGACCGCCGCCCGGGCATACATAACCGTTTGGTGCGCAAGCACAAGTCTGCGCGCCAGCGCCATCGAGAGGACACGCGATGCCAAGGTTTGCCGTCAGCCTCAACATGCTGTTCAACGAATGGCCGCTGTTGGAGCGGTTTGCCGCAGCCAGCGAAGCCGGCTTCAGGGCGGTCGAGGTGCAGTTTCCCTACGCCGAACCGCCGGCGGCGATCGCCGCTGCCATGTCGCGTCACGATCAACAGCTATTGCTCATCAACACGCCGCGCGGTCCCCTCGAGCACGGCGACCGCGGCTTGGCGGCCCTCAAAGGTCAGCAAACAGCCTTTCGCGAGCTGTTCAAACAAACGCTGACCTACGCCGACGCGACCGGAGCACAAATGATCCACGTGATGGCCGGCAGGGGACCCGATGCCGATGAAGCCACCTTCGTTGCGGCTCTGCGCTGGGCGGTCGAGCAGGTGGCGCGACGGCCCATCACACTGCTGATCGAGCCTCTAAACCAGATCGACAATCCCGGGTATTTTCTCAGCGACTTCGCGCTTGCGGCGTCGATCATAGAGCGTGTGGCATCCTCCAAACTGCGATTGCAGTACGACATCTATCATCGCCAACTGCTGCACGGCGATATCATCAACTCGCTGACGCGGCTGCTACCGATCATCGGACACGTGCAATTTGCCGGCGTACCCGGCCGACATGAGCCGCTGGATGGCGAGATCAACTTCGACGCGATTTTTGCCTCCCTGGACCGCTTGGGCTATGCCGGATGGGTCGCGGCTGAATATCGCCCGCGCAACGGCACCCTTGCCGGCCTGGGGTGGCACCAACATTGGTTAGCGGCGCCCTAGAGCACGTCCGTCTTAGGCGGAAGGGCCTTGCCGGCCCGGTTTTCCAGACGGCCACCCTTATGGCACGATGTTGTGGTTGGAAGGGCTGGGACAGCGGGAGTGCCAGCTAGTGTTGCCACACCGTAGCAAGATCGACCGTCGTCTGACCGGACGGTCAGTCGGTACCAGGAGGGAGCGACGTGAAACGACTTAAGGTGTTTGGTCTCGCCATCATTTGTGCGGGCCTATGGGGCGTGACCGGCGTGATCGCTCAGCCGGCCTCGCAGCCGACGTGCGATAACATTTCCACGACCGTGGCCTTGAAGGACTGCCTCAACAAAGCCTTTGAATTTGCGGAAAAGGAGCTGACCGAGGCCTGGCGCAAGGCCCTGGCTTCGATCGACCGCGCTGATCACCTGACAAGCAAGCAGCGTCGACAGTGGAAGGCCAAGCTGTTAAAGGCGCAGCGCAGTTGGATCACGTTCAAGGACACCGACTGTCGCGACGTTATAGCCTTCGAATGGTGGGGCGGAACCGGCACCAGTGCCGCCATTACCCAATGCCTGTTGACACAGACGCGTTTGCGAACACAGAACCTGAGATCTAGGTATCGCAACTAGATCATGTCCGCCTGAGACTGCACCACCCTGCCGGCCCGCTCCCCGACCCGGCCAAGCGGAGGAGCGGGGTGGCTCCAGCGAAGACCGAAACGCTGTCGGCTCCATCCAACCAAACAGCAGCGCTCCGGCGATCAACTGGTGGGTTGAAGTTCGAAAAGCGCAAGCCTCGAGCTGGTCTGCGCGATCTGGATCGCCTTCAGCGACCGCCCGCTTGGATCGCATACCGGCTCCGGCGGCGCCCGCACCCGTGAGCCCACCGCTCCCTTCCCTGCCTCCGTCACATGAATCGGGTCGACCCGCGCACCGTCCGTCATCAGGATAAGGCTGATCGATCGGGGACGCGTCGGCCATGGGCATTTTGGGACCATCGCTTATCTTGATTTTTGGCCTGTCGCAGGCCGTCAGGGACGTCTACTTCGGCCATCTGTTTCAGACCACCAGCTTCTTTTCGGTGATCTTGCTGGCGTTCTCGATTTCGGCTGTGATCTTTGGGCTGCTCGCCGCGGTGCGACGGCCGCAGGACTTCGCCCTGCTGCGTCGGCGCTGGCGGACCACCTTGGCCATGGTGCTGGCGACGACGTTGGCCTGGCCCTTTTATTTCTTCGCCTTGAGCCGGATCGAGCCATCCGTGGCGAACACCATCCATAGCGGCATGGCCCCGTTAACCGCTGTCGCCTTGGCGGTGCTCGGTTCCGGCCTGATCGGGCGCGCACCGGCCGGTCAGTGGGAGCGCCGCTGGATCGGGGCGACGGCCGCGTCGATGATGCTGTTGGCCGTCGTCGTGATAGCTGGCCACGCCGGCCTGTCCGGCAGCGGGATCGCGTCGCGGGTGGCCGGGCTGTTGGCCGTCGTCGTTAGCGGCTCGGCGATCACCGTCAGCCTGCTGTACGCCAAACGCCTCAATGACGCCGGCATCGGCTCCGAGGCCGTGACCGCTGTGCGCTACCTTCTGTTGATCGCCATCGCCGCAGGCCTGGAGATTGGGCGGGTGTTCCCATCGGGGCACTTGACGTGGGAGAACCTGCCAACCTTGAGCGTAGCGACAACCGTGCTGATGGTGTTGCCCTTGTTCGCACTACAGGTTGGCATCGAGCGCACGCCGGCGATGTCCGCGCAGATCATCCGTGCGCTCGGCCCCGTTTTCGTGTTTGCGTTGGAGCAAGTCGACGATCGCATCAGCTATTCGACGCCGACGCTGGTCTGCATTCTGGCTTACTCGGTTTTCACGATCGCGAGCAATCTGGCGCATGCCGGAGCCGGTCGGGCATCGACCGCCAACCGCCGAGCTAACCACGTGCATCCGCCAGCTGCAGTAAAGCCTGCTCCCAGTCGCCGCCGGCCAGCGTCATGATCCGCATCGGCTCGCCCGGTCGCCAATATAAGTCGAGCACCAGCAGCGGCGCTTTGACCTTCAAGCGATAGCTGCCCAGCCATCCAAGGTGCTTGCCGATCTCGGCGGGGCGAATGATCTCAGCGGGAATGGTGGCGGGCAGACCGGGGCCCGAGCACGTCACCACCAGAGGGACCGAGGTCGAGCTGGTTTCCTCGACCGACCAGATCGAAGGACCCGGATCAGCATCGCTGCCGGCCGGACCGGACCCGTTGTCCAGCAGCCTTAGCGCCGCCTCGGCGACCGCCGTCAACGCCGCCGGGGTCACAATCGGCGCGGTTTCGATATTCCAATACGACCGCATGCCGCCGTATCCACCAGATCATGTCTCTGCCATAGCGCGACTCAGCGTTGGCTAGAGCAACCCGCCTCTAATCGGAACCGGAACGATCCCGATTAAAGGCAGAAAGTTGCTCTACACTTTAAGAGCGATCATCCCGCTTTCCCGCGCCGCCTTCCCAGTTCCAACCCCAAGCCACGAACATCTAGCGATCGCCCTTCGGCGCTTTGTAGCCTTCCGCCTTGCGAACCCGCATGTACTGCTTGAACAGCTCTCGCTTATTCGCATCGCCGTTGAGCTTGTGAATGTAGGGGCAGACATCCACACAGATATGGCAGTAGGTCTCGCGAAAGCGGGAGTAGGGGAAACACTTCTCGATGTCGGTCAGCCAGCGCTTGGCACCGTCGGTCATGATGTAGTCGTCGGGGACGGCGTCGCCGGGACAGTTGGCCCGGCACAGATTGCAGTGCATACAGTAGTCCTGCACCCCGAACGTCCGCGGCGCATCCGAGGCCAGCGGCAGCGTCGTGGTCACGAACGCGGGGCGAAAATTGCAGCCGAACTCTGGATGGATCAGGCTGCCGTTGCGCCCCAATTCGCCGAAGCCGACGGCATAAAACACGGGAATGGCCTGGATCTGCACCGAGCCGTTGTGATGCGCCACCGCTGCGTAGCCCAGGTGCTGGCGGATATGATGCGCCAGTTTGGTGGCGATCTCGGCACACTCGGCATAGGTCGTCATCGCTTCGATCTCGACCGCAGCCGGGCTCTCGACCGCCTTGGCGTAGTCCTCATAGCAGATGATGGCGATCACGTTGTCGTGCGGTAGCTCAACGCCCATCTCGATGAATTCCGGCCTGAGCGCCGTCATCCCCACGTCGTCGGCGCCCAATTCCCGCGCCAGCCGTTTGATCTCGGCGTTCATGGCGGATGGATCGGGAACCGGGACCCGCGCCCCACGCACCGCGCCATCCCGCTCCGGCGTCAGATCCACCCAGCGCTTGGCTTGTGCCTTGGCCTCGCCGGTGCGCTTGGCTTCCCAAGTCGGCTGCTCTAACCCGCGCTTTCGCATCTCCTCGACCAACAGCGCATCCCGCAGACCCTGCTCGCGCATCCAACTGGTACCGATCATCGAAGACCTCCAGCTTCGTCGGCAATTGTCGGCCGGGACCGAATTTCGGGCGGTCCGGCATGGTGTCGCAATAGACTATGGGCGTCGCGTCAGCGTGTCCACAGCCAGCGGCAAGGGATAAGGTGGACCGTACCGGTCAGTTTCAACTGGCCTGACCGTCTCCAAGACGGTCAGGCGTCAATCGTCCCTTCGCCCTCGATTTCTACCGGTCCGGTCATCAAAATCCGGTCGGCCGCCGTCCATGTGATCTCCAACGGTCCGCCCGGCAGCAGCACCGTCACCGTTCGCTCGGTCCGGCCGGTGCGGGCACCGCATACGGCCGCGGCGCACGCGGCCGAGCCACAGGCCCGGGTGAGGCCAGCACCGCGCTCCCAGGTGCGCAGCTTGATCGAGGTCGGCGACAGGACCGCGGCCAGCGATACATTGGCCCGCTCGGGAAACATCGGATGGTTTTCCAACAGTGGTCCAAGTCGCGCCAAGTCATAGGCGTCGACGTCGTCGACCCAGAACACGGCGTGCGGATTGCCGACGTTGACCGCCGAGGGCGAATGCAGGATCGGCTGATCGATCGGCCCCACCTGCAACTCGATATTGCGGGTGTCTTGAAACGCGTCACGCAGCGGAATCTGGTCCCAACCCAATCGCGGTTGGCCCATGTCGACCGTAATGCGCGCTTGGCTCTCGACTCGGGCATCCAACACACCGGCCATGGTCTCAAAGCGCAGCCGGCTCTGCCCGGTGGCCCGCGCGCTCAACCAAGCCACGCAACGCATGCCATTGCCACAAGCTCCGACCTCTGAGCCGTCCGCGTTATAAATCCGCACCCAGGCTGCCGTTCCAGGTGTCCGTGCATCGTGCAGCGCCATCAGCTGATCGAATTTGGTTCTCGGATCGGCGGCAAGCCGTTGCACCCGGGTTGCGTCAAGCGTCAGCTGCTGGCCTCGCAGGTCGACCACCAGGATCGCGTTTCCGAGCCCGTTCATTTTCACGAAGCCGAGCCGCTGGTGGTGGGAGCTGTTGGTGCTGGTCATGCCTGGTTATACGCGCTGCGGGCGCGATGGCACAATGCAACTCAGGCTTGCCGGTGCCCATTGCCCTCCAAATCCGACAGCACCACCAGCAGTCCCTCCACACTGCCGGTCTGCGCATAGTGTTGCGCCTGAAGCAACAGACGCAATTTCTTGGCCAACAACGCCAGCTGACGATGTTGGTTCTCGGTGCGCTTGCGGACCGTTTCCACCTCGATGGATTCCGCCTCGGCCATAATCTGGCGCAATTCGGCACGGGTCCGATCGTTTTTAATGCCGGGCCTCCTGAGGTAAGCTTTCAAGGATTTGATGCCTTCCGCGGCGACGGCCTTCGCCTCTTCCCGAACGGTCAGCCCGCCTGCTGGATCGACCATGGCATCCAGGACGTGCCCGAGCGCCGCATTGAGCCTGGCCGAAAGCCGATGGCTGGGCGATGCCTCACCGGCCTTGTCCACGAGCGCGTCATTGTTCGGCAGGAAGGCCAGCTCATCGGTGCCGCGCCGCAGCGCGACAAAGGTCCGAACGATATGGTGTGCCGCCTCGATCGCCGTTTTTGACCGCAGCACTGTTGCCGCCATGACAACGCCATGCTCGGTGAACGCAAATGGCGGATATCGGGGGCCGCCCCAATCCGAGCTTGGGATCACATCTTGTGATCTCAGGTACCTGGCTTCGTCCTTCGTCAATCGGAACGCAAAGTCGTCGCCAAACCTCGGTTTGTTGCGGTTGACTTGCTGGTTGAGCTTTCGCGTATCAACGGAAAACAAGCGCGCGACATCGAAGTCCAGCACGACATGCACGCCCCTCACCTCGATCACCCGGATCGGCCGCTGGTTTGCCATGCCGGGTTGCGGTGTACGATGAGCAACCATTTAATAACCGTATGACTTGAATAATTTGTGAGGATCCAAACAACTCAGCATGCGCCATGTTGCACCGACTGCCAATAAGATTTTTTGCGTCGGCGGCGACGGCTAACAGGCCGCTCGATGCGCGATCATTTGGTCGCCGCAACGCCTTTGACGGCGTCCCTTGCGATCCCCACCTAGGTCGTGGGTCGTTGCTTCAACCAAGCCAAGGGTCACTTCGATGTCTTCCATTGCAGGTACCGTCAGGTTCGCCGCAATTGTGTGGGTCTCTGCGTCGCTCGCGTCGGCGACGGCCGGTGCCGTCATAACCGATGCGCCGGCGCCAAAATCATCCGTGCGTGTCAACACCGAAACGGTCGCCCGGGGATTGGATTACCCGTGGGCCTTTCAATTTTTGCCCGATGGTCGGATCCTGGTGACGGAACGCGGCGGTAGCATGCGCGTCGTTGCGACCAACGGCACACTATCGCCGCCCTTGCCGGGCGTGCCTCGGGTCGCGGCGGTCGGGCAAGGTGGCCTGCTCGACGTGGCGTTGGCGCCAGACTTCGCCACCAGCAACCAGATTTATTTCAGCTACAGCGAGCCGCGCGGCGGCGGTCGGCAGGCCACCAGCGTGGCCCGTGCCCGATTGCAGCTGACGCCAAACGGTGGTCGGCTGCACGATGTGCAGGTGATTTTCCGGCAACAACCGGCTTCCCGCACCAGCCGACATTTCGGTTCGCGGCTCGCCTTTGCGCCGGACGGAAGCCTGTTCGTCACCGTTGGCGACCGAGGCGCCAGCACCCAGGCGCAGAGGCCCGGCAATCATATCGGCAAGGTGTTGCGCGTTAGTCCGGACGGATCCGTTCAACCCGACAATCCCAGGCGGGCCGGCTGGGCGCCGCGTATATGGTCCG
Source organism: Hyphomicrobiaceae bacterium (assembly GCA_965223035.1). GTDB lineage: Bacteria > Pseudomonadota > Alphaproteobacteria > Rhizobiales > Hyphomicrobiaceae > CAMDPA01. The sequence continues at coordinate 5,949,723 of OZ244980.1, read as the reverse complement.
TCGGCCACCGCAACCCGCAAGCCGCCGCGATTCATCCCGTGACCGGAAGATTGTGGACAGTGGAACATGGCGCGCGTGGCGGCGACGAAGTCAACATTCCGCTCAAGGGCCGGAACTATGGCTGGCCGACCATTTCCTATGGCCGTCACTACTCCGGCGCCCGGATTGGAGAGGGCACCAAAAAAGCCGGGCTCGAGCAGCCGCTGTACTATTGGGATCCATCGATCGCGCCATCCGGCATGGCCTTTTACACCGGCGATCTGATCCCGCAATGGAAGGGCAACTTATTCGTCGGCGCCTTGGCCGGGCGGCACCTGGCTCGTCTGGTGTTGGATGGCGAACAGGTGGTGGCTTCGGAACGGCTGCTAGCCGGGCTCGATGAACGCATCAGAGATGTCAGACAAGGCCCGGACGGGGCGCTTTATGTGGCGACCGACAGCGGCGACGGCCGCATCCTGCGGCTGGCACCTGCCAATTAGGGCGCGACCTTTGCTGTGGGTCCAAACCAAACAAGCCGATGACGGCCGCCTGCAACGCCAGCCGCATCCTGCCCATCGCTCACGCTGACGATCAGGCCAGTACGGCGGCAGACCACTGGACCGACGCGGCATTTGCCCCTAGAGCAACCTGCCTTTAATCGGAATCGGAACGATCCCGATTAAAGGCAGAAAGTTGCTCACCACTGTTTGAGCGATCATGTTTGTGCCTAACACTGGAACTGGCTTTGCGGTTCCAATGTCAGGCACGATGATCTAGCCTGCCGACAACCACCAGCACACGTTGCCAGCGAGGAGGGCGGCCCATGCAAACGCGAACACTCGGCAAAGCCAAGCCATTGACCGTGCCATCCGTCGGGTTCGGCTGCATGGCCTTGACGCCGCTTTACGGCACGCCTGATCCGGCCTCCGCAACGGCCACGTTGGCCCGTGCCGTGGAGCTGGGCTGCGCGTTTTTGGATTCGTCGGATGCCTATGCCGCCGGCAAGAATGAGGAGTTCATCGGCGCCGCCATCAAGGGCAAACGCGACCAGGTGATCCTGGCCACGAAGTTCGGCAACGTGCGCAAGCCTGACGGTAAGCCCGGCGCCGATGGCCGGCCGGAGTTCGTGATTGAGTCGTGCGAGAGGAGCTTACGGCGGCTCGGCGTCGACGTGATCGACCTTTATTATCAGCACCGTATCGATCCGGATGTCCCCATCGAGGACACGATCGGCGCCATGGTCCGCTTGATCGAGCAGGGGAAGGTCCGCTACCTCGGTGTTTCTGAAGCATCAGCCAAGACGCTGCGCCGGGCGCACGCGGTCTATCCGATCACGGCACTACAGACCGAGTACTCCCTGTTCACCCGCGATGTGGAACCGGACATCCTGCCGACCTGCCGGGAGCTGGGCGTTGGCTTCGTTGCCTATTCGCCGCTTGGCCGCGGCACCTTGACCGGCACCATCGGTAGCCAACAGGATCTGGCCGAGCATGATCGGCGGCTGGAGCATCCCCGCTTCGCGGCCGACAACCTGGCCAACAACGTCAAGCTCGTGCAACCGGTCAAACAGCTGGCGGCGGCCCATGCTGCCACGCCGGCGCAGATCGCGTTGGCCTGGTTGTTGTCCCGCGGCGAGGACATTGTGCCGATCCCTGGAACCTCCAATCCGGCGCGGCTGGCAGAGAACCTGGCGGCGGCCGAGCTCAGGATCGACAAGGCGGAGCTTGATCGGTTGTCGACGGCCATCGATGCCTCCGCCGTTGCCGGGACCCGGTATCCGGCCGGACAAATGAACACCGTGGGGATCTGAGCCGGCTAACGGCGCGGCGGCTTCAGCTTGTGCCCCGCTTCGACCATGTCAGAAACGATCGCAGGTGGCGGGTGGTATCCTGAGCGGTTCCCGCCGCACGGCCGCGATCCCAACCTAGAGCAACCTGCCTTAAATCGGAACCGGCTTTGCGGTTCCGATTTAAGGCGCGATGATCTAGCGCGCGCACGTAGCTGCCAAACAGGCCGGCCGCTTCGATCTCGTGTTCCAACACACCTGCTACGTGTTCTGGGTCGGGCGCCACATTTCGGTCGAGCATCACATGCACCTGATCCAGACCCCGCCGCAACCGCGCCCGAACCACCGGCGTGGCACGCTCCAAGCACGCTGTCACCGGCCCCCGCAGCAGCGCCCGCGCGACCAGGGTCTGTCGGTCGTCGCCACCAGCACCCAGCGCCCGTCCGTCGCAATCGTAGAACTCAGCCCAGCGCAACGGCATGCCTTTGGTGATCGAGCTGTGGAGGGTGCCACGCCGTACTGGGCGCTGAATTCCATGCCGCTGAGATCGCAGCCGGTCCGCCGCCCAAGACCAGCACGTCGGCTGCCAACTCCAGATCGCTGACCTCAGGGCGGCGCGCGACAGATCGCGGTTGGCCTTCGTTCATCAGCGCCGCTTCCGTGCACACCCATCTTATGGCGGTGCAGTGTGTGCTGGAACCATCCCGCTCCGCCGACCGGCCACCGCGCCGATAGCTTCGACGACTAGGCCAGCGACACGCGACTGCCTGGCAACGGCTCAAGCGATGCTTCGCCTCACTCCGGACGCGCGCCATATCTGCCTGGATACGGTCTGCGCTTGGCGCGGGCTGTTGCGACCGCAAGCCGGCTCAATGCCGAAAATGCCGCATGCCGGTGAACACCATGGCCAGGCCCTGAGCGTCCGCCGCCTCGATCACCGCTTGGTCCCGCATCGAGCCGCCGGGTTGAATCACCGCCGTCGCGCCGGCGCCGGCGGCCGAGAGCAAGCCATCGGCAAACGGGAAGAAGGCGTCGGAGGCCACCACCGACCCGTTCGGATCGAGGCCGGCCATCTCCGCCTTGATGACGGCGATTCGCGAGGCGTTGACCCGGCTCATTTGACCAGCACCGACGCCAATGGTGGCCAGATCCTTCGCATAGACGATCGCGTTCGACTTAACGAATTTGGCGACCTTCCAGGCAAAGATCAGGTCCGCCATTTCCGTCGCGCTTGGGCGGCGGCGCGTGACTACATCCAATTTGTCGTACAACGCAAGATCCGCGTCCTGAACCAACAGGCCGCCGGTCACCTGCTTGGTATCGACTCGCGCCGCGGCGACCGCCGGCCATTCGCCGCACGCCAGCAATCGGACGTTCGCCTTCGCCGCGACAGCGGCCTCCGCCTCCTGCGTCACCGACGGCGCGATGATGACCTCGACGAATTGACGATCGACAATGGCCTGCGCGGTCGGCCCATCGAGCGCCCGGTTAAAGGCAATGATGCCGCCGAAGGCCGACTCCGGATCGGTCAAAAAAGCACGGTTGTAGGCGTCGAGCGCCGTATCCGCCTCGGCCACGCCGCACGGATTGGCATGCTTGACGATCACGCAAGCCGGTTTTTCGGTAAATGCCTTGACGCATTCGAGCCCGGCATCCGCATCGGCGATATTGTTATAGGACAACGCCCGACCTTGCAGTTGCCGGGCTGAAGCAAGCGAGGCGTCAGCCGTCTCGCGCTCCGCATAGAAGGCAGCTGCTTGATGCGGGTTCTCTCCATACCGCATCACCTGCTTCTTGACGTATTGCACGGTCAAGGCGCGCGGAAAGCCCTTGGGATGGCCGTCGGGGTCGTCCAGCACCGCCCCCAGCCAATTCGAGATCGCCGCATCGTAGGCGGCGGTACGGGCGTAGGCCTTGAACGCCAACTCGCGTCGCAATGAAAAGGTCAGCGCGCCGTCATGACCCGCCAGTTCGTCGAGCAGCCGGCGGTAGTCGAGCGGATCAACGACGACCGCAACGCCAGCATGGTTCTTGGCCGCAGCGCGAATCATCGCCGGCCCGCCGATATCGATGTTCTCCACGCACGCGTCGTAACCAGCGTCCTTGGCCACCGTGGCCTCGAACGGGTACAGGTTCACCACCAACAGATCGATCGGTTCGATGCCGTGGCGCTCAGCGGCCGCGGCATGCTCTTGATTGCCGCGGACCGCAAGCAAGCCGCCGTGCACGTTGGGATGCAGCGTTTTCACGCGGCCATCCATCATCTCTGGAAAGCCGGTGAGATCGGCGACATCGCGGACCGACAAGCCCGCCGCCACAATCGCAGCGGCGGTGCCGCCGGTCGATACCAGCTCGATGTGGTAGCCGGCGAGCGCTTGAGCGAGCTCCACAAGCCCGGTTTTATCGGACACCGAAAGCAGCGCCCGCCGGATTTTGATCAGGTCTGACATCGCAAGCCGCGGTCCTTTATATCGAGGCGGTTCCACCCATTGCCCGGTGCTGGTACGACCATTTTCGGGGTGATCATAACCTTTGAGACGCAGCCCGATATAAATCAAACGCGCCTCTTGCGCTCGTTCAGCGGTCGCGGGAAAGAGCGATCATCGTGCCGTAAACGAGAGCCGGCTGCGCGGTTCTCATTTAAGGCACGATGATCTTGGGCACGCAGATCTAGCATGAATTCAATTCATCGCTAAGGCCCAGGCTGGCTACCGTTCAAGTTCCCAACCGGTGGCCACGAGAGGCGCTTACGCCGCGTGTCGCTGCAAGCGCCAATTGACCTCTGATTCGCCGTAACTGGCCCCGCGCAGAACGATCTGCACGGCGCTCGCCGAGCCGACCAGATCGGCAAAATGGATACTGGGCTCAATGGAAATGTGGGCCCCCATCGCCGAGAACCACCAGCGATCCCCAGTGGGCAAAACCACCATGACCGCCCCGTTGACGTCTCCCACACACGTGAGCTTCGGATGCATGTGGAAGTGGATGGCATAGGGTATGTCCTGCACCAACCGCAGGGCGCCGGAGCGAGGACCGAGCCGATCACAGCCAGCCAGCCAACACCCCGCTGCATCCATTTCGATTCGGCGTCGATGGATGAGACCGAACGCCTTTTCATAACCGTCATGCCAGGCATCCACCACATCGCTGTCCGCCTTGCGTTCACGGGAGGCTACCACGCGCGCGGGAAATCGAATGGGCAGGCCGTGGGCGTGCTGCTCCAGCCACGGGTTTTCCAACAGCCGCGAGGAGGAGGTGTTGGAAAGACATAAAGTATTGTGACACGCGGTCGAGCGTGAAGCCGCGCGGCGCTCCCATTCCCATGGCGCCGGTGCGCCGCCGTTGACGAACACCGGAATGTCGCCGATTGAAAGCTCGAATGATAAACAACCCGCGCAAGCCGTTCCGGCAAGTGGGATCGGCGGGGGACCGCCGACATCGCAAATGAGGGTCATCGGCCCATACTGCAGGCGCAGATATCCGCTGTCTGCGGTTTCCGGAGCAGCCGGAGCATCGGTCTCATAGGCCTGCACGATCGCCAATGTTGCCAACGATGAAACCCCAACGCCGTTGAAGCGGGCTAACGAGCCGTCGCCCAACCGCATATGCCGCAGCATCGGCAACATCCGCCCGATCGCCTGCTCCAACGCAAGGGGGATCGGGCGTTGGCGGGCCAAGAAGCATTGCCGCAGCGGCAACAGATCCAACAACAGCTCGACGAGCACGCCGGCGTGCCGGCTGACGTGTCCGCCGTCTGGCAAAATCTGCCGGTCAAGCTCGGTCGACAACAAGCCTTCGACCCAGCCCATATCGCGCTCGTGGCCGGCTAAGCAAAGCTTGCCGTAACACAGCGCAATCAGCGGAACGAGCCGCGGATAACCGTCTGGCGACTGGCGCCAGGTCGTCGCCAGATCAAGCAACTCGCTGCTCAAGCTGTCCGTCGTGCGATCGAATGTCGGCTGGTCAACACTATCCAGTAATAGCGTGGCGTTCGCCAACCAGGAGATGATTCGGCGGCCGACCACCGCCGGCTCCCAAGCCGTCCCGGACTTGCGTCCTCGCGCCCGCGACAACCAATCGCTGACCAGATTTTGGGCGATGTCGATCGCATTACTGGTGCCGACGGCTCTGAGATGGCGCAGCCAGGCAAAGCCGTGCAGCTCCCGCGCCCAACTTTCGCTTGGCGGCACCACATCGAACGGGGAGCCGGACACATGTGAGGCAACCCGGCCCGCAAGGCAGAATTGGCCGATCGCGAGCTCGTCGACAAAGCTGGAATCTGTTGTCCGGAGATCCTGTGGAACAATCAGCACCTCCTCGGTGGTCGGTACGCCATAGCGCCAGCGCAACAGCCGTGACCCCAACACCCGGGCCACGATATCGCGTCGGGCACGGCCCACGGCCAGACCCGCCAACTGCGCCCGATCGGAAACGGTCAATTGAAACATCGCGCCCCACAACGCTCAAGAATCACTGATGTTCAACGTAGCGGTATCCCGCCCGATTCCCCGCGACAATCAATGAAATCGCTTTACCAACATCGCCGCACGGCGATTCAGCCGGCGCGCTTTATACAGCACGCGAAAAATCCGTCGACCCCGGACAATCGTGGATCTTCGTGCGGCGAATGGCAAGGCAAGGTGCGCAATTCGCCCTGCGCCGTGATCCAGTCGCGATCAGCGCCGATCTGCGATGCACTGATGACGACCCGGCGGGCGAGCGGCTGCCGCGCCAGGAAGCGGGCGATTTGGATCTCGCCCTCTTCCGGTTCCAGCGAGCACGTGCAGTAGATCAGTTGGCCGCCCGGACGCACGCAGGCAAAAGCCCGATCCAACAAGCGCGATTGAATTTCGGCCAGTTGCGCCAGATCGCCGGCGCGCTTTACGTGGAGCATGTCGGGATGACGACGGATCGTGCCGGTGGCCGTGCACGGTGCATCGAGCAGCACCCCGTCAAACAGCTCAGCCGGCGACCAATCCAACACGTCGCCGACGATCACCTCCGCCGACAGCTGGAGCCGACGTAGATTATCGTGCAACCGCTGAAGCCGGCTCGGGGAAACATCGACGGCCGTGACGTGGGCGCCGGCGGCGGCAAGCTGCAGCGTCTTGCCCCCAGGGGCGGCACACAGGTCAGCGATCCGTCGCCCCCGCACGTCGGCACACATACGCACCGGCATGGCCGCTGCGCAGTCCTGGATCCACCATGCACCCTCCTCGTAGCCCGGCAGCTGCTCGATCCGCGCGTGTTCCGCCAAACGCACGGTTTGGCCAGCCACAACGATGCCGCCGAGCCGCTGCGCCCAGCCTGCTGGATCGCGCAGCACGGTGATGTCAAGCGGCGCCTCACGCAATGATGCACCGGCAATTGCCGATGCGCCCTCCTCGCCGTAGGTACGCACCCAACGGCGCCACAGCCAATCGGGAATGTTGCTGCACAGCCCGCCTGCCCGCTCCAATAGGCTTGGCCCTTGCTCAGCGATCCGTCGCAACACCGCATTCGCTAGCTTGGCATAGCGCCGCGCGCCAAGATCGCCGCGACACTGCGCGACCGCGACGTTAATCACCGCGTAGGCTGGCGTGCCAAGGCACAGCAGTTGGGCCGCGGCGACCAGCAAAATGTGTCGCAGGGCGCCACGTTTGATCGGCAGTGGGCGCTCAATGAACCGCCCCAGCACCGCTTCGAGCTCGGCGTGGCGGCGAAGACAGGTCGCCGCGATCAGTCGGGCGAAGGCTTTGTCGCGCGCCGACAGCGCCGCCATCTCTGGTTCGGCATAGGCCCGGGCCATCGCACTTTCCAGCGTGGTGCGCCGCACCATCACCGCAGAGATCAACCGCAAGGCCAGGTCGCGCGCCTCCTGACCGGCGGGGTTGCGGCGCTGCGGCCAAGACGACCTGGTGCCACCCGATTCGGCCACAACGGTCCCACCACCGGACTTCGCTGACCGATCGGGTCGCCATTTCAACCGAGACTTGGCATGTGCACGGTCACGTTGAGTCGGCTTGGATTTGACCCGGATCATCGCGCTCAACCCCATGGCCCGCGCGGTCGACCCCACGGGCCTGACGGCGGCGTGCGGGTGCCCGAGGAACGGCTCCACGGCCCACCAACATCGTCAGCGTGAGGCTCAGCTCGCCCTGCGGGTTGGTTCAATGGTCCCCACTGCTGGGCCAACAGCTCAAGCTCGGCGATGCGATTTTCCGTATTCGGGTGAGTCGTGAACCAACTATCGAAGCCGCGCCCGGTCAAGGGGTTGATGATAAACATGTGCGCCGCGGCGGGCACACGCTCAGCCTCCTCGTACACAATATGATGAGCGGCGGACTGAATCTTGCGCAATGCGTCAGCCAACCACAAGGGATTGCCACAGATCGCCGCGCCAATTCGATCCGCCTCATATTCGCGCGATCGGCTGATCGCCATTTGCACCAGCATGGCGGCGAAAGGCGCGATGAGGATGGCCGCCAGCGCGCCGACCCAGCCGAGCGGGCCACTCGGCCGATCGCGCCCGAACAGCAGGCTGAACTGTAAGATATTGGCCAGCATCGATATCGCGCCGGCGATGGTGGCGGCGACCGTCATGATCAGCGTGTCGCGATTGGAGATGTGCGCCAACTCGTGGGCGACGACGCCGGCCAATTCATGCGTCGACAGCGTCTCGATCAAACCGGTCGATACCGCCACCGCCGAGCGCTCAGGGCTGCGGCCGGTCGCAAACGCGTTGGGTTGCGGGCTGTGCAGGATATACACCCGCGGCATCGGAAGCTGCGCCCTTTCCGCAAGCTGCGCAACCATGTCGTACAGTTCCGGCGCCTCATCCGGCGACACCTCCTGCGCATTGAACATCCGCAGCACGACGGTATCGGAGTTCCAGAAACTGAAGATATTCATAGCGAGCGCGATAATGAAGGCGATCACCATGCCTTGGGTCCCGCCGATCAGCGCGCCCATGCCCACAAAGATCACCGTCAACATGACGAGCAGAAGACCAGTCTTGGCGAAATTGCTGGGCATCGTTTACTCCTCCGGCGCAATGGCCCGTGTGTTGCTCATGGTATATGGTAAGCACCAGACTGATCCAACAAGCTGGACCGCGGCGTCATACCGGCGAAGTCGGAGCAACCTTCTGTTCATCGGAATCCCAACGATCCCGATCAAAGGAAGAACGTTGCTGTCCACTTTAAGGGCGATCATCTTTGTGCCTAAACTGGGAACCGGCTGTGCGGTTCCGATTGAAGGCACGATGCTCGAGAGGCGTATGCAATCTGACATGGAACGCACCATCCCAACCACTGAGGCGGATCTTCGCGACGCGAAGCATCTGTCGCCCGCCGCCCAGCGCGCCCTTCAAGAGGCGCAAGCCCGTCGCGCTCAGCAGACGTCGGCAAGTGCCGACCCCGCTGCCAAGGAGGTCGGCGGCCAATCCGGGCCCGACCCCGTGCGCTACGGCGACTGGGAACAACGGGGCATCGCGTCCGACTTTTGATGTGCAGCTTGTTCGGTGGGGCCGGCTGCGCTGTGCTAAGAGGAGGGCAATGGGGGATATTTCGATAAGCAATAGGGTCCACAGCAGACGTGATGCGGTGGCCGTCTGGTGATGCCGGACCGCTCAGACCGGCACCGGGGGTCGGCGGCGGCTTGGCCGGCCCGATCGACGCGCGCTCAGCTCAACGCCACGCCGTCATGCCCACGACCGATCAACCGCCGGTCCGGCGCTGCACATGTCGACGCCGGGTTGAGATTGCGGCGCGGGCTGCCATCTCGGCTCCAATTTGAGGTTCCATGATCCGGCGTCAGCAGGCCAACAAGCGATGCAGGTCATCCGGTGGCGCGACCAAGACTGCGAAAACGCTCCATCGTGGGCGTGGCGATTCTAGCGATAGCGATCGGACTGGCCTATCGCCACGAGCTGATCCCGACCCGCTTCAGCCCGCTCCCGGCCATTGATCTCGACCAACCGGCGGGCTGGTTCGTGGACTGGCAACTGGCCAGCTTACGGCAGGACCGTTCCGCCTGCCGACGGCTGCTGGCCAGCCCCACGATCACGGCTACACAGATCGCCGATCAACCCATGCGCAATGGCTGCGGCGTTCAAAATGGTGTGCGCGTATCGCAAGTTGGTGGTGCGCGGCTTCCAATCGGCCGCATCCGCTGCGAGGTCGCGATCGCTCTAGCGATTTGGCTACAACACGACGTGCAGCCGTTGGCGCGCGAGCTGTTGGGCAAACGGGTCACTGCCGTGCGCCAGATGGGCGGGTATTCGTGTCGCAACATTCGCAGCACCAACCCCCTGTTCAAGGGCGTTCGCAGCCAGCATGCGATCGGCAGTGCCATCGATCTGGGAGGATTTCGGCTTTCCAACGGCCGATGGATCACGGTCGCCCGCCATTGGAGCCCTGCCGGCACCCCCGAAGCGCGCTTTTTGCGGGCCGTGCACGCTCGCGCCTGCCGCTATTTCAGGGTTGCGCTGGGACCGGAATTCAACCGATTGCATCGCGATCATTTTCACTTCGACCGCGGTCCACTGTGGACCTGCAGATAGCTGTTCGCCCGTTCAGATCATATCTGCCTTAGGCGGATCGGCCTTGCCGGGCCGTTCCCCACCCGGCCATCCACTGCCATGATGTTATGTCTGGAAGGTGGGTGAGCGGGCTGGTTCCGGCTCACACCGAAGCGCTTTAGATCATCGCGCCTTAAATCGGGATCGTTCCGATTCCGATTAAGGGCAGGTTGCTCTAGCAATCCGCCTTGGCAAACGCCAGCACCCGTTGATAGCCAAACGACAGGGCCACCGCCTCGCCTGGCGCGATCGCCCCTTGCGCAACCGGACGACTGACGACCAACGCTTGATCAAGGCCCTCGACGCTGACCGACAACCGATAGGTCTCGCCCAGAAAGCGACAGCTATGCACGGTCCCGACCGCACCGCCTTCAGCCGCTCCCAAAGCGATCGCTTCTGGCCGCAAGCACACGATAACCGCGCCGTCCGGCACATCGGGGGCCTCGAAGCGACCCAGTTGGCAGCTGACCTGGCCAGCGTGCGCGGTCCCGTCCAGCTCGTTGAAGTCGCAGAAAAAGCGCGCGGCAAACAGAGAGTTAGGTCGATTGTATAAGCGTTCGGGCGTGTCGATCTGCACGATACGGCCCGCGCGCATCAGCACGACCCTGTCGGCGATCTGCATCGCTTCGATCGGATCGTGGGTGACGACCACAGCCGTGGTGTCCTGCTCCGTCAACAACCCGATGGTTTGCTCACGAATTTCTTCGCGCATCCGCTGATCGAGATTGGAGAACGGTTCGTCCATCAACAAAATCGACGGTTGCGGCGCCAGCGCTCGCGCGAGCGCGGCCCGTTGCTGTTCCCCGCCGGACAGCATGTGGGGATAGTCGCCGAGGTAGGTGCCTAGCCCGACCCGCTCCAAGGCGGCCGTGGCAACCGTGCGCGCCTGCGATGGCGCTAGGTGCTTGAGCCCGAACATAGCGTTTTGCAGAATCGTCAGATGCGGGAACAGCGCATAGTCTTGAAACATCAGCCCCACGCCGCGCAGCTCCGGCGGTACGAAGCCGCTCGGTCCGGCCACCTCCCGTCCTGCCAGCCACACGCAGCCTGAGGTCTGCCGCTCCAGGCCGGCCGCGATACGCAACAGCGTGGTTTTGCCGCATCCGGATTGGCCGAGCAGGCACACGATCTCGCCGGGCGCCACCGCGAACGACACACCTTTGAGCACCGTGGCGCCGCCGAACGTCATGCCCACGTCTTCCAACGCCAGCGATGCCGCAACAATTTCGCTTTCCGCCCTCATCTGCGTGGTCCATCGGTCACGGCCGGACGCACGCCGGGGGGTTCCGGCGCTTGGGATGGCGGATCGAAAAAGGTCTCCGTCGTATCCCGCATCGACGCGGTGGCCATGGCCATCGACGGACGTCGACTGAAACGAGCCAGGAGCATCAGCGGAATCAATCCGAACAAAATGATACAAACGGCGGCGATGGCACCATCCTCGTACGCGCCTCGCGCCGCCTCTCCATAAAGATGGGTCGCCAACGTCTCGAAATTCAGTGGCCGCAACAGCAACGTCGCCGGCAACTCCTTCATGCAGTCGACGAACACCAACAGCGCCGCTGCCCCCGCCGCCGGCCGGATCATCGGCAGATGCACCCGCAACAAAGCGCCCCCCGGCGTCTGGCCCAACGATCGCGCCGCATGATCGAGCGACGGCGATATCTTTCCAAATCCCGCCTCGATGCCGCCGGCCGGTATCGCCAAGAACCGCGCTGCATAGGCATAGATCAACGCGATGCCTGATCCGGACAGGATCAGTCCAGTGGAAAAGCCGAGGGCCTGCTCCGCGAAGTCAGACACCGCGTTATCGATCGCCGCCAGCGGCGTCAACAGTCCGATCGCGAGAACAGTGCCAGGCACCGCATAGCCAAGACTGGCCGCCGGCACAATGGCGCTGCTCAGCGGCGGCTTCGACAGGCGCGCGACGTAGGTGATGAACAGTCCCAGTGCAACCGCGACCACCGTAGCAACGCTGGCGACGCTGACCGTGTTGACGATCTGCTCCCAGATTTGCGCAGAAATGCCCGCGACCTTAACCCGCTTCCAGGCCTCGATCATCAGATAGCCGGCCGGCACAACAAAGCCGACAGCGATCGGTAGCGAAGCGAGCGTGATCGCCAACGCGGCGTAGCCACCAGTAAGCCGGCGCGGCGTCGCGCGCCGCGAGCGCTGGGACGTCGATACATAACGCTGGCGCCGCCGTGCCCATCGCTCCACGATCACCAAGGCCACGATGATCGCTAACATCATGATCGCGATCTGCGCTGCGCCAGGCAGATTTGAACGGTTGATCCACGTTGCGTAGATCGACACCGAAAGCGTATGCACACCGAGAAACTCCGACGCGCCGATGTCGTTGAGCGCTTCCATCAAAGCCAGGCTGGTGCCGAGCGCGATCGCCGGCCGCGCCAACGGCAAGGCGACGGAGAAAAACACCCGCCGTTGCGCCGCGCCCAGAGTACGCGATACCTCGATCAGGCTGGCGGCCTGCATCATGAACATCGCCCGCGTGGCCAAAAACACGTACGGGTAAAGCACGAAGCCAAACAGCAGGATGCAGCCACCCACTGACCTAATATCCGGAAACCAAAGATCGCGCGGGCTGGCCAGGCCCAACATCTCCCTCAAGCTTGATTGCAGGGGACCGATCGGATGCAGCAGATCGACGTAAGCGAACGCCATGATGTAGGTCGGGACCGCCAGTGGCAGCAGCAAGGCCCATTCAAATGTGCGCCGCAACGGAAAGTCGTAGGCGGTCAGCAACCAGGCAAGCCCGGTACCGATCGCCGTGACCATGATGCCGACCCCGGCCAACAGCGTCAGTGTGTCCTGCAGCGTGCGCGGAAACACATAGGTAACCAAGTGCGGCCACAGATCGCCGGAGCCCTGCGCAGCGATGGCGATGAGCGTGACGACTGGCGCCGCCACCAGCAGCACGACCGCGCCCGCGCCAACCAACCACAATATCGGTGCGCCACCTGTCAGACCACGCAGATACACATGTGAAGGTCGTCGCATGCCGGCGGCTTGAGTCTCTTGTGTGTTGAGCGGATTTGCCTGCCCCGCCGCTCATTCCGGCGCCGACTCTGGGCTCGGCCAGTACCGCTGGCCTGCCGGATGGGTATGATCAGAGCTACGCCCGAACCAATCAGCGATCGCACCCTCCCGATCGCCCCTATAGGCAAGCCCAGACGCCAAAAGTCAACACAATGTCAATAGTTTAGAATTGATCTAATTCGAGTGCAGCGCACCCGACCAAGCCATCTGCCGTCGACGGTCGCGACAACGATGAGTGGCACGGCTCAATCCGGCATGCCGGCCGCCAACCAACGCTCCGCTTCCAACGCCGCCATGCAACCCATGCCGGCCGCCGTGACCGCCTGCCGGTAGATGTCATCCTTGACGTCACCAGCCGCGAATACGCCGGGCACTGAGGTGGCCGTCGAGTCCGGCTGGGTGATGATATAGCCCGACGGCTTCATCTCCAGCTTACCTTGAAACAGCTCCGTCGCCGGCGCATGGCCGATGGCGACGAACACGCCGTCGATCTTGCGCTCGCTGATCTCGCCCGTCTTGACGTTCTTCAGCCGCACGCTAGCCACCGACCTGGGCTGTTGCGGACCGTCAATCTGTTCGACCACGCTATCCCAGACGGTTTCAATCTTCGGGTTCTTGAACAGTCTGTCCTGCAAAATCTTCTCAGCGCGCAGTTCGTCGCGGCGATGGACCAACACGACCTTGGAGGCAAAATTCGTGAGAAAGATTGCCTCCTCCACAGCGGTGTTGCCGCCACCGACCACCACCACCTCCTTGCCGCGATAGAAGAAGCCATCGCAGGTCGCGCAGGCGGACACGCCGTAGCCCCGGTAGGCCTCCTCCGAGGGCAATCCCATCCAGCGCGCTTGCGCACCGGTGCAGATGATCAGCGCGTCGCAGGTATAGTCATCGCCAGAATCGGCCTTCAGCCGGAACGGCCTTTGCGAGAGCTCGACCGCGCTGATGTGGTCCATGATGATCTCGGTACCCACGTGCTCGGCCTGCGCCTTCATCTCCTCCATCAACCAAGGGCCTTGAATGACTTGGGCAAAGCCCGGGTAGTTCTCGACGTCAGTGGTGATCGATAGCTGCCCGCCGGGCTGGATTCCCTGGATCAGCACCGGCTTCAGCATGGCGCGAGCAGCATAAATCGCCGCCGTATAACCGGCCGGGCCGGAACCAAGGATCAGGACGTGGGCGTGCTTGGTGGACGTCATGGCTGGCACCGTGCTGCGAGCTGGATTCGGGCGGGTGGCAAACAAGCGAACGCGTGTGCGCGTTGCCCGCCTGCTTAAGTTGCCCGCCTGCTTAAACCGCGCGGAGCGCCGAGGGTCAATGGGGTCGGCGGTCTTCTACCCTCACGATGCCGTCACCCCGGCGATCGCGAATGACGACCGGCCGCAACGCCTATTCACGGAACGGTACGAGCTTCTGGGTCTGCTCGCCAAGCCCCTGAATTTTCAGGTGCATCACGTCGCCAGCTTGGAGAAACACCGGTGTCGGCTTCATCCCCAAAGCAACCCCCGGCGGCGTGCCTGTGGTCACCACATCGCCCGGATCGAGCACCATGAATTGAGAGATGTAGTGCACCAGGTAGGCGATGCTGAAAATCATCGTGTTGGTATTGCCGGTCTGCCGCCGTTCACCGTTGACATCGAGCGACATATCGAGCGCCTGCACATCCTCGATCTCGTCGGGTGTGACCAGCCACGGGCCCAACGGTCCAAACGTCTCGGCGCATTTGCCCTTCATCCATTGGCCGGCGCGCTCGGCTTGGAAGTGGCGCTCGGACACGTCGTTGCAGATGGTGTAGCCGGCGACGTGGGCGATGGCGTCCTTTTCCGCCACGTAGCGGCAGCGCGTCCCGATCACGAATGCGATTTCGCATTCATAGTCCATCTTCAATGACCCCTTGGGGATCATCACGTCGTCGTTGGGGCCGACAATGCAGTTGGCCAGCTTGTTGAACAGGATCGGTTCCTTTGGGATCGGTGAGCCGGTCTCTTTGGCATGATCGGCATAGTTGAGCCCAACCGCGATAAAGTTGCCGACACCGGTCACTGGCGCACCAATCCGCACGCCGGCGGGGGCCAGCGGCAGTGTGGCGGCATCGATTTTGCGCAACGCGTCCAGGCTGGCCGGCGACACAGTGCTCCCGTCAAAATCTTTCACCTGGCTCGACAGATCCCGTATCTGACTACTGCCGTCGACGATGCCAGGCTTTTCTTGGCCTGCATCTCCAAACCGAACAAGTTTCATGGACGTCCTCCTTAACGCGAGCTCCGATCATGTCCAAGATGGCGCGTTATCCGTAGGCTCACAGAGCCGAGCGGTAAAGCCCGTATTACCGCCAACGCCAAACACCGGCGACCGCGGTCGTTACCTGCCCCATCCCGACGCGGTGCGCGCGCTCAATCGCCTGTCATCTGATCCAATCGGTTCTCCCACGCCAACGCGTGGGCGACGATCGTGTCGAGATCATCATAGTGCGGAGTCCAACCCAGCATCGCGCGGAGTTTGGCGCTATCGGCGACGATTTCGGGCGGATCGCCGGCACGCCGCGGCGACAGGCGAACATCAAACCCCCGACCCGATTGGCGCTTCACCGCCTCGATCACCTCCAGCACCGTAAAGCCGCGCGCGTAGCCGCAGTTGAAGACGTCGGACTGGCCGCCCCGGCGCAGGTATTCCAGCGCGACCAAATGCGCCCGCGCTAAATCCTTAACGTGGATGTAGTCACGCACGCAGGTCCCATCACGGGTCGGATAGTCGGTGCCGAACACCTCCATCCCCGGGCGCTTGCCGAGCGCCGCTTGGCTCGCGACCTTGATGAGATGCGTTGCCAGCGCACTGGACTGGCCGGTCCGGCCGTCCGGATCGGCACCTGCCACATTGAAATACCGGAGGGCGACGTAGCGCAGATCGTGGGCGCGCGCGGTATCCGCCAGCATCGTCTCCGTCATCAGCTTGGACGAACCGTAAGGCGACAACGGTTTCAGCGGCTCGTCCTCCGTTACCGGGTTGCGCTGCGGGGCGCCGTAAACCGCCGCCGTCGACGAAAAGATGAACTCGCTTACGCCGCTAGCCACCGCCGCAGCGATCAAGGCACGGGACTTGACGGTGTTGTTGAGATAGTAGCCAAGTGGGTCGGCGACCGATTCCGGCACCACGATGGATCCGGCGAAATGAACCACTGAGCGGATCTTGTGCTGCTGCATCAGTGACGTTACCAAACCCTCGTCGCCGACATCCCCCACCACCAGCTCGGCGCCGTTGGCGACCGCCCAGCGAAACCCGGTCGACAAGTTATCGAGGACGATCACCCGTTCGCCAGCATCGGCAAGCTCATGGACCATTTGACTGCCAATGTAGCCTGCGCCGCCAGTCACCAGGATCGCCATTCGGTTGTCCCCTTCATTCGGTCTTGCCCGTTACATGTGTCGCGCCACCGCAGCGGATCCGATTTTGGCGATGCCATGGCCAGCACCGATCGAAGCGTTGACACTCGACCGTCACATCCTTCACCAATCGCCGAGCCAACAACGTTTAATCGGTCTGCGATCGGGCTCGCTGAGGATCCGCGCCCAACCCACAGCTTGGAGCAAGCCAAATGACAACTCCGCGTCAACGCGTCCGCAAGGCAGTGTTCCCCGTGGCCGGTCTTGGCACGCGCTTTTTACCAGCCACCAAGGCTGTTCCAAAGGAAATGCTGCCGGTTGTTGATAGGCCTGCTATACAACATGTGGTGGAAGAAGCCCATGCCGCCGGGATCGAGCATTTCATTTTCGTGACAGGACGCAACAAGGCGGTGATTGAAGACCATTTCGATCATGCCTTCGAGCTGGAACACACCTTGCAAGCACGCGGCAAGACGACTGAGCTGGCACGCCTCACCAGCGAGCTGCCGGGACCGGGTCAGACCAGCTTCACGCGTCAGCAGGCACCATTGGGCTTGGGCCACGCGGTCTGGTGCGCGCGAGACATCGTCGGCGACGAGCCGTTCGCGCTGCTGCTGCCCGACATGTTGCACATGGGTGACAGCAGCTGTCTTGGCGCGTTGGTCGAGGCCTACCAAGCGCGCGGCGGCAATCACGTGGCCGTCGCACCAGTACCGGAGGAGGAGACCCACCAGTACGGTATCGTCGGTGTTGACGACGCCGATGCCAAGGTGTCTCGGATCCATGCGATGGTGGAAAAGCCACCGGCCGGCAGCGCGCCGTCCAATCTCCATATCTCCGGGCGCTATATCCTCCAACCCGAGATCTTTGCGCTGCTGGCCCAACAGCAAGCCGGCGCCGGCGGCGAGATCCAGCTTACCGATTCGATGATCGCGCTCAGTCGGCAAGCCGATCAACCGTTTTTTGCCGTCAGGTTCGACGGCCGTATTTTTGACTGTGGCGCCAAACTCGGATTTATCGCCGCCAACGTTGCGTACGCCTTGGCCGAATGCGACCTCGGTCCGCTGGTCGCCGACGAGATGTCACGATTGCTCCGTCATCACCAGTCCACCGGTTAGCGGCCATCATGGCGACCGCGATCGCCTGGAGCAATTGGCCCGTCATCCATCGAGCGTCCGAACCAGCATCTGTTGGTCGACACCCAAGGTCCTGCCAAGCCGGCAAACCGGCGTTGGTACCAACCAGGCCGCTCGCTTGCCACCACCGCCTCGTCTATAGTTTAAGGCCTAACGACGCTCACACATCGAAGTACCATGCCATGGCCCGCAAGCCGTCTACCACCAGCACCAGCAAACAGAGTAGGGCTGCTCCGGCGCCGCGATCTCCGCGCCCATCCGCCGCCGCCAAAAAACCCGCCAAGTCTGCCCGGGCACCAGCAAAGCCGCGGGTGGTCTCACCGCGCGCGGATTACTGGCTGTTCAAGTCGGAGCCCGACGTGTTTTCATGGCGCATGCTGGTGGATCGCGGAGCCGCCGGCGAAGCCTGGGATGGTGTCAAAAACTATCAAGCACGCAACAACATGCGCGCCATGCTCATTGGCGACCTCGGCTTTTTTTATCACTCCAACGAAGGCAAGCAGATCGTGGGCATTTGCCAGGTATGCGCAGCCGCCCACCCCGACCCGAAGGACACCACGGGCACTTGGGAGTGTGTCGACGTACGGGCCGTCTGCCCGCTGCCCCGGCCCGTGTCGCTGGCCGACGTTAAGGCGAACCGCAAGCTCGCCGACATGGCGCTGGTGACCTCGATGCGGCTGTCGGTGCAGCCCGTGACCCAGGCCCAGTGGCAAGAAATTTGCCGCATGGCTGGCCTCGATCCGGAGAAAATCCGCACCTGAGCGTGGCCGGGGCGCGGCTGGAGCATGCCTGCGCTGCGGGAGAAGGGGATGGAATTTGCAGGGATCAACTATTTCGCGGTCGTGTTAGCGGCGGTGGCAAGCTTCCTGTTTGGCGGCGCCTGGTACGGCGCGCTCGCCAAAGCTTGGCTGGCAGCCATCGGCAAAACCGAGGAACAGATCAAGACGTCGAATGCCGTGGTTCCGATGACGCTCGCCGCTCTAGCCATGCTGGTCATGGCATGGGTGCTTGCCGGTCTCATCGGTCACCTCGGCACCGGTCAGGTGACGCTGTACAATGGTGTAGTATCCGGCCTGTTTTGCTGGGCCGGTTTCGTGGCGACGACGCTGGTGACCAATCACGCCTTCCAGCAGGCGAAACGCAGCCTGACATTAATCGACGGTGGCCACTGGCTTGGCGTGCTCCTGATCCAGGGCGCCGTGATCGGATGGTTGGGCGTTTAGTGGGTTTTCGGTGTGAGCTGCAACCATTTCGCTCACCCATCCGGCAATCCACCATCGCGTGCCGCTGAGTGGTGGCCTGGCAGCGTGCCGGCAAGGCACTGCCGCTGCGGGCGCACATGATCCAGTCCCCGACGGAAGATCAATGGTCTGACCAAAAGTGGAGGTTTGTCCCGCCAACATTCGACGAACGGTGTGGTTGCTCCACGTTTGAGCTTATCTCTAGTATTGATGCTGAATGCAACCTCGGTCATGCAACCGAGCAAGGCGTACAGCTGCAAAAGGAACCCAGCCATGTCGGACAAAGTCTACGCCGTTCCGCCCGAGTGGGCCAACCGGGCCTATGCCGATGACGCCAAGTACCAGGACATGTATCGACGCTCAGTCGAGGATCCCGATGGATTTTGGGGCGAGGCGGGTAAGCGTTTGGACTGGATCAAGCCGTATACCAAGGTCAAGAACACCGACTTTGGCCCAGGCGACGTTTCGATCAAATGGTACGAGGACGGCACCCTCAATGTTTGCGCAAACTGTGTCGACCGCCATCTGTCCACGCGTGGCGACCAGATCGCTTTGATCTGGGAAGGCGACGACCCCACGCAGGATGAAACGATCACCTACCGTCAATTGCACGAGCGTGTCTGCAAGTTCGCCAACGTGCTGAAGGCGAACGGGGTTGCAAAGGGCGACCGGGTCACGATCTATCTGCCGATGATTCCCGAGGCAGCCTACGCGATGTTGGCGTGCGCACGAATTGGCGCCGTTCACTCCGTCGTGTTCGGCGGTTTCTCACCGGAAAGCCTGGCCGGCCGGATCGATGACGCTCAATCTAAGTTCATCATCACCGCGGACGAGGGCGTTCGTGGCGGTCGCCCGATTCCCCTGAAGAAGAACACCGACGCCGCGCTGGCAAAGACGTCCGGTGGCGAGAAGGTGCTGGTTGTCCGCCGAACCGGCAACTCGGTGCCTTGGACCGAGGGACGCGACATTTGGCTCGATGATGAGCTGGTCAAGGTCAGCGCCGAATGTCCGCCGGAAGAAATGAACGCCGAGGATCCGCTGTTCATTCTTTACACTTCGGGCTCGACCGGACGCCCAAAGGGCGTTCTGCACACCACCGGCGGCTATCTGGTCTATGCCTCCATGACGCATCATTACGTGTTCGATTATCACGACGGCGACATCTATTGGTGCACGGCTGACGTCGGCTGGATCACCGGGCACAGCTACATTCTTTACGGTCCGCTCGCCAACGGTGCGATCTCGCTGATCTTCGAGGGCGTTCCGAACTATCCGACCGCATCGCGCTTTTGGCACGTCGTCGACAAGTGGCGCGTGAATACGTTCTACACGGCACCGACGGCGGTACGCGCGCTGATGGGGGCCGGCGACGATTTCGTCGAACGTACCGACCGTTCGTCATTGCGGCTGCTAGGCACCGTCGGCGAACCGATTAACCCGGAGGCTTGGGAATGGTATTATCGCCTGGTGGGAGGGGAGCGCTGCCCCATCGTCGACACCTGGTGGCAAACCGAAACCGGCGGCATTCTCATTACCCCGCTCCCCGGAGCCACCCAGCTCAAGCCGGGGTCCGCCGCCCGGCCGTTCTTCGGGTGCAAACCGGCGCTGGTCGATGACAAAGGTGAAGTCCTGCACGGCGAAGCCACCGGAAATCTCGTGATTCTCGATAGTTGGCCAGGGCAGATGCGCACGGTCTACGGCGATCACAGCCGCTTTATCGAGACCTACTTTTCGGCGTATCCTGGCATGTACTTCACCGGCGACGGCTGTCGTCGTGACGCTGACGGCTATTACTGGATTACCGGCCGGGTCGACGACGTGCTCAATGTTTCCGGCCACCGGCTCGGAACGGCCGAGGTCGAGAGCGCCCTGGTCTCACACACCGACGTCGCCGAAGCCGCGGTCGTCGGCTATCCGCATGACCTCAAAGGCCAGGGGATCTATTGCTACGTCACCTTGAAAACCGGCGTGGGAGCCAGCGACGAGCTGAAGAAGGATCTGGTCGCCACCGTGCGCAAGGTCATCGGGCCCACGGCAACGCCGGATTTGATCCAGTTCGCGCCCGGATTGCCGAAAACCCGATCGGGCAAGATCATGCGGCGAATCTTGCGCAAGATCGCCGAGGATGACTTTGCCAATCTGGGCGACACCACGACCCTAGCCGACCCCGGCGTCGTCGACGACCTGATCGCCAATCGCCAAAACCGAGCGAGCTAGATCATCGCGCCTTAAATCGGAACCACAAAGCCGGTTCCGATTTAAGGCAGGTTGCTCCAAGCCGTCTCAGTGTCAGCTGGATAAACCCCGCCAGCCGTTCCACCCCATCGCACGGGTCAGGCGTAGCTGGTTGGGAGCGGGATGGTTCCAGCTCACACTGAAAGGTAGTAGGGCGGACACCGGCCAGTGCGAGCGCTTCGCACAATCCCAATCTGTCCGGCTCTGACAGGACGGCCAGACGGCGTCCAGCTCGAACTGGCTGGCTCAATTCTTGCCGGTGCTCATCGAACCAAAAAACTCGCTGTTGGTCTTGGTTGGGCGCAACTTGTCGACCAGAAACTCGATGGCGTCCATGGTCCCCATCGGGTTGAGAATTCGGCGCAGGACATACATCTTTTTCAGGTAGTCGGTCGGTACCAGCAACTCTTCCTTGCGGGTGCCGGAACGAGCGATGTCGATGGCCGGGAACACCCGTTTGTCGGAAACTTTGCGATCGAGCACGACCTCCGAATTTCCGGTGCCCTTGAACTCTTCAAAGATGACCTCGTCCATGCGGCTACCGGTATCGATCAGGGCCGTCGCGATAATGGTCAGCGAGCCACCTTCCTCGATGTTGCGTGCCGCGCCAAAAAAGCGCTTGGGACGTTGCAAGGCGTTGGAATCGACGCCACCGGTCAACACCTTTCCGGACGACGGAACGACGGTATTGTAGGCCCGGCCCAATCGGGTCACCGAATCCAGCAGGATCACCACGTCGCGCTTGTGCTCGACCAGCCGCTTTGCCTTCTCGATCACCATTTCCGACACTTGCACGTGCCGCGTAGGCGGCTCGTCGAACGTCGACGAGATCACCTCGCCGCGCACCGAGCGCTGCATATCCGTGACCTCTTCGGGCCGCTCATCAATCAGCAGCACGATCAGGTAGCATTCCGGGTGATTGGTGGTGATCGAGTGTGCCACGTTTTGCAGCAGCACGGTCTTACCGGTCCGCGGCTGCGCCACGATCAGGGCACGCTGGCCTTTGCCCATCGGCGCAACGATATCGATCACCCGCGCCGATAGGTCTTTGATGGTCGGATCCTCGATCTCCATCTTCAGCCATTCGGTCGGGTACAGCGGTGTCAGGTTGTCGAAATTAACCTTGTGGCGCGCCTTTTCCGGCTCTTCGAAATTGATCTCGTTGACCTTGAGCAGCGCGAAGTAGCGCTCGCCGTCCTTGGGACCACGGATCTGCCCTTCGACAGTATCCCCGGTACGCAACGCAAACCGGCGGATCTGGGAGGGCGAGACGTAGATGTCATCCGGCCCGGCAAGATAGTTGGCGTCGGGTGAACGCAGGAAGCCGAAGCCATCCTGCAGCACTTCGACCACGCCGGTACCTAGAATATCGATGTCTTTGGCAGCGAGCTGCTTCAATACAGCGAACATCAATTCTTGCTTGCGCATCGTGCTGGCGTTTTCAACGCTATGCTCTTCTGCAAATGCGACAAGCTCTGTCGGAGACTTGGACTTCAAGTCCTGAAGCTTGATTTCTGACATACGAGTGTGCCTCGGGGGAGCCGACCGGACAAGCGGCGGGCAAGAGGTTTGCGCCGGACGGACTCGGTGTAGGAAGTCGAGAATCGGGCCCAACAACTTCGCCACGCGGGACGTGACGACACTGTGTGACCAACTAGCAACAGACCAGGACACCTCTTCGTCACCGGTCGATTCTCCACACGGAACATAGCAAATCCCAACGTGGCAAAAAAGGGCTCAGTTGGGCATCGGGTGAAAAACCCACACACTGAAACCCAATGACACGCGTTTTGCCACCTCAGATCACGGGTCAGGGTGTTCGGCCGGCCGCCGCAGCGTGGCCAGACCCCTAAATCGGTCTAACGACAACCAGCACCACGATGCCGATCATCAGCAGCGTTGGAACTTCGTTCACCATCCGATAGAAGCGCGCGTCCCTGACATTGGCGTCCGCCTCAAAGGCCTTCCGCCAGATTGCCAGCCAGTGATGGAAGACGCTCAACGCACACACCAATGCAAATTTGGCGATCATCCAGCCATCGGCATAGACGCCGAGCTGCCACGCCAACAACGGCCCGGTCAGCCACACGACGATCATCGCCGGGTTCATGATCAGCCGCAGCAAGCGCCGCTGCATGACTTTGAAGGTTTCTGACTGCTGAGAGCCTGGCTCGCTTTGCGCATGATAGACCATGAGTCGCGGCAGGTAGAGAAGACCTGCCATCCAGGCTATCACCGAGATGATGTGCAACGCCTTGAGCCAAGGCAACCAGCTCATGTCGATCAGGCCTCGCCGCCCAGCTCTTGTGCGCGCTGCCCGCCGGCGCCGCTGCCGTCCCGGCGCACCAGCTCGACCAGACGCTCCACGTGCGCGATCGGCGTCTGCGGCACCACCCCGTGTCCCAAATTGAACACGAAGGCACATCCGGCCATATCGGCCAGAATGCCTTCGACCCGGGCATCCATCGCCGGGCCGCCCGTGACCAGCAGCAATGGATCCAGGTTGCCTTGCACGACGACCCCGAGATCCGCGATCCGGTCCGTTAAGTCCTTCAGCGGCATGGTTTGATCGCAACCGAGCCCATCAACGCCAGTCTCATCGAGGTATTCCGGCACGTGCACGCCAGCCCCGCGCGGAAAGCCGATCACGGGGACATCGGGATGTCGTTGATGCAGCGCCGAGACGATCCGCTGCGTCGGCGCAACCACCCACTGCTGCAACTGGTCAGGCGGCAAATTGCCAGCCCAGCTGTCGAACAGCTGAACCACATCGGCGCCCGCCAGGATCTGCCCGGACAGGTATTCGATCGACACATCCGTGACGAGATCGATGAGCTCGGCGAAGCCGGCCGGATCGCGGTAGGCCCACAGCCGCGCATCCGCCTGGTCGGCCGAGCCCTGCCCAGCGACCATGTAGGTGGCGACGGTCCACGGCGCGCCGCAAAACCCGATCAGAGCCGTTTCGCCAGGCAGGCGATCGCGCACACGCGCCACCGTCTCGAACACCCGGCCGAAGCGGTCGGTCGTTTGTTCCGGATCGAGTCGGACGAGGTCGCCGCGCTTAGATATCGGATCCAGCCGCGGCCCGCCTTGCTCTTGAAAGCTCACGTCTTGGCCCAGCGCATGCGGGACCACGAGAATATCGGAGAACAAGATGGCAGCATCAAACCCGAACCGGCGGATCGGTTGCAGGGTGACCTCGGCTGCCAACTCTGGCGAATAGCACAAGTCAAGAAAACCGCCCGCACGGGCACGCACCTCTCGGTATTCCGGAAGGTATCGCCCCGCCTGCCGCATCAACCAGAGCGGTGGAGGACTAATCGCTTCGCCTGCAAACGGCTTGAGAAACGGACACTGATGGGCACGGGAAGGTTGAGGTCGAGACATGATGGCTGGGTCGCTCGCTGGCTTGGATCGACGCGCTTTGTTTTCAAGAGAATAGAATATTTTCTAAGATTTTTCTTATGACTCTTAGGCACAAGGATTGCGGGGACCACCAGCTCCTAGCGCATTTTTGAACAGTGAGATATCTTGAGCCAAGCCCTCAACAGTCCGCCGACGTGCCGCACTGTAGCAACCAAATGCCACCTAAAAGACAAAGAGAATCAATGGTGTACTAGGAACAGAGCGCCGTTCCAACAGGAGCCCGATGGGGATAGTTTGTTGGTGACAATTGTGTTTGATGTGCGGGCCTCATGTTATCAAGCGCTTGGGGATAGCTGTCTTCCTTCATGGTTCGCTGTGGATCGGTCTGTCGAAAGCCTGGCACTTGTCATCCCTGGTTGCCCATCCGATGGTTGGTGCGGCTGATAACGAGGACGTTTATCAACACATGGCCAACGTGTTGCCAAGCTTCATCCATCTCCACCTGGTTTCAGATTCAACCGGTGAAACTTTGACCACAATCGCCAAGGCAGCGGCTGTTCAGTACGCCGAGGTTCGTCCGATCGAGCACATCTATCCGCTGATCCGGACCAAGCGGCAAATGACGCGCGTGTTACAGGAGATTGGTTCGGCACCCGGCATCGTGCTGTACACGATTGTCAATCAAGACCTGGCCGCCGCGCTGGAGCAACATTGTCGCGAGCTTGGCGTGCCCTGTCTGCACGTACTTGAACCGATAATGAATCTGCTTGAGAGCTATCTCGGCGCGCCGGCGACGCGGATCGTGGCCGGTCAGCATGTGCTGGATCAGGAATACTTTCGCCGCATCGACGCGCTCAACTTCTCGATGGCCCACGATGATGGGCGACTGCCCGGAGACCTCAATGAAGCCGATGTCATCATTTTGGGCATTTCGCGCACGTCCAAGACGCCGACCTCCATCTACCTGGCGCAGCGCGGCTATAAGACCGCCAACTTGCCTTTGGTGCCGTCTATTCCGTTACCGGCAGCGATTGCCGGCGAGCACAGCGCGTTCGTCGTTTGCCTGGTGGCTTCAGCCGAGCGGATCGCCGAGATTCGCCGCAACCGGGTGCGGCTAATGTCGGATCGCGACATTGAGACCTATGTCAACATTGAGGAAATCCAGAGCGAGATCAGCTACTCGCGGCGCCTGTCCGCGAAACATGGCTGGCCGCTGATCGACGTGACGCGCCGGTCGGTCGAAGAGACCGCAGCGACCATCATCAAGCTGTTTCACGACCGGCAAACAACGCCACCCACCAGCGAGGCGGACCGGTAATCAAGCGATCGTCGGTTTGGGTCGGCGCACGCCACGAGCGGCTGAAATCGTTGCCGCACGCCTGCGGCCTCACACGGACGGACGGACTGCGATCGCAAAGCGGGCCGGCACGGCTCACCCGCCTAAGGCGGACATCAGCAAACCCGAATCGGGCTAGAGCAACCTGCCTTTGATCGGAATCGGAACGATCCCGATCAAAGGCGCGATGATCTAATTGGTGGCAACGACCCCCAGGCCGCCGGAAGCCCGGGTATTTGCTTTCGACCCCTTGGCCACCGTTGGAGCCATGTGGCGATTGACTCTGTCCTGCAGCCGGGTCATGCCCAGGTTGGCGAGTGCGGCAAGCGCGAAGATGATAAGGATGATGGCATACATTGGGGCAATCTTGAACTGCTCATAGTAGATGCCAACCCGGTAGCCCAAACCACCATCAGCGAATTTGAGCTCGGCCACAAGCACCCCGATAACGGTAATGGCAATGCCGAGCCGAAGGCCGGTGATCACCGGATTGACCATCGCCGGCACGTAGATCTTGGTGATCATCTGCCATTGGGACAGATTGAAGCTGCGTCCGACCTTGATCAGAACCGGATTGATCAGCAGCATGCCCAGTATGGTCGCAAATACGACCGGAAAGAACGCTGAAAGAGCCCCCTTGGCCATTTTCGATTCAATCCCCGTTCCGAAAATGAGGAACAGGATGGGCAGAAAAATGATCTTTGGCGTTGAACCGATGGCGTTGAGATAGGGCTCCAACGATTGACGCAGCAGAGCATTGGTGCCCATGCCGATGCCGGCGAACAGGGCAATCAACGATCCGACGACAAAGCCGACGCTGTGCTCCGCAAACGTGATGCCGAGATCCCTGTAAAACGAGGCAGAGGCCAGCTCTTGCCCGATCGCTTGCAGGATGGTCCACGAGTTCGGGATGACATCACCATAAAGGACGCCGAACCGCCCTAACAGGGCCAAGCCCTCCCATGCGGCGATTAAGGCGACCACCGTCACCAGCCGAATCCAAGTCACCGATAAAGGATTGGACCGTTCCGATATGGCGGTGGATGTTGCCTTAATCACGCCGGTCTGAGCCATTTCTCGATCCTTCCAAACCCCCAATAGAACAGAATGCTAACCAGTATGACGGTCAGAATGCTCGCGTAGGTTCCCGGCGTATCGAAGCGAAAGTACATTTCCGACACAATGCGCCCCAATCCTCCAAAATCAATCAGGTACTCAATCGCGACGATATTGACCAGGGCATACATGACGCCGATTCGAATGCCGGTAAATATCGTCGGCACGGCTGCGGGCAATTGGATTTTCCAGAACATTTGGCTTTCGCTCAAGTTGAAGCTGCGGCCGACGTTGAGCAAGGTTCGCGAGACACCCAGTAGTCCCTGCCGTGTTTGTATGATGATTGGGATCGCGGCGGGTATAAAGCCCATGGCGATCAGGGTTGTGTGGGTGCGCCCGAATAGCACCAGGAACAACGGATAAAGCAGAACCGTCGGTGCCGCAAAGGCCGCGGCCAGCCATCCCTCGTAGGCGATGCCGAAGCTGGTGTAGCGATAAAGAAAATAACCGAATGGTATACCGAACAGCAAAGCCAGCGCTGTGGCCGACGCCGTCATACCCAGCGTCACAAGAAAGTTGCCGACGAGGTCCATCTCGGCATTGACGTCTGGAAATGCGAGGATCGTGTCAGATGGCCGCGGAACCACCAGCTCCATGATTAAGCCCGAAGAAACCGCCCACTCTAGCAGCACCGCGAAAGCCAGCAAACCAGCCAGTCCAACAGCGATCGGGGACTTGAGCAGTCGCTTCATCACCTGTTTGCCACCCTCCCCATCCGCCCGTTCAAGCCAGATGGCCGCTCAATTATTGCACTTCAGAGTGAGCTGGAACTCTCTCGCTTCCCAGCTCTTTCCTCAACCCCTTTCCTCCACCCCGCTCCTCCAGTGGGCCACCCAATGGCATGATGTTCTGGGTGGCCCGTTGAAGGAATGGGGAGGGGGAGTGGGCCAGCAAGGCGATCCCGCCTCAGGCGGATATGGTCAAAATCGCCAACGTCAGGTGCGGACTGACCCCATCTAACCTCGACAACCTGCAGGTTCCGATGGTTGACCTCAGTTCGGCTTATCACCCATCGGATGCACGAACTCTTTGAGCTGCGCTGCCGTCAGTAGCTTTTTGATCTTCTTGTTGTCGAACGCAATCTGGTTCAGCTTATCCAAGCCGGTGACCGGTAAGAACGTGGTCCACGCGTAGGGAACGTCGTCCCTGACAGTTTTGACATCGTCGTAGTTCAGCTTCCAGCGCTTGGCCCAGGCCTTGACCCTGTCGTCACTATTGTAGGCGAGTTTATGGGCTTCCTCCATCGCCTTCATGAACCGTTTGGCCACGTCACGATTTTTTTCCAGCCAGTTGGAGTTGGCAGCAATTACGCGGATCGTCACGTCACTGAGATCTTTGGCAAGCGTGCCTCGACCGACAATGCGGATCTTGCCTTCATTAATCAGATTTTTGTTGAGCGGAAAGACCGACCAGCCGGTCGCCACCTGACCGGACATCAATTGCGTACGGGCGCCGGACGGTCCGCCGACCGAAACCAGCTTGGCCGGAATGTTGAGCGCTTTCTTGATCGCGATGGCCGCCAGATTCGTGGTCGATCCAGGGCGTGAATAGACGAAGGCGTCCGATGCTTTGAGTTCCGCCAACGACTTAATCGGGCTGTCGGTCTTGACGTACCAATAAAGATCGCCAAGCCCACGGATGTTACTGGCCATGGCCCGCACCGGTGCCCCCCGAGCATATGCCGAGATCACACCTAGGGCGCCGTTGCCCCAAACGACATCTTGGCTGCCGGTGATCACGGCCTGCAACGACGCGGCCCCACCCGATCCATGAATGATCGAAACCTCGAGGCCATGCTTCTTGAATATGCCCATTTCCTTCGCGGTGTAGGGCGGCTCCGTTTCGAAAATGACCTTGGTGCTGTTGACCAAACGGACTTTGTCGAGCGCAAGGGCTGGCACCGCCGAAAGGGCAAGACCAAGTCCGGCGATCATCAGTGTTCTCGGCATGTCTGGCTTTCCTCCGTTGTTGAGCTTATCGGAATTTTTAAACGCGTCCTGGTCGATATCCGTCCGTGCACATGTGATTACGCTCCCGCAATCGCTGCCTCCGCCTCGACCATACCGCGTGACGCCTCCTCGCGCAGCAGGGTCCAAAGCTTGCCGACGTAGGTTCCGAACTCCGGCGTCGAGATCACTTCCGAGGAGCGCGGCCGCGGCAGATCGATATCGATGATTTGCTTGATCCGACCGGGCCGGAAAGACATCACCACGACCCGGTCGGACAACTGTACGGCCTCGGTGATGTTATGGGTGATCAACAACATAGTCTGGTTGAGTGCTGCCCAAATCTCGAGCATTTTGTCGCCCAGCAGCATCCGGGTTTGCTCGTCCAACGCACCGAACGGCTCGTCAAGCAGCATGATGCGTGGCTCGTAGGCCAGCGTACGGGCCACCGCGGTTCGCTGCTTCATGCCACCGGACAGCTGTGCCGGATAGTGGTTTTCAAACCCCTCCAGGCCAACCAGACGAATGAACTTTTTAGCCCGGGCCTCGCGGTCCGCCCGAGCGATCCCCTCCACCTCCAGTGGGAACGCGACATTCTGCAAGGTTGTGCGCCAAGGAAACGTCGATTCTTCCTGAAACACCACACCGACGTCCTTATGGGCCCCGTCGACCGAATGTCCGTCAATCAGAACCGACCCACTAAAGTCTTCAATCAGCCCACCAATGATATTAAAAAGCGTCGACTTTCCACAGCCCGAGGGACCAATGACCGAAACGAACTCCCCTTCCTTTACCATCAGGTCAACGCCATCCAGTGCCAACAAGGGTTGGGTGCCAGCAACATCATAGGCCTTCGAGACATTGGAGATCTCGAGGATCGCAGCCATTTCCGTCAGCCCTCGCACAAGCACGTCTGTTACGCCGACGGCATGTCGACGGGTTCTGAAGCGAGCTTATGGGATCGGTTCGTCGGGAGCAACCATTGACCGTGGACTGAGGCCTCAACCCTGTGCTCTTAACGCTGCGCTCTTAACCCACTACCTTTAATCCTGCGCGCTCAATCCTGCGCTTCGGCCGCAGCCCACAACGCGATCAGTCGAGCGCACGGTGGAGGGCTTCGCTGACGCGGTCCAGATCACCGGTCGACAAATAAGGATGCATCGGCAAGCTCAACACCTCGCCGGCGAGCAGCTCTGAGATCGGCACGCCGGCGTTGGCCACCGGACACTCTCGGTAGGCCAGCTGCGCATGCAGCGGACGGGGGTAGTAGACGGCGGTGGGAATGCCCTCATGCTTGAGGCGGGCGGCGACCTGGTCGCGCTGATCGGCCCGCAGCCGGATCGTGTACTGCGCCCAGACCGATTGGGCGCGATCCGGCAGCTGCGGTATCGCCACCACGGCCTTCAGACGCTGCGTATAACGCTCAGCGATCTGTTGGCGTTTGGCGATTTCATCGGGAAACAGCTTGAGCTTCTCCAGCAGGACGGCCGCTTGCAGGGTATCGAGACGCCCGTTGATGCCCACGCGGACGATATCGTATTTGTCACCGCCCTTGCCGTGCAGCCGGATCGAGCGCATGACCGCCGCCAACCCGTCGTGCTCGGTGAAGATCGCGCCGCCATCGCCATAGCACCCAAGCGGCTTTGCCGGAAAAAAGCTGGTCGCTGTGGCGTGTCCGAACGTGCCGACCTTGCGCCCGCCGGATGCGGCGCCGAAACTCTGGGCGGCGTCGCTGAGCACTTGCAGTTCGTGTTCGGCGGCGAGCGCCTCCAGCGTCTGGTAGTCAGCCGGCAGCCCAAATAAATCGACGGCGATAATGGCTTTGGGCTTCAGCCCCCGCTGGCGCGCGGTCGCGATGGCGGAGCGCACAGAGGTCGCGTCCAAGTTAAACGTCGCCGCGTCGACGTCGGCGAAGACCGGGGTGGCGCCAATCAGGGCGATCACCTCCGGCGTCGCCGTAAAGGTAAATGAAGGACAGATAACGGCATCGCCGGAACCAACGCCAAAGGCCATCAAGGCGATCAACAGCGCATCGGTACCGCTGGCGCAGCTGATGCAATGCCGGGCGCCGCAAAATTCGGCCAGCGCCTCCTCCAAGGCTCCGACCTCCGGTCCCATGATATAGGCACCGTGATCTAAAACCCGCATGATCGCCGCTTCCAGTTCCGGTCTGATCCGGGACTGCTGCGCTTTCAGATCGATCAATTGCATGGGCCGTAACCCATCAAGCTGGCTCGAGTTGGCCATCGGACGTCTCCCGGTATTGTCGTTGGTCGATCGGACAGATGAGGTCGGCTCCCAGCCGTGCTCCGGCCTGGCTCATCCAGCCGATGCGGCGTGCCGGCACGCCAGCCATCAGCGCGAAAGCGGGGACGTCGGCGGTGACCACAGCGCCGGCAGCGATGAAACAGTAGCGGCCTAAATCATGGCCACAGACGATGGTGGCGTTGGCACCGATGGTCGCGCCGCGACCCACTTTGGTCGCCCGATACTCCGCTTTTCGCTCGATCTCGGCGCGCGGATTGGTGACGTTGGTAAAGACGCAGGAGGGCCCGCAAAAGACGCCGTCGTCAAGCTCTACGCCATTGTAAAGGCTGACATTGTTCTGGATCTTACAGTTGTCGCCGACCCGCACGGTTGGGCCGATCATCACGTTTTGGCCGATCGAACAGGCGCGGCCGATGCGGCAGCCTTTTAGTATATGGACGAAATGCCACACCCGCGTGCCCTCGCCGATCTGCGTCGGTCCATCGACATAGGCACTTTCGTGAATCAGAACTCCTGGAAAGCGCGGATCCTCGCGCATCTGCCGCGTCACGTCGGGCCAGTCGTGCCCTGTTGCAGTCGACATCCCGGCTACCTCCGGTTTGCGCCCAAGTGCGCCGCCCACGCGAACTGCGGCGGCGATCGGGCCACGGTGCGAGTGTTGTGCATCATTACTGCAGACGAGCTGGCGCGAGCATTGGCGTTCGAGCGGAGCCCCTGAAGCCTTCGGTCCTTGCGCCAACAGTACTGTCGGATCTGCCCGGCCTCCAAGCGTCGTTGTTCACTTGTCCGCAATTCTGGCGATACTCGGGCGCCATTTGCGCTGATCTAGTGATGGAGATTGACAATTGGCCCGGCCTGAGGCCGAGTTGTTATCTCGTGTGCGGGCCAATCAATAGCAGTCAGCGCTAGAGCCAAATTTGGCGGCCGGTGGCAGCGTCCAGCCGGGACTGGTAGGCCGTGCTAAGCGGTGCCGGATTGGGTACCAGACCACCAACCTGGGAGGGGGGAGTGGCCAACGCTCTGTTGTTTCTTATTCGCGTGTTGCTGGGGGTGATTTTGATCGCCAGCGTGTTCTTGATCTGCGCTAACGCGTTTGGCAGATACGTTTTGCTGCAACCGATCATCTGGGCGGAAGAGGTGCTGGGCTATTCGTTGGTTTGGTTGGTCTACCTCGGCGCGGTGGTGGTCACCTTCCAACGCCAACATTTGCGTATGGACTTGGTGGTGCGCTCGTTTGGTCCGCGCATGCAGGCTGTCTTTGAGCTCATTGGCTCCATCATTTTCCTGGTCATCGCTGGTCTAATAATCTTCCAGGCTTACTTCACCATCCAAGAGTTCACACACCGGTCCCAGGTGGCCGATCTGCCGATGGACATCTTGCATTTGGTGGTCCCGGTCTCGTTTGGATTGATGATCCTGGGCGTGGTCTATCTGTCCTTCCAGGACCTGCTTTACGGTCGCCAAGACGACTCGGTTTCAGCCGCCGACAACAGGGAAGATCAGGCATGATTTGGGCCATGGTTGCACTGCCCATCGTGCTGATGTTGATGGGCCTGCCGATCTTCACCGTGCTGTTCGCTGCCGCTTCAGTCGCACTGATTTTCATTCTCGATCTGCCGATCGGCCTGATCCAGACCGAACTGTTCGGTAGCGTCGACAATTACAATCTCATTGCGGTGCCATTTTTCATCTTTGCCGGGGCGATCATGACGCACGGCGGTATGTCGGAGCGGCTGGTCAATTGGGTCCTCTCTTTGATGGGTGGATTGCGCGGCAGCCTTGGGTTGACCACCGTTGGCGCATGTACCGTGTTCGGCGCGATTTCGGGGTCGAGCCCAGCCACCGTCGCCGCCATCGGCGGCATGCTGTATCCGTCACTTCGCGAAAAGGGCTATCCGGAGTCCGTCGCCAGCGGGCTGCTGACCTCGTCAGGCGCCATCGCCGGGATCATTCCACCTTCGATCGGCATGATTTTGTACGGCGTGGCCGCCGAAGAATCGGTGCGCTACCTGTTTATCGGAGGGATCCTCCCGGGTCTGTTGATTGCCGCCTTGATGGGTGGCTACATTTATTTTACGGCGCGGCGCCTGGGCATTCGCGAAGGCGGCAACTTTTCGTTCAGGCGGGTCGGCCAGACCACTTGGAATGGCGGCTGGGCGCTCGGCATGCCTCTGATCATTCTGGGTGGTATCTATACCGGCGTGTTCTCGCCGACGGAGGCGGCCGGTGTCGCCTGCCTCTATTCCATGGTGGTGGCCGTCGCGCTGTACCGCGATCTGTCGCTGCGCGGACTATGGAAAGTTGGCATTGAATCGGCGACCTTGACGGCGCAAGTGCTGATCATCGTCGGTGCCGCGACGCTGTTCTCCAGACTGCTGACGATCGCCGGCGTTCCGCAGGAGCTGGTGGCGTGGATGAGCAGCCTGGAACTGTCACCGATCCTGGTGATGCTGGCGATCAACCTGTTGTTGCTGGCGGTTGGGTGTGTGCTCGATCCAGCTTCGGCGATCCTGGTTTTAGCTCCGATCCTAAAACCGGTGGTGGTGGCCGCCGGGTTTGATCCGGTGCACTTCGGTATCATCATGACCGTCAACTTGAGCATCGGCATGTTCACGCCGCCGTTCGGGCTCAACATCTTTGTGACGCAGGCAATGTTCAAGGTGCCGCTATCGGTGCTCTATCGTGGATTGGTGCCGCTGATCGCGGTCAATTTGTTGGCCCTGGGCATCGTCACCTATTGGCCTGACCTCACGCTGTACCTGGTGCGCGTGCTGGGCTAAAACAGGGCGTCTCACCACCTAGAGTAAGGCTTATTCACCAACAATGGGAGGACCAGAATGTGCAAAACCTTGATGAGCAAAAGCTTGACCGTCACGGCTGTGTTCGCGTTGTCAGCGGCATTGGCTGCGCCCGTTACGGCGGCCGACATGCGCATCGGCTTTGTGACCATCAATGACACGCAGCACGAATTGGCCAAAGCCTTCAAGAAGGAGATTGAAAAGCGCACCGGCGGTGAAATCAAGGTCGGCATCTTTCCGGCTGCGCAGCTTGGTAAAATCCCGCGCCAAATCGAGAACTTGAAGATCGGCGCGCAGGCGGCATTCATTTCGCCGCCGGGCTTTTTTGCTGGCATTAACAAGGCATTTCAGGTTCCCGATGCGCCAGGCCTGTTCAAGAATTTCTGGCATGGCCACAACGCGTTGACCGATCCGGAATTCCGCGACAAATATCTGAGGCTCGCGGAGGGGGCCGGTATCATCGGCATAACCATCGCCAATTACGGGCCGACGTCGATCGCGTCCTTGAAGCCGATCCGGTCGTTGGCCGACATGAAGGGGCTGAAGGTGCGCGTGCTGGCGACCAAAATGGAGAGCAAGCTGGCGAGCGTTTTGGGTATGACCGGTGTGCCGATGCCCTATTCGGAGGTGCTGCCGGCGCTGCAGCAACGTACCATCGACGGCTGCCGCAGCTCGATCGTAGTGATGGGAGCTTCGAAGTTCTATACGGCCACCAAATATATTACCCTGACCGGCACCGGCCAAATCCCGTCGGTTCTGTGGATTTCCAAACCTTGGCTGAGCAAACTACCGCAAAAGCACCAGGGTGAAATCATGAAGCTCGGCCGCGAATTGGATAATTTCGCGAGCCGTACTGCGTATGAGAAGAATCAGGGCGCGGAGAAGGTTTGGAAGGATGCCGGTACCGAGATCATTCGCTTGCCGGCTGCCGATCAGGCAGAGATCACCAAGCGGTTGGCGCCGCTGGGAGATGAGTTCCTGGCCAATGATCCGGCCACGAAGGACATGTACGCGCTGTTGAAGAAGGTCGCGGCGCGAGCTTCCGATCAACCGCCCAAATAGTTGCGGTCAAGCTGAGCTCACGGGTCTGGCGCGAACCTGCAGCACGGTTCGCGCCAGCGTAATCTTGAACTCCCCAGTTGGTAGGCGCACGGTGAGCGTGGCATCTTCCAAGCACCATCCCCGCATCGTGCTGGCCTCTGCGAGTCAAACCCGCCAGGACGTGTTGGCTGCCGCGGGGCTATCGTTTGCGGTCCAACCCGCTGACGTCGACGAGGATCAGATCCGAAATCGATGGATGGCGACAGGCGCCGAGCCGGCCGATATCGCACAGAGATTGGCTGATGCCAAGGCGCGCCAGGTCAGCGCCCGCAGGCCGCACGCGGTGGTGATCGGCGCCGATCAAATTCTCGCCCGAGGCCGCGAGGTATTCTGTAAGCCGCCCGACATGGCGGCGGCACGGACCGCGTTGCGCCAGCTCTGCGGACGCACCCATCACCTGCACAGCGCGGTCACACTGGCCATCGATGGCAACAGCGTTTGGCAGCATGTCGATACCGCCCAACTCACCATGCGTGCGTTTTCAAGTGCGTTTCTTGACGACTATCTAATCCGCGCGGGCCCAAAGGTGTGTGAGAGTGTGGGGAGCTATCAGCTGGAGGGCCTTGGCGTTCAGCTGTTCGAGCGCATTGAAGGCGATTATTTTACGGTCCTGGGCTTGCCGCTGTTGCCCTTATTGGATGCGTTAAGGGCGCGCGGTGAGCTGCTCACATAATGAAGCTTTTGCTGGCGACCACGATCGTGAGGTGCCGCTCGCTTGCGAGCGGGCGTCGAGCGCGAATCCTCGTCGCGTGGATACGGAAACACCGTCCTCGCCCGTCCTCATGTAGCCGCAAGGCGATAGGACAACTAAAAGAGAGCCGCGGGATGGTTCCAGCTAATGCTGACACGCTTTAACACGAGGGCCGTGCATGTTGATCATCGGGCTGACGGGATCGGTCGGCATGGGCAAGTCAGCCGCTGCGGCGCGGTTTCGTGAGCGCGGGGTTCCCGTGTGCGATGCCGACGCGCTGGTGCATGACCTCTACGAAGGCACGGCCGTTGCGCCGATCGAAGCCGCGTTTCCGGGCACCACGGCCGATGGCAGGGTCGATCGCCAAAAGCTGTCCGCGGTCCTCCTGGCCGAGCCGCGTGGATTTGAGCGATTGGAGGCGATTGTTCATCCCCTCGTTCTCGCTGCTGAACGCGCGTGCCTGGCTGCGGCCTTCGCGGCCGGTGCCGAGATGGCGGTGCTCGAGGTCCCGTTGTTGTTTGAGACGGCGGGAGCGACGCGCTGCGATCTGGTGGTGGTGGTCAGCGCGCCGGCCGATGTGCAGCGGGAGCGGGTGTTGGCGCGCGAAGGCATGACGACGGACAAGCTGGATGCGATCCTTGCGCGACAGCTCAGCGATGCGGAAAAGCGCCGGCGCGCGGACTTCGTTGTGGATACTGGCGGTGAACTCGCGCACACCCACCAGCAGGTCGATAACCTGATCGAATCACTTCGCGGCCGTACGGGGGACGCCCACGACCGCCACTGGCGATGACGGCCGCCGAGAGGAGAGCTGCGAATGCTGCGCGAGATCGTTATGGACACCGAAACCACCGGTCTCGACGCGCGAAAAGGCGATCGGCTGATCGAGATCGGCTGTATCGAGCTGGTCAACCGGATTCCGACTGGAAATGAATTTCATCGCTTTATCAATCCCGAGGGCCGGGAGGTGCACCCCGACGCCGAGCAGATCCATGGGATCTCGAACGATTTTCTCGACGATAAGCCGACGTTCGCGGAGATCGTCGATGACTTCCTCGCGTTCCTGGGCCCTGACGGCGATCTGGTGATCCACAACGCAAATTTCGACATGGGCTTCATCAACATGGAGCTGGATCGGATCGACCGCGCGCCGATCACGTCGGACCGGGTCGTCGATACGCTCAGTCTGGCGCGGCGGAAGCATCCGGCCGGACCAAACACGCTTGATGGGCTTTGCCGGCGTTACGGCATCGATAACACCAAGCGCGTGAAGCATGGCGCGCTGATGGACTCAAGCCTGTTGGCCGAGGTCTATGTGGAGTTGCTGGGAGAGCGTCAAGCCGCCTTGGCGCTGAGCAAATCGACCGTTGTGGGGGACAACTCCCAGGCCCGCCTCGCTGGCAAGGCGCGCGCACGGCCGCAGCCGCTTCCACCGCGACTGACCGCACAGGCGGAGGCCGCCCACCTGCACTTCGTCAAACAGCTCGGTGCCAACGCGCTCTGGCTCAAGTTCTTGCGGTCGCCGTCAGCCGACGACTGACGATAGCCTTTCAGAGTTAGCTCGATCATCGCGCCTTAGATCGGAACCGCAAAGCCGGTTCCGATTTAAGGCAGGTTGCTCTAGAGCCATCCTGCTCTCCCGCCCGGCAGCCCCCAACATCATGCGATTGGACAGCGGCGCGGGGAGTGGACCGGCACGGCCCATCCGCCTTGGGCGGACATGCTTTAACGATCGCCGCGCCACGACGGTTAATTCGGTCGCGAGCTGTCCGCGCCGGCGGTCTGCTCTTCCCTGCGCTGCAGGTAAAGCTGTGAAAAGTCAATGGGATCCAACAGCAGCGGCGGGAAGCCGCCTTCGCGGGTAATGTCGGCCAGCAATCGCCGGAGGAACGGGAACAGCAAGCTTGGCGCGTTGACCAACAGGAACGGCTCCAGTGCCTCCTCGACTGTCACCTCGACTTGCATTAAACCGGCATAGGCCAACTCGATCTCATAGATCACGCCGGTGTTGTTGACCGCTTGGGCGCTAAAATGAATGACGCTTTCGTAGAGGTTCTCGCCCATGTGACGTGAGCCGACGTTGATGTCGATATTCAGGTTCGGCGCGTCACCTTCGCCTTTCAGCAACCGCTCGATGTTGGGATTCTCGAACGATAGATCCTTGATATACTGGGCCAGGACCTGTGCTTGGATGTGCGGCATCTCGGCATCGGACTCGGCATCGGCTCCATTTCGTGGACCGCCCGTCGTGGGTTCTGTCATGGCGAATTCCAGCTCCGTGTTGGATCAAATCGGCGGCTGAGAGGCGGGTCCGCGACCGCAAAAGTGGTGCCAGGCCGGCATCGATCGGCGGCCCGTTGTCGCAACCTTGGCTGGCTATCACGTTAGTTGGACCAGGGCAATTAATAGCGGCGTGGCCAACCAAGAACAATGTTTATAGCGAACCTGGCGTTGGGCTTTCTCTCCGCACCGCGCATGCGAGCAACAGCTGCGACTACGCTGCCGATCCGCGTCGGCACGAGGGCCAATAAAAAGACGGCCAGCGAAGGACGCCGGCCGTCGTTGAGGGGGGATAGATTTTTCATTGATTGTGACCGGTTGCGCTTGCGAAGGAGCAACAGGGGCTTATGGGGGCGAAGGGTCCAGGCTCCACCACAACAGACCCGATCAACAACACTATGTTCATGACAAACATTTTCGGCGGCAACTGGGCTTGGCCAAGGTCATTGCGCGGTCTCAGCGTGCTTGCAATGTGGCGGCGCGTGACCGAGTCGTAACGTGGCTCAGCCGAGCGCCGTTCAAACAGGCACAGCGAGTAGAAAAACGGTGGCGTTTTAAGTGATTGCGGTCCGCGGATGATCACACTGGTGATCGTGAAAATCACGCCGATCCCGGTCGGGTTCACACGGCGGTTTTTCCACACTTGCATTCGCTCTTGGGACCGGCAAAAATGAGTCCTCGTCGACAGCAGGAGGCGCTCTTGAGCGATTTGGAACCGATAGCGATGTGGCCGCGCGCGCCCGCGAACGATGATCACGGCAGCGCGGTCGGATACTCCTCTTCATCCCACTCCCAAACCTCGCCGACCCAAATCTGCTTCAACCGGTCGGAACTCAATGAAATTTTATCGGTTTACGGGCGCAAGGTCGCCGCTGGTGAATGGCGCGACTACGCGATCGATATGGGCCGCGAGAAAGCGGTGTTTTCAGTGTACCGGAGAACCAGCGAGTTTCCGCTTTATCGTATTGAGAAGATACCAAGACTGGCGCGTAAGCAGGGCGCGTATTCCATTGTCACACCCACTGGACTGATCCTGAAGCGCGGGTCGGATCTCAAGCGCGTATTGAGCGTTTTGGAAAAGACCGTCCGCGTTGTGGTTTAGAGCAACCTGCCTTTAATCGGAATCGGAACGATCCCGATTAAAGGCGCGATGATCTAGATGATGACCGCCTTCGGCGGCTGGGCCGGCGCGGCGATGCCGCCAAAGGCGAAGAGGCTCTAAGGGGAGTGACGCCGCTGCGGCTCAACGCGTCGGCACCGGCGTGTCACCGCGATAATCGTAAAATCCACGCTTGGTCTTGCGACCGAGCCAGCCGGCCTCCACGTATTTGACCAGCAGCGGACAGGGCCGG
Organism: Hyphomicrobiaceae bacterium; assembly: GCA_965223035.1. Lineage (GTDB taxonomy): Bacteria > Pseudomonadota > Alphaproteobacteria > Rhizobiales > Hyphomicrobiaceae > CAMDPA01. The sequence continues at coordinate 5,910,095 of OZ244980.1, read as the reverse complement.
TATTTGCTGTCTGCCAGACCTTCGTAAAGTACCTGCATTACAGACAGACACGTATCCAGCCCTATGAAATCCGCCAGCTCCAGCGGGCCCATCGGGTGATTGGCCCCGAGTCGCAAGGCCTTGTCGATCGCCTCCACGGTTCCGACGCCCTCATAGAGCGTATAGATCGCCTCGTTGATCATCGGCAGCAGAATGCGGTTGACGATGAAGGCGGGAAAGTCTTCCGACACCGCGATGGTCTTGCCGAGGCTCTCCACGAAGGCCCGGGATAGCGTATAAGTGTCGTCCTCGGTTGCAATTCCGCGAATCAACTCCACCAGCTGCATGATCGGCACCGGATTCATGAAGTGCATGCCGATGAAGCGCTCCGGCCGGTCGGTCGATGCCGCCAGGCGGGTGATCGAGATCGAGGATGTGTTTGAAGCCAACAGGGCCTCGGGCCGCAGGTGCGCGCACAATTCGGAAAAGATCGTGCGCTTGACGACCTCGTCCTCGACGGCCGCTTCGATAACGAGATCGCAGTCGCCAAGCTCAGCGTAGCTCGCAGCGTACTTGATGCGATTGAGCGCTGCCTTGGCGTCGCCGTCGCTGATGGCGCCCTTCGTCGCCTGACGCTTCAAGTTGCGCTCGACCGATTTGAGCGCGGCCTCAACACGCTCCTGCGACAGGTCACACAGCGAGACCGAATACCCGGCCAGTGAGACCACGTGGGCGATCCCGCTGCCCATTTGTCCGGCTCCAATCAGGCCAACCGTACGAATTGCTGCGAGAGGGTCTGCGCCACTGCCGGCTTTGTCCAATGTGCGCGCGTTCATGCCATTTGTCCCAATCAGGGCCAGGGCGCCGCAAGGCGTTCCCAGACCGTTGACTTATGTATTGCTTTCCAATTTCGCCAGTTCCGCCTCGAGCTCGGGCAGCAGCTGGAACAGATCGCCGACCAATCCATAGTCGGCGATCTGGAAGATCGGCGCCTCACCGTCCTTATTGATGGCGACGATGACTTTTGAATCCTTCATCCCCGCCAGGTGTTGGATCGCTCCTGATATACCCACCGCGATGTACAGGTCGGGAGCCACCACTTTGCCGGTTTGCCCGACTTGATAATCGTTTGGCACAAAGCCGGCATCGACCGCCGCGCGACTGGCACCAACGGCGGCACCGAGGCGGTCGGCGATCGGCTCGATCAGCGATTTGAAATTGTCCCCCGACTGCATGCCGCGGCCGCCGGAGATGACCACGCGTGCGGCCGTCAGTTCAGGCCGCTCGAGTTGAGCGATTTCAGCGTGCTCAAAACGCGAAATTCCGTTAGCTGCCGGAACCTCGATGCTCTCGATCGGTGCCGTACCGCTATCGCGCTCGGCCGCCGCGAAAGCGGCAGTCCTGATCGTCACCACCGGTTTAGCGTCAACGGTTTTGACGGTTTGAATCGCGTTGCCCGCATAAATGGGGCGCTCGAAGGTATCGGCCGCCACCACCTTGGTAATGTCGGAAAGCTGCATGACATCGAGCGCCGCCGCCACCCGCGGCAGCACATTCTTTCCCCGGGCCGTGGCCGGTGCGACCAGCGCGTCGTAATGGGCCATCAGGGGAACGATCAGCGCGGCCATGTCTTCCGCCAGCTGATGCTCTAAATGTGGCGCTTCGGCAAGCAGTACTTTGCCGACGCCTTGCAGCCCCGCCGCGGCTTCCGCCGCCGCCTTCGCCGCCTGACCGGCGACCAGGACATGGACCTCAGCGCCCATGTCGCGGGCCGCGGTGACCGCCTTGTCGGTTGCATTCGACAAGCTGGAATTGGTGTGTTCGGCGAGCAGTAAGATTGGCATTACAGAACCCCCGCTTCCGTCCTCAACTTGTCGACCAGCTCGGCCACCGTTTCCACCTTTTTGCCGGCTTGTCGGGTCGGGGGGTCTTCGGTTTTGAGAATTGTCAGCCGCGGTGAAATGTCGACACCGAGGTCCGCCGGCGTCTTGACGTCCAGCGCTTTTTTCTTCGCTTTCATGATATTGGGAAGCGACGCGTAGCGTGGCTCATTGAGCCGCAGGTCCGTCGTCACCACCGCCGGCAGCTCAATGGCGATCGTCTCCAATCCGCCGTCGACTTCGCGCGTCACAATCGCCTTACCGTCGCCGAGCTCAAGTTTCGACGCAAACGTGGCTTGCGGTCGACCGATCAGCGCTGCCAGCATCTGGCCGGTTTGATTGCAATCATCATCGATCGCTTGCTTGCCCATAATGATGAGATCGGGGGCTTCGGTCTTGACCAACGCAGCCAGCAGTTTGGCCACCGCCAAGGGCTCCAACTGAGCCATCGCCATGTCGCCGACATCCACCAGCAAACCGCGATCAGCACCCATGGCAAGCGCGGTTCTAATCGTCTCTTGCGCCTTCGTCGGACCCACGGAGACGGCGACGATCTCTTCTGCTTTTGCTTGTTCCTTCAGTCGAATGGCTTCTTCAACGGCGATTTCATCGAACGGGTTCATCGACATCTTGACGTTGGCCAATTCAACACCGGACCCGTCGGACTTGACCCTGATTTTGACGTTGTAGTCGACCACCCGCTTGACGGGTACGAGGATCTTCATGCCTCAAACTTTCTCACTCGTGACGGCCCAAGCCCTCAGGCTTCCCATGTGCAAAGCTGGAACCATGTGCAAAGCTGGAAGGCCTGCGTGCCGGACGCTCTGTTCGCCGGCGATGTCGTATTCGATTGGCGACCCAGCGGCTTGCGGGAATTGAGCGATCCGGCAACCGCACACCAGCGCATCGCACCAGACCCAATGGGCACTGTTTGATGTCCTTTCGCAACTGCGAAGTCAAGTTAATGTGGCAGACGCGGCCGAGTCAATTGTGACACCCTGTGTTTCCTGTCTGAATCACCGCCAACCAGGGGCGCAAACGGATCCCGATCGAGCCGGCTTGCGGCGGTGCAATGAACCGCTGGCGCTGCGCCGGAGGGAGGTCAACCCCACGCCGCAGCTGATCAGCCGTAGACGCCGCCGCCGCCCAAGGGTTGTTCGCGAGTCGGGCGCAACACAAAGATCAACGCTGCGCCGGCGACGATGCCGCCTACGTGCGCCCACCAGGCGACCGGGCCGATGTCGGAATCCGGCAGCACCATGGGGATGATAGCCATGAAAAGCTGTAGCAGGATCCAAGCGCCGAGCGCAAAGGCCGCATTAACGCGCAGGGGGATGAACCTCAACACCAACACCCACACCAACACCCGCGGATAGATCAACAGATAAGCGACCACCACACCGGCGACGGCGGCACTGGCGCCGATCAGGGGTATGCCGGAGGTTGGCGCCATCGCCGCGTGGACGAGGGCGCCCGCCACGCCACAGGCCAGATAGAAGATCAAGAACCGGAGGTGTCCGAGCGCGTCTTCCACGTTGTCGCCGAACACCCATAAGAACAGCATGTTGCCGGCCAAATGCAGCACATCACCGTGGAAGAACATATAGGTGACCAGTGTGTAGGCTTCCGGCACGGCCAGCAGGTCATGCGGGCCGGCGGCGGGGGCACCAACGATGCCGGCACCGAACAATTCCGCGGGCACGATGGCGAAGCTGGCGGTCACCGGCCCCCCGATGCCCGAGACCTGAAAGGCAAAGATCACAACGTTGGCGAGGATCAACAGCCAGGTCACGATCGGCCGTGCGATGATGCGCAGTGGATTATCATCATAGATCGGCACAAACACGAACGTCTCCCACGTTGCTTCACGGCCACCGTGCGAGTTTGCCTGACGCGTCGGCACCGGCCAAGCCCATCGATGGCGGCGAGGCCAAGGCTCCCGTCCTAGAGCAACCTGCCTTTAATCGGAATCGGAAACGATCCCGATTAAAGGCGCGATGATCTAGCGCTGTTCGGCGTTTTGACCCGGCACCCACAGGACGTCGTCGCGTCCACGATCATTGACGAACCGACTTGCCACGAACAAATAGTCAGACAACCTGTTGACATACTTGAGTACGGCCGGGTTGACCGCCTCGCCGGGCAGAGCGGCCAGCTCGACAATCAGTCGCTCCGCCCGCCGCGCCACCGTCCGGGCGATATGCAGTTGAGCCGCGGCTTTCGAGCCCCCCGGCAATACGAATGACCGCAGCGGCTGAAGCTCGGCATTGAGCGCATCGATCTCCGCCTCGAGCCGGTCGACTTGGGTGCTCAGAACGCGCAACGATTGGGTCGGCGCGCTGCCGTCTCCATCGGGCATGCACAAGTCGGCGCCGAGATCGAACAGATCGTTCTGAATCCTTGCCAATTGCGCGTCGACCATCGCCTGCTGGTCGGACGGCTCCAACAGCGCGCGCGCCAGTCCGATGGCCGCGTTGGTCTCGTCGACCGTGCCATAGGCCGCGACGCGGATCGAGGTCTTGGCGACCCGCTCACCGTTGCCGAGTGCGGTCGAGCCGTCATCACCCGTTCGCGTGTAAATGCGGTTAAGAACCACCATCCTCCCACCTCCGAATCCTGCTCACCGGAGCGACCTCGTGCCTCGAACCCTCACTGGTTGAGGATCGCTATGCCGAGTATTAGACAGATTGCAGCGAACTGAAGGCCGATCCGCCACCGCATCAAGCGTTGACTGGTGTTGCCAGCCGGCCGCCGGTAAAGCAGCCAAAAACCAACCAGTAAGGCTGCGAACAGCCCGATGACGCCGGCCGGCGAATGCAAAAACGCATAGATGGGCTGGAAAAATGACATTGTTCTCGCTTTCTTTATTGGGCCACCAATTCGACCGTCCGATCCGGCAGTCGTCCGATCCGGCAGTTGGCGGGCCGGCGCCGGGTCACGCGCGCGCCGATGGTCCAAGCCGTGCCGTCGTTTTAGGCGGTCGGCGGGCGACGTACCACCGCGGGCGCTGCCTCGGCACGATGTTGCGCCGATTGGTCACGTCGCATGACCAAATGGTATATGGGCAACCGTCGGGCCTGGATCATGGCCGGTGGGCACCACGGCCGACCGATCGGGCAGATCCCGCCCATCGCGGCAACCCATCGCAGGGGGAATCCTGACGAAACCCCATAACACACGCGCCGCGCACCGCTAGATTTGCCGCAATTTTGTCCCTTGTTCGGTTCACATGCATGTTCAGTGGCCCGACGAAACGACGTAAGCGGTCATCAGGAATTTTCTGCGAGCATGCGGCGCAGCATGATTGTAACGTCGTTGAGGAAAGGTCTGGACATGTCAGCGGGCAAGGGGCGATCGCGTTTGCGGCAGGCGTGCACCGTTGGCGCGCTGACACTGCTCGCGATGCTGGCCACCACGCCCACGGCGAGCTGGGCACAGTATCTGTCGGGGGCCAAGGACGATCGTGCCAAGACGTTGCGGTTGCTTGAGCAACGGCGCGAAAACCTCTCGACCGCGCGACAGCGCGAGCAAGCGCTCGAAGCGGACATGCGGGCGATCGGGTTGGAGCAAGCCAAGATCACGGCCGAATTGATCCAGACCGGCCGTCTGGCCCAAAAAAGCGAGCGCGAGCTGAGCAAAATTGAAGCGCGGTTGGGCGAGCTTGACGCCCAAGAGAAGCTGCTTCGCGGCTCGTTGGCGCGGCGCCACGGCCAACTTGCCAAGCTGTTTGCGGCGATGCAGCGGATGGGCCGCAATCCCCCACCCGTGATCGTGACCGAACGGACCGATGCCCTCAAAATGGTTCGCAGTGCCATGATGATGGCCCGTGCTTTTCCAGGCTTGAAGTCCCGAGCCGACGCGTTGGCTCGGCAGCTGAAGGATCTCACGCGCGTGATGCGCGAAGTTCGCGCTCAACGTCAACGATTAGAAGGTGAGAACAAAAAGCTCTTGCAGGTCAAAATGCGACTGGCCACCTTGGTGGAAAACAAGAAGCAGTCTTTGAGCCAACGTAGCCGCGAACTCGCCGATTTGCGCCGATCGACCACCGAGATCGCGCGCAGCGTGACCGGATTGACGGAGCTGTTGCAGCGGCTTGACACCGCCGTCGCCGAACGCACCGGGCTTGGCCGCTATAACCGGGAGCTACAGAACAAACAAGCGCAGGAAAAGCGCGCCGCGGCCAAAGCCGGCGATCAGCAAGGGTCGGTCACGGCCTTGCCGGCAGATCCAGCGCGATCCCCGCCAGGCTCCAGCGCAGCACCGGCCAAGCGGCCAGATCCAAAGGTCGCGATGATCGATCCGCGGCCGCAAGGCCCTTCGATCAGCCTCGAACCACGCGGCACCGCCGTCTACAATCCCGGCCGTATGAAACCGGCGGTCCCGTTTCATCGCGCCAAGGGATTGCTGCCACTTCCGGCGCAGGGTCGCAAGCTGCTCGCGTTCGGGGATAAAAACCAATTCGGGCGCACGTCGAAGGGGATCGTGTTCGAGACCAGGCCAGGCGCGACGGTGACGTCTCCGTGCGACGGCTGGATCGTCTACTCCGGACCATTCAGGAGCTACGGACAGATCTTGATCATCAATGCCGGCGGCGGCTACCATGTGCTGCTGGCAAATTTGTCGAGAATAGATGTCGAAATTGGTCGCTTCGTTCTTGCCGCGGAGCCGGTGGGCGCTATGTCTTCCAATGTCGTCGGCAGGGCACAGGGCAATGCGCCCGTCTTGTACGTGGAGTTCAGAAACAAGGCGGGGCGCTCGATCGATCCTGCGGCTTGGTGGGCCCCAGGACCTCAGAAGGTGCAATTGTAATGCGCAAATCGGATCTCGCATTTTGGACGTTTATGGCCATGACCGGATTGGCCGGCGTCACCACCGTGTTCAACGTGACGCAGACCTATTCTGCGACCACCAAGGACACGGAAATCTACCGACAGCTCGACTTGTTTGGCGACGTACTGGAGCGCGTCAGGGCCGATTACGTTGACAAGCCCCAAGACATCAAGCTCATCGAATCCGCCATCAACGGCATGTTGGCGTCGCTCGACCCGCACTCGGCCTATCTCTCGCCGAAAAGCTTCCGAGACATGCAGGTGCAGACCCGCGGCGAGTTCGGCGGATTGGGTATCGAGGTGACGATGGATCAGGAAACCCGCGTCATCAAGGTTGTTGCGCCGATTGACGACACTCCGGCGGCGCGGGCGGGGCTGCAAGCCAATGACCTGATCACCCACCTGGACGGCGAGCAAATCGCCGGTCTGACGCTGGAGCAAGCCGTCGAGAAAATGCGCGGCAGGGTCAACACGCCGATCACGCTGACCGTCGTGCGCAAGGGCAAGGCCGAGCCATTCGATGTGCGCATCGTGCGGGCGGTGATCCGCATCAACCCGGTCAAGGCGCGGGTCGAAGGCGATGGCAAGGTCGGGTATGTGAAGATCTCCACCTTCAACGAGCAGACCCACGCCAACTTGGTCAAGCAGGTCAAAGCCTTGAAAAAGAAGGTGGGCAACGGCGAAGGGTTCAAGGGCTACGTCATCGATCTGCGCAACAACCCGGGTGGGCTGTTGGATCAGGCGGTGTCGGTCTCAGATGATTTCCTCGAGAAGGGGGCGATCGTGCTCACCAAGGGGCGCAATCTGGAGGAGACGGACCGCAAGAACGCCCGTTCAGGCGATATCACCGGGGGCAAGCCCATCGTCGTGCTGATCAACGGCGGTTCCGCGTCGGCATCCGAGATCGTCGCCGGCGCGCTGCAGGACCACAAGCGCGCCAAGATCATGGGGACCCGCTCGTTTGGCAAGGGCTCGGTGCAAACCATCATCCCGCTCGGACAGAACGGCGCCATTCGATTGACCACCGCCCGCTATTACACGCCGTCGGGACGGTCGATCCAGGCCAAGGGCATCGTGCCGGATTTCGTCGTCGAGCAAGAGCTGCCGCCGGAACAGCGCACGCGTCCGCGGCGCTTCCGTGGGGAGGCCAGCTTGCGTGGCCACCTGAAGTCCGAGGACAAGGACGGCAAGGAATCGTCAGGCTCCTCGGCCTACGTACCGCAGGACAAAACCAAGGACGCGCAGCTCAAGGCCGCGATCGCCTATGTTCTGACTGGCAAGTACGATCCGCCCAAGCAACCGCCGAAGAAGGCCGCTGCAAATGACATCGCTAAGAAAAAGGCGGATCCGAGCACGAAGCCGACCAATGGCCAGACGCCGGACCGGGCCAAGTAGTCGGTCCCGTCCAACCGGGTTTGCGCTGTCCGACCCCTCCGCCTCGCCGACCACGCGGGGGAGCAGTTTGTCAAGGCGATGCCGCTTTAGGCGGAAATGATCTAACGGCGGGCCCCGGCTTAAGCGAGCGGCTGCCTCACGCCTGGGCGCGCGCCGGGATCAGGACGCGGCGAGCTTGGCCAGACGGTCGATGTGCTGGGCCAGCTTGACGTCGAGCTCGGACAAACCGCCGGCATCGTGCGTCGACAGTGTGATATCGACCCGGTTGTAGACGTTGAACCATTCGGGATGGTGATCCATCTTCTCCGCGATTAGCGCAACCCTGGTCATGAAGCCGAACGCTGCATTGAAGTCGGCGAATTTCAGCGAACGAGAGATCGCGTCGCGGTCGCCTGCAAGCGTCCAATCAGCCAAGTCCGTGCCGAGCGATTGACGTTCGGCGTCCGTCAATTTTTGAACCGGCATGCTCACCTCCAAAGGTCGTGGGTGCCCTCATCGTGGTCGTCGGGATTGCCACCGCGCAGCGGGTACGCGGCTTCTACAACATACGGACCGCCGCCGACCTTGGGCTTGGACGAATACAGCACGAACTGGGATACGGCGAAGCGCCTGGAGCGAAACGCGCCGATCCGACCCAAATAGCGGGCCACCCGCTCCGGCGGTGTCGAGCGCAACCGCGCCAACGTGACGTGGGCCTTGAACGGACGGTGTTGAGGACGCAGTCCAGCCGACCGCGCCGCCCGTTCGTTGGCGCGCGCCAACGCCTCAAGCTCGGCACTGGGGCTGACCCCGGCCCAAATCGTGCGCGGATCGTTGCCGCCGAAGGTGCCGAGCCCTTCCAATCGAATCTCGAAGGCATCAACCTCGATTTCACCGAGCAGGTCCGTGAATTCTCGCGCCAACCCACCGTCGATGTCGCCGGCGAACCGCAACGTGATGTGCATATCATCGTGGTCAACCCACTTCGATCCGGGCAACGGCGCGTTCAAGTCCGACAGATGCTCACGGATATCCTCGGGCAATTCCACAGCGCTGAACAGCCTCGGCATCGCACTTTCTCCTCGTGGCACCGCCAGCCTTAAAACGCAGACCGGAGGCCGCCGTCGCTCTATAAAATGGTGAGCAACTTTCTGCTCTTCGTCGGGATCGTTCCGAGTCCGATCAAGAGCAGGTTGCTCACCACCTTAAGAGCGATCATCTTTGCGCCTTAAATCGGAACCGGCTTTACGGTTCCGATTTAAGGCGCGATGATCTAGCGATTGCCGGTCCGCGTCATCCCGCACGCTGGCGTTTGTCGGCCTTGACCTCAGCAACCAGCTGCTCGACCTTGGGCAGTATCGACCGCACGACGACGTCGACACCGCGCCCATTGGGGTGCAATCCATCGTCCAAGTTCAGCTCCGGCTTCAACGCCACGCCTTGCAGGAAGAACGGGTAGAACGCCAAACCATAACGTCGTGCGAGCTCGGGGAAAATGGCATCGAACTGCCGCGCGTAGGCCTCGCCCCAATTGCGCGGAGCGACCATTCCGGCAAGCAGGATCTTGGCACCCTTGGCGCGAACGCGGCGTATGATCTGTTCCAGATTGCGCCGGGTCGTGGCCGGTTTGATGCCGCGCAACGCATCATTCGCGCCGAGTTCGATGATCACCACGTCGGTGCCTGCTGGGATCGCCCAATCCAGCCGCTCGAGCCCGGCAGCCGTGGTATCGCCGGACACGCCGGCATTGGTGACTTCGACGCGATGACCCTTGGCCACCAACGCGCGCTGCAGCTTGGCCGGAAAGGCCTGGTCCGGCCGCAGCCGGTAGCCGGCCGTCAGGCTATCTCCGAAGGCGACGACACGAATGGGTTGCGTGGCGCGCGAAGTTGAGGTCCCATCCGCGGCCCACCCGTCCGGCGTGCTGCTCAGGACAGCAAGCTGGAAAATGAGCGCGATGGCCCCTATCTGCAGGCACGAGGGGCGTGTCGACAGTTTGGCGTTCATCGTCTCGCCTCACCATTGATCCAATCGTCGTAGATCACGTAGGCGGTCGTGGTGACCGCAGCAAGTCGATTATTGAACCCCAACGCCGCGAACGCTCCAACCCCAGAACGCCCCAAGCCCAGAACGCTCCAAGCCCAGAACGCTCCAAGCCCAGAACGCTCCAAGCCCAGAACGCTCCAAGCCCAGAAAGCCCCAACCCCAGAAAGGTGGTCGCGTGACAAACCCAGAAAGCTTGATGGAGCACGCGCACCCGTCGGCCGCGAGCGCCGCAGCGGCTGTTTTAGCACCCGCACGAGCCGTGGTTGATCTGGCGGACGTCAGTCTCACGTTGGCCAGCCGTGCCGGACCGGTGAACATACTGCGCGGGATCGCGCTGCGCGTGGAGCGCGGCCAATCGCTGGCTGTCATTGGACCTTCCGGCTCAGGCAAGACCTCGCTGATGATGGTGACGGCTGGGTTGGAGCGGGCCACGTCCGGCCGGATCACGGTCGCCGGCCACCAGCTGCAAGACTTGGACGAAGACAGCTTGGCGCGCGTGCGCGGCGCCGAGATCGGCATTGTGTTTCAATCGTTTCATCTGGTGCCGACGATGACCGCCATCGAAAACGTGGCGTTGCCGCTCGAGTTTGCCGGGCGCGCCGATGCCGACGAGGTTGCTGCCGCCATTCTCGACGAGGTGGGGCTGTCCCAGCGGCTGTTGCATTTTCCTGCCGAGCTGTCCGGCGGTGAGCAACAACGGGTGGCGATCGCGCGCGCGCTGGCTGTGCGGCCGAAGCTGTTGCTCGCCGACGAGCCGACCGGAAACTTGGACGGGCGGACCGGCCAACAGGTGATCGAACTGTTGTTCGACCTGCAGCGTCGCTATGAGGCGACGCTCGTGCTGATCACCCACGACCAGGCGCTGGCTGCCCGCTGCGGACGCGTCGTACAGATGGCGGACGGCAGGATCGTCGGCGAGCGGGTGGGATCGGAATCACGATGAGCAGTTTTGATGCCGCCGCGGCGCGCGCACGCTCGGATGCGCCCTCGCTGATCCGCCTTCCGGTTCCCATCAGGCTAGCGCTGCGCGAACTGCGCTTCGGTCTGCGCGGCTTTTACGTGTTCATCGCCTGCATGGCGCTGGGCGTCGGCGTGATCACGGCGGTCGGTGCCCTCAACGACGCATTGCGCGCCGGATTTGATGCGCAATCCGCCGAAATCCTGGGTGGTGATGCCGCGTTCGTCCGGGTGCACAAACGGGCAACGCCCGACGAGCGGGCCTGGCTCGACGCCCAGGGTCGGGTCAGCGAGACGGCAACCATGCGCGCCATGGCACGCGCAGGCGCCGGCGCCGAGCACGCGCTGATCGAGCTCAAGGGTGTCGATGGTGCCTATCCTTTGGTCGGTCGGGTGCAGCTTGCTGGGTCGACGCGCCTCAAGACCATATTGGCCACACCCGGTTCGGCCGTCGTGTCGCCGCTGCTGCTAGAGCGTTTGGGCTTGATGGTTGGCGACACCGTGAGACTTGGGCGCAGCGATGTGGTGATCCGTGGCGTCGTCGAACACGAGCCGGACGGCATCTCCGGCCGACTGAGCTATGGGCCGCGGGTGTTGGTCGGTCTCAAAACCTTAATGGCCACCGGCTTGGTGCAACCTGGCACCTTGATCCGGTGGCGTTACGCGATCAACTTGCCGACGGCCGACGGGGACACGCTGCAGGCACTCAAAGCCAGCGCGACCGAGGTGTTGCCAGAGGCTGGGTTTTTGTACGCAGATCGCCGGGATCCATCGCCACGCGTGACCCGTGTGCTGGATTGGCTGCGGCAATTTTTGACCTTGATCGGTCTGACGTCATTGTTGATCGGCGGCGTTGGCGTGGCCAATGCGGTGGCGACGTTCATCGATCGGCGCAGGAAGGTGATCGGGGTCATGCGCAGCCTTGGCGCCACCGGCCGAACGGTATTCGGCGTGTTCGTTACCCAGGTGATGGCGATCGCGGCGTTGGGCATCGGCGTCGGGCTGGTGCTGGGCTATGCCCTGCCGGTTGTGCTCGATGTCGCCTATGGCGCATTGCTGCCCGTCCGCGCGACATTCGTGATAACTCCGCTGAGCGTCGGTCTCGCCGTTGCCTACGGCTTGCTCGTCGCGGCGATTTTCACGCTATGGCCGCTGGGGCGCACCGAGCAGATTCGGGCCGGGGTGCTGTTTCGCGAGGAGGTGGCGCCGCAGCGGGTGATACCGGGCTGGCACATCATTGCTTTGACCGGGCTCGCCGTGGTGGCGCTTGTGATGCTGGCGGTGGCGGGGTCGGACTCGTGGCGCTTTGCAGCTTATTTTCTGGGCGCCGTCGCCGCCGTACTGACCATCTTTGCGGTGCTCGGCTGGCTGGTCACACGTGGCATCAGGCAGGCGCCGCGGCCGGCGCAGGCTGAGCTTCGTCTAGCGCTTGGCAACATCGCTGCCCCCGATGGCCTGACGCGCTCGGTGATCTTGTCGTTGGGCGCTGGGCTGTCGCTATTGGTGGCGGTAGCCCTGACCGATGCCTCCATCGTCGGGACGTTGACCACGCGGGCGGTGACGGAACGGCCCAGCTATTTCGTGCTCGACATCAAGCGCAGCGAGCGCGAAAGCTTCCGCCGCCTGGTCGAAAGCGTTGCCCCCAAGGCTCAGCTGCGTGAAGCGCCGATGCTGCGTGGACGAATTGTGCGGCTGAACGGGATTCCGGTCGATCAGCTCAGACTTCCCAGGGAATCACGGTGGCTGCTGGAGGGCGATCGCGGCTTGTCCTATGCGTCTCAGCTTCCGGACGGCTCCACCATCGTTGCCGGGCAGTGGTGGCCGGCCGACTATCAAGGCCCTCCTCTGGTTTCGTTTGATGCCACGACCGCGAAAGAGCTGGCACTCAGCGTCGGCGATACGGTCACGGTCAATGTGCTGGGCCGCAATTTGAAAGCGCGCGTGGCGAGCTTGCGCGAGGTCAAGTGGGAGAGTCTCAGCATCAACTTCTTTATGGTTTTCTCCCCCAACGCGTTACGCGCGGCACCGCACAACATCTTGGCGACGATCACGTTGCCCGATCCCGTCGACCTCAGCCGCGAGGCGGCGCTCGCGCGCGCCGTTGCCGATCAGCTGCCGTCCGCGACCATGATTCGGGTAAAGGACGCGCTTGATGCGTTCCAGGCGATCTTGTCACGCGTCATGTTGGCGGTCAGGGTGGCGGGCGGTGTGACGTTGTTGGCCGGTGCGCTGGTGCTGGCGGGCGCGATGGCGACCGCGCAACGCCGTCGCATCAAGCAGGCCGTGATCCTCAAGACCTTGGGCGCGACCCGCCGCCGGATCATGCTCTCGCATCTGGCCGAATATGCCGTGTTGGCGCTGATCACCGCCGTTTTGGCGGTCGGCCTGGGGAGCTTGTGCGCTTGGTTCGCAATCACCCAATTCATGGAGTTGGAGTTCGTGTTCTCCGGCGCGGCCGTGGTGCAGACGCTGGGGCTGGCGATCGTGCTGGTGATGGTGTTTGGCGTATGCGGTACGTGGGCGGTTTTGCGGGCGCCGGCCGTCGTGACGCTGCGGTCTGAATGAAGCGCCGCGCGGCATTGATCGCGGCCAGCTCACGATGACCGAATGATCAATGACAAGCCGGGGCGTGATCGCCGAGCGTCATTTGCATTGATATGCAACCGCGATTGGTCCAACGCGAAGCCGATCGAACGCGTTACGGCGGCTGGCAGCTTCGGTCAATAAGCCAGCGCATCGTCATCGCTTGACGCAAATTTATGTTAAATCGTTTCGGTGTCGGCCGGAACCATCCCGTTTTCCCACCCGGCCATGCAACGGCCCGCATGTGTACGAGGCCGCGCTGGGGAGCGGGTCGACACGGCTGATCGGCCTTGGGCGCAACTGATCTAGGGCAAACCGGGTTCGAGGTCGGCGCCGGGCTTCCCTTGCGGCGGGACATCCCTTGCAAGATGTGTTCAAATGCTTATCTACCGAATCGGATTTGGGCCAGAATCGCTTGAAAGCGGTTGCCGTCTCGGCCATATTCCAAACGTGAACCGACGAGTTCGCCTCAGAAGGGATTTGAACCACAATGGCTCAATACGACAATAGGTACTCACGGGTCAGCTCGACCGCCCAGACCGGCGTTGCCGTCGACGAAGGTCTACGCAGCTATATGCTCGGCGTGTACAACTACATGGCGCTCGGTGTCGCCGGCACGGCGGTGGTGACGCTGGCACTGATGAGCAACCCCGCGCTGATGCAGGCGATAGCGGTCGGCCCCATGAAATGGGTGCTGTTCGCCGGCGTGCTCGGCTTGGGCTTCTTTGCCCCGCGCATTATTTTCACCGGCAGCCCGGTGCTCGCCCATGGCGCCTATTGGCTTTACTGCGCGCTCTGGGGTGCGTTGATCTCACCCATGATCTACGTCTTTCTGGCGAGAGATCTCGGTGGGTTGGTGTTCCAGGCGTTCATCATTGCGGCGGCGACGTTCGCGGCGACCAGCCTTTACGGCTACACCACGAAACGGGACATGACCGGCTGGGGCGGCTTTCTGTCGATGGCCTCGATCGGCTTGGTGATCGCCATGGTGGTGAGCTTCCTGCTGATCAGCGATCCGGGTATCGGCAAATGGATGAGCTTTGGCATCTCGTGCGTCGTGGTGCTGTTGTTTACCGTGATCACGGCCTGGGAGACGCAGCAGATCAAGGATATGTACTACCAGGCCGGTGGCGACCAGTCGACCATTGGGCGATCCTCGATCTTCGGCTCGTTCATGCTGTACGGCAGCTTTATCACCCTGTTCATCCACATCCTCAACATCCTCGGCATCATGCGCGAGGAGTAGGGCGGAGCTGATCCGGTCACAGGCCCACAGGTTCGGCGGCGCGCCTTACGGCACGCCGCTTTTTTACGTCGACGCATGATCCGCGGCGCGGCGATAGGGAACATGGCTTTACAGCGTTTTGGGCGTTAGCAGCAACCATCCCGCTTTGCTGCCCGGCCACCCGCAACATGATGCCAAGCGATGTGGCAGGGTGACGGGGCGAGCCGACCAAGCGATCCCGCCTTGCGCGGACAAGATCTAAGCAGCACGATCCGCCCGCATTTCGCGCCGATAGCTGAGCGCCTCGGCGATGTGCGCGCGCTGCACCTGCTCGGCACCATCCAAGTCGGCCAAGGTCCGAGCCACCCGCAGCGTCCGATGAAAACCGCGCGCCGACAACGCCAAGTGATCCGCCGCTCGCCGCATCAACTCCATACCGTCGTCGCCTGGCTGGGCCGCCTGCTCGAGCACGTGCCCAGAGGCATCGGCGTTGGTGCGCACGGTGGGGCTACCGAGCTCCTGATAGCGCTGTCGCTGTCGGTGGCGGGCCAACTTGACTCGGGCGCGCACCTCGCTGCTGCCTTCACTGGCCGTCGGCAACGCCAGATCGGCCGCCATCACGGCTGGCACCTCGATGTGCAGATCGATGCGGTCGAGCAGCGGGCCTGACAACCGCGCCTGATAATCTGCCGCGCAGCGCTGCCCGCGACGACAGGTTTGCCCCGGCCCGCCGCCGCATCGACAGGGGTTCATCGCCGCCACCAGCTGAATGCGTGCCGGATACACGATCCGATGCTGAGCGCGAGCGATCACCGTCTGTCCGGATTCCAACGGCTGCCGCAAACTGTCGAGCACTTGCGGCATGAACTCCGGCAGCTCGTCCAAAAACAACACACCCAAGTGGGCCAAGCTGACCTCGCCGGGCTTCGGCCGCGATCCGCCGCCCACCAACGCTGCCATGCTGGCGGAATGATGCGGGGCCCGAAATGGCCGCTCTAGGCGCAGCTTGCCGCCCAGCAGTTCGCCGGCAAGCGAGTGGATCATCGAGACCTCGAGCATCTCGGCGGTGTCGAGCGGCGGCAGGATCGACGGCAACCGCGCAGCCAGCATCGATTTTCCGGATCCCGGCGGCCCGACCATCAGCAGATTGTGGCCGCCGGCGGCAGCCACCTCGAGCGCACGCTTGGCCGCCTCTTGGCCCTTGATGTCCTTGAGGTCCAGCTCCGGCCCACACTCCTTATCGAGATGCGCTTCCGGCCGTCGCAGCGTCTGTAAGCCTTTAAAATGATTGATCAGCGACAACAGGTGGGCGGCGGCGACAATATCGACGGCGTCTGACGCCCAGGCCGCTTCCGCGCCGCTGGCGGCCGCGCAGATCAGCCCCTTACCCATCGCATTGGCGCCGATCGCTGCCGGCAGCGCCCCGGGCGTGGCGCGAATCCCGCCGTCGAGCGACAACTCACCCACCGCGGCAAACCCATCCACCGCGTCCGGCGAGATCGCTTCCATCGCCACCATCAGCGCCAGCGCGATCGGCAGGTCGAAGTGGCTGCCTTCCTTGGGCAGGTCAGCCGGAGCGAGATTGACGGTAATTCGGGTCCACGGCAGCCCGAGGCCGATCGCATGCAGCGCATTGCGCACCCGCTCTCGACTTTCTGCCACCGCCTTGTCCGGCAGGCCGACGATCGCAAAATGCGGTTGGCCTGGCGAGATTCTCACCTCCACCTCTACCGGCCGGGCCTCGATGCCAACGAACGCCAGCGTTGATATGTGGCCATACATCGGCCCACTCCCCCGGGCGCCCACACGAGCTGGCACGGGCCCCCCACGAACGCCCAACGAACTCCCGACGAACTCCCGACGAACCCCCAACGAGCCCCCAACGAGCCCAAAGTCCCCTCGGTCGACGCACATCACGACGGCGGACCATCCGCCTGCCACCCAGCCGCTCTTACCGACGCCCAGGGTAGGTGCGGCGATGACCTCGTGTCAAGAACATTATGGGAACATCTACAATCGAGCGGCTATCGCTGCGCCGCCTTCGCTTCCACCGCGTCCCAAAACAGGGCGGCGATATCGGCGCCGCCAAACGCCTTGACCTGACGGATTCCGGTGGGCGAGGTGACGTTGATTTCGGTCAGATAGGGCCCGATCACATCGATACCGGTGAACAACAGCCCACGACGTTTCAGCTCCGGGCCGAGCCGCGCGCAAATCTCCACATCCCGCTCGTTCAGCTCGGTCGGCACCGCCATGCCGCCAACATGCATGTTGGATCTCGCTTCGCCCGGGGCCGGAATCCGATTGATGGCGCCGGCCACCTCACCGTCGATCAGGATGATGCGTTTGTCGCCGTCACGGACCTCGTCGCGATACTGCTGCACCATGAATGGCTCGCGGAACACGGTCTGGAACAATTCCACCAACGCATTGCAGTTGCTATCGCTGGCGCTGAGCCGAAACACGCTGGCGCCACCGTTGCCATAAAGCGGCTTGATGATGATGTCGTGGTACTGCGCGCGGAACGCGCGGACATCGTCGAGGTTGCGCGTCACCAGCGTCGGCGGCATCAGGTCTTGATAGTTGAGGACGAAGATCTTCTCCGGCGCATTGCGCACGTTGACCGGATCATTGACCACCAGGGTCGCAGGATGGATCAGCTCCAGCAGATGCGTGCTGGTGATGTAGGCCATGTCGAACGGCGGATCTTGCCGCAGCAGAACCACGTCGAAGCTGGCGAGATTTTCCACGCGTGGATCGCTGAGCGCATAATGGTCGTCGATTTGATCCTTCACCGTCAGCGTCGTGCCGCGCGCGCGCAGCGTGGTGCCGTCGAGCGCCAAGGCGTCTGGCGTGTAATAAAAGATCGCGTGGTCGCGGCGCTGGGCCTCCAGCAACAGCGCGAACGTGGAATCGCCGGCGACATCGATCCGATCGATCGGGTCCATTTGGCAGGCAACGGTCAGCGTCATGATGTCAATCCAGTTTGGCGTCGGGGCGATCGATCTATGGTCCGGGGTGGTCGCGTTGGTTTCCGGGGTTGATCCAGTGAACCGTGTGAGCGCGATGGTCGCATGCTGCTGTAGAGCAGGGCGGAGGCTGCGAGGCAAGTGCGCGCTGCTTGTTCGTCGTGCCTTGAATTGAAACCGCCTGCACAGTTTCGACTCAAGGTGCAACGATGGTCGCCTCCTAAGAATCGAGCAATTTTCTGCATTCAATCGGCATCGGCTCGATCCCGATTGAATGCAGGTTTTCCTAGCCTAGCGATCGCCGGGCGGTCCCTATTCTCACCGAAGGCTTGTCAGGGGGGTCAAGCGGTAGCGATGGCTTGACGTATACGTTCCATCACCATTGGTATCTAGCGTGAAGCAGACTTGACGACCACCCCGACCAACGGCAATCCGCGTACACAATTGTGGGCCGACGATCTCCCAAGTGCCGTGGTCCACGTAACCTTCCTTGGTTATGATGTAAACCCGGCCGCCGCGTTCGTAGGCAACGCGCCCCTCGCGTCTTTGCCCATTTTCCCATCCGCGATACTTGAAAATTCCCCCAATAACGTTGCTTTCGATTTCTTCGCCCGTCAAAGCGCTGCCGGCTTGAACGGAAGACGGAACGATCAAAGTCAACATTGCGACGAGCAATAGGTGGCGCATCAAGACCATGTCAGAGAACTCCCAAATGTACAAAAAATAACCGGGCGAGATGGTGAACCCAACAGCATTTCTCGCATCAGCACCCTGCAAAACCAATAAAGCACGCACATTTGTTCGAGCAGTTCTCGCGGGTCAGAGTCAACAAGTTGCCATATTAAATTAAACTGCTGCGACTGGAGCCGTTGCGCAGCAGAATTGACAATCGATCATTTCAAATCGAGGATTTAACTTTGCGGGGTCTGTGTTCGATGTGCCGGGGCCATGTGCCGTTTTTGTCGGATTGCTGCCCCACGATCAACCGAACACCATTGGACCTAGATCATCGCGCCGTTAATCGGAACCGCAAAGCCGGTTCCGATTTGAGGCAGAAGGTTGCTCTAGCGCAGCCTGCATGCCATCGCCTGCATGTCAGCGGAAGCGGGAAGCTTCCGATGACATGCAGACAATCGCGCTACGCTTCAGGCACGATGATTTAGGACGATTAGGTTGCCGACCCTGTTTGCCAGGGCTTCCCCCCGATGGCCCGATGAAGTGGGCGGAAGCGCTGGGAAGCGGAAGGGCTCCTGCGAACACGCAAACGCCCTATGCGCCATCGGGTGATGGCACGACCCGCTGCACCGGGTCCGGCAGCGGTGCCGTCGCGTTTGACTGGACCGATTGGGTTCAGCGGTCGCTCAGCGCGTTCGGCAGATGCCGCGGCCAGCGTCGCGGCGCAAGCAACATCGCGTCCAAGCCGATTTCACAATCCCGATAGCGGCTGTGCCGCCACACCCATCGATTGGCCGCCGCACGCATCCGCCGCATCTGTTTGGGGGTTATCGCCAGCTGCGCCGCCTCTAACGTCGGCCGCAGCTTGACCTCCACGAACGCCAGTCGGCGGCCCCGCACCGCGATCAAATCGATCTCGCCCAGCACGCTGCGGTGGCGGCGGGCGAGCACCCGATAACCGCGGATCACCAGCGCCACCGCCGCGACCCATTCCGCCAACCGGCCCTGTCGCTCGCTGACACGGCGTGCACGTCGGCCTGGGCTGTTCAGCCGATCGCGGCGGCGTGCACCGCGCTTCGTAGCGCCTGCGCGCAATGCTAAGGACGGCAGCGCCATCGGTGCCTCCCTCGTCTCCGTCAGCGCTCATCCGCCGCTTGACCCCTGAGCGCGATGGCCAGATCGTACACCCGCGACCGCGTGACGCCAAGCCGCAACGCGACTGCGGCGGCGGCATCGCGAACGCTGGCGTGTTCGAGCGCCGTCGTCAGGCCTGCGATGATGTCGGCATCCGCCACAGGCGTCGCGGGCGGTGGTGCGATCACGACCACCATCTCCCCCTTGAGCGCGCGCTGTCCGGTCAGCTCCGCCAACTGTTGCAACGTGCCGCGGTGCATCTCCTCGTGCACCTTGGTGAGTTCGCGCCCGATCACGGCTTGGCGCGGACCGAGCAGCTGGGCCAAGTCCGCCATCGCGGTGGCCAGGCGCGAGGGCGCCTCGTACAAGATCAAGGTGGCGTCGATACCGGCCAGCTCGGCGATCCGCCGCTTCCGCGCGCCGGCCTTCGCCGGCAGGAAGCCGCCGAAATAAAAGCCATCGGTGGGCAGGCCGGCGCACACCAGCGCCGCCAGCGCCGCTGACGCACCCGGCACGCCATACACGTCGTGTCCAGCCGCCGCCGCTTCCGTCACCAGCTTGTAGCCAGGATCACAAATCAACGGCGTGCCCGCATCGCACAGCAGCGCGACGGTCTGGCCGGCGGCCAGCTCGCGCAGGATCTGCGGCCGCTCGCGCGCGGCATTGTGCTCATGATAGGCGGCCAGCTGACGGGTGATGGCGAACCGGGCGAACAGCTTCCGGCTCTGTCGCGTGTCCTCGCAATAGACCCGATCGGCTTTGGCCAGAACCGCCAGCGCCCGCAGCGTGATATCGCCCATGTGGCCGATCGGTGTCGCGACCAGATACAACCCGGCCTCCAGCGGCGTGTCGAGCAGCCCAGCCAGCTCCGCCGTCACCTGCGCCAGCAGCCGGTCATGGCTATCGCGTTGCGGTAACCTGTTGGGCAAGGACGCCCGTTGTCGGGCCAGTTGGCGCGCGTTCATCCTATCCCCATGGTTTGCACCTGACGCTTTGCTGCCACGGTGAGCGGTTAATCCACACTGGTACAGCCATAATTTTGTGCTGGCTCGGGTGATCGCAACGGTCTAATCGTCGAATCAGCCGTTATCGGGCATGGTTCGCGCGTACGTCCGACAGGCCTTTGACCACGCCATCTCCGTGTCTGACGAAGGTCCGCCAATGTCAAACTCGTCTGAAGAACCGGGAGTTGGATGGCAGCGCGTGCTGAGACGTTGCGCCGCGATCGGTCTTGCGCTGGTGGCATCCTGGTCGCTCGCCGCGTGCGCCATCACCGGGTCCGGCGGATCCGCGTCCAACCCGTTTGAAGCCGCGGCCGGCGACGCTGGCGCTTCGACCGAGCTAGCGATCGCCGCCGGCGCGCCGCTGTCCAAATCACGCGCCAAAGTGGCGTTGTTGTTGCCGTTGTCCGGACCCGGCCAGCTGGCGGTGATCGCCAAGGCGATGAAACAGGCCGCGGAGCTGGCGCTGTTCGCCCACGACAATCCGAACTTCGAACTGCTCGTCAAGGATGACAAGGGCACCCCAGAGGGTGCGCGGTTGGCGGCCACCGCCGCCGTGCAGGAGGGGGCCGAGTTAATCCTCGGGCCGCTGTTATCGAACTCGGTCAGAGCCATTCGCTCGGCCATCGAGCCCACCAAGCTCTCGGCGATCGCGTTTTCCAACGACCGCACCAGCGCCGGCGGCGGCGTGTTCCTGCTGAGCTTCATGCCCGAGCAGGACGTCGACCGCATCATCGGCTTTGCCGCCACCCGCGGCCGCCGCGCGTTCGCGGCGCTGATCCCCGACGACACCTATGGTCAGGTGGTCGAGGCCGCCTTCGTCAGGGCGGTGGCCGGCGCCGGCGGCACCGTGGTCGCCATTGAGCGCTATCGCGATGCCGGCAAGGGCATGCAGGAGCCGACCGGGCGGCTGGCCGAGGCGCTGCTGGCGCAAGCCGCCGTCAGCGGCCCGGCGGTCGACGGCGACATTCAGGCGCTGTTCGTCCCGGGCGGCCCAGAGACGCTGACCAGCCTGGCCCCGATGCTCAGCCGCGCCAAGCTCGACATGGCGAAGGTCAAACTGTTGGGCACCGGCGCTTGGAATTCTTCCAACATCGGGCGCGAGGCGGCTTTGATCGGAGCCTGGTATCCGGCACCGGACCCGAGCGGCTGGCGGCAGTTCGCCGCGCACTTCACGCGCACCTTCGGCACGCCACCGCCGCGCCTGGCGAGCTTGTCCTACGACGCGGTCGGCATTGCCGTGGCGCTGTCCAATGGGGCGCCCGGCCGGCGCTTTTCAGCGGCCAACATCACCCGTGCCGCCGGCTTCAGCGGTGCCGATGGGCCCGTTCGATTTCTGCCCAACGGACTGGCTCAACGTGCCATGGCAATCCACGAGCTGCAGCAAATTGGCGCCAACATGATCGATCAACCGGTTTTGCTCGATCAAGGATCGGCAACCACAGCCGCTCCCATCAAGCTCAATTGACGACAAGGATTGGGCCGCTGATTTCGATTGCTCGCGGCCCGATGGGAGGTGCCGGCTGAGTTTTGTGATTGCGACGATCGCGCCGGTTTTCGGCCTGATTGCCTTAGGATTTGTTGCCGCGCGCTGCAAATGGCTGAGCGCCACCGCAGGCAAAGGGCTCAGCGAGTTTACGTTTTTGATTGCGATCCCCGCCTTGCTGTTTCGCGCCATCGTGGTGGCGGATCTCGGTGAGGCGGAACCGTCGGCGCTGTTGGCCAGCTATTTCACGACGGTGGCGATGATCTGGGCGATCGCTACCGGCATCGCGGTGTTACTGCTGGCTCGCCCCGCGGGTGAGACGGTCGTGTTCGCGATGACCGCCAGTTACGGCAACATCGTGCTGCTTGGCATTCCGATCGTGATCGCCGCTTATGGTGAGGACGTAACCCCGACCGCCGCCGTGATCGTTTCGGTGCACGTGGCGGCGCTGTGGCTCGCCGCGTGCCTGCATTTGGCCGTCGTCGACGGTCGTCATACCGGCTCGTTCGCGGGAGTGATCCGCTCGGTCGTCATCGACTTTGTCCGCAATCCAATCGTTGTCGCGATCGTGCTCGGCGCGGCATGGCGGGCGACCGGACTGGGATTGGGCGCGCCGGTCGAGCGCGGGCTATCGCTGCTGGCGCAGGCCGGCATCCCGTGCGCTCTCTTCGCGGTCGGATTTTCGTTGAGCGGGTTTCGGTTAGGCGGCGATGTCAGCGTGCTGTTTGCCGCGCTGGTGCTAAAGAACATGATGATGCCGGCGTTGGCATGGGCCATGACATTTCACGTGTTCGGCCTGCCCGTATTGCCGGCCACCGTGATCACGGTGTTTGCCGCGATGCCGACGGGCACGGCCACCTACCTGTTTGCGTCGCGTTACGACCTGGCGGTGCCGACGTCGTCCGCCTCGGTCGCTTTGAGCACGTTTGCGGCGATGATCACGCTGCCGATCGTGCTGCTGTTGCTGGCTCAGCCGTGAGGCCCGCGATCGATGACCAATGCTCCGGTCCGTGAGTGGACCGGCGCCGGAGCTGCGGTGCTGTCGAGGTTGTGCGCACAGGTCTGGCCAGCGGCGGCGGCAACGCCTGCATGCGGGCGATCGGGGTTCGACAGATTTGTTGCAACTCATCGTTCAGATGGAACAGCTGATAGGACGTGGCGTCGATCAAGCGTGCGGCAGCCAAATGACAATCGGCGGCGCGATCAACGCGGGCGGCGGCGTTGCGAACCACGCGCGCGAGCCGTTTGATGTCGCTGGGGCGGCCGTCTGCGACGCCGGCCATCGAGCACTCGGCGACCGCCGGCTCGGTTCGCTCGGCTGCCGGCGTGGAACATCTGACGTCGGCGGTTTCAGCATCTGCCCGCGCGACCCGATCGCTGGCGGGCCTTACCAGGTCGACGATGCGCCATCTGGCGCGGTCGGCAAGCAGCGCCGCCGGGCGGATCGAGCGCAGCCATGTGCCCTCTTGCCCCGCCCGCCGGGCCAACCGGCTGAGATCAAGCCGTCGGCCAAGGCTGAGCAGCTGTGTCCAGCGCGACGAGGCGAATGCTGAAGCTGACGCTGACGCCCCCGCTCCGGCCCAACGCCGCGGCGCAATCGACGGTGTATGGTATAAAAGTGCTTGCACGGCACATCCCAGTGGCTGTGGAAAGGGCTCACCTTCAATTTGATCGTGAATCATATAAAAAACAAGAAACAAAATTATATATATGTGACACTTATGAATCAGTTTTATATGGAAATCGAAGCAAAAGACGATAGCTGGCGTTCAAATCTGAAGATTTTCTTATTGGTAAGTTGGTCGGACGTTGGCCGCTGCGCCCCGCCAGCCAGCAAATGGTGGCTTGCCTTGTGCCGACCCGAGATCTTAAAGTCCTCGCCGATGGATGCGCTTGAGGGCATCGAGCTGGGTCGGGCCGTCGATCCCACCAGCCGAGGATTGACGAGAGCACCGGTAAGTTTCTCGCCATCAGGCGAGAAGCGGGACACGATGGCAGAACACGACGACAGAACACGACGGCGGAACACTGGAGCGCAAACCAGTGCCAAACGCGGAGGGACGCGCGAACGATGAAAAAGCTTTACCCGAGCGCCAGCGCAGCGTTGGAGGGCGTCGTCCGCGACGGGATGACGGTTGCCGTCGGCGGCTTTGGCCTATGCGGGATCCCGGAGGCGCTGATCGCGGCCCTAAAAGACACCGGCGCCAAGGGATTGACGGCAGTGTCCAACAATGCCGGGGTTGACGACTTTGGGCTCGGCCTGCTGCTGCAGACCCGACAGATCAAGAAAATGATCTCATCGTACGTTGGCGAGAACAAGGAGTTCGAGCGCCAATACCTGTCGGGGGAATTGGAGTTGGAGTTCACGCCACAAGGAACCTTGGCCGAGCGATTGCGGGCCGGCGGCGCTGGCATCCCAGCCTTTTTCACCCGCACCGGCTACGGCACCATGATCGCGGAAGGTAAGGAGACGCGTGCCTTCGATGGCCACAACTATGTGATGGAACGTGGAATTGTCGCCGATCTATCGCTGGTCAAGGCCTGGAAGGCCGATACCACCGGCAATCTGATCTATCGTATGACGGCGCGTAATTTCAATCCGATGGTCGCGACCGCCAGTAAGATGACGATCGTCGAGGTCGAGCAGCTGGTTGAGCCCGGAGAACTTGACCCCGACCAAGTTCACACGCCGGGGATCTTCGTCAAACGGATCGTGTTGAACACGGAACCGGAAAAGCGCATTGAACAGCGCACCCTGCGCCAACCCTAGCAACGAATAGCCAACAGACCGCCCGACACCTGGGGAACCGACACCTGGGGACCCGATACCGGGACCAAGCGACCGCCAGACAGGGCTACGGAGGAAAACCGAACATGCCATGGACACGGGATCAGATGGCGCAACGCGCTGCCCAGGAGCTGCACGACGGCTATTACGTCAATTTGGGGATTGGGCTACCGACCCTGGTGGCCAATTATATTCCCGATGGCATCGACGTGATGCTGCAGTCCGAGAATGGGCTGTTGGGCATCGGACCGTTTCCGATGGAGAACGAGGTCGATGCCGACTTGATCAACGCCGGCAAGCAAACTGTCACCACGCTTCCAGGATCGAGCTTTTTCAGTTCTGCCGATAGCTTTGGCATGATCCGCGGCGGTCACATTAACCTGGCCATCCTCGGGGCCATGCAGGTCTCAGAGACCGGCGACCTGGCGAATTGGATGATCCCGGGCAAGCTGGTCAAGGGGATGGGCGGTGCGATGGATCTCGTCGCCGGCGTAGAGCGGGTCGTCGTGGTCATGGAGCACACAGCGAAGCGCAAGGATGGCGGCCGCGATCCGAAGATCCTACCCAAATGTACGTTGCCGCTGACCGGGGTCGGCGTTGTCAACATGATCATCACTGACCTGGGTGTGCTCGAGGCCTCCGCCGCAGGGCTGAAGATTCTCGAGCTTGCGCCGGACGTTACGGAAGCGCAGCTGCGGGAGCAAACGGCTGCTACGGTTCATTGATGGACTTTCGTTTATGAACAACAGTTGATTACTGGCGTAAAATCTGTCGCCTTTTTGTTGTCAACAGCTTATGGGTGATTAGGACGGACCGGTGCTGATTCGGCCAAACGCGCGGCTCCATTGCTGCCAATTTGCCGCACACGGGACGTCATCAAGACGTTGCTCGCGCTGACTTTTGGTGAGCTTCAGCGTCCAGGGAAACTAGGGGGTAGCCTGCAACGTGCAATTTTTTGCGACGTTGCTCGTGTTGGGGAAGTCGACTGCATGTTTATGCAGCGTCGGGACAAACCGGTTTTTGCCGTCGCGTCCGCCGTGATCGGATGGGTCGGCGTGATCGTGGCGATTCCCGTGATTTTGAGCGTTTACAGCGGCAATATTGGCCAAGATGTTGTTGAGGCTTCGCCCGGCGACTCGTTTACCTTCATCAGCCCAATCGCGCTGAGCCGAATGCCTCTTGTTGCGGTTGAGCGAGGGACGGTCTCGGCCATCGACACCAAGGGTAAAGCGGTGTCGATATTGACCGTTCTGGGTGGCGCGGCCGGCACCGAGGGCACGGCGCACAAGCCCCATCTACGGCTGGACAATGCTCGGATCCGGATCGATATCGGCCGGGACCGCTCGGACGGTTCGGTCGAAACGGAGTTCGGCGAACGGCTCGGCCCCTTCGTTCAGGCGCTGGCTGCGACCGAATATGACAAGCTGAGTGTCCGGCGCAGCGTGCTGGTGATCGAGGGGCTCGGTGAGACCATCGAGCAGATTGATGACGTGCAGGCCGATATTGCACGGCACGGCGAGAGGGTCACCATCAAGGGCACAGCCATCGTTCGAGGGCGGCCGCTACGGTTCGAGGCGACCACCCTCAGCACCGCTTTGACCGCGCTGGCTGGCACTGAACGCAAGCGTGGCCGTCGGCCGGTGGACTTCAAGATCGAGGCGGCCGATGCCCAAATTTCGTTTCGCGGGGAGCTGACAGCTGACGACGGCGGTCTTGGCTTGCTGGGCCAGGGCAGCTTGGCCGCAAGCGATGGCCGTTCACTCGCCCGGTGGTTCGGCGCTTACTGGCCGTCAGGACCGGGATTGCGCGATATCGCCGTCGAAGGGCAAATGCGTTTAGCCAAGCAAACGCTCAGTTTTGAACAGGCCGCGCTCAGCGTTGACGGCAACGAGGGCACAGGCGCCGTAGCCCTGCGTTTTAAGGCGCCCCGTCCGCAGATATCTGGAACGCTCGCCTACTCGACATTTGACCTGCGGCCCTACCTGACACAGCGCCGACAAGGGTCGAGCCGAATACCTGACTTGTCGGCGCTGATGGCCGACGCATTGACGGTTCCATTGGGAATGCACCTCAACGCGGATCTGCGCATCTCTGCCGATCGGCTGCAGCTGGCGGGCGTCAAATTGGGTCGGTTGGCGGCAACCATTACGCTCAAGGATGGTCGTCTCCTAGCTGACCTGGCCGAGGTCGGCTTCGACCACGGCGTAGGTCAAGGCCAGATCGGCGCCGATTTCACCGGCTACGTGCCCAAAGTGACGATCAGGGGCAGGCTCAACAACACCGATCTCGGTCGGCTCTCACAGGCATTGGCTGGTGAGCCGCTGGTGGAGACGCTGGCCACTTTGGTGGCCGATCTGGTTGCTAGCGGCACAACCATGTCAGAGCTGCTGCACAACCTGACCGGCAAGCTGTCAATCCAGTCGAACACCGGCGGACGCGTTGGCATCGATTTGGCTCAACTTTTCACGGCCGTCGATGGCGAGCCGGGCGAGGTGATGGGTTGGGGCAAAGCGGTGAGCGGCAGGACGACGTTCGAGCACCTCGACCTTGAGCTGGTGTTAAAGCACGGTGTGCTGAGTGCGAAAAACTGTGAGCTGCGCTCCGGAGACGTATCTTGGGTGGCGACTGGGATGGTCAACTTGCCATTCAGACAGATGGATCTTCGGGTCGCCCAGCAACAAATCATGAGCGCATCCGCCAACCAGGCGTCGCCTGAGCCGCAGGTTGGGTCAAGTCGTCAACAAGCAGCCCTGTACGAGCTGCGCGGGCCGTGGTCCGAGCCGCACATCCAAAGTATGAGTACGGCGGTCTACGGCGACAGGGGCGAGTAACGCGTCGGTACCGGTCAATATCAATTCAATGTGCATGATGCGTAGCGCGGTGCAATAACATTTTGCTGCGCTGCGAGAAGCCGATAGTCTGCGCCAGTCACGAAACCCTATCACCAGGACTTCCGATGTCACAGAACCGCACGCAAAGCCCGGACCTGTCGGCCTGGGCGCAATCGGCTACGGCACTGACGGAAGCCTCACTTGCGCTTGGGGTCGGTGCCGTTTCGGCCATGATGACGTTCTGGACGGCAGGGATGATTCCCGCCCCGGCGTCGACCGCGCCACCGCGCCAGCCGGTCGCGCAACCCGATCCCTCTTTGGCGCTGACGTGGACGCCTGGCGATGCCCAAGATCGAGCGTCGGAATTCCCGGCGGCCAGCGGCGCTGGGGACGGTACGGTGGTGCAGTTGCCCGGGCGTCCACGCGCATCCTCACGCGATCGTCGGTCCCAGCGAACGTGGTACCGTGCGCCCTATCGTTCGCCGTTTGACCCGATGTTCTGGCTCACTCCCGGCCAAGACCAGCACTGGTCGGCCTTCTGGTTGGCGCCGTATGCGGGCTGGGGGCAAGCAACGCCATTTGCGACCCAATTGCACGGGCAGGCGATGCCACCGGTTTTCGCGGCCATGGCGATGGCGCCGGCAATGATGGTTCTGCAGTGGTGGCTTTCCGCCTTCGCGCCGCGGTCTGGCGTCGGCTCCGGCTCCATCGGCTTCGGCGCAGCGAGCGGCTGGGACCGGATCTATTCGGCCTATCGTACCGTCGGTGGGCACGCTTCAGCCCCGTTCATCTGGCCGGCCCCGCCCCAACGCGGCTGAACGTGTGCGCCGGGTCGACTGAGCGCAACAGTGATCGCAACAGTGATCATGGGCATCGGGTTGGCGGGAGCCCAATCACGCTTTGTGTCGTGCCACAACCGCACAGCACCGTAGCCGCCAACTCGGTCGTTCGCCTCACAGCCGGCACAACTATCGCCAACGCGCGTTCCCGCGGCCGAGCGCGGATTGCTGTTGCTGTTAATGTGGTGGAGCGGCGACAACCGCCCTCACCCCACTAGAGCATTATCATTCTTGTTGGAATCTTCGCGGGGGATTCCCAAGGGCGTGCGAATATGATTCACACTGCATGCCGGAGGTGGAGGCCGGCATGCATGGCACGACCTTATTCCGATGATCTGCGCGAACGTGTGATTGATGCCTTGAATTCAGGGTTGAGCTGCCGCGCCGTGGCCGATCGCTTCGGTGTCAGCGTTTCAGCGGTTGTCAAGTGGTCGCAACGCTTCCGTGCGACGGGCAGCGTTTCTGCGCGGCGGATGGGCGGGCACCGTCCATTCGCGCTGGCAGCTGAACGCGATTGGTTGCTCGATCGCATCAACGCTGAGACAGATGTTTCTCTGCGTGGCCTGCAATCTGAACTTGCCGAACGCGGCATCATCGTGAGCTATGGTGCGGTCTGGAATTTCGTCCATCGCGAAGGCTTGAGCCATAAAAAAAACCGTGGTCGCAGCCGAACGAGACCGGCCTGACGTCGCACGTCGACGGGCACGCTGGATCAAATATCAAGCGCACATCGACCCGCACCGGCTGGTTTTCCTTGACGAGACCTGGACGAAAACGAACATGGCGCCGCTCAGAGGCTGGGCGCCGCGCGGCCAACGCCTGATCGACAAGGTCCCTCACGGACGCTGGCGCACACTGACATTCCTTGCTGCTCTGCGGATCGACAGGATCGATGCACCCTGCGTGCTCGATGGTCCGATCAACGGCATCAGTTTCCTGGCCTATGTCGAGCAGTTCCTGGTGCCGACGCTATCACCTGGCGACATCGTCATCATGGACAATCTCGGCTCGCACAAAGGCAAGGCCGTCCGCCGCGCCATCAAGAATGCACGTGCTCATCGCCTGTTCCTGCCGCCTTACTCGCCGGATCTCAATCCGATCGAGCAAGTTTTTTCAAAGCTCAAGCATCTGATCGGCAAGGCGCGCGAACGCACAGTCGACGACCTTTGGCACCGGATCGGCGATTTGCTGAGCCAATTCACCCGCGACGAGCTCGCAAACTACTTCGCAAACTCAGGTTATGCTTCCATCTAAAGTGATCATGCTCTAGATCATCGCGCCTTAAATCGGAACCGCAAAGCCGGTTCCGATTTGAGGCGCAAAGATGATCGCTCTTAAAGTGGTGAGCAACTTTCTGCCTTTGATCGGGATCGTTCCGCTTCCGATCAAAGGCAGGTTGCTCTAACGCTTTCGACAATAGGCGGAGACCTGTTTGCCGTCCTTTCGCTGATAGGAAGCCACGTACAGACAACCCGAGCGTGCCACGCACGCCGTCCTTGCCAGACCTTTGCAGACAGCCGCCTGGGCCGATCCGCGCCGCGCTTGGGCCTTGCTGCCGCCGGTCGCCGTCGAAGCGGACGATTTCGCCGTTGCCCGCGTGGTTCTCTTGGCCGATGTCTCGGTCTTGTCCGTTGCCCGCGTCGACCGCTTGGCCGATGTCTCGGTCTTGGCCTTTGCTCGTGTCGACCGCTTGGCTGATGTCTCGGACTTGGCCTTCTTCGAGGTTCTAGCCTTGGCCTTGGACGTTTTGCCGGTGTTCGACGGCGCAGTTGCCGGCGTGCCTTTGGTTGCGCTCGGTGCTCTCTGGGCTTCGACCGTCCATACCGACAGTGTCAAGGCAGCCGCTGTCAGCGCACACAATCCCAGTCTACTGACTCCAAGTCTGCTGATCTTCATACTCATGTCTGCCTCTCCAGGCCTGCTCAAAATCCTGACCACACCGACTTTCAGCACATACGCACAGTCTAGAGCAACCTGCCTTAAATCGGAATCGGAACGATCCCGATTTAAGGCGCGATGATCTAGCGCAAACAAAACCGGCATTTCACTTTGCATTGGAGCGGTTTATGCCAATCAGGCCGGGGTTGCTCTGCGAATTGGCTCGCCTATAGTGCGGCTCGATCCAGCGCGATGGTCAAGTAATGGAAAGGCATCATGGTGGCGCCGATGGGTACGGGCAAAATCAGCAAGGTGGTCCTCGCCTATTCGGGCGGGCTCGACACATCGATCATTTTGAAGTGGCTCCAGCAGACCTACGACTGCGAGGTCGTGACGTTCACCGCCGATCTCGGCCAGGGCGAGGAGCTGGAGCCGGCGCGCCGCAAGGCCGAGCAGATGGGGATCAAGCCGGACAACATTTATGTTGAGGATCTGCGCGAGGAGTTCGTTGGCGATTACGTGTTTCCCATGTTTCGCGCCAACGCGGTCTATGAAGGCGTCTATCTGCTCGGCACCTCGATTGCGCGCCCCTTGATTGCCAAGCGTCAAATCGAGATTGCCCATCAAACCGGCGCCGACGCGGTCTGTCATGGCGCCACCGGTAAAGGCAACGACCAGGTCCGATTTGAGCTCGCCTACTATGCGCTGGAGCCCTCGATCCATGTCGTTGCGCCCTGGCGTGAGTGGACCTTCAAGGGCCGCGAGGAGCTCATCGAATTTGCCCGCGCCCATCAGATTCAAATCGCCAAGGACAAGGAAGGTGAGGCGCCGTTTTCGGTTGATGCCAACCTGCTGCATTCGTCATCGGAGGGCAAAGTGCTGGAGGACCCGGCCGCCAAGCCACCCGACATCGTCTATCAGCGCACGTTGTCGCCGCAGGAGGCACCCGATCGGGTCACCACGGTCCGCATCGGGTTCGCCAAGGGCGATGCGGTGGCGATCGATGGGCAGCCGACGTCGCCTGCCGGCGTGCTGACCCGGCTCAATGAGCTGGGCCGGGCCAACGGTATCGGCCGCGTGGATATGGTGGAGAACCGCTTTGTCGGCATGAAGTCCCGCGGCGTCTATGAGACTCCGGGCGGCACCATCTTGCTGGCCGCCCACCGGGCGATCGAATCGATCACGCTGGATCGCGGCGCGGCCCACCTCAAAGACGAGTTGATGCCGCGTTACGCGGAGTTGATTTACAACGGCTTCTGGTTCTCGCCGGAGCGGGAGATGTTGCAGGCCCTGATCGACAAGAGCCAACAGCACGTCGAAGGCGAAGTGACAGTTGAGCTTTACAAGGGCAATGTCACGCCGGTCGGACGCGCGAGCGCCGCCTCGCTTTACTCGCCGACGCTCGTCACGTTCGAGGACGATCGCGGCGCCTATGACCAAAAGGACGCCGCCGGCTTCATCAGGCTTAACGCTTTGCGCTTGCGGATGTTGGCTCAGCGCGATCGGGATGCGAACTGATCGGCCAGTCGGTTATGCCGCAAATCCGCCGCCTCGATACCATTGGATGTGGCGGTCGTGGCAAGAATCGACGAGGTGAGGTATGGGCCCGGTGTGGCAGCGCAGCTGTGCGGCGGTCGCGACGGTCGTCTTGTGTGCGGTAGGTGGCGGGCCGGTGCCGCCGTCTTATGCGCAAGCCGTCGGCGCACCGCAAAGCTTTGACCGTTTTCTCAAGGATCTGTGGCCGGATGCGGAGGCCTTCGGCATTTCGCGAGCCACCTTTGACCGCGCCTTGAAGGGGGTGCGGCCGGACCGACGATTGCCCGACCTGGTGATCCCGGGCCGCTCCAAGCGCACTGGCAAAGGGCAAGCCGAGTTCGTTAAACCGCCGCAGCGCTATCTCAACAAGCGCCAGCTGGCTCGATTGGCCCGGCACGGCCGCTGGTTCATGGCGAAATATGCCACCGCGTTGCGGCGCATCGAGCAAGAAATCGGCGTCGAGCGCCATGTCGTGCTGGGCATCTGGGGTCGAGAAACCGCCTACGGAACCTATCGCCTGCCGCATTACGCCATTCGCGCGCTGGCGACACAGGCCTACCTCGGTCGGCGCAAGCAGATGTTCCGCAACGAGCTGTTGCATGCGCTGAAGCTTTTGGAGGACCGGATCATCACCATCGCGCAAATGCGATCATCTTGGGCCGGGGCACTCGGTTTGCCGCAGTTCATGCCCAGCGAATACGACAGATATGCTTACGATCTGGACGGTGACGGCCGACGCGACATCTGGAAGTCCGTGCCAGACGCGCTCGCCTCGGCGGCCAAGCAGTTGAAGGACAAGGGTTGGATTCGCGGCCTGTCGTGGGGTTACGAGATCAGCCTCCCGCCCAATCTCGATTGCGCGTTGGAAGGGCCAGGGGACGCGCGGCCGTTGGCCGAATGGGCCAAACTTGGCGTAAAGCGCAAGGATGGCAAGCCGTTTCCAGCCGAGCACCTGCAGCGGTCGGCCTACATGATGTCGCCGGGCGGCATGTTGGGACCGAATTTTCTCGTGACCGAGAATTTCAAGGTCTATCGACTGTACAACAAGTCGGATCTTTATGCCGTGTTCGTCGGTCATCTAGCCGATCGGATCACCGGGCGCGGCGATTTTCTCACGCCTTGGCGCAACATTCGCCAGCTGTCGACGGCCGGGTTGGCCGAGAGCCAGCAACGGCTGCAAGACCTCGGCTATCAGATCACGCTGGTCGATGGCAAAATCGGATCCAACACCAGAAAGCAGATTGGTCTTTACCAGCGTGCCGCCGGCCTGAAGGTCGACTGTTGGCCATCCGCCAAGACGTTGCGGCGACTAAGGCGCGAGCAGTTGGGGCAATGAGGGTCGTCGCTGATTGCGAGCCGGTCAGGGCACTCCGCTTGGGATGTGGATGGCGCCGGCGGAAGTTTGACGCGCACGGTGCTTGGAATTTGTCAGTCTGGCAAAGCTGCAGGTCGCCAATCCGGCGCCGGGAGCAGATCGCGGTGTCTCGCGTTGCCGTGATCCGGTATCGGCATGGCTTGGCGGCCACACAGGCCCAGCCGGAATGTGCTAAGATTCGGCGCGTGAGGTGGATCAGGCGTTGTTTCCATATGCGCGGCTTGCACGGTAACGAACGCCCGATCCGAAGACGTCACGAGAAGCACAAATTTGCTAGATCATCTTTGCGCCTTAAATCGGAACCGCAACGCCGATTCCAATTGCGCCGGTTCCGATTTAAGGCGCAAAGATGATCGCTCTTAAAGTGGTGAGCAACTTTCTGCCTTTAATCGGGATCGTTCCGGTTCCGATTAAAGGCAGGTTGCTCTAGTGTCCTACTTGGACCAAGAGTTCGTACGGTGCCTGCTGAGACATCAGACAAACTCTGGGTTCAGGACAGTAGCGCCGGGCGGTGAACGAAGGGCGAGGGTGATGATGAGGAGGCCCGTCATAGGGCTGAGATCGGCAATTTTGACCGCGCTGCTCGCGGTCGGCGCCAGCCTTGTGCTGGTGCCGGGGCTGTGCGCGCAGGCCGGTCGCACCAGCGCCAGTGCAGAGGCCAATCACCTGGTGTTGTTTCCGCCGAATGACAGGTGGCGCGCGCTCGTCATCGGCGATGGCTTGGCGTCCGGTCTGCTCGGAGGCCTGGCAAGCGTCATGCGTGGCGAACGACGCATGATTTTAATTAAGCCGCGTAAGCAACTGGTCTCGTTGGTTCGGGTGAATCTCGACTACGAGCTGCGCCGACTGGCCACCGTGCTGGCGCAGGAGAAGGTCCATATCGCCATCTTCATGCTGGGATTGCAGGATCGTTACGGCGTGTGGCTGTCGAACGGCCGCCGGCTTCGGGTCGGCGATCCGCAGTGGCGCAAGATATACGGCGAGAGGGTCGATAAGGTGGTCCAGTTTTTGCGGTCGCGAGGGATTGCCGTTTACTGGGTTGGCTTGCCGATTCTGGCCCGCGAGGATTGGAGCGCCAGTGTCGAGGGTCTGAATGCGGTGTTCCGCCAGCGCGTGGTCGGCAATGGTGGCCGCTTCATCGACATCTACAACGAGACCGCAGACGCTAACGGCCGCTACAACCCGCGCGGGCCCGACCTCGCCGGCAACTACGTTCGCCTGCGTGATTATGAGGGGGTTTATTTCACCGGCGCCGGCTATCAGAAGCTTGCTTATTTCGCGCAACGGGTATTGCAGCGCGACATGACCAGGGCGCGTGATGAGCGCGAGATTCCTTTGGCGGGTGACGTCGATCAACAGCGGCGCCTGAGGGACACCGTCGCCAACAGCAACGCGCGCCGATCCCGGGCAGGCAACGCCGGCCGCGGCGGCCGCGGGAGCCCATTGGAACAAGTGCTGCCGCCCGGCCAGAGACTGGAAAAGGTCAAGGTGTCGTTCAAGGCTGCAGATTCCGGCGGCGGCGCCCAACAGGTGACGATGACGATCGTGAGGCCGGCGTTGCCAAGCTCGATCGTTTCGCTGATCGCCCGTCGCTATACCGGCAACCGACCGCGCCAAGTCGGGGACACGATCACCGACACTTTGTCCAATGGCTTGATGCTGATGCGGTCGATCACCCCATCTGTCAACCGGCTCGGGTCGAGCGGGCAGCCCACAGCCACCAGCCAGCCGTTCTTCATTGCGCTTGCTCGAGGCGAACGCTTGAAGCCGAAGCCAGGCCGCGCCGACGATTTTCGTTGGCCGCGCACCGATGATCTGCCGCCGCCGCCGGACGTCGAAGTCAAACGCAGCGCGATCTCGAGCCCGGTGCGGCTCGATCGAAGGAGTTCTCGACGGCGGGTCCATCGAAGGCAGCGGCGGTGATGAAAACGACTCAATTGCATACGAGCGCGATGATCCCTCTCAAACCCTTGATCCAGCGACCGTTCCTGGCAGGCCTCGTCATCGTGGCCGCGATGCTATCATCAGCGGCCCAGGCGGGCACACCGCGCGAGGTCGCCAAGCACGGCGTGTGGCATGTCTTTGACCATCCCACCGACCGCCCCAGATCCTGTTTTATGGCGTCAAAGCCAACCACCGTGGACGCCGGTCGCAGCGATGCCATGCGGGCGGTCTTTTGGATTTCGATGTGGCCAAAGGCCGGCGTCAGGTCGCAACCGAGCGTGCGCGGATCACAACCGTTTCGTGAAGGCTCGGACGTGACGATCTCGATCGGTGGCCGGCGCTTTGCGCTGTTCACCTCCGATGACAAGGCCTTTGTCGAGGATCCGACGGCAGAACTCAAGCTGATTGATGCGATGAAGCGGGGCAATGTCATGCTGGTGGAGGGGTTGGCGACCAGTGGACTGCCGATCCGCGATCGCTATTCGCTTGCCGGCGTGACAAAGGCGTTGTCCACTCTGACCGAGCTGTGCCAGTAAACGCCCGATGAATGGTTCGGCCGGGTGGCCGGCGCCTCGGACATCGATTGAAGTTCGCGTAAGGATGACGACCTTGGATATCGCCCCCAATGTGTTCAAGCGGCGGCTCGCGGCCGGTGAGACCCAGATCGGGCTGTGGTGTAGTCTGTGCTCCAACATTGCCGCGGAGATCGTCGCCGACTCCGGGTTCGACTGGTTGTTGCACGACACTGAGCATTCGCCGAACGAAATACCGAGCGTTTTGGCCGCCTTGCAGGCAGTTCAAGGCCGTCCCACGGCTTCGGTGGTGCGGCCGGCCTGGAACGATCTGGTGCTGATCAAACGCATTCTCGACATCGGCGCGCAGACGATCATCGTGCCCTACGTGCAAAATGCTGAAGAGGCGCAACGTGCGGTCGCAGCGACGCGCTATCCGCCTGCTGGCATACGCGGGGTTGCCGGCGCGACCCGAGCCTCGCGGTTTGCGCGCACCACCGATTATTTGACGAGGGCCAATGATGAAATCTGTGTGCTGGTCCAGGTCGAGACCGGAGAGGCCCTGAACCAGCTCGAGGCGATTGCGGCGGTCGATGGCGTCGACGGCATCTTCATCGGGCCGAGCGATCTGTCGGCCTCGCTCGGTCACATTGGCCGTCCGGCGCATGCAGACGTGCAGGCCGCGATCGAGAAGGCCGGCCGGCGCATTCGCGCAGCCGGGAGGGGCGCTGGTATCCTGACCAGCAATGAGAGCGAGGCGCGGCGTTACATCGACTGGGGCTATAACTTCGTCGCCGTCGGCAGTGACATTGGACTGCTTTCGCGCGCAGCCGACACATTGGCGAACGCCTTCCGACCGTCATAGATTTCAGGCTCACGTT
Organism: Hyphomicrobiaceae bacterium; assembly: GCA_965223035.1. Lineage (GTDB taxonomy): Bacteria > Pseudomonadota > Alphaproteobacteria > Rhizobiales > Hyphomicrobiaceae > CAMDPA01. The sequence continues at coordinate 5,873,373 of OZ244980.1, read as the reverse complement.
CAATTCCATTTTGATCGGTCTTCAGACAAAATTTTGCGCGCAAGCAGGCAAAAACTGCAGCCACATCGGCTCAAATTAACGGCTGGTACATACTCAATCTTTATTCAGATGACATGGATCGTCCAACGCATGTGCGTCGTATTTCAGGGCGGTCTGTGACATAGAGGCCTGTGCGATCTGCAGTGCCTTAGCCGAGCATTTTGCACGGCGACGCCGATACTTCATGCCCATTACTTCGATGGGGCCAGACGAGCATAACGTCTGGCCCCGTCTTTTTTTGATGGCCGGTTTTGTGTGGTCGGCGCTCAACAGTCCCGCGGCCTTAGAGCAACCTGCCTTTAATCGGAATCGGAACGATCCCGATTAAAGGCAGAAAGGTGCTCTACACTTTAAGGCGCGATGATCTGGCCACGCGCCGCAATTGGCCGTTTCCGATGTCATGCCAGATGCTGGAGCGCGGCCTGCAAGCCGGCCACGGCAGTGGCGCCGGCCGGCACCTCCAGCTTGGCCCCATTGAGATCGGCACCGATCGGCTCGGCCGCGCCGCCCAAATGCGCCGCCAGAAACGCTTCGGTGATAGCGTAAAAGCTCAGGCGATTCTCCGGCACAGCGAAGCCGTGACCTTCATCGGGGTAAAGCACGTAGGTGACCGGCAAACCATTGGCCTGCATCGCCGACACGATCTGATCGCTTTCCGCCTGCTTGACCCGTGGATCGTTGGCACCCTGGCCAATCAACAATGGGCGAGCGATACGATCGGCGGCGTTCAGCGGCGAGCGGTCCTTGAGCAGGGCGCGGCCCTCTTCGGTGCGCGGATCGCCGACCCGGCGCGCCAGGTTCTCAAAAAACGCCGCCCAGTAAGGCGGTACGGTGGCCAGCAAAGTTTCCAAGTTCGATGGCCCGACGACATCGATGCCGCACGCGAAAGCGTCCGGCGTGAAGGTGAGCCCCGCAAGCGCCGCGTAGCCGCCGTAGGAGCCGCCATAGATCGCCACCTTGTCGCGCTGCGCGATGCCCTCGCGTACGGCCCATTCGACAGCGTCGATCAAGTCATCGTGCATCGCCCGGCCCCATTGCAGGTCACCGGCGTTGATGAAGCCCTTGCCGAAGCCGACTGAGCCGCGGAAATTGACGCTCAGCACCGCATAGCCTCGGTTGGCCAGCCACTGATGCTCCGGATCGTAGCCATAGCCATCGCGGGCCCAGGGACCGCCGTGGACGTTGAGCACCATCGGCAGCGGTGCGGCCGGGCGATCATCCGCCTCTGTGGCCGGTAACGAAAGGTAGCAGACGAGGTCAAGCTCATCGCGTGCAGGGATCACCACCGGATGCATCGACACCAGCGGCTCCGTCGCCAACTCCGGGCGGCCGGAGAAAAGGTGGGTCAATGTCCGGTCCGATCGATCCCAGAGGTAGCAGTCGGCGGGGTGGCGCGGATCGGATCGGGCCACGATCCAGCGGTCGTCGGCCTTGGTGCGACTGGTGATGGAAAAGCCGTTGCCGAGCGCGGCTGTCAGTGCGGTCAAGTCGTCCGCGATCGCTTCGCCAATGGCGTGCCATTCGGGCTTCAGATAGTGGACCCCGTAGCCCTGTAGCACGCGGGAAACCGGATGGATGATCAGCTGTCCGATATCGGCTCTCGGATGCTCGGCCACGACGGTGGAGCCGCCGGAAGGCCAATCCATGGCAAACAACGCGGCCCGATCCCGGCCCACGCAGCTGACGTGATAAAGGGTGCGCCTGTCGGCCGACAGATGAGAAAAATACGTAGCCAGATCATCCTCATGGCCGATCCGCATCAGCTCTTCGAACTGTTCGCCCGTGGCCCGATAGACGATGCGTCCGCGGCTGGGCAACGGGCTCTCCGCCAGGCATAGGTTGAGATCGGCATCGAGCAGCCTGGCGCCGACTTGGCGCGTATTCTCGAATACCAGCGTGCGGGCGCCGGTGTGGATATCGAGGTGGTAAAGGTCATGCCAGGCCGGATCGCGATCATTAAGGCCGACGGCCAACAGATGCGGTTGGGTCCAGGACAGCCCTTCCAGCGCGGCGCGCACCCCCTCGAACGGCGTCAAATTGCGCTCAATCCCGTCCTTGATATCGACGGCGCACACGTGCCAGTTCTCGTCGCCATCGCGGTCCTGAAGAAACAATACGGTCGATCCGTCGCGGGACCACAAGTGAAGCTGGATCGGCCGGCGGGAGCTAGCCGTGATCGGGATCGCCGCGTCGGGATCGTCAACCGGTGCCAGCCAGACGTTCATGACGCCGTCGCGCGGGGCAAGCCAGGTGAGCTGCTGCCCATCCGGCGAGAGCCGTGCCGCGCTGCGGCTGGGATTGCCGAACAGCTTGCGACGCGGGATCAAATGACGGGATAACTCAGACATGGGCCGACCTCGGATGGATTGATGTTGCCTCGGACAATGGTTCGCGAGACACCGCGAAGATCTCAGGAAACGCCCGGGCTGTTCGTCACTGAGCCGGCCTCGCGCCGTCGGTCGCGGCGAGCCGCGCGCGATCGTGCGGCTCGCACCAATCGATGCGTGGGCCGATCGGGACGATGCGGTGTGGGTTCACCGATTGATGGCTTTGATAGTAGTGCTTCTTGTTGTGCGTGAAATTGATCGTGTCGGCAATGCCAGGCCAATGATAAAGGTCGCGAGCGTAGCCCCACAGATGCGGGTAATCCACCAGCCGCCTCAGGTTGCATTTGAAGTGCCCGGCATAGATCGCGTCGAACCGAACGAGCGTTGGAAACAAGCGCCATTCGGCCTCGAGCGGGGCGGCGCCCAACAAAAACCGACGCGTGCTCAGCCGATCGTTCAGCATGTCGAGGGTGTCGAACAACGGCCCGACCGCCTCTTCATAGGCCGCTTGGTTGGTGGCAAAGCCGGATTTGTACACGCCGTTATTGACGGTATCGTAGATTCGCTGGTTCAGCCCATCGATCTGATTGCGCTCAGCCTGGGGATAGGTATCGCCCGGCGTGGCACCGATCGCGTCGAAGGCAGAATTGAACATCCGAATGATTTCCGACGACTCGTTGGAGACGATTTGCTCGGTCTTTCTGTCCCACAGCACCGGCACCGTCACGCGCCCAGAGTAGGTGGCGTTTGCCCTGAGATAGATCTGGTAGAGGTACTCGGAACCATAAAGTCGATCCGCCACCACACCTTCGTCATCGGGTTGAAAGGTCCATCCGCGATCGCCCATGAACCAGTGCACGAACGACACCGTGATCGCGTCCTGCAGGCCCTTGAGCGTTCGATAGATCAACGTTCGATGCGCCCACGGGCAGGCGTAGGCGACATAAAGGTGGTAGCGCCCCGGTTCTGCCTTGAAGCCGCCAGACCCGGTTGGTCCAGGCGCGCCGTCCCGCGTCACCCAATTGCGAAATTGGGAGCCTGAACGTACGAAGCGTCCACCCGACGCGGACGTGTCGTACCATCGGTCCTGCCAAACCCCGTCAACCAGCAACCCCATGTCCCAAACTCCTGATCGATGCCGTCGGTTCGCGGCTTGGTTCCCGCTTTCCCGCCCGGCCATGAAACGGCCCACTTGTGGGGGTGGCCGGACGGTCGAGCAGGCCGGCCCAGCGTTTTCGCCAACGGCGGACATGGTTTAGCTATCGGTCGACGTCACGCGCAAGTTCTTGAAGAACCCTTCGGTTCCGTTGTCGATATAAAGGCCGACGCCACCGGCGTGGTCGGGACCGTGCTTGAGATCGTTGACGATCAGCGTGGGTTGCTCCTGCTCATGCACAAAAAGCCGGGCTTTGTCACCGGTCACCTCGATGCGCAGTTTGGTCCACGCACCGGTGACCAGATCCACGTAGGATTCGTAATGTCCGGGCACCTCCGTTCGCAGCCGATCGAACTTCCAGTCCGGATACGAGAAATACTGGGTGGCCCTGTTGCGCCGGAGCTGCACGTCCGCCCGTCCATTCGTTGGGCGAATATACATGCATTCGAAGGCGCTTAGATCTGGCGCGATTCTGAAGGCGACGCCGATGAAGCCGCGTGCCTCCGGCGACGCATCCGGCAACGGTCTGCCGGCGACCTCGACCCGAATGATCCCATTGTGGAACTGAAGGTTCTTGATGCGGGCAAAGGTCGGATTGTCTGGCGTGACCGCAGTCGGTGCAAGCACCAGGCGCAGCGCGTTCTCGCCCTCGTGGACGGCTTGGCTGGCAATGACGTCGTTGGGATCGAGGTTGGTCACGCTCAAGTCGATCTGGCCCATTGTTGTCCTCCCCCGCGTGCTTTGGTTGGCGCAGCTTACATGATGGCTTAGCCATTGAAGCCACCGACAGGCGTCCGGTTCGAGCGATGAAACCGCGCCGGTTCGCTCTTTTTGCCGGTCACCCAATGGCACGACATTATGGCTGGCCGATGGGGGAGCGTGATGGTTCCGGCTCTCGCTCGAACGCGCTAGATCATCGCGCCTTAAATCGGAACCGCAAAGCCGGTTCCGATTTAAGGCAGGTTGCTTTAGGTTTTAACGGCGAAAAGATCGGCTTGCTCGGCCTCGGTGATCTGCTTGATCTGCCACGGCAGGCCCTGCTTGCCGATCTCATCCATGAACGGCTTGGGCGGCAGTTGCTCGACGTTGAACACGCCGCTGCCACTCCAGTGACCCTTGAACATCATCATGGCACCGACGACCGGCGGCACACCCGTCGTATAGGAGACGGCTTGGGCTCCGACTTCCTTGAACGATTCGGCATGGTCGCAGACGTTGTAAATCATCACCCGCTTTTCCCGACCGTCCTTCTTGCCGACCATGATGCAGCCAATAGAGGTCTTGCCGGTATAGCCCTCGCCCAGGCTCGATGGCGGCGGCAGCAGTTCCTTCAAGAACTCGATGGGGATCACCGGCGTGCCCTTGTACATCACCGGATCGATCCGGGTCATGCCGACATTCTGCAACACCTCCAGATGCTTGATATAGTTATCGCCGAAGGTCATCCAGAACCGGATTTGGCGCAGACCCCTGATGTTCTCCACCAGGCTTTCCTCTTCCTCGTGATAGATCAAATAGGATTTGCGCGGTCCGACCTCGGGATAATCGATCATCGTTGCGATCGACAGCGGGTCGATCTCGATCCATTCGCCATGCTTCCAATATTTGCCGCGCTGCGTGACCTCGCGCAGATTGATCTCCGGATTGAAATTGGTGGCAAACGCCTTGCCGTGTTCGCCGGCGTTGCAATCGACGATATCGATGGTCTCGATCGCGTCGAACAACTCCTCCTGCGCATAGGCGCAATAGATGTTGGTCTGGCCGGGATCGAAGCCGCAGCCCAACACGGCCATCAAACCTTTCTCGCGATAGCGCTCGTGATACGGCCACTGCCATTCGTAGGTGAATTTGGCTTGATCGCGAGGTTCATAGTTGGCCGTATCCATGTAGTGCACGCCGGTTTCCAGGCAGGCATCCATGATCGGCAGGTCCTGGTAGGGCAGCGCCATGTTGATCACCAGATCAGGTTGGACCTTATCGATCAGGGCGATCGTTGCCGGGACGTCATCGGCGTCGACCTGAGACACATCGATCGACGTGACACAGCGCGCGGCGACCTCTTGGCAGCTCGCCAACCGGCGCGACGCGAGATGAACGGTCTTGAACACGTCGCGATTCATGGCGCATTTTTGCGCCACGACCGAGCCGGCTGCGCCGGCTCCGATGATGAGCACGCTGTCCATCTCAATCCTCCAAATGTGGTCGCTCCCGGAGCACCGGTCAGCGATTGCCCGCCGGGATAGGGCAGTTGCCTGACACAATCAACAGCCGTTGGCAGTGGCCCACCGGCGTTCGCTCGCCCAGTGCCGTCAAACCGGAACGACCCGGTCGTGCGGAAATGTGATCGAGACGCACGTACCGCGGCCGAGCGTGCTTTCGACGCTCAACGAGGCGCCAGACGCCGCCACCAAAGCGCGCACCAGGGGTAGGCCAAAACCGGTCCCGCCCGCACGCCGGCGAAGTGAATTGGGCGCCGGCGCGCCCGTTCGCGCCCGTTGCAGCTCTTCAGGCGTCATCCCATCTCCGCTATCCGTCACGGATAACACCAGGGCGCCTCCGATCTGATAGCTCGCGGAAACCACGACGCTGCCGCCGGGGGGCGTGAATTTCAGCGCGTTGGAGATCAGATTGATCAGGACCTGTTGCTGGCCGCGCTCGTCGGCGATGAGATGGGGCAGACTCGGGCTGATTTCCGTCGTCAGGCGCAGGCCCGAGCGCTGCGCCAGCGGCACCAAAGCGGAAACCGTGCGGGTGACGAGGCCCGCCGCATCGAGCTCAACGAAGGCCTTCGGCGCCGACCCATCGTCCGCGGGATCGGTGCGAGCGTCACCGCGCTCCAAGCCGCCGGTCAGGATCGCCAACGCGAGCTTCGCGGTATCATGGATATCTGCCGCATAACCGCGGTATCGGGCCTCGGCCAGCGGTCCCAGCCGCTCATCGCGCATGATCTCGCTCAATGCGACGATGGCGCTGAGGGGTGTCCGCAACTCGTGCGCCAGGTTGGCCAAATTCGAGGGCACGGCGGCCCCGGCCAGCGACTGAGCTGCACGCAATGCGCCGACCAGGCTTGGCTCGCTCCCGGCCGGTGGCGACACAGCCTCCTTCTCAGCCGCCGGCGCTTTTGCAAATTGGCGTTGTGGATTCGTATCGGTCACACAGCACCCAACAGCTTGAACTCTGGCCATGTTGCGCGAAATCTTCCGCGCCCACAAGCAGTGGTCTTCCCACCGGGAGAACTGCATCGTACATTTCTGGCATGGTCGCAACGACCGCTAACCCCGCCAATGGAGAGCAGGACATGTCCGACGCCCCCAAAATGGAGATCCCGGCAGCGCTCAGAGATATGACGGAGCGCAACGTTGAGCAGGCGCGCAACGCCTATGCCCAATTCATGGACATGGCCCGCAAAGCGCAAGAGATGGCCATGAAATCGTCTGGTGCGATGGCCGAGGCGGCGTTGGAGGTTCAAGATAAGGCGATGCGTTTCACCGAGGAGAACGTCGAGGCAAACTTCAAGCTGGCCAGCGACTTGGCACGCGCGCGCGACATGAAGGACTACTTCGATATCCAAAGCCGCCACGCGCAGCAGCAAATGCAGACCTATGCGACGCAGGCCCAGGAGCTGGGGCGCTTGCTGGCCCTGGCGGCCCAAAAGGCGCAGAGCAGGAGTTGACCCCGATCCTGCCGGCGCAGCTCAAGCCGAGGCATTGCGATCGGCGCTGGGGACGTTGTGCTGCATGGGTCGCCACCACCATGCGTTGGACAAGTACCAGCTCACGGTCTTGGCCAATCCCGCTTCGAGCGCCACGCGTGGCTGCCAGCCGGTATCGTTGCGGAGCTTTCCGGTGTCGAGCCCGCGCATCGTGGGCTCCGCCTCGACTTTTGCGAGCGTCGCCATGCGCGCCCAGCCCCGACCAACCGGTCGATCCGTATGCTTGTCGACCAGCTCCTTGATCCGACCGGCCACCCCCTGCGCCAGGTAGGCGACGCCCCCACCGACGTCGTAGGTTTCACCTGGCCGGCCGTGACGCACCATGGCGTCGAGCGCCGCCGCGAGGTCTTCGACATGCATCCAATCGTGGGGCTCGGAGCGGACCGCCTGAAGGGTCGGCGACCGGCCCTCGAGCGCATCGACAATCAGCCGCGGGCATGTCGCCTCGGGTGCCTGCCACGGACCGTAGTTCACCGCGCTGTTGGCCACGATGACCGGCAATCCAAAAGCGCGCTGCCAATCGATCGCCAGGCGATCCGCGCTACGTTTGACCTGTTCCCGGGGGTGATGGCGCCCGCGCGTTGCCAACACATTCGCCGCTCCAGCTCGCTCCGGTCCTGCTTGGTGGGTACCGTGCGCCATCAGCACAAACCGAAATCTGGCGCGTTGGCTTTGGCTCAATTGCGCCCAATAATCGCTGGTCGCCTCCAACAGGCGCCAGGTTGCCAATGGGTCGGTGGTCGCCTGGGAGGGGCCGTTTACCCACGCCGGCGCCGACCGGTCTGCAGGGGTGTGAATGACGGCTTCAGGCGCAAACGTCTGCAACAGCGCGGCCATCCGCGGGCGGTCGCAGACCTCACCGCGTCGAAACCCGTAGCGTGGGTTTGCGGCCACCTCACGCACGCTGCGATAGTCCGGGAACGGCCCAGGATTGTCCACGTTCAAGACGGTGGCACCGCGCTGCTGTACCAGCAACCGGCAAACCGCCGAACCCAAAAAACCTGTACCACCCGTAACCAAAACACGCATGACAAACCCTGAGCCTTGAACCCGCACGTCAAACATTGGACGTGTGTCCCAACGGCAATCTAGTGCCCTGACGTAAGTGCTCGGTTAAGCCGATCAGCCTCAGCTCGGTTTTGGACGGTCAACCGATGCGAGGCTCATCGCAGCGGTATAGCGCTCAGACTGACGGGTGATGGGTCCGTGCAGACAAAGCTGCAGTTGCACCGACTTGGCGAGTATTCCCGCCCGCGCCCCCACCCGGCCACCCAATGGCCAGAGGTTATGGGTGGAACAGCCGGCGGAGCGGGATGGTTCCAGCTCGCTCAACACTCTGGATCAACCTGCATTTCATCGCAATCAGAACGGTCCCGATGAAAAACAGAAAGTTGCTCTACACGTTAAGGCACGTTGATCTAGTCGGCGGCCGGCGCGCTGCGCGCCAACGCGATGATGCGACGCAACATCGGGCTTTCGGGGCGCGCCAACGGGTCGAGAACGGTGAAGTGGTTGGCCTCCGGAATCAGCTCGAAGGTGGCTGTGAGCCCGGCAGCCGCCCACTTTGCGGCGAGGTCTCGACTTTGACGAATGAATTCCGCGCTTTCCGCCCCGCCCACCGCCGCGACGATCTCGCTGTCCGTCGCCGGCGCCGGCCACAGCGCGGGACTGACCACCCGCGCCGCCTCCACCGTCAGGCCAAGCGCACGGTTGTAGCTGGTGTGGACGTAGGGCTCGACCTCGAACACCCCGGAGATCGCGTAGGCCCGACGCACCAAGTCCGCAGGCACGTCGGCTTCTTTCGACCAATCGGTTGCCAGCATGGCAGCCGCCATGGTTCCGCCGACCGAGTGTCCGACGACAACCGGGTGTCGCCTGGTCTTGGCATAGAGCGCCCGCATGAAGCTGCGCAACTCGCCGAAGATGTGCGCAACGGTGACCTCCGGACACAGCGTGTAGGACGGGATCGCCACATCGATGCCGTTGGCCACCAGTTCGCGCGCGACAAAACTATAGTCCTTGCGGTCGCCACGCTGCCACACGCCACCGTGAATGTAGACCACCAGCGGCGCCGTATTCTCGCCCGCGGCTTGGAACAGGTCGTAGCGTTGCCGCGGCGCGGCACCGTATGCCACATCGAGTTGCGCTGACGCCGCGAGCTGCGAGCGCGTGGCTTCTGAGGCCTGCTCGAAGCGTTGCGCAATGTCGGCATATTCCGGCACGCGCGCCGGGTTGTTGTATTCGGCTTCATAATCGATTTGAGAAGCGGTCATGGCTCAAACTCACGTTCTTCCGCGGGCCGCATTGGCCGGTGGTTCCAGCTAACTCTGACGCGCCTTGGGCGGACATGGTTTAGTCATCGCCCCAGACCTCGCGCGCCAGCTCCACCACCATCTGCAGCTTGGCCCATTGCTCCTCCTCGGCCAACACGTTGCCTTCCTCGGTGGATGCAAAACCGCATTGCGGGCTCAAGCATAGCTGGTCGAGGCTGGTATATTTGCTGGCCTCCTCGATTCGCCGTCGGATCGCGTCTTTGGTCTCCAGCGCGCCGGTCTTGGTGGTGATCAGCCCGAGCACGACCTTTTTGCCCTTGGGCAAGAACCGTAACGGCGACAGATCGCCGGCCCGATCACTGTCCCATTCCAGGAAATAGGCGTCGACGTTGGTGGTGTTGAACAACAGGTCAGCGATCGGCTCGTAGCCGCCGGAGGCGACGAAGGTGGAGCGGAAATTGCCGCGGCAAACGTGGATGGCCGTGGTCAGGTCCGACGGCTTGTCGGCTAGGCCGGCGTTGATCATTTGCGCGAAGCAATCGGGCAACGTGTCGGGGTCGTCTCCGCGGTCGGCGAGCATCTTGCGCTGCGCGGGGTCGCAGAAATAGGCGAAGCTGCAATCATCGATCTGAAGGTAGCGGCAGCCCGCGTCATAGAAGGCGTTGACCGCCTTCCTGTAGGCTTGGCCCAGATCGTGCCAATACGCGTTCTGATCGGGATAAAGACCCGGCCCGATGGCGGCGCGACCACCGCGGTAGTAGAACATCGACGGGGACGGAATGGTCTGCTTCGGGGTGGCCTTGGTGTTGGCCTTGACAAACTTGAAGTGTGCGACGAACGGATGGCCGGGAGAAAAATCGATCTTGCCCCGGATCATCGGCACCTGGGCCTTGGTCTGTACGCCCTGAAACTGGATGCCTTGCTCCGCCGCCTCGAGGTTGACGCCATCCAACGCTCCCAGGAAATCGTAGTGCCACCACGATCGGCGATACTCGCCGTCGGTCACCGCCTTCAGGCCGATCTGCTCCTGCTTGGCGATGATCGCCCGGATCTCCTCGTCTTCGATGGCCGCCAACTGGGCTGCCGTCACGCGCCCGGCCTCATGATCGGCGCGGGCCGCCTTGAGCTTTGCGGACCGGAGCAGACTTCCAACGTGATCGGCGCGATACGGCATTGGCGCGGACATGGTGGATCCTCCTGGTGCTGAATGGGCGTTCGCCGTTGCGCAACGCAGCTTAGGCGTTGTTTCGAAGCTCTACATGCCACACGCATCGGCGGCAAGCCAACGCAGATCCGATCCAGCACCGCGAGCCGACGGCGCGCGGTGCCCTGGAGCAACCTGCCTTTAATCGGGATCGGAACGATCCCGATTAAAGGCGCAAAGATGATCTAGCGCCCGCGCTGGCGGCTCGCGTACGGCTTGCGGGTTGCGACCGGCGCGACGAGCGCGAGCTGGGATCACCCGCCCATGGACGCCGGCGGCTTGTGCCTGGTTGGCGACACGGCTAGCATTCCACCTCGCCAACCATTGCCTCCTCCCGCTGGGTGACAGATCGATGCTCAAGCGACTGACCGAGAAACAGGTCGAGGATTACCACGCCAATGGCTTCCTCGGGCCGATTGATCTGCTGACGGCCGACGAGGCGTTACAGATCCGCCGCCGTGTCGAGGCGGTGGAAGCGAAGTTCGGCACCAAGATTCAGAAGCGGGCCCAGATCAAGGCGCATCTGCCATTTCCGTTCTTGTACGAGCTGGTGTCTCACCCGCGCTTGCTGGACGCTGTGGAGGACATCATCGGCCCCAACATTCTGTGCTGGGGGTCCAGCTTTTTTCAGAAGGAGGCGCACGACCCTGCCTTCGTCTCATGGCATCAGGATTCCTATTACTACGGGCTTGAACCGCCGAACACGTTGACCGCTTGGGTGGCGATCTCGGCGGCGTCCATCGCGGCGGGGTGCATGCGGTTCTTGCCGGGTTCGCACAACCGGGGAATTTACCGGCACGAGGAGATCAAATCGGATAACAACTTGCTGTCACGTGGTCAGACGATACCGGGAATCGACGAGTCGAAAGCCGTCTACGTGCCGCTCAAGGCCGGCCAATTCTCCTTCCACAAAGAAGATACCCTGCACGCCTCCGATCCCAACCAGACCGACGATCGGCGGATCGGCCTGTCGATCCATTATGTCGCGCCGGACGTAAAGGAAACCGCGTTTCCCGGCGCCAGCGCCATCCTGTTGCGCGGGGAGGACACCAGCGGCAACTGGAAACGCGATATGCGGCCGAAGCAGGATTTCGATCCGGCCTGCCTGGCCGAGCTCGACCGCGTGCTGACCATGTATCGCACGGCGCCGGAGCGGCGTCGCTCCACGGCTTAGCCGTTGGTTGGCATGGACCAGGCGGATCTCGATGCGGACGTCGTGATCGTTGGCGCCGGGTCCTCAGGCTGCGCGCTGGCTGGCCGATTGAGCGAACGGTCGTCGGTGCGGGTGCTGCTTTTGGAGGCCGGTCCGGATTTTCCCCCCGGCCAGGAGCCGCTGGAGATCCTCGATGTTTTCGCCGGCACCGCCCACGCCAACCCGCGCTTTAACTGGCCCGGCCTGACGGCCGCGTTCGGGCCGCGACCCAGTAACGCGCCTGATCTGCGGCCACGTCGCAAATACAATCAGGGCCGCCTGATCGGCGGCACGTCATCGATCAACGGCATGGCGGCAGTCCGTGGGCTGCCCTCCGACTACGCGGCTTGGGTTGAGCGCGGTGCCAGCGGATGGGGCTGGGATGATGTGTTGCCCTATTTCCGGAACCTGGAAGCCGATCGCGATTTTGATGGACCGCTGCACGGCACAGGCGGCCCGATCCACCTGCAGCGGTACCCCGATCAGCTATGGCCCGGGTTCATTAAGGGCGTGATTGCCGCCATCGAAGCGGAAGGTTGGCCACGGCGAACCGACCAAAACGCCATGTTCGAGGATGGCATCTATCCGGTCGCCTACAGTCACACTGATGACAAGCGCATGGGTGCGGCCTGGTGCTACCTGACACCGGCGGTTCGACGACGTCCCAACCTGACTATCATCGGTGACACCCTAGTCGAACGGTTGGCGTTTGATGGCCGACGGGTGACGGGGGTGGTGATCCGGCGCGGCAACACCCTTAGCACGATCCGCGCCGGCCAGGTGGTGATCAGCTGTGGCGCGCTGCAATCGCCCGCCATGTTGATGCGCAACGGGATTGGTCCGGCCCGTGAACTGGCCGCACTTGGCATTGCGCCGGTCGCCGATCGGCCTGGTGTCGGGGCCAATCTGCTTGAGCATCCAGGTGTCAATTTCGGCTGCTTCATCGCTCGCGATGCACGGTTGCCGAGCAGCTTGCGCCGGCAGATGTTTGCCGCGCTGCGCTTCTCTTCGGGCGTTGAGGGATGTCCGCCCAGCGATATGTACTTGATCCCGTCGGCCAAGGCCCAGTGGCACGCCATCGGCGCGCAGACCGGCCTGCTGATGCTGTGGGTCAATCGCTCGTTTTCCAGCGGCCAGGTCAAGCTGCTGTCGCCCGAGGCTGGCGGTCGGCTCGACATCGACTTCAACATGTGCTCCGACGAGCGCGATATGGCCAGGCTGGTGCGTGGCGTGCGCCTTTTGTGCCGTTTGCAGCGTCACCCAGCTGTGCAAGCCCGGGTGCGCCAGGTGTTTCCGGTCAGCTATTCCAACTATGCGCGCAAGTTGGCGGAGTATAGCCCGCTCAACGCCGCCCAGACCTGGCTCGGGGCAGCCGCCATGGATTTGTCGAACAGCGTGCGCCGTCAGATCATCACGCGACTGATTGCCGACGCGCCGACGATCGAGGAACTCGAGGCCGACGAGGTCACCTGCAGGGACTGGATTGGCGAAGCCGTGTTGGGGCATTGGCACGCCTCGGGCACCTGCCGCATGGGCGCCGCCAACGACCCGCTGGCGGTCACCGATCCATCCGCCCGCGTTTACGGCGTCGAAGGCTTGCGCGTGTGCGACGCTTCGTTGATGCCGACCGTGCCCTGCGCCAACACCAACCTGCCATCCATCATGATCGGCGAAAAGATCGCCGCTACCATGCTGGCCGAGAACTGAGGGTTAGATGCACACCAACAGTGACTCAATCGAATCGGTAAGCAGCAAAGCAATTGCTGCTCGAGCGCCCTTTGACGCAGAGGATTTGCCATGGCTAAGATGAACACCGTTGCAACGGATGTCGCGATCATCGGTGGCGGTGCCGCCGGCATCGCCGCGGGGATTGACGCGCGCGATGCCGGCGCCCGCGCGCTCGTTCTCGAGCAGGCCAGCGACCTCGGAGGCGCCGCGATCATCTCCGGCGGCGGCTGCTTGATCGTCGGCTCGCCGCTGCAGCGCGAGTACGGTATCAAGGATACGCCGGACTTGGCATTCGATGACTGGATGGCGTGGGGCGGGCCATCGGTCGACGAGGTGTGGGCGCGCTACTACATCGAGCATTCGCTGCATGATCTGTACCATTGGGCGGAAAGCCTGGGCGCGAAATGGATCGATCTCAAACCGCAGGAAGGCAACTCGGTGATGCGCTGGACCCGGTCTGAACACAACGGCCTGGGCCTGATGACCCATCTGATCGCGGCGTTCCGCGCCAAGGGCGGCCAAACCCTGACGGGAATCGAAGCCACGAAGCTGAAAACCGACAACGGTCGCGTGGTGGGGCTAGAAGCGCGCAATACGCAGACTGGTGAAATGCTGTCGGTTGACAGCAAGGCGGTGGTGGTGGCCACCGGCGGGTTCAATTCCAATCTCGACATGGTGCTGGAACACCGGCCCGATCTGCGTGGCGACCGCATCATGGAAGGGTCCGGTCGCGGTTCCACCGGCGCCGGCCATAAGCTCGTGCGTTCAGTTGGCGGCTATCTGACCCACATGGATCACATATGGTTTTATGTTTATGCGACTCCTGATTATCGCGATCCAGCGCAGCGGCGCGGATTGGTGTTTCGTCAGGCGCCCGGCTACATCTGGGTGAACCAGCAGGGTCGACGGTTCCACAACGAGGCCTTGTCCGGCGGCAACTCCGCGAGCCCCGCCTTGCTGGCCCAAAGCCCGCGCCACGCGTGGGCCATCTTGGATCGGCCGATGACGGCCGGCATGGAGATTGCGGACCCGGCTTACCGGGTCGGTGATACGGTCGATCGGGCCAAGGTCGAGGAGCTTTTGGAGAAGTCGCCCTTCATTCATAAGGCGGACACCTTGGCGGAGCTAGCGGAACGGATTGGGGTGGCTCAGCCGACCTTGCTCGATACCGTCAACCGCTATAACCAGGCGTTCGACCATGGGCTCGACTGCGAACCGGAGTTCGGCAAGCCGCTCGCCGCATCCAAGAAATTTGATCAACCGCCGTTTTATGCGGTGCAGATCTTTGCGCTGGCCCGTAAGAATTTTGGAGGCGTGAAAACCGATTTGAAGTGCCGCGTCTGCGATAAGCACTTCCAGCCGATCGAAGGATTGTACGCTGCCGGCGAGGCGGCGGGCATGGCTGGCGGTCACATCAACGGCCGGGCCGGTCTCGAAGGCACCATGCTCGGACCGTCGGTTTTCAGCGGTCGGGTTGCCGGCGGCTGGGCGGCGCAACACGCAGGCTTCGGCGACGGGTTTGTCGGTCAACCCAACCGCAGCTGAGCGCCCGACCGGTCGCCCGACGCAGCCACTGCCGTGGCTGAATTGACGGTACCGCGTGCACTGGGCGATAGTGACGCTGCCGTCAGCCATGGCGCGGTTGGCCGACCAGCGCCGCGCCGCTGGCCGGTCGGCCAACGCTGCAACACCGGATGCGATAATCGTTTTGCGACGGGGGCGAGCTGCGCCAGCACGATCAGGAGCCACCAAACCCTTGAGCAAGAATTATGTCCCCGACCCGCGCTTCATCGCAGCGTTTCCCGACACGTCGGGCAATCAGGTGAACGGGCTAGGTGAACCAACGCCACGTCGGCCTTCGCCGTTTTTCTGGCATCCGCCGGAGCGGCAGACCCATGGCCAGCTGCAAAGCGAGGTTACCAATTACCATCGGCAATCGGCCGAGATCAGAAAGTACTTCTCGCCAGCACCGCCGGGCGGCCGCGGTCCCAAGCCGGTTGAGCAGGCCCACCACAGGCTTGAGAAGTCGGCTGATGCCTGGAGCCATGCGGTCAAAGCCTTTGCTTTGAATAACGAGAGCGACCTGGTCGGCATCACGGCCTTGGACTCGTCCTATGTGTATGAGGGCTATGCGGTGAACGAGCCCTGGGTGGTCGTCATCGGTGTCGCGATGGATCATGCGGAGCTCAATCAAGCCCCGCCCTCGTTTGATAACCCGACCGCTGGCGTGGTGGTTGCGAAGGAATACAACCGCGCCGCACGGGCTTGCCGCAAGTTGGCCAACTTCATCCTCGACCAGGGCTATTATGCCAAGGCTTATCAGGGTCCCTACGCCAGTGCGTTGAACATGATCCCCATCGCCATCGCTGCTGGTTTCGGTGAATTGGGTAAGCATGGCTCCATCATCAACGACACCTATGGGTCGAGCTTCAGGCTGTCCGTGGTGACGACGGATATGCCGTTGCTCAGCGATGCGCCCGTTGACATCGGCGCGGAGGACTTCTGCCTGAACTGCCAGGTCTGCACCAACGCTTGCCCGCCCGACGCCATCTATCGGGACAAGCAAATGGTGCGCGGCGTGCGCAAATGGTACGTGGACTTCGACAAGTGCATCCCCTATTTCGGCGAAACACTGGGCTGTGGAATCTGCATCGCGCGGTGCCCTTGGTCATTCCCCGGGACCGCTGAAAAGTTGAAGCACAAGATGCTGACCCGCCGGTCTCGTAGGCGGTGACAGCTCGATTGAGCTGCTGAACAGAGCTGCGCTTGGCCCCGCCGCAACGCGGTCAACGATCGGCGTTGCACCGCGCCACTGTCCGCGTCGGCGTCCGCAGATCTGCAGTGGTCCGTCATTTCTGCGGCTCGTCATCCTGGTCCCGACGAGAGCGCTTCAGAGTTGGCTGCAATCATCGCGTTTTCTCGCCGGGCCACCCAATGGCATGATGTTCTGGGTGGCGAGTGGAGGAATCGGGCGGGCAGCGGGCCGGTATACCGTTCCGCCTAAGGCGGAAATGAGCTAGAGCATGCGTTGCCAGCGCATCTCACTGATGCGATACGCTGGCCCGTGCTCGCGCACGGCCCTCCAATCGGTCGATCGCCAACGGCGTTGGCATGCGATTGAGAGGTGCTCTTGCTGTCAGTGGCCCCGCACCCAGGACCGATCCGCCTATGCCCGATCCGCTCCGGTCCGATCCGACCGCATTGCCGCCCGACCTGCGCACGCCGGCCTATGTCATCGACGTGGCCGCGTTGGAGCGCAATCTGGCCACCGCAGACCGCATCAAGCGGCTTACCGGTTGCAAGCTGTTGCTTGCCACCAAGGCGTTTGCGTTGCCGGCGGTATTTCCGATGATGCGCCAGGTGCTCGACGGCACCACCGCCAGCGGTGAGTACGAGGCGAGGCTCGGCCGCGAGACTTTCGGCAAGGAGGTGCACGTCTATGCGCCGGCGTACGCGCCGGACGAAATGGGGCGCATCGTCGGGTTGGCCGACCACATCTATTTCAATTCGCCCACCCAGCTTGATCGGCATCTATCGGTTGCCAAGGCCGCCGGCCGTAAAATCGGCCTACGCATCAACCCAGCCTATTCCAACGCGACGCTCGGCGGCGCGCTTTATGATCCGTGCGCACCGTGCTCGCGGTTCGGCACGCCCAGGGCGATGCTCGACATGCTGCCCTGGGAGGCGATCGACATTCTGCATGTGCACGCGCTGTGCGAGTCATTGCATGACGGATCGGTCGGCCTGATCGAGCATGTCGGACGGGAGTTTGCTAGCTACATCGAACGCGTCGGCACGGTGAATTTTGGCGGCGGTCACTTCATCAACAAGCCGGGCTATGACGTCGGTCGACTGATCGATGCCATCGTCCGCTTTCGCACCACTTACGATGTGGAGGTCATTTTAGAGCCGGGCGCCGGGCTGGTGGTCGACGCCGGTTGGCTGGTCGCTTCTGTGCTCGACATTCACCACAATGACGAGGATCTCGCCATTCTCGATACCTCGGCCTCCGCCCATATGCCGGACGTGTTGGAGGTGCCCTATCGACCGGCCATCGTGGGCAGTGCAGAACCCGATGTGCTCCCACATACCTATGTCCTGGGCGGTAAGACGTGCATGACCGGCGACGTGATCGGAGCGTATTCGTTCCGCCGACCTTTGGCCGTTGGCGACCGAGTGGTCTTTTGCGATATGGCCCAATACAGCTTCGTCAAGAATACCACCTTCAACGGTACGCCGCTGCCTGACTTGGGGGTTCTGGATAAGGACGGAAGCTATCGGGTGGTGCGCCGCTTCGGGTACCAGGATTTCGCGCGGCGTCTGGGTGCATGAGAAGGTCGGCCGGATGTGGCTCGATGATGGAGCGGGCCGCGCGGGCGGCTCAAGCCACCGCGCGGTTGCCAAATCTGACGTCTGCCGCTCCCGGCGCGTCGACCAACTCAGACCTTCACCATCGTCATCACGCCCTTCGGGAACAGGTCTTCCGGTTGGGCGTGGTAATGCGCGATGCCCTGTTGATGCGTGTAAAGCAGCATCTGCTCCAGTGTTGGCCGGTTCTGTTCGATACCATATGGAAATGGATCGCCGTCGAACATGTCGGACATGCGCCGAGCGTAGGTTGGCAGCCACGCCAATGGGTAACGCGAGACCGCTGGATCGAGTAATCTGGCCAGGCTGCGCTGCTTACTCTCCTGGAAGGCATTCATCAGATTTCGGGCGATCCAGGGGTTTGCGTCCAGAATGTGCTTCTGGATGGCGATGATATGCATGATGGGCCAGACTTTTGTGCGCTGATAGTAGGCTTCTTCCAACGGCAGGTAGTCTGGAAACAGACGCACCACGTCCGGATGGCCTTGCAAAAAGCAGTTCGGCGGTCGCGCGATGATGGCACAGTCGATCTCGCCGGAGGCGATCATCTGTGAGAGTGAGCGATCGCCGACCCTTGTCAGGCGCAGGCTAGGTGGCAATCTCAGCTCGACCTTCTCTACACGTCCCGGTTCGTTGGCGCCCGCCTGATACCAATCGACATCGTCAAGTCGCACACCGATCTCGTTGTGCAGCCAGCCGCGCATGTAGACCGCAGCCGAGTGGGCCCACTCGGGTGATCCGATGCGCTTTCCCTTGAGATCTTGTGCTGTCTTGATATGTGCGTTTTTGTTGACGTAGAACGATGAGAACCTGAACAATCTCGAGCAGACAACCGGCAGGCCTATGATATCGCTGTCGGGCCGCGTCACCTGCGCGATGAACTTGGCGAAAGAAAGCTCAGATACGTGCCACTCTCTATTGAACGTAAAACGCGCAAACACCTCATGGTGACCCAAGGTCAGCCAAGTGTGCTCGATGCCTTCGGCGTTGACAAAACCCAGCCGGAAGTCCCGAAAATGGTCGTAATCGGTGGTGGCGATGGTGAGCTTGACGCGATTCATGTGATTGCCCCGTATGGCTTCCGAGATCAGGCGGGCGCGGTGCGTCCACGCCATCTTGATTGGCTTGCATCGGACATCGCAGACGCACGCACTCTTAAGCAAGTCTAAAGGCAAATCGACGGAGCTGACCACGATGCCCAATGCCTGGAAGGTCAAGTTGGCCCCCATTACTCTGGTCAAGGTTTTTGCGCATTCGGCTGGCCGCTGGTTCAAGTTAGGCCGATGTTGTCGGCCTTAATGTTGAGCGGCTGAGAGGCGATCGCGAGTGGGGCAACGCACCAAAAAACGCTGTAAACCGTTGCAAATGAATCACTTATCTGCAAATCTTGTTACTTTTCAATGCAATCTAGCTTTCATGGGAACCATTTTTGCAATAAATCGGATTAACGTAATCAAGCGCCCTGAAATCTAAATGACGAAACCCTGACGAACCAAAAGAAGGACGGAAGGAAATGGCAGCGAGAACTACTAAAACCAAGTCGGTGGCCAAGGCGTCCGCGGCCCGCGCCACCAAGTCGGCCACCAAGAAGGCCGCAAAAGCGCCTGCCAAGGTCGCCGCCAAAGCAACTGGAAAGATCGATACCGTCACGCTGCGCCACATTGGGGCGGCGCTGGCCGAGAAGCACAATCTGCCGAAAAAGCAGGCCAACGAGGTGCTTTCCGACATGGTGTCGATGATCACGACCCATCTGAAGAAGGGCGCGCGCTTGCGTCTCGGCGGCCTCGGCGTGCTCCAGGTTCGCAAGCGTCCAGCGCGCGACGGGCGCAATCCGGCCACCGGCGAGAAGATCCGCATCAAAGCCAGCAAGAAGGTGGCTTTCCGGCCAGCCAAGGAGCTCAAGGAAGCCGTCTGAGGACGCCTCTTCCTCGACAAGCGTGATCGAAGAATGTGATCGGCGGGCCCGCATTTGTGGTCCGCCGACTGTTTTTTTGGGAGACGGTTCCGTGATGGCTGAGCCGCTGCATGCACCAGATCATTTCCGCCAAAGGCGATTCAGCCGTACTGGCCTGCTGACGATCCGTTAGCTAATGGCACGATGGTGTGGGCGCCCGGGTGGCAAACGGGATGGCGCCAGCTGACACGGAAACGCTCTGAGGCGAACGAGATCGGACCGCGTCCCCCATGTGCTGATGTCCTCAGTTGCCGGATTCCCTTGGCGATGTGGCGTCGAGCGTGCGTGCTACGCGAAACCCGAAATTGAAGTTGCGGTTTTCCTGCGTCGCCCCCTCGCGGTAGGTGACCCGCAGATCCTTGGGCGCATAGCCCCATGACCCGCCGCGTAAGACCCGTCGGGTGCAATCGCCGGCGAGCCAGGCCGACCCGTCCGACGGCGCTTGCTGGTAGCTATGGTTCCAGCAGTCCTGCACCCATTCGGACACGTTGCCATGCACCTGATAAAGCCCCCAGGGGTTGGGTTCGAACGACCTGACCGACATCGTTCCATAATGCATGGTATCGCGACGGCCGCCGCGAAAGGCGATGGCCCAGTCATAGTTGGCCTGGACGGGCATGATGCTATCGCCCCACCAGAACAGGGTCGTGGTACCAGCACGCGCAGCATATTCCCACTCCGCTTCCGAAGGCAACCGATAGAGCTTCTTAGTGCGGGCCGTGAGCCAGTTCGTGTAGGACCGCGCATCATGCCAGTTGATGCAGACAACGGGATGGTTGTCGCTTTGTTTGAAGCCGGGGTTCCTGAACGAAAGCGCGGGCTTCACCACCCATTCGCCCGCCTCGTAGATGCGGCACCCTGATGTGAATTCATAACCCGTGACCGTGGCAAAGTAGTCGAACTTCGCCATCGTGATCGGATAACGCGAAATCGCCAGCTTGTGGGATAATCGAACCCTGTGGGCCGGCCGCTCGTCTGGTTCATGGCCGAAGTCCGAGCTTCGAGACCCCATCGTGAAGCTGCCGCTGGGCAGCGCCACCATCTCCGGGCAGCTTGCACATTCCTTGAAGCTCGTGCCGGCTTTGATGGTGCGCTCGTCGGTCGTCGACAGCGGATCATAGTCTGAGGCCGACGGTTTCGTAGGCCCGGGCTCGACCTCGCGATCGGGATCATTGCTGCTCGAAGGCGATGTGGGCTCGGTTTGCGGAACCTGCTCGTCGTGGTCGTTTTGCGGCGCCGGCGTGGCAGTTTCGCTCTCCGACTCGAGTTTCCGATCCCGCTCCGGACCCGTCACCGGCCGATTGTCGGCGAGATCCATCGGCGGCTCCGGAACGGTTTGCGCTTCCTTGCGGATCTCGCCCGAGCCGGGCGGCGTCGGCGAGGCAGGTTCCGGATCGGCGGTGTCAGTCTTAGGTGGTTCCGACCGAGGAACCCTCAGCATTGCTTCCGTCCAGCCCTCCAGTGGACCGAAGTAGAACGCCGCCGCCGCCCCGGCCGCGAGCAACACCACCACCACTGCCACCCATCGCCAGCGCGCAGCCGACCTGCCCTCCCTCCTGGCAGTGTCGGCTGCGGCGAGGTGAGCGTTGGCATCATCGGCGCTCATCACAGCGTAGGCGCGGATCGGTTCCGGAATATTCTTGACGACTTGCTCGCCCAGATCAGCGAAATGAACCTCGAGCTTGTTGGCAACCGACTCCCGCACCCAGCTCGACAC
The DNA here is from genome assembly GCA_965223035.1 of Hyphomicrobiaceae bacterium. Taxonomy (GTDB): domain Bacteria; phylum Pseudomonadota; class Alphaproteobacteria; order Rhizobiales; family Hyphomicrobiaceae; genus CAMDPA01. Next base: position 5,851,703 of record OZ244980.1, on the reverse strand, counting down.
GCAGATGCCGCCGCCCTCGGCCAAGCTTTGCAGCCGTGCCGCGATGTTGACGCCGTCTCCAAGCAGATCGCCTTCGCGCTGTACGACGTCGCCGATCGTGATGCCGATGCGAAAATGCATCTGGCGGTCGGGAACCAGGGTCTGATTGTGGGTTTCGGACCGCGCCTGGAAATCCAGTGCACAGCGCACCGCTTCCACTGCGCTTGGGAACTCGGCAAGCACCGCGTCGCCCGCGGTGTTGAAGACGCGGCCGCCATAGCGTTCGGCGCACTCACGCCACATGTGGCGAAAGACCTCAAGCCGCCGCAGTGTCGCTTCCTCATCGGCGGCGATCAGTTTGCTGTAACCGACAATGTCGGCAACGATGATTGCTGCAAGTTTACGCTTCAAGTCCATGGTCAACAACAAACGCTACACCGCCAGGCCGTGCCCCTCGTCGGTGATCGAAGCGCCTGCCAACGCCTGTGTCGGGGCCGGTGGTCGCACGCGCCCCGCATCCGCACGGCATAGCCCAACCAGTGTACGCCCGACCTCGACATGCCAAAATCTCTTGTCCGCGCAACCAAGCTATAACGAAAATCAGATTTCAGCTATCGGCTTATCGGCGGGATCGGCTTTGCGATGGGCTTCCGGCTCGACGTTGGTTGACGCAACTGTCGACCAACGCACCCGCCACCGGCTGGTCGGCGCGCCCTTGGCGCGCTGTTCCGTACACACGGCAACTTTTGAACCATGTATGGTTTGCTTGTACGGCAGCTCAGCCAATTTCAAGCCTACAGCAACCTGCGTTCAATCGGAACCGGCTGTGCGGTTCCCATTGAAGGCACGATGATCTAGCCGCGGCCCTTGCCGCGTCGCCGGGCACCCCGATGGGCCGGGTCGGCGCCCTGAGCAAAGCCTATCTGGCGACGTTGCAAGGCCCGGCGAGGTGGCCGACACTCAGCCAATAAATGTCGTGTTCAGACCGATGTCCGGTGCGCAGGTTTTGCAGGCGGTGGCTACGTACTATGATGCCCCACCTGCTTTGGTTCGGACCGCGCTCACTATGCCGATGTCGCCAAGCCCGTCGTGCGGCGCCACCGGCATAGCGAGCGCGGTCCGCGCACCGAGGCTCAACCAAGGTCGGCGAGGATCGCCGCAAGCGACCGGTATTGGCGCCACGGTGCTGCAGCTGACGGGTCCGTAGCCGTTGGAAGATGAAAAACAGTCAGAGGTCGGGCCGGCGGTGGTCGTGACCGGAGCCTCCGAGGGCATCGGCTTGGCGATCGCGCATCGATTCGCAAACGAGGGTAGCACGGTTGTGCTGATCGCCCGCCGACGGGAGCCGCTTGAACAAGCAGCCGCGGAGATCGCCGCGCGACACCGGGTGACGGCGATACCGTTGGCAATGGACATGCGGAGCCCCGACGCTGGGGCGCGTCTCGAAGCGGCGCTGCGTCAGCGCGGACTGTTCGTCGACGTATTGGTTAACAACGCGGGGGTCGGCTTGGCCGGGCCGTTCATCGAGCACGAGATGGCAGACCTGGCCGGCCTCGTGGACCTCAACGTTCGGTCGTTAACCCTGTTGATCCGCCATTTCTTGCCAGGCATGTGCGCGCGCGGTCGCGGCGGAATCATCAATTTGGCGTCTTTGGGAGGGTATGCGCCCGGCCCCTATCAAGCGGCGTATTACGCGAGCAAGGCCTATGTGATCGATCTGACGAAGGCGATTGCCCATGAGGTGCGCGGCCGCGGCGTGCGCGTGTGCGTCGTCATTCCCGGTCCGGTCAGGACCCGCTTTCATCGCAAGATGGGCGCTGACAACGCGTTTTATCGTTGGATCTACCCTGCCCCTTCAGCCGAGTTTGTCGCGCGTTCGACCTACCGCGGGTATCGCTGGGGATTGGGCGTGATCTATCCTGGATTGTTGACAGCGACGCTGGCACTCGCCATGTGGATAGTACCGGCCATAATTCTAGCGCCGATATTGGGCGTGCTGTTACGGCCGCGAGGTAGAGGGAATGCACGACACTAGTGCCGTCGAAGACGCAACAGCAGCAACACGCGCGATCGCGCCGCCACAGCGCTCACAATCAGCCGGCCCGGTCCTGGTCATCCTGCATCAGGAGCGTTCGACCGCGGGCCACATCGGCCGGATGCTATGCAACGAAGGCGTCGCCTTGGATGTCCGACGTCCGCGCTTTGACGAGCCATTGCCCGCGACCTTGCGTGACCATGCAGGCGTGGTCGTGTTCGGCGGACCGATGAGCGCAAACGACCGCGACGGCTTTATCCGCCGCGAGATCGCGCTGGTCGAATTGGCCCTGAAAGAACAACGACCCTACCTCGGGTTGTGCCTCGGCGCCCAGCTGATGGCTGCCGCGTTGGGTGCCCGGGTCTCGCCGCATCCGCAGGCCCATGTCGAGATTGGCTACCATCCGCTTAAGCCACTGCCGCCTGCCACCCGCATCGGGGGACAATGGCCCCGGGTGGTGTACCAATGGCACAAAGAGGGCTTCGACTTGCCGCGCGGTGCCGAGCTTTTGGCGATGGGACACGGGTCATTCGTCAATCAGGCCATCGGTTATGGTGGGACTGCGTTTGGTCTGCAGTTTCATCCCGAAGTGACCTACCAAATGGCGTCACGCTGGAGCGGGCGAAACGAGTACCGGTTGCACTTGTTGCGGGGCGCGCAGCGCCGATCGCCGCAACTGTTGGATCACATCCACCACGGCCCCAACGTGCGCAGCTGGCTCGCGCGCTTTTTGCACGACTGGCTGGCGTTGGGGCGCGATCGACGGTGATGGTGCCGTCAATGTGGCCGATGACAGACGAACGTTGGCGGGATCGTGATGCGTCGGGCGCGCCAAACCGGTCGTTCCCAGCTGAGCATGCGCAATAAGGCATCGGCAGATTGTCGCAGGACAGTCCGGTTTGCCGTTCCGCAACACTTTGGCGGTAACTTCAATTCACCGGAATGGTGTGTTTGCGTTTCCGTGCGGGTTTGCGAGGTGGCTGGATGCGTCGAGTGGAGGCATTCGGCCACCCGCAACACCTAGAGCAACCCGCGTTGCTCACCACTTTAAGAGCGATCATCATCGTGCCTTAATTGGGAACCGGCTTTTCGGTTCCATTTTAAGGCACGATGATCTAGTATCGAGAGCGCACGACGGTGTTCCACGCGCCGGTTGCGTTTGCCCAGGTCGCTCGACCATCCTGCCATGGGCTAGCCGGGCGGGGGAGCGGGCTGGTCCGAGCGCGGGCGCCGAGCCATCAGCTGGACTTTGAAGGGATTTCCAAAAGCGGCGCACTGTGCTTCACAGTGTCAGGAGGTGGATGATGCCGGGGCCTTACTCATTGGAATTGCGCAAGCGGATCTTCGCTGCACACAAGCGGGGCATGCCATGTCGCCGGGTCGGAGACGTTTACGGCGTCAGCCCGAGTTTCAGCGTCAAGCTCGCCGCGCGACAGCGTCAGACCGGTACGCTTGAGCCCGCCACGCTTGGTCGGCCGCGGGGCAGCGGAAAGCTCGAGCCATTTCGTGATTTTCTGATCGATACCGTCATGGCCCGACCGGATATCACCATGTCAGAGCTGGCGGCGCGCCTTGAAGAGGTTCACGGGCTCAAAGTGCATCCCGCCTCGCTGTCACGGTTTCTGCGCAAGGCAGGTTTCACTTACCAAAAACAACTCGATGGCGTCGGAGCGTCAACGCCCGGACGTCGCGCGAAAGCGCCATAGCCGGATCAACCGTCGCCAGCCGATCATGCGTGAGCTGGTGCATCGGTCGTGTTCGGCGACGAAACCTCGACCGACACCAAGTTCACAGGTCTGCGAGGACGCCCGCCGGGCGCTGCACCCCATGGTCATTGGCACAGCCCGACGTGTGCTGCCGGCTTGCGTTGTCCAGGACTAACCGCTCCATGGATCGTTCCTGGCGCCATCGACGGGGTTGTCTTTGACAGTTCGATCGAAACGCAACTGGCACCAACGTTGTCATAAGGCGATGGCGTCATTCTCGACACTCGCAAGGCGCACGGCTCGGCCAAGGCCAAAGCAGTGTTAGATCATCGCGCCTTAAATCGGAACCGCAAAGCCGGTTCCGATTTAAGGCAGAAAGTTGCTCTAGCCGCGCTCGGCGCCTGGTTGCTGCTGCCGCCGCCCTACGCGCCCGATCGCAATCCGATCGAATGGGCCTTGGCAAAACTCAAAGTCCACCTGCGGGCAGCTGCAGCGAGGACTTACCAAGCCCTGCGGCGCGCAGCCGGCAGCGTCGGCGACCTGTTCGAGCCCGAAGCATGCTGGAACGTCTTCAGGCACGCTGCCTTTGTTTCCACATAAAAGCTCGATGGTCTAACTCTGAGATGCTGTCAGCTTCTGATTTAGCGATTGATGGTCATTGGAGTGCGGATCGCGAAGCGGGTTCGGCTGCATCGATCATGCGCTACCGACTCGCGAGGCGTGCGGTTCCCGTCTCACCGTCATCACGGGACCAGTGAATGATGCGGCCGACCTTGCGCAGTTTCAGACATTGCGACTTGCGCTTCAGCCAAACGCTCCACTGTTGGCAAAGTTTTCCGCGTGACACCCACCACCGGCCGCGATCGCGCGGGGCGCCCAACCAAAACCCGAGGCTGCCGGCACGCCCCACCATGGTGCCGTCGGCGCGGTATTTGATGGGGATCGTGGCGCCAACCTTGGTATGGAGGTAGACCAACTTTCCGCTAATCATCTTTTTCAAAGTTGCGTTCGCGCTGTTTTGAGCCGGCTTTGGCGGGCTTTTTCGAATCGGCGCGGCTTGCTTATTGTGAGATGGCGCCGTTCGCCATGGCTTGATGGTTGGTGCCAACGCCGCGTGTTGGACATTGCCGCCCCACCCTTGTGCAGGTCCCGCACCCTGTTTTCGACGGGCCGTCTTGGGTTGCTGCCGCGCCCTGTTGACGCCGTCGGCCGCCGCGATCGAGGCCGATCTCGCTGGCGTTTCTCCGCGGGTGATGGGCTTGGACGCAACGATGACCGGAACTGGGGCGCCAAGCGCTGATCGTTGCGCGTCGCCATCCTGCCGGGCCCGCTCAAGCGCTCGTCGTGCTAGCTCACGACCGGATGGCACCTTGGCCGGTGTCGGTTCGCGGGCGAGCGCGGCCAATTCTGGCTGCGGATCCGGCCTTGGGCAAAAATCCCTGTAAAAGCGCCGAGATATTGATCGCAGCGCGAACGCGTACGGCTTCGCCGTCGGCACCCACTTTTGTGCGAGATCGTGAAAACTGATGGGCCGGCCGATGGACCTTTGCCAGTTGACCAAGAGTCTCCAGCTTTGCACCTTGCGCGTGCGATCCGCGATCGGTGCCGCGATGTATTCGCCAGCGTACATTAAGATATGCTGAAGATGTGCCGCGACGCCCTGTTCGATCGATCTAAAGCTATCGCCGGGCTCGCCGTCGCCGGTCGCGCCCAAGCCACCAAAGTTGTTCTGCCGCGGCCGCACGTCCCCTGGGCGACCATCGCCGCGGCGGTACGACAAGCTGCCGGTCTCGAGCAGCATCTGGAAAAACGCATAGTCCCAGCGGACGCCCAGTCGCTCACCATGGCGCATATAATACAACGCAATGTCGCGATACCGGCGATCCAGCTGCGGGTTGCGAATTTCTAGGTAGGCCATCAGACGGCCGGGTGTTGTGCAGGTGGGAACGCGATTGTCGGCTTCCACCTTAATCGGCGGCAAACCGTAAGCGAATGCGGACGCACTCGACATGGTGGTTGCTAACAGCAGAGCCGCAGGACGCACAATCATGTCCGAGACCTGTACAAACTAACGCGCACGCCGGCGCCATGCGCTCCTCTGGATCACATTGACCGGCTAAGGTTAACGGGTCGTTGACGACCCTACGCGTAATCAAATCAAACTTGAGTGTGGCAATTTGAGGTTCGATAGCGCACGAATTGATTTGCCGATCAGACTGGATGTGGATGGCTCCGCATAGCAGCGGCAATCGGCCATTGACCCAGCGCAGGTGGTCACGGATCCACCGCCGCTGCTACGCGGTGGTTCGCCCTTTCCAAGGGGCGGGACCGACGGCAGCGTGCGCCTCTGAATCGGCCGGCGTTGGGCAGTCAATTTGGCCGGATAAAATGATGTCGGCGGCCTTCTCGCCGATCATCAAAACGCAGGAATTCAGGTGCGCGGATATCAAATCGGGCATCACAGAGGCATCGACAACCCGCAGACCATCGACCCCATACACACGCAGCTGTGGATCGACCACCGCGTCTGCGCCAACGCCCATCTTCGCCGTCCCAGCGGGATGCTCCACAGTCGTGATCGTCTGGCGCATCCATTGGTCGATCTGCCGATCTGTGGTCACGTCGGGTCCCGGGCTCAGTTCCGCCCCCCGGAAGGGATCGAGTGGCGCGCGGGCCGTCACGTCGCGCGCGATGCGAAAGCCAAGCCGCAACGTCGCAAGATCGGTGTCGGTGTTGAGGAAGTTGAAGCGGATGCGTGGATTGGCCAACGGGTCGGCGTTGGCCAACTTGACCTCGCCTCGGCTTTCCGGGTGCAACAGGCAGGGTCGCATGCCGAAGCCGTCTTCGAACGGTTGTTTGATCCAGGGAAACCAGATGTCGGCTGCAGGCGGCGCCCCGCGAAACATGAACTCGATATCCGGAACCTCGCGGTCCGGGCTGGACTTGATAAAGGCGTGCATGCCGCCGGGCACGACGGTGCCGCTGCCCGTTCCGAACAGATAGGCGCTGGCCATTCCCACGGCGATGCGGTCCAGTCGCAGGTTATCGCGAAACGTACTGGTCTGCGTCGGCCGCGCCCACAAGATCAGCGGCGCCACGTGATCCTGCAGGTTTTGACCAACGGGAAGATCGACGACGGTGGACAGACCGATCTCTTTCAGATGCTGGGCCGGACCTAGTCCCGACAGCATCAGGATCTGAGGCGAATTGAATGCGCCAGCCGCCAAGATCACCTCGCGCTCCACGGCCGCACGGCTGGCCCTGCCGCGCCGGACGAATTCGACGCCGACCGCCCGCTTGCCCTCGAGTAACACGCGGGTGGCGGTGGCGCGGGTCAGGATCGTAAGATTGCGTCGCGTCATGCTCGGCCGCAGATAGGCCACCGCGGCCGAGCAACGCCGACCGTCGCGGATCGTGTACTGGCTGCGGCCGAAACCCACCGGCTGCGCACCATTGTAATCATCGGTGGTGGGCCAACCGGCTGCCCGTGCCGCCGCCATCCAAGCCGGGTAAATCGGATCCTTCGTCCGCGCCCATTGGGTGCCGAGGGGGCCGGAGCCGCCGCGATAAGCGTCCTCGCCGCCCTCCCAGCTCTCGCTACGCTTGAAGTACGGCAACACCTCTTTGAACGACCAGCCAGCAGCGCCACCGCGTGCCCATCGATCATAGTCGCCCGGATGACCGCGGGTGTAGGCCATCACGTTGATCGCCGAGCTGCCGCCAAGCACCTTGCCGCGGAGCGCCCTGATCCGACGACCCCCCAAATTCGGCTCCGGCTCGGAGTCATACCCCCAATCATGCAAGCGATGCTGATGCATCTTGCCGATGCCCAACGGCACGTGGATCAACGGGTCGAGATCGCGTCCGCCCGCTTCCAGCAGCAGCACGCGGATGGTGGGATCTGCGCTCAAGCGATGGGCCAGCACGCAACCCGCCGAACCAGCTCCAACAATGATGAAGTCGTAGCGGTTGGCGCTTGCAAGCTGCGGTGCCGCCATGTCGTCGATCTCCTGGTCCATCGGCGGGTCTGGGTCGCCTGTGCATTGATCGCTGCGGTGCTGGCAATTGCAGGCGGCCTCGCCCCACCACGCCGAGCGAGTGCGCGCTCGTTGTCACCAACGCCGGGCGCTGCGCGGGGCTCCGGCGAGGTGCATCATCCCATCATGATCTCGACCCTCAGCCTAGCGCCTCCAATGGCGCTGGCAAGGCAGTTGCCGACGATTGACGACCCCGTTCCGCCACGGCACGCAATCTGCCATGATACGCCCGACGTGAACCAGGACGAGGACCGACTGATGACCACGCCAAAGGTGCTGACGCTTGAGCAAGTGCAAGGCTTCCGCGACAACGGCTACGTCTATCCGGTTCACGTGATGGCGGCCGGCGAGGCGGCTGGCTACCGCGCGCGGCTGGAGGCGTTCGAGCGCGCCCAGGGGACGCCGATCACCGGTGAGCAGCGGACCAAGACTTATCTGCTCTTCACCTGGGCCTACGAGCTGTTGACCCACCCACGCATCCTCGACGCGGTGGAGGATCTGCTCGGTCCGGATCTGATGGTCTACACCACCACCAGTTGGATCAAGGAGGCGCACACCAGCGCCTTCGTGAGCTGGCATCAAGATTCGACCTACTTCGGGCTGGAGCCGCTGGACCACGTGACGGTGTGGCTGGCGCTGTCGCCGGCCAACGCCGACAGCGGCTGCGTGCGCGTGCTCCCCGGTAGCCACAAGTTGGGCCAGCTCCCCTCTGAGCTCAAACCGACCAAGGACAATTTATTGTCGAGCGGTCAAACCGTGGAACATAGCTTTGATGAAACCCAAACCATAGAAATGCCGCTCGCGCCGGGGCAGATGTCGATGCATCACACCTGCACGATCCATGGCTCTGCCGGCAACCATGGCGATGATCGGCGCATTGGCATGTGCATGCACTTCATTCCAGCGTATGTGCGACCGACACGGCATATCATCGACAGCGGCGCCATTTGCTCGACCAAGTTGGTGCGCGGCCGCCGCCATCACGACCTGTTTCCCAACGAGATTTCGATACCTCATGCCGATTCCGACGTGGCCGCGCGCAAGGCGCACGCCGAGGGCGTCCAGACCTATCGGGCCATGATGCGGGCGCTCGGCAACATGACCGCCTCCCGCTTCGATTCGACGCTGCAAAGCGCCCGCTGACGTGCACATCATGTTGTGCCGATCATCAGCGGTGTTGGTTTGGCCGGTGGATGGCGTTGGTGGGCAAGATCAATGAGGACATTGCTTGGCGTCGTGCTATTGGCTTTGGCCCTCGCGGAACCTGGATCGCAGGCGGGCACCGAGCTGCAACAGCCGACCATCCGCGGCGATTTAGGCCACGTTGATGGGCTGGTGCGGGCCATCAATTTGTTTGCGTGAGATCGCTGCCGCCGGCGAGCCCGCGCGTTTGCTCGGCCGCCCAGAATGTTTTGAGATGCCGGTCGATAATCCTGTCTTGGGCACCAAGCGCTTTTAGGCGCTTGAGCCCGCTATTGACGTAATGAACGAGAATGCGCGCCTTGGGATGCACCTTATTGACGACGACGTGCATTGCTTCGATAGCAACTGGCGATCCAACCATTCGACCTGGTTGGCAAGTATCAAGTCCAAGATGGTCGCGCGGCCGGACAGCGCATCCGCAATTGCCGCATCGACCACACCTTCGACCACCCGCCGAAAGCACACCTCGAGCGTCTGCGGTCTGAGCAGTGTAGTCTCTACGTGCTGGGTCCAATTGCGCCCGTTCTGATCCAAGAAATAGGTCGCCCATCCCTTTCGAGTGAAGCGCGCGCGATCTCGCACAGTTGAGAACCGATCGCTTTCGGCCGGCTTATGCGCGGGCGATTGAGGTCCCGCGCGATCACAATTTTGATATGGTGGCGACAGAGGAAATTGACCCTGTCTTTATAAGGCATTGATCATGAGGGAGAAATAGAAGGGGTCGCTGGACTGGCGAATGCGCGTGCGTGGCGCTCCACCGCAATCGTGTTGAAAGTCGGCAAAAAGCGGGCCTAATCCAAAGGCGACCGTGCGCTCCACAGAGCGCTGTCGTCTCGGTCACTTCGTGTGTCCTCTCCACAGGAGTCGTTGTGATGCTTTCCTTACTGCGCGTATTTGCCGTTGCGCTGACCTTATGCGCGTTCGGCCAGGGCGCCATCGCTCAGTCCGCAGCGAAGCGCTCGCTGACCCAGGTTGCCGGCGACGTCTATCGGGCCCAGAGCAACTTTCACTACGCCTTGGTGGTTTTCACCGATGCCGGCACGGTGGTGGTCGACCCCATCAACGCCACCGCGGCGGCCTGGCTGAGGCTGGAGCTGCAAAAGCGCGGTGCCAAGCCGGTCAGTCACTTGATTTACAGCCATAGCCACCTCGATCACGCATCGGGTGGCAAGGTGTTCGCCGATACTGCGACCGTGATCGCGCACGCCAACGCTCCAGCGGCGATCGATGGGGTGGCGCCGGACATTCGCTTCAACGACAAAATGCAGCTGACGGTGGGTAACAAGACCTTCGAACTCAGCTGGCTCGGCGAAGGCCACGGTCGCGACCTGATCGCCGTCGTCGTCAGGCCGGAGAATGTTGGCTTCATCGTCGACGCGGCTTCGCCCAAGCGCTTGCCCTATCGCGATATGCCGCGCTCGAACGTCGACGGGTGGATCAATCAGGTCAAGGCGGTCGAGGCGCTTGACTTCAAGATCTTCGCCCCGGGCCACGGCAAGGTCGGCGTCAAGGCCGACGCCGGCGACGTCCGCAGTTACATGCAAGCTTTGCGCGCCCAGGTTTTGGCGGGTCTGAAGGCCGGCAAGTCCGTGCCAGACTTGCAGCAGGAGTTGACGCTCGAAGACTACAAGGATTGGCAGCAATACAAGCAGTGGCGGCCGCTCAACATCGCCGGTATGGCGCGCTTCCTGAAATCCACCGGGCAGGTGAAGTAGCCTCATCGCGGCTCGGTCGCCTGAGCGATCAAGTCGCGCAGCCTTGCCGGCGTCAGTGGGAATTCGCGCACCCTGACCCCGAGCGGGCGCAACGCGTCCTCGACGGCTGAAACGATGGCAGCCGGCGCGCCAATCGTGCCGCTTTCTCCGGCGCCCTTGACCCCCAGCGGGTTGAGCGGCGTCGGGCTTTCCATGTGGTGAATTTCAATGCGCGGCAGGCCGACGGCCGTCGGCAGCAGATAGTCGCCATAGCTGATCGATAGTGGCTGGCCGTCGTTTGAAAACACCATCCACTCGTAAAGCGTTGCGCTGATGCCGTGCACCACGGCACCCTCAACCTGACCGTCGACCAGCATCGGATTGATCACGCGGCCGCAATCGTGCACCACCACATATCGGTTAAGGCGCACGCCGCCGGTTTCCGGGTCGACCTCTGCTTCGACGACGTGACTGCCGTTACAATAGGTCAGGCCGGTGGTCCGGTAATCCACGCCTGCGGCCAACCCCGGAGCGACATTGCCCGGTAACGCGAAACCGGGCACGCCTGAAATCGCGTGCGCAATCTCCGCCAGGCTCCTGCCCTTGCCGGGCACCCCTTTGACCTCGACCCGCCCGGCTCGGATCTCCAGATCTTCTGGCGACACCTCCAGCATGTGGGACGCCACCAGCTTTGCCTTGTCCGCGACCTCACTGACCGCACGCAACATCGCGTTGCCCGCCGTGACGGTCTGACGACTGGCGAAGGCGCCGAGCCCCATCGGCGTTCCCAGTGTGTCGCCAACCACCACGTGGACGTCGGCCGGTGGAAGGTCCAGCACGTCGGCCGTGATTTGCGCCAACATGGTTGCCACGCCTTGGCCTTGGGCCGTCGCGCCGCTGGCGATCGAGACGGCGCCGGATGGTCCAATGCGAACGGCCGCCGATTCGAACGGCCCGCGCCCCGTCGCCTCCACGTAATTGGCAAGCCCGATGCCAAGCAGCCGGCCCTGGGCGCGCGCCGCCGCGCGCCGCTGCTCGAAATCCACCCATCCGGCCGCGGACAAGGCCCGCCGCTGGCTTTCAGGATAATCCCCACTGTCGTAGACCATCGCGCCGCCATCGCGTTGGATGATCGGCACCGTGTACGGCATTTCGTCCGGCGCGATCAGATTGCGCCGCCGGATCTCATCGCGCGCAAGCCCGCAGGCCTCCGCCGCGCCATCGAGCATCCGCTCCATGACGAACATGCCTTGCGGACGACCCGCACCGCGGGTCGGCACGGCCGGCACCTTGTTGGTCAGGCACAGATCGATTTTGATGTCGTAGGCCGGCAAGCGGTAGGGTCCCACGACGTTGGACGCGGCATTGAACGGCAAAGCCACGCCGTAGGGCGTCGCCGCACCATGGTCGTGACACAGCCGGCCGCTTAGACCGAGCAGCCGTCCGTCGGCATCGACCGCCAGCCGCATGTCCCAATCCTGCAGCCGCTCGCCGCACGACGCGACGAAGCTTTCGTAGCGATCCTCGGTCCACGCGATCGGTGCTCCCAGCAGCATCGCCGCCGCAGGAATCGTCAATTCCTCGGGATGGAACGTTGCCTTCGGCCCAAACCCACCACCGACCGCTGGTGTCGTCACCCGCACTTGGTGCTCGCCGAGACCGAGCGCGGCGACCAGGATTTGCTTCGCCCGATGCGGCATCTGCGAATTGATTCGAACCGTGAGCAGATCATCGATGGCGTCGTGATGGGCGACCACGCCGCGCGTCTCAACGGCGTGCATGCCGCCTTTATCGAGGCGGAAGCGGTCGGCGATCACGTGGGTGGCCTGCGCAAAGGCGGCGTCGATCTCGCCGTAGCTGATGCTGGTCGAGGCCACCAAATTGTCCGGGCAATCATTGCGTGCCTTCGGCGCGCCGGGCTCGAGCCCCGCGCGTGGATCGACGACCGCAGCCAACGGTTCGATGTCGAGCGCGATCCGGCCCACCCCATCTTCCGCCACGCGGCGGTTATCGGCGATGACGACCGCGATCGGCTCACCGACGTAACACACCTCCTCGTTCGCCAGGCAGGGCGGATCGACGTCGAAGCGGATGGCGCGCGCGGGCAACGCTTGCGGGATCCGGTCCGACGTCAGCAGCGCCCTGAGATCGGCGTAGGTCAACACGGCGTGGACGCCTTCAAGCGATACGGCGGCGGCCGTCTGCATCCGACGAATGAGCCCGTGGGCGATGGGGCTACGCAGGAATGCAGCGTGTAACAGACCTGGCAACTGGATGTCGTCGATGAAGCAGGCCGTGCCGCGCAGCAATGGGTCGTCCTCCAGGCGTTTAACGCGCCGCCCGATCCAGCCCTTGGCAGCCTCTGCCGCACCACCCGCCATCTCGTGCTCCTGTTGCCGACCCGTTTAGACGATGGCGGCCGGCCCCGCGGGCAACCTGCCTGCATGCGGGACTGCCATGATCCCGGTCACGTTGCACAAGCTAAATCTCCGCGGCGCAGCCAACCCATTGCGTGGGCCGGTATCCGCCATCGTCACCGCAGCCTAGATCATCGCGCCTTAAATCGGAACCGCAAAGCCGGTTCCGATTAAAGGCAGGTTGCTCTAGCGCTCCATGAGGCTACATGTCTGCGATCAGCCGCACACCGATGGCACCGAGTAATACGGCCATGGTCCGGTCGATCCACGCTTTCGCCCGCAAATACATCGCCCGCGAGGACGTCACGGACAGCGCAGTGCCAACCAGCGCGTACCAGAGCGTTTCGTTGAGGACCACGATCCCCATGCTCAACCCATAAACCCATGGCGGGGCAGCCGGAGGCAGCAGCGCCACGAAGATCGATCCAAAGAACACCGCGACCTTCGGATTGGCGATTTGGGTGAGCAGCCCAAGCCAGAACGCCGGCATCGCCGCCAACGGCTTGGTGCCGACCGGCTCGGTGATCGGCACAAACTCGGCATTGCGCCACATCAGCGCCGCCAGGTACAGCAGATACAATCCACCGGCAATCTTGAACAGGCTGTAGAGCCATCCGGCCTGCTTGAACACCAGCGCCAACCCGGCAATCGCTGCGGCCGACCATATCAGTGTTCCGACGCCGAGCCCGAGGGTGGCGGCCAGCGCCGCCGTCCGGCCGGCCGACAGGGCCAGCTTGGAGATCAGAATGAACGACTGGCCCGGGCTCATGACGGCGAGCAGCTGCACCGTAGCGAGTGTCACCAGTGGTATGATGTAGTCCATAATTTCACTCAACGGCCGTACCACGCCTCGGGCTGTTACCCTGACCGCGATCGCGCCGGCCCGGGATTGATGACGGCTCAGGCCGATGCCGGCGCGCATAAAAGTTGCCGACGGCGCAGCGTCAGCCTACACGAGTGCCATACATGCTTGGAGACCAACCCGTGAGCACGCAAAAAGACGCTGTCTCCACGCCGGCATCGACGGCGCGGGGGCGCCAAACGCATAATGTGTTGAGAGCTGCGTTATGGATGGGCGTTGCGCTGTTGTGCTTCGTGTTAACCGCTGTGACCGGCCGCGCGGCAGGCGAAAAGCTGTCTGCCATGCACATGGTCTTCTATCGCAATCTGATTTCGCTGATCGTCCTTTTGATCGTGTTCCAGGTGATGGGGATCCGGCTCTCCAGCCTTCGCACGCGCCAGCCGATTCTGAACGTGTTGCGGGCTTGGGCCCACTTCGCCGGTCAATGGAGCTGGATGTCGGCGCTGTTGATGATCCCGTTGGTTGAGCTGTTTTCCTTGGAGTTCACGGCGCCGTTGTGGGTGGCGATCTTGGCCCCGCTGATCTTGGGTGAGCGCTTGACGATTGTCAGAGTGATCGCGGCAGCCTTGGGATTCATCGGCGCACTGATCATTATTCAGCCCGGCAGCGCCAGCATGAGTTTGGGTACCTTGTTGGCTGTGACCTGCGCCTTGATGTTCGCGTTAAACACCATTGGGACGCGCTATTTGACGCGAGCGGACGGCCCACTCACGATCTTGATGTTCATGGTCGTCAATCACACCGTGTTGGCGTTTATTCTCGGTTACTCCACGCTGACCTTTCCCGACAACGAGACCTTACCTTGGGTCGTGCTGTTGGGATTAAGCAGTCTGGCGGCGCACTATGGCTTGGCCCGGGCTCTGTCCTACGCCGATGCCGTTGTGGTGGCGCCGATGGACTTCCTCCGCCTACCGCTGATCGCGGTGATCGGCGTATTGGTTTACAACGAACAGTTAAATCCAATCGTCCTGTTGGGGACGGCCGTTGTTCTTGCCGGCAACATCTTCAACCTGTGGGGGGAGCACCGCCGACAACCGGGTTAGCGCAGACGCCGCGCGGTGTTTGGCGGTCGATGAGGCAACCGCTACGGTCTCGCGCCGGTCAAATCAAAACCGCGCCGAAATTGCGGGTCGGGTCCATGTCATCGGTTAGTCGACCGCTGGGCTCGCTCGCCGGCCCGCCGGTTCTCGGCAGGAATTGACCTGAACCCGGCTGGGCCAACAGCGCTCCATCCCGAGCGATGGTCACGCCGCGTCGGATCACTCGTTCTGGCCAACCGCGGATATGGCGGCCAGCATAGGGCGTGTAGCCGGTACGATCGTGAACCGCCTCATCGCGGATCGCGACGCTACGGTCAGGGTCCCAGACCACCAGATCGGCATCGGCGCCGATCGCGATTGAGCCCTTACGCGGATGAAGATTGTAGATCTTTGCGGGCGAGGTCGCCGTCAGATCGACAAACCGGTTGAGACCCAGCCGACCCTGGGTCACCATCGCGTCGAACATCAGCGGCATTCTGAGTTCCAGTCCCGGCAGCCCGTTCGGCACCTGTTTGAAGTTCGGGCTCGACCCGGCCCTAAGCTTGCCGGTTTCGTTGAAGGCAAACGGTGCGTGATCCGACGAGATCACCTGTAGATCGCCCAAGCCGAGGGCCTGCCAGAGCGCCGCCTGGTCCTGCTGCGTGCGCAACGGCGGCGAGCAGATCCATTTCGCCCCCTGATTGCCGGGTCGATCGAGATCGCTGGCGCTGAGCAACAGATACTGCGGGCAGGTCTCGGCAAACACCTTGACCCCACGCCCGCGGGCTTGACGCACCACCGATGCGCCTTCGGCGGTGGAGACATGGAACACCATGATCGGCTGATCGAGCAGCTCGGCGAACGTGATCAGCCGGTTGATCGCTTCGGCCTCAGATCCCCGCGGGTGCGCGATCGCCTGGAACTTGGTTGCGCTATAGCCCTTTTCGCTCAACCGCCGTCCCATCCATTGGATCATGCCGTGGTTCTCAGCATGCACACAGACCAAAGCCTTGGCTGAGCGTGCCACCAGCAGTAAATCCAACAACCGCTCGTCATCGACCTTGAGCGCGTCATAGGTCATGAACAGTTTGATCGTGGCGTGGCCCTGGCCAATCAGGGCAGGCAGGTCCTCCTTCAGCGTCGCAGGCGTCGGATCGGCAACGATCATGTGCAGCGTGTAGTCGACGATGGCACCCTTTTTGGCCAAAGCCAGGTAGTCTTCGACCACGGTCTTGAGCCGCATGCCCTTATGCTGGGCCGCGAACGGGATCACCGTGGTGGTTCCCCCGAGCGCGGCGGCCGCCGTGGCGCTTTCGAAGGTGTCGGCATTCATGATCCCGGCTCCGGTGAGCTGCTCGATGTGACAATGGCTGTCCACCCCGCCCGGCAGCACCAGCCGTCCGTCTGCGGCGACCTCCTCGGTGCCCGGCCCCAAGTTGCCGCCGATCGCGGCGATGATCCCGCCGTCAATCGCGATATCCGCCGTGAACGTATCAGTGGCGGTAACCACCGTGCCGCCGCGGACGACACAGTCGAAGGGTGTGGTGTTCATCGATGTTCTCTTTTCGTGTTGCCAACCAGTTCGCTCGGGAGAATGGTAGCGGGCACGGCCGCCGAATGGCACCGTCCGTTGGCAGGGTTGGGCTCGGCCCGCAGGGAGATTGACGATGTTGGATGCACACGCGTCAGGGGTTTATGTGATCGCCGTCACTCCGTTCGACGAGGACGGCCGTGTCGATGAGGTGTCGACCGATACCATGGTGGATTTCTATCGCGATTGCGGCGTGTCTGGAATGACAATCTTGGGCATCATGGGTGAGGCGCCCAAGCTCGAGCAGGCAGAAGCGCTGTCCTTTGCCAGCCACGTGATCCGGCGGGCGAAGGGTTTGCCGATCATCGTCGGCGTATCCGCGCCGGGATTCGCTGCCATGCGTGCGCTGGCGCGGGGCGTGATGGATCAAGGTGCCGCCGGCGTCATGATCGCGCCGCCGGCGAGCGTGCGCACCGACGACCAGATCGCCGGTTATTTCGCGACCGCCGCGGCGGCGATTGGGGCGGATATCCCATTCGTGCTGCAGGATTACCCACCGTCGAACCAGGTCATCATGTCGCCCGGCGTGATCCGGCGCGTCGTCCAGGAGCAGCCGAGTTGCATGATGCTCAAGCACGAAGATTGGCCGGGCCTGGAAAAGATCAGCGCGATTCGCGGCTACGAGGCCGACGGGTCCATGCGTCACATATCGATTCTGACCGGCAACGGCGGGGTGTTCCTGGACTTCGAGATGGAGCGTGGTGCCGACGGCGCCATGACCGGGTACGCGTTTCCGGATCTGCTGGTCGATGTCGTCACACTGCAAACGGCCGGTCAACGTGACGCGGCGCACGATCTGTTCGATGCCCATTTGCCGCTAATGCGGTATGAGCAGCAACCGGGTCCGGGCTTGGCCGCACGCAAATATGTGCTGATGCGGCGCGGCGCCATCCGCTGCGACGCGCAGCGTTCTCCCGCCGGTGCCCTGACGGCAAAGGCACGCGGCGAGGTCGACTACTTGCTGCAGCGTCTCGCCACCAAGGATCAGCGCGCCGCGCGGGTGGTTGACACCTGGCGTTAACAGCTGGTCACGATCTGGGGCGCGCCGCCTCCAGGACGGCATCAAGGTTCTGGATGTTGGCTGCCCAAGCGGCTTGAGGCTGTTCCTCCGCCACGGCCGACAGCAGCGCAGCCAGACGGTAGATTGTGCCGTTCTCATGGTGCTTTATGATCTTGCTGACGCCGTTCGGCTTGGTGCAGTCGACGCGTTCGAACGGTCCGACGTGATCGTTGGCGGCCGATCCCCGGCCGACAAACGGCAGCCTCACACCGCGCCCGAGCAACCTTGATGAGCCCGATCATTGTCGCCGGTCGCGCTTTGAATTTGTGACGTAGACCAGCAGTCACATTTGGGGGTGACTGATGGGGGTGACTGGCTGGCTGCGCCTTTGCGAACCAACATCCTTTGGGCGTTTTTTAAAAATGGATCTTGGTTTGTCGTGCGGCGGATTGACGGGCATCAAATCAACACGTTGCGACGATTGCTATTCAGCATTTCGGCAGCATCACAAATCTGGCGTTTGCCGCGATTGCAGCGCTAAGCAAACGCAAGTGGCCGCCGGCGATTGAGCAGACGGTAATGGGTGGGTCGCCTCGAAATCGATGTGGCGGCCGTTGCGTGGCGCTTTGGCGATTTTCACTGCTGGGAAGGCCAACATGACCGCACATCTGCACACGATTGACCATACTGTGCAGCTTACCCGCGAATGGACCCGGGACCTGGCGCGTCTCCTTGATTGGGACGACGAGCAGCGCGCATGGCGTATGCTCCGCGTCACGCTGCAGGCGCTGCGTGATTGGCTGGACGTTCATGAGGCGGCGCATTTGGGGGCGCAGCTGCCCTTGCTGGTGCGCGGGCTTTACTACGAAGGATGGCGACCGGCCAAAGCACCGGTGTCGAAGCGCTCCAAGGCGGATTTTCTCGCCAGGATTGAGGATGCCTTTAAAACCGACCCCATCGATGATCCGGAAGAAGCGGTGTGCAGCGTGTTTCGTTTGCTTAATCACCATATCTCGGTCGGCGAAATCCAAGACGTCAGGCACCGCCTGCCGAAGCCCATCCGTGACCTCTGGCCGGAGTGAAACGACATGACCAACACGTCCATGCAAACCGTGATCGAGTCCGAGGGCATTCCGGCGCTGGCCATCGCGTTGGAAAAGGCGTGCTGGGTTGTCATTAAGAGCCGCGAATTCCACGTCAAGGACGTATCGACCGTGTCCGACCGTGGCTCGAACGCAACCGACGACAACATGCTTTCGGTGCTCGAGGATCGCTCAGACGATCCCGTTGAGGACGAGCTCAAGGAATTCATCTCCTCGCTTTCCGACGATGAGCAGGCCGACCTGGTCGCGCTCGCCTGGCTGGGCCGCGATGACAACCAGCTGTCGGATTGGCCGAGCCTGCGCGAGGAGGCCGCGCGTGCGGGTTCCGATCACCGCGGGCATACCGCCGGCTACCTGCTCGGCGAGCCCTTGTTGAGTGATTTTCTGGAAGAGGCGCTATCGCTGTTCGGCCAATCCTGCGAGGCCTACGAGCTCAACCGCCTTTGATCGGAGGAGGCCGGGCATCTTACAGCGGCGACGATACGGGGTCCCGGTGTCGACGCCAATCCGTTGAGCGTCGAACCAATTTGATGGATGCCGCACAGCCGATATTTGGCTAATCTCAACAAGTGGCCGGTGCAATGGCCGGTGCAATGGCCGGTGCAGTGGTGGTGCATGCGCGCAGGCTGCGATGAGGGGGCTGCCGGTGGGTCTGTCCAAATTGGTCGTTCAAATGGCGGATCATTCGTGAATGAAGAACGTCTTCCTTGTTGGATGGGAACCCTTTAATTCAGCGCTTTTGAAATCATTTCCGAACTCTGACCAACTGGTTTTCCATTATCTGTTGTCCTATGGCAAGGCCGTCAGGGCTGCGTCGCGGCGAAGCGACTTTGCTGGCCTGCTCAGCTGCGCCAAGCAAAGGTTGTCGGCATTTTCAGGCACGATTGGCGCGATAGTTGGATATTGGGACTTTCCGAACTCGGTCATCGTCCCAGTGCTTGCACGCAACCACCGGCTGCCTGGTCCAACATTAGAATCCGTGGCCAAATGCGAGCATAGATATTGGTCACGGCTTGAGCAGCAAAACGTCGTGCCAGACCTCGTTGCTCGGTTTTGCGTGGTCGACCCGTTTGTGGAGCCCCCGCTGAGCCAGATTGATATCGCTTACCCGGTTTGGCTGAAGCGGCAATGACGTTGGTTCGGTGCGTGCTGAAACGCACTGGCAGCGCAGCTTGCGGTGCGGCCCTTGGGGTGCTCGCACCGCGACGCGACCGGTGATGACCTGCACCGATCAGTCATTTCGGATTGTCGCCGACCTCGACGCCTACCAGCTTGACGCCGGCGGCGAGCGGCGGATCAGCTGTGAAAGCTGGGACCTCACGATTGCCCGGGACCGGGTGTAACGCAGAGCGCCGAGCTTAGACCATCGTTGTGCCCAAAATTGAAACCGCAAAGCAAGTTTCCCATTCAAGGCACAAAGATGATCGCTCTTAAAGTGTCGAACATCCTTTTGCTTTTCATCGGAATCGTTCCGGTTCCGATTAATTGCAGGTTGCTCTGGCGGCGATCGGCGCCGACGGTGTTATCGGTTCTCACCCCGCGCCGTCGCGCAGCAACGCCGATGATGCGCGGAGCATTTTCACGGTGCGCAGTTGATCTCCATCAAGGTGATCGCGCATCAAACATGGAGGCATTTGCCGGCCGCTCCGGGCGCGGACGCATGCCGACCCGAATCGAGTGACCGATCTCAGGATGCACCGATGACTGAGTACGCCGACAGCAACATTGCCGCGACGTTCACAGTCCCCTATTGCCGTTACCTGAATGCTACCGGCGCGCCGCTGCGGCCGGTTCCAAGCTTCGCGCACTCGCAGCAGCTGCTGGCGGCGCTATATAAATCGATGGTGCAAACCCGTATTTTTGATGAGAAGGCCATTGTTCTGCAGCGCACCGGTCGGCTTGGCACGTTTGCTTCATCGCTCGGTCAGGAGGCCGTTGGTGCGGGTGTGGCGAGCGCCATGCAAACTGATGATGTTTTGTTGCCTTCCTTTCGTGAACAGGCTGCCATGCTCGCGCGCGGCGTCACGATAACCGAGCTTTTGCTGTATTGGGGCGGCGACGAACGCGGCTCGGATTTCGCGGGGCCGCGCGAGGACTTTCCCATCTGCATACCGGTGGCCAGTCAATTTCCGCACGCGGTCGGCGTGGCGATGGCCTTTGATCTACGGCGTGAGCCACGCGTCGCCGTTGCCATCGGCGGAGACGGCGCCACGTCCAAAGGCGATTTTTACGAAGCGATCAACATGGCGGGGGTTTGGAAGGCCCCGGTGGTGTTTGTCATCAGCAATAATCAGTGGGCGATTTCAGTCCCGCGCCAGCAGCAAACCGCGGCCGAGACGCTTGCTCAGAAGGGAATCGCCGCCGGCATCGCTTGCGAGCAGGTTGATGGCAACGATGTGATCGCGGTGTACGACGCCACGTTGCGCGCGCTTGAGCGTGCCCGAGGCGGCAAGGGACCGACATTGATCGAGGCGCTCACCTATCGCCTCTCGGACCATACGACCGCCGACGATGCCACCCGCTATCGCTCCGCCCACGACGTGTCGGCACACTGGGACGGAGAGCCGGTGGCGCGGCTGCGGGCCTATTTGGTGGCAACGCACAATTGGCAGAAGACGGCGGAACGCAACGTGATCGACGCGTGTCGAGCCGAGGTTGATGCCGCCATCGATCATTATCTTAGCGCTGCGCCAGCGCCGATCACCGACATGTTCGACCATCTATACGCCAATCTGCCGGCGCCGGTGATGGAGCAACGGGCCAAGGCCGTCGCCGCCGTTGGAGCCGACCATGACTGAGGTCACCTTGGTCGAAGCCATCAATCTGGCGTTGGCCCGCGCGCTGGCTGATGACGATCGGGTGCTGGTTTTGGGCGAGGACGTTGGCCGCAATGGGGGTGTGTTTCGCGCGACGGACGGGCTGTACGCGCGCTTCGGTGCGGAACGCGTTCGCGACACGCCGCTGGCCGAGGCCGCCATCGCTGGCATTTCCGTCGGGCTCGCCGCGCAAGGACAGCGGCCGATCGCCGAGATCCAGTTCGACGGTTTTACCTTCCCGGCCATTGATCAATTGGTCAACCATGCATCGCGCTTGCGCACCCGCACCCGCGGCCGTCTGACCTGCCCGATGGTCCTGCGCGCGCCCTACGGTGGCGGCATTCACGCCCCGGAGCATCATTCGGAGAGCATCGAAGCGTTTTTCGCGCACATTCCCGGTCTGAAGGTCGTTATTCCGTCGTCGCCGAGCAAAGCGTACGGCATGCTGCTATCGGCCGTTCGCGATCCCGACCCGGTCGTCTTTCTGGAACCAAAGCGCATGTACCGGGCGAGCAAGCAGACGGTCGAAGACGACGGCGTCGGCCTGCCGCTCGACACCGCCTTCATGGTGAGGGACGGCGGCGATCTCACGCTCGTCGCGTGGGGGGCGATGCTGAACGAGACCTGTGCCGCGGCACAAATCTTGGGCGAGCAAGGCATCGAAGCGGCCGTCATCGACGTTGCGACGTTGTCGCCGTTTGATCCCAGCGCAATCGTGCAATCGGTCGAGCGGACCGGGCGCTGCGTCATCGTCCAAGAGGCACCACTGACGGGTGGGTTCGGCGGGGAGGTTGCCGCGGTTCTGGCCGAGCACGCGCTGCTGTGTCTGCTGGCACCGATTCGCCGGGTTGCCGGATACGACTGCGTGATGCCGCTGCCCCGGATGGAGCAACACTACCTGCCGACGACGCGGCGGATCGTGCAGGCGGCGCGCGACGTGATGAGCTATCGATGAGAACGTTTCGGTTACCCGACCTGGGCGAAGGTCTCAACGAGGCGGAACTTGTGGCCTGGCATGTCGCACCCGGGTCCACCGTCGTCGCCGATCAGCCGCTGTTGTCGGTAGAGACGGCCAAGGCGGTTGTCGAAGTGCCTGCGCCGTGGTCCGGCCGGATCCGGCAGCTGCATGGCGCTCCAGGCGATGTCGTGCAAGTTGGTCAGCCGTTGGCCGATTTCGATATGCCGGATAACGGCAGACCATACGACAACGGTACCGTCGTCGGAACGCTTCCCGATCCGGCCGTGCGGGATCTGACGGCATCGGCCGATCACGAACCCGCGCGCGCCATGCAGCCGGTGCGGGCCAGCCCGGCGGTAAGACGGCGGGCGGCCGAGCTTGGCGTCGACATCGCCGGCCTTGATGGCAGCGGCCCCGGCGGCACCGTGACGCTGCAAGACATTGGCGCTGCCGCCAAGCTTCGGCCCCTGCCAGTCGGCTATCACCCCTTGCGTGGCATGCGCCGTGCGATGGCCGAGGCGATGGCACGAGCGGTTCCCCATGTCGCGACCGCCAGCGTGGCAGACGAGGCCAGGATCGATCGTTGGCCGCCCGATGCCGACCCCACGCTGCAGCTGATCAAGGCGATCGCTGTGGCGTGTCGCGCCGCGCCCCATCTCAACGCCTGGTACGACGCTGAGCGCAACGCCGTTCGATACCACGACACGGTCGATCTGGGGCTCGCCATGGAAACCGAACACGGGCTCTCGGTGCCGGTTCTCACCGACGTCGCGGCGCGATCGGACGGCACGTTGCGGGCAGAGCTCGATGCCTTGAAGCGCGATGCGACCCAGCGCAATCTGTCACGCTCCCAGCTCAAGGGGCAAACGATCACGTTATCGAGTTTCGGCATGTACGGCGGATTGACCGCCAACATGATCGTCCTGCCGCCGCAAGTCGCGATCCTCGGCGCCGGTCGGATTCACCGCGCCGTCCGGGTCGTCGACGACGAGATTCGCCTGGCGCGGGTGATCCCGTTATCACTATCGTTCGATCATCGGGTGGTCACCGGCTTGGAGGCGTTGCGCTTTCTCAATGCGGTCATCGAAGATCTTTCGGCGTGATCGAGCCGACCGACGCCGCGATGGACCCGGGCCGGGTTTGCATAGCTCCACTCTGCAAGACATCCGAGAGGCCGCAGGACATGAACGACGGATTTCGCTTCGCTGATGAACTGGGACCGGAAAAGGTCATCCATGTCTACCAACCAGCATTGGCCCTCAAAGCGATCGTCGTCATCGACAATGTCGCGGCCGGGCCAGCGATTGGCGGCACGCGGATGGCGCCGGATGCCACGCTGGAGGAGTGTTTTCGCCTCGCCCGCGCGATGACGCTAAAGAGCGCCGCCGCCGGCCTGCCGCACGGCGGGGCAAAATCGGTGATCATCGCCGATCCGAATTTGCCGACCGCGCAAAAGCAGGACATCGTTCGCGGTTTTGCGTGCGCCATCCGCTCGATCGTTGAGTATATCCCCGGCCCCGATATGGGGACCAATGAGCAGGCGATGGCCTGGATCAAGGATGAGATCGGGCGCGCCGTTGGGTTGCCGCGCGTCGTCGGCGGCATCCCGCTCGATGAAATCGGTGCCACCGGCTATGGCCTGGTTGCCGCAGCTGAGGTTGCACAGGCGTTCGGTGGACCGCAGCTCGCCGGTGCACGGGTCGCGGTGCAAGGGTTCGGCGCCGTCGGCATGCATGCCGCGCGCTTCTTGGTCGAGCACGGCGCGGTGTTGATCGCCGCCTCCGATTCCCGGTCGACGATCGTCAATCTCGACGGACTTGATGTCGCCGCTCTGGCAGCGCTGAAACAACAGCGCCGTCCACTCAACAGCTACGCCGATGGCGAGGCGCGCGACCGCGATGCCATCATCGACGTGGCGTGCGACATCTGGATCCCGGCCGCCCGACCAGACGTTTTGCGTGCCGACAATATCGATCGGCTGGACACCAAACTGTTGCTGCAGGGCGCCAACATTCCGGTGACCGAAGCCGCCGAGTTGCGCTTGTTTGAGCGCGGCGTGCTGTCGATACCGGATTTCATCGCCAATGCCGGCGGCGTAATCTGTGCTTCCGTGGAACACCACGGCGGTCATCAGCATACCGCATTGGAGACCATCAAGGCCAACATCGCCGCCAACACGCATGAGGTGTTGGAGCACGCCATCGCCCAGCGGCTGCCGCCGCGCGAGGCAGCCAATCACATCGCTGAACGGCGCGTTCACGCCGCGATGGCGTTGCGGCGCTGGTGATCGGTTAGAACATGTCCAGCTCGGGCGGAGACGCTTTGCCGGCATACTCTGACGCGGCATTAAGCGCAACCACCCGCCACCCGCCCGTGAAGCTCAACGGTCGTTTGACTTTCGAGATTGAGCGGCTGCGTGTGACCCTTCAAATGCAACTGATAACGTGGAAGCCGGGCCCGGCAACGCGTGCGGACTGTCACCGCCTCCTCAGTCCAGATGGTGTTTGCCGACCGGCCGCACGTACGTGGCCTGCGGGCCCTTGTCGCCGACCGTTTCGGAGAACCGGACCTCCTGACCCACCTTGCAGTCGTCGAACTGATCGTTATCCACGCTGTTGCGATGGAAATAGATTTCGCGGCCGTCTGACGTCGCGATGAAACCGTGGTCGCGATCGGGATGGAGCGCGGTGATCGTCCCGCGCGGCGGCGCCTGGTGCTCCTTGACATGACCCTGGCGCTTGCGCGCCAGATCCTGCAGCTGGCGACGGGCGGCCTTGAACGCATCACGGATCGTCACGTTGACGTCTTCATGCTCACCGGTGGCCGCCGGCTCGCGACTGATGGCGATGTCGGCCGCGCCTGGCACCGTCATGTGCAGGCGGATCTGGTAGAGATCGCCTTTGTGGTGCCGCCGCTGGGGCCGGGCGACGACCACCCGCATCGAGGTGAGCCGGTCATAGAACTGCTGGAGCTTGGCGGCCTCCTCGTGGATGCGCGCCGCGATCGCATCGGAGTGCTCGATGTTCTCAAAATGCAGCTGAAGCGCCGTCTGCATGGTGGGCCATCCTCCGGGGTTGCGCGGTTATCGCGCTTCTAAAGTGTGCTGGAGCCATCCCACTCCCCGGTCTGACCAATCAATGACCTAACTTGTGTGGGTGGCCGGGCGAGAGAGCGACCCGGCCCGGCTGACCCGCCTCAAGCGGACATCAACCAACGGGTCGGATCGGGCGTCTGCACAACTGCCCTTTATCGTCTAGGCCGCGTCGGCGCTGCATTGATGCGGGTCATTTTGGCCCACCGCCTGATCGCTTTTCAGAGGGAGCTGGAACCTTCCCGCTCCACCGCCCCTTTTTCCATTCTTTTTCCACTGGGCCACCCGATGGCACGCTTGTGTGACTGGCCGGGCGGGGGAGCGGGCCGGCACGGCGATTCTGCTGATTGAGGACGTGGTCGAGGCTCTCGAGGCGGGCAAGTGCATCCGCGTTGCCCGACCTAATGGCCGATCGTCGGGCGTGTTTTGGATCAGTTGCTTGCCGCCGTTGGCAGGTGGAGCAACGTCCGTCAATCGGAAAACACAATAAAAAATGTGCGCGTGTTGCGGCGGAGACGGTTGGGACCCACCCTCGGAGTCGCAACACCAGCAAGGCCCGGGCGGACCACCAACACGCCGATACGCCGACGTGCCAAAATACCCGCCACCGTGGCCCGCTTGCCGCAGCGTTTGTCCCGATCAACCAAATGCAACGCAACCAAATCGACCGTATACGGGCTAACAACCATAGTCTCGATCGATTCATAACGGCGGGCCCGACTTTGATGTTCCAGTTGATGGTACGGCCGCGTGGACGCCGGCGTTCACACCCACGCTTTGGCGAACGTTGATTTGATTAACGCCATCGACAGAACGACGAGGAAGTCCCATGCAGTTTTCTGCACGACGAGGGCGTGTTGCGCGTTTTGTCATTCCGATCATCGCTGTACTGAGCATCTGGGCGTCGGCGTTCTCGACAGCGGCGGTCGGTCAGCCGGCACCGCCGCCCCCGAACACAGATACCACCATCACCGCGCCGGCTTTCGCCAACGGTCCGTTCACGGCAACCGTCACGTTCTCCGAGCCGGTCACCGGCTTCGACATCGGCGACATCGTCGTCGGCAACGGCACCGCCAGCGGCTTGTCGGGCAGCGGCGCCAATTATGCGGCGACGATTACCCCGCGATCCCACGCTATCGCGCTACCGCGCGCGGTAGCGTGACGTTGAACGTTTCGGCCGGTGTTGCGGTGGATCGCCGCGGCAATCCGAACACCGCCGCCCAGTCCGTGTCGGTCGACTTTGTCGATGAAACGGCCGTCCGTGAGCGGACCAAGCGCGTGGTCCGCAACTTCATGGCGCGTCGCGCCGACGCCATCACCGCCAGCGAGGTGGAATTGGTGCCGCGATTGCGTGGTCCGACCGCCGGCGCGGGTGGCCCGGTTGCCTTCACCGGCAGCGGCGACGAACACAGCACGCGGATGTCGTTTGCCACCAGTTTGCGCCAACTGATGAAGACCGGGCGCAAGGCCAAGCTGAAGCGCCGCATGCGGCTCGGCAAGCTGATGGCCCAGGGCAGCAAGGAGGGCACGGCGCGCGCCGGCGACGCGGTGCCGGACGCGGTGCCGGACGCGGTGCCGGACATGGGCTTTGATATCTGGGTGGCCGGCAAGTGGGCCCACATCGACAATCGCTCGGCGCTCAGCGACGTCGGACAGCTGTTCGTCGGCGCCGACTATCGCGTCAATCAGGACCTTGTGGTGGGGCTGTTGACGCAGTTCGACTGGATCGATGAGAAGGATAGTGGCCAGTCCTACAACGCGGACGGGTTTGGCTGGATGATTGGTCCCTACATCGTCGCGCGTCTGAGCCGGCATCTGATCTTCGATGCGCGGGCCGCCGCGGGCGCCGCCGACAACAAGGTCAGCCCGTTCGGGACCTATACCGATGAGTTCGACAGCAGTCGTTGGATCGCCGGCGCGCGCATCACCGGCGACTTCGCTCTCGGCAGTATCACCGTCGCGCCGGAGGTCGGCGTGCTCTACTTCGAGGAAAAGCAGAAAGCCTACACCGACAGTCTCAATGTCGCGATTCCGGAACAAACCGTGTCGCTTGGCCGGGTGACCTTCGGCCCGAAGTTCAGGGGGCAGTACACGTTGGCCGACGGCACCGTGATGTCACCATTTATCGCCATCAAGGGGCTTTGGAACTTCAAAAAGGCCGAGATAGTGCCGTTGACCACCGGCTTGTCCGCCGCCGGCGGGGAGACCTTCGGGGGCGCACGGAAGCCGGCGTGACTTTTGCCATGTCGAACGGCATCATGATCTCCGGCGAGGGCTTTTATGACGGCATCGGCGTTAACACCTATGAGGCTTACGGCGCCGCCGTGACGGTCCAAATCCCGATGCAGCCTTTGGTCGGCGCCGGTCGGCACGTTAGGCATCCAGATCGTCGTGGCGGGTCGCTGAAAGATTGGAACTGATAGGCACCAGCCGGGGCGATCCGTCAAACGACGGACCAACCCGGCGCGGGTGACTGGTCCACCAGTTGACGGGCCCCCTGGGAGGCCAGCTCACCGGTTGATCGGCTGACAACGCGCAAACGCTATCAGCGGACTTCATCTGGATCATCGTGCCTTCAATTTGAACCGCAATGCCGGTTCCAATTGAAGGCACAAAGATGCTCGCCCTGAAACAGTCCCCAAGCGGGCGCTAGCCGGTAGGATAGGCAAAGCGTAGAGCAGCGTTTTTGCTGTTCATTGGTTTCCTTTGGCTGGTGTTGTCCTATCGGCTAACGCCTACTTGAGCTTGGCTTGTGTTGTCCTATCGGCTAACGCCTACTTGAGCTTGGCTTGTGTTGCCCTATCGGCTAACGCCTACTTGAGCTTGGCTTGTGTTGTCCTATCGGCTAACGCCTACTTGAGCACGGGGCTCCGATGAAAAGCAGAAAGTTGCTCACCACTTTAAGAGCGATCATCTTTGCGCCTTAAATCGGAACCGGCGCAATTGGAATCGGCGTTGCGGTTCCGATTTAAGGCGCGATGATCTAGCGTTGCGCGGCCTATATTCATGCGCTGTTCCGGCCGATAGGTGGGATGTGCCGAGCGATCTGGCGCGCCGCGCTACCCGCCGCAATGTGGATGTGAACAAAGGGGCAAGGTCACATCGATCGGTCGACCGACCCCAACATCAGTTGGCGCGAAGCGCACGCGTCCCTCGAAAAGATTCAAGATGTTGGCGACCTTTGCCAACGTCGATTGCTCTTCATCGCTCGCAGGCGCCGGCAATTGCCGCCTCCAGCCGACCTCAGGATGGTAGCTCGTGGAGATCAATCCCGGCGTGCTGGGCGCTGAAGCTTGGTCGACGATTCGCAGGCGAATCTGCCCGTCATGCTGCTTGAGCATCATCTTGACCTCGCCATGATCGGGCGAACGCGAAATCGCAAGCGTCAGCAGTGTCGTCAGAGCCTGGCGCAGCAAAAGGCGATCTGCGTGCACTGGGCTCCGCTCCGCTAGAAATTCGGTGAAAATTCGAATGCCACGTTGTCGGCAGCGATGCCGGCTGATGACCAAGGCCTCCGCGATGGACTCCCCGACATCGACGCTGTCGCAGCGGGAAATCGTCGGCAAGTCTTGCGCAGAAACGAGAGACTGCACGTCTTCGAGCAGGCACGACAACGTTAGCCGCAGGCCAATTGCGGGATCGTGTAAATCGTCGGCATTGGTTCGATCAGCGATCGCCTCCTCCAATTGGTCAGCGTAGTCCATGGCGGCACCGAATGAGTCCGTGAGCATTTGTTGCACGATGGTATAGGTACGATCCAAACGTCGTCTGAAGTTTGCGTTTTGGGCTTCAAGCCGATGGAACTCTCGCAGGTGCCGCTTTTCGCGCAGCGCAAATCTAATCGTCGTCTCCATAAGATCGGTCTCAATCCGGTGCTTGTTCAAGGCGCCAACGGCCCCGCCTTTCAACCCGAAAAGCGATACCTCGGCCATATCCACGCCGCTGATCATAATCGGTGCGCAGAAGGGGGCATTGGTCGAGAGGTCAGACAGCAGTTCATCGCCAAGCCCATCGCCGACATGATAGTCGATTAAAGCCACGTCAAACCGATGCCGGGCAATTTGCTGACGGGCCTCGGACAGGGACCATGCGTGACTGACGTCGGCATGGTATTCTTCCATGCTGCCAAGCGTCCGGGCTAACATTTCGGCATCGGCGGCTTCGTCTTCCAAAATCAAAACCGAAATCTTCCAGGGCTCCGACGCACCTGAAATCGAGCCTAATTGAGTTTCGCGCTCAAATCGCCAGTCTTGAGTCGTGTCAGATAGTTGGCCGGGTCTGCTAATCGCAGCACGCATTGCCGCCTCCATACGCAAATGCCGAGCACTTTCGCTCGAAGACGAGGATCAAATTGTCGGATGTGATGAGCCGAATAATTTCGGGAGTGCCGCTGCGGGACAAACCAGTCCAAGCCCTGATGAGGCGCCACTCGTCGGAAGAGCGTTGGCTCAATTGTCTTGATTTGAGTATCAAATAGTCCAAATGCCTACAAGCGTGGATCGTCCGATCAAATTGGGCTCTGTGGAAAACTTTGCTTCGGGCTTCCACCGTGATTTAATTGGTCGACATCTTGATCGGGTAGCACCGCAGCAAGGCTCGCCTATCGAGCGCCGATTTGCCGAGGTTGTCGCAATTGGTGACTAAAAGGAGACCGCGTCATGCGCACGTTGACACTTGCATTGTTTGTTACGGCAGGCCTCGCAGGCAGTACGGCCGTTGCCGCTCCGCCGGCCGACAGCAAACCATTGTCCGAGATCGTGAAGATGCTCGAAGCGTCCGGCAACGTTGCTTATTTTAAAGAAATTGAGTGGGATGATGACGGTTATTGGGAAATGGAGTATCGCGACAAACAAGGACGGGAGATCACCATCAAGGTCGATCCCGTGTCGGGGCTAATGCGCCGCTGACTTCGCGATTGCGGCACGGTGAGCGCGGTTCGAGCAGCGGGTCAGGATTTTCATGTCGACAGACCAATGACATTGAGCCTTACGACACGATGCCCGGATCTTTTGGGGCAAACCGATGCGTGGAGGCGGCAGCTCCATCGGCAGTCCCCTCAGGGGTCGACAAGCACATCGAGAATGAAGCTCCGTCCTTGGGCGACAGCTGCCAGACCTCGCGATATCGCCGCTGTGAGATCAGCCGCGCGCGATACGCGTTCGCCGGTCCCGCCATATCCGTCCGCGGCCTTATGGTAGTCCGGCATCGGCGCGATCACATTACCGATGAAGTTATTTTCAGTGACGGCCGCGCCGTCGGGATAGAATTTTTCCACATCAACCGTCTGCGATCTGTACTGACCGTTGTTGCAGACGACGATAAAAACCGGCAGCGCATGCTCCTGTGCGAAGCCGAGAGCAGCCGGAACCGGGTTATAGTGCCAAGCGCCATCACCAATCACGCAAACGACGATCTGGTCCGGACAAGCCACCTTGACGCCAAGCGCGACGCCGAGCCCGGTACCTAATGCGCCGTGCCAGCCACGAATTTGTTTGAACGGCTTCGACTCGAACAGAAAGTTGAGGAAGGCATCACCTTGGCAAACGATCTCGTCGACCATAATGGCGTCTGCCGGAAGCGCCTCATGCAGGGCACGGAACAGATCTGATGCGGGCACCACGCCTTGGGCCGTCGCCGACACGCGATCGGCCTGTGCACGGATTTCCGCTCGTCGCTCGACAAACCGTTGCTCCCAGCGGGCGGCCCGTGCTGCCGGAGCGTCGGCGCGGGTTCGCAAGGCTTCGGCCAGAGCACACAGGTTCCTCACAACATCGCCGGCAAGCGTCCGGGTGGTTGCGTAGCCCCAATAGGGCGCACGCGGCCGCAGCGGGTCCTCGGCCACATGCACAACCTCGCAGCCGGGACGCAATATCTGCGTCGGTGGATGCCACGGCGCGTCCACGCCGGCCAACAAGACCAGATCGGCCTCGCCGACAACGTCCTCGAATTCGCCCACGCCATGCAGCCGGTGGCTGCGCGGGAAATTGTGGTGGTTCGGCATAAAAAACTCGTACACGGGTGCACCCAGCTTTTCCGCGATTTCGATCAACGCTTCGCGCGCCTGTGGCATGCGTCCCGCGTATCCGGTGCGGATCATTGGATTTTCGGCACCGGCAAGCATGTCGGCCAGGATCTCGATCTCATCAGGTGGCGCGACCACCGTCGACGCCGGCAGCGGGGGCGGTTGGGTCTCGAACGCGTCGTCGACGAGCAGATCGACCGGTATCTCAACCAGGGTCGGACCGCGTGGGATGGCGTTGGCGATGTGGTGGGCGCGGCGCCACTCGTGCACGACATCCGATGGCGTCTTTGCCTCCTTGGCCCACTTGACGACGGTTTCGCCTGAGCGCGCGGGACCAGCGGCGTGGCCAAGCAAGGACGGCCACTCAAGGCCCGGATCGGTTTTCTGGTTTTCACCCCAGGTCAGCGAGTCGACCGAAAGGGCGACCATCGGCACATGCTCTTGCATCGCTGTGCGCAGTGCCATGGATCCGTTCTGCACGCCCAAGTTTGTCGGTAGAAACACCACCTGGGGTCGGCCCGTGATCTGATAGTAGCCGGACGCGGCCGCAACAGCGAGTACCTCGTGCCGACATCGCAAGTAACGCAGCTTCAGGCTATCGCCGCGACGAACCAAATCCTCCCAGATCGGCGCCATGGCCGCGATCGGGGATGCGAACAGACAGTCGATACCATCGGCCTCGAACTGATCGAGAAGCATCGCAGCGCCGCTCCGCTTATTTTCGTTGACCATCTGAGTTTTCTCCGATGCAAGTTTCGCCCGCTACAGGCCCAAAATTCCAATCGCAAGCGGTAAGTTGCAATCGATGGAATGGGTCCGTCTCGATTTTGTCTGCCTTTGGGGATGAACCTCGCCGGCCCACTCCCCCCGCCGTCCAATGCCACGATGGTGTCGGTGGATGGACTGGCGGAGCAGGTTGGTTCCAGCTGACTGTGAAACGCTATCAATGGGCCATCGCAAGGCGATAAATGCTGCAGCCATTATTTTTGACCTCAGCTCAGACGCTCAGCGAGTGCGAAGCCCGAGCCGCCGCCTAGGCCTGGACCCGGATGCGTCGAGGCGCCGATCAGGTAGAGGCCGTTAATCGATGTCTGGTAGTTCACGGAGTTGGGGAACGGGCGCAAGATGAAGAACTGGTCAATCGCACACGAGCCGCCGTAGGGGTCGCCGCCGACAAGGTTGATGTTGATCGCCTCCAGGTCCGCCGGCGAGTAGCTTTTGCGCGCGAGGACATTGCCTTCGAGCCCATCGATGTGGTTGTTCAGGATCGCTTCGACCCGATCGGCGAAAGCTTCGCGGACCGCCTCGTGCCATGTGCCGTCGGCCGGCACCTGGATCTTGCCGGCGGCGTCTCCCTTGATGTGACGCGGCGCCTCCGGGAGCTGGACCCAGATGATCCCCGCCCCGGGTGGACAGCGCGAGGGATCGAGCGCGTGCGGCTGGCCGACGCAGATCGTCGGTACTTCCGGCAGCAACCCGCGCTCGCATTCGTTGACCGCCTTCGACACGCCGTCGAGGCCGGGTGTTAGATGGATCAGCGCCACCTCTTCAAGGCCGGCGCTTTTCCACTTCGGCGGGCTTTTCAGCGCGAAATGCATCTGCATATCGCCGCGACCGTAGCGATAGTTTGCAGCGTGCACCAGGACGGCCGGATCGACCGCCGTGTCCGGAAGCAGCCGGTTGTAAAGCTGCGTCGGCGTCACGGAGCAGACAACGCCCCGCTTCGCCTCGATCGTCTCGCCGCTGGCAAGCTTCACGCCCACGGCGCGGCCATGGTCGACGAGCACCTCGGTGACGTCTGCGCCGGTGCGCACCTCGCCCGCCTGCTCCCCTATTAAACCTTCGAAGGCCTTGACGGCGCGCGCCGCGCCACCCTTGGCGATCGGCGCGCCGGCGGACTCAAGCGCGAATGCGATCACGCGCGCCATCTCCCCGGACAGGGCGCTCTCCGGACCCAGCCCCACATGCAGCACCCACGGCGCCAGCATGTCCCTTAACAGATCGGACTGAAATTGCGTCTCCAACCAGCCCCGGCCCGGTCGCAGGAATTCGCCCAAACGTGCCGCGAGCCCGCGCAGGCCGCGCCGCCGCATCTCGCGGAACAAAAGATTGACGGTGGCCCACGACCACGGCGCGCCGCCGAGCACGCCGAACACCAGCTCCGCGTCGCGCTCAACCGCTTCAACCTCGCAGCGGTAGCGATCGCCGTCCCCGGCGGCCAGCTGGTTGAAGCGGGCGACATTGGCCGACCGATCCATCGTCATCACCAGACTGCGTCCATCCGGTGTGACGACGCCGGTAGGATGCGACGTATGGGCGAACTCCAACCCATGGCGGGTGAGACTCGCTCCGAGCTCTCTGTACGCCGGCGAGGTGACGAACAGCACAAACGTCGCCGCCATCAGATCGTGGGTGTAGCCCGGCAAGGTGATCTCGCCCGACTTGATGCAGCCGCCCGCACGGTCCTCGCGTTCGAGCACGAACACCTTGTTGTCGCGCTGACCAAGCAGCGCGGCGCAAACCAGGCTGTTGATCCCCGCCCCAACGAAAATGTAGTCCGGCAACCCGGCCATCTCGATGAGCCCTGCCCGTTACACCCGCTGAATTCCCAGGGATTGCCTGCTTGATTAAGCGTCACTTAGCTTGCGGCCAGTCGGCAAAACGGTCAAGCGAGGGTTTCCCGGCACACCCGATTGGGCTGCTTATCCATGAAGGCCGGCAGCAAACCGTGTCGCCGCAAGGGTTCCGATCGGTCGTGCCCTATCCCGCCCGGGCGCGGGTCCGGTCCGCTCAACCGTTTGAGCGTTCGCGGAGCCCATCGCGCTCCTCAGCTGACCGCCGAATGGCACGATCTCATGGGTGGCCGGGTGCAGGAACCAGCCGGCAAGGCGATTTCGCGGCAGGTGGAAATGATCTAGGCTGCGCCGGCGCTGCCGATCGCCACGCCGATCCGAAGCAGGCCACAGACGCGCTCGTGCGAGCGATGACCGGGACGATCCGAAAGCAGGAGGAGGTATGCCCAAGGGTTATTGGATTCCGCATCTTGATGTTCCCGACATGGATGAGTTCCAGGCGTACCGCACCACTGCGGACGCGTGGCACAAGACCAATGGCTCTAGGCTGTTGGCGCGCGGCGGTCGCCGCGAGGTGATGGAAGGACAGATGCGTGCACGCAATGTGCTGCGTGAGTATGAGTCTTATGCGTTGGCGTTGACCGCATATTCGTCGCCAGAGTACGTGCAGGCCCACGCTTTGCGTGAAGGGCATGCGATCTGCGATTTCCTGATCGTAGAGGGCTATGATGGTCCACAGCCGTCTTCCATCGGCACGCCGCCTGCCGCGGCTCCCCTCAAGGGCTATTGGATCGCGCACCTCGATGTGATCGATGCGGATGGTTACGAGCCCTACATGGTGGCCAGCCAGACCGCGTTCGGGAAATTCGGCGCGCGCTACCTGGTGCGAGCGGGCCAGTATAGGGTCATGGAAGGCCGCGTACGCAGCCGCCACGTGGTCATTGAGTTTCCAAGCTACAATGCCGCATGCGCCTGCTACCAATCGCCGGATTATCAGGCGGCCAGGGCTCTGCGTCTGGGCAAGGCGGACATCGATCTGTTGGTCATCGAAGGCTTCGATGGAACGAACGAGGCCGGCTGACCGTTCCGCTGCGGTACCGGCTGCTCCCGATCTTCATCTGATGGTATTGCCAAACATCGAGCTAGGAAGCGCCGAACTTCCTCAGGGGCGACGTTGAATCCGGTCCGGAGTCAACAGCAAACCGTATTGGCCCACCCTCCAGATCATCCAGTCAGCGTCCGCTGCACCAAATGGCCGCAATAATCTGTCGACGTTCATGCTGTGACAAGCCTGCGATTGTTATCGACGATGGCGGCACTGCCTTCTGCCTCGCACCAGAATACGTTGTGCCCAGCCAACACGCGAGTCCTTACCTGCGGCGGCCCCCACCCATTGCCAGTCGTCACCGGCCGGTGGCAGCGCTGGAAATGTTGCTGGATGCTTAATCATCGTGCACTCCTCAATTGACAATAAGGTGAGTAAGCTCATCGGATCCGGGATGACCGTGGGGACGAACAAATGGATGAACTCGAACGACTGTTTGCGCGCGCCGACGATACGCAAGTCGAGGCCAGATACGAAGCGAGTTGCCACTGTGGAACGGTTCGATATCAGGCGTGTTCCGATCCGGTGGACGCGAAAATCTGCCACTGCGCCATGTGCCAGAAGCTGCATGGCGCGCCGATGCAGTGGGCGGCAATTTTTCATAAGCGCCAAATCAGACTTATCAGCGGTATCGATCACTTGAGATTTTACAACGGTCATGTCAATACGGCCGCAAGACGTCTACCCTGCAAAGTGAGTTGCTGTTTATGCGGCACACTCATCGCCGATGAAGGAAGAAGGATGTGGCTTGGGTTTCCGTCGCTGTTCGACTTTGGCACACCACCCAACGTCCCTGAGACGTTCAAGCCCTCATGTCACATATTCTATGTCGCGCGAGTCCTCGATATGAATGACAGTCTGCCCAAGTGGGCGGGCCACAAAGGGGTTTCGGCTCGGCTTCAGTGATCCGGCTATGAGCCTCTTGGTTCGGACGCCGCTTGGCGATAGGGAATCGGTTGTAGGAATTCGTGTGACGCCGGCGATTTTCCATCGTGCAGCGCATCGTGAAAACCGGCCGAAAACCGCTGTCTTCGATGATACTGATTGGTGATGCAGTTGCTGTATGATTGGGATATTTCAGCCGTGAGGTATTTTGGACTTTAGGATTGTTTCGAGCCGTCGCCGTTAGGACCCATGGTCGACGACGTCGTGCATCCACATCACCCCAGAGGATGAACTGAACCGCGCAATCGCATTTGCGTCGATAATCTACTCTGCCTTTAGCACGACGGCGGTGGCAGCAACCAGGCCACGCTCATTTTGTCCGTCGGACCTTCTCGCCCTGACTTTTCCCCATTACAGTTGCTCGCCAGATCGGACGTCAAAGTACTGAGACATTCGCGCGATGTCGCTGACAACCGAACCATGCCCTACAAGGCGATCCCGCTGCACAAACCCCTTGGCGCGGTCCTGGATGCAATCGAGACAACCGAGGCGCGGGCCGAAGACGGCTTCGTTTCATAAAATCCCGCTGCCCTGGTCGAGCAGGCGAGGCCCGGTGGTTCAAGACCTTGGCTGGCAATCGAAAACCCGCGCCAACCTTGGCCGCAACTGCCGAACAAGCCAACATCGGCGGGACCCTTCTTTGAGGTCTGGCAATTTCCGGAGCGCTCCGATGCCGGTCCCGAGCAGTGGCCCTATGCCCTTTCATCCTTGTCCGGCGCCCAAAGCCCCGAGCGCCGCCGGCCGTGGCGTCGTCGTTGCCGGCAAACGCGCCGGAGCGGCGGGCCTCGGCGTGTTCGTGAAGCACCGCCTAGCCTGCCGCAAGATGCATGGCGCAGGCGACGCCACGACAGGACCGGATCTCGCGCAGCCAATGGGCCCCACGGGGTACATGACGATCCAAGGGTTAGAGAAGGCGATCCGCGATCCCAGGTCCGTTCGCGTCTGGCCGGAACAGCAGATGACCGGTTTTGACGAGGCGCTCCTGCCCGAGGCGGACCTGGATCACCTCATATCCTATTTGGCGTACATGGCGCGGCGACGATAGCGTTGTGTGTGCTCGCCTGTTGCTTCCCACACGTCTACTTGGGCTGCGCGGTGGCCGGCCCGAAGCGCGCCAGACAAGTTCGGATCGACGCGATGACCGTATCTGGCACAGCATGGTTCCGTCTGTTGTCGAGCACACGCCACGCCGCAATCGGACGTCCGGCCCAACTGGGTGAGTCGGGCGTGATGGGTAACACCCGATTTGCATCCGATGGCGTTCGTTGTCTGCTATACTCTCGCGCCAGGCCCGGTTCCGACGGGCTGTTGGTCGACGCGGGGATGAGAGGTGTTTCGGCTATGACCTCGTTCAAGACGATCCGGGCGCGCGCTGAGATGCGCAAGGGCGGCGCCAAGGCCTTGGCGCAGCTGTTGCCGGCGAAGCCCGATCAGCAAGCGCTCGCCCGGATCACCGACGACCGCGTTCTCGCGGAAATGACCAAGCGTGTGTTTTCGGCGGGGTTCGCGTGGAGCGTGATCGATGCGAAGTGGCCGGGGTTCGAGGAGGCGTTTTTCGGTTTTGTTCCGGGCCGACTCCTGGTTCAACCCGACCACTACTGGGACGGCCTCACCAAGGACACGCGGATCGTACGTAACGCGGCCAAAATTATGTCGGTGCAGGCGAACGCCCAATTCGTTCAGGAGATTGCGCGCGAGCATGGCAGTTTCGGCCGGTTTCTGGCCCAATGGCCGTCAACCGACGAAATCGGGTTGCTCGACATCCTCGCCAAACGTGGTCAACGTCTCGGCGGCAACAGCGGCCAGATGCTGCTGCGTTTCCTAGGATGGGACGGCTTCGTGACATCGAAGGATGTCGTCGCCTGTCTCCGTGACGCGGGTCTCGACGTCGCAGAAGAGGTCAAGTCGAAGCGCGACCTCGCCAAGGTTCAAGCGCAATTCAACGCCTGGGCCGATGAGACGGGCCTGCCGTTTGTCCATCTGTCCCGCATTTGCGCGATGTCGGTCGGCCAAAACCTCGAGGCAAACGAACTCGAGGCGGACGAACTGGCACGCGCAAGCGATAGCTCAGGCTGATGCCGCGGCCGCGGTCGGCACGCCGCACCGCCACCAACCGTTGGTCGATTGTCGACGCTAGATCATCGCGCCTTAAATCGGGACCGCAACGCCGATTCCAATTGCGCCGGTTCCGATTTAAGGCGCAAAGATGATCGCTGTTAAAGTGGAGAGCAACTTTCTGCCTTTGATCGGGATCGTTCCGATTCCGATCAAAGGCAGGTTGCTCTATGTGAGGCATCTCAAAGCGGCGGGGCGGGCCGGCACAGCGAGTCCGCCAGAGGCGGACCTGCTGTCATGCAATTGCTGGCCCAAATCCTGCCGGCCTCGATACGATGCCCGTGCACCGCTCCTACGCCAAGATTGTCACCGCGCGCATGATTGCGATGATCGAGCTGCCTGCTTGTTTCGGGCAACCAGCGCCAACGTGAAATGGATAGGGATGATTGTTTTAAACCTTCCAGGACTCAACAATCTGATGGGCAGCTGCAGCCAAACCGTTGATCTCCGAACTGTCGGCGCCTGTGCGTGCTGCGACCGCATATCCCAAAAGGAAACCAAGCAGCAATTCGGTTCGTGCACCGACGAGATCCGCAGCTAGCCCACTGGATTGGGTCGCGGCCGAGACAACCTTGTAAAGCGCGGCCCGTATCCGGTCGCGGTACACGCGAGCCAAAGCGCTGACCGCGGGATCGCTGGTGCCGAGTTCCGTCGTCGTGTTGACGGCAAGACATCCCGCGCGGCCAAAGGCGAAGACAGCATCAAGGAAGGTGTGGAGCGCCTCGAGGCCCGCCGCGTCGCTTGCCTCCGCCATGTCGGCAAATCCCTCCATGCGGGTTTCGACATAGCGGTCAAGGATACGCCGGAAGAGGCCTTTCTTCGACCCGAAGGTGCTGTAGAGGCTGGATTTTCGCAGTCCAGAGACTTCGAGAATGTCGTTCATCGAAGTCGCCTCGTAGCCCTTGTCCCAAAACAGATCCGTAAGCGCATCAAGCACGGCTTCTTCGTCAAACTTTCGGGGCCTTCCGCGGCCTGGTGGTTCGTTTGTGATGTCCCTGTTCATGGACGCTGTCTAGCACGGCTCGAAGATAATTGGAACAGTTGGTCCAAAAAGTTGTTGACATTTATGGACCGATTGGTCCAATAAAAAACCACAGACGGCGGATTGACCGTGCTGGCACAACGTTCAAGGAGAAACCCAATGATTGATCGCAAATATCTGGCGGCCGGGCAGTGGATGGACCGCGCTAAGAAGGTATTGGCGGCCGTTCTAGCCGCCGGAGGTTTGGCGCTTGTGGGTGCAACGGGCTTGCACGCCGGTGGCAACAACAAGGAAATTGATCTCGTATACGTTTGGACCGCCAAACCAGGTATGAGTGCACAACTGGTGGCGACCTATCAGGCTGTCGGCGATGTGCTTGAGGCAAATGAGCCGGGATTAATGAAGTATGAAATCTCCGTTTCGGAAAAGGGCGATCAAATCGTCATCCACGAGGTATTCGAAGACAGCAAGGCGTTGGCGGTCCACCTTTCGGGCACGGCGGCCAAGTACTTTCCCAACATATCGGCAATTGCAAACCCCGGGCCGTTCATCTTTCGGGGCAATGTTCCAGAGGATCTGAAGACTGCCGCCTATAAGATGAACATGGGCGCCATATTTACGACGAGCTGGAATGGCTTTTCACGCAGGAATTAGCGCGTTCCGATGTGAGCGGGAACCATCCCGCTCTTCAACCCGGTCACTCTCACAAGCGTGCCATTGGGTGGCCGGGCGGGAATCCGCCAAAGGTGGACCTGCTCGAGGCGGGAGCTACCACATGGTGGCGTCGCGGTTAGCGGACGCGGAAGGCGTTCGTCGTCAGGGCAAGTTGCTTTTTGGGGAATCGGGAGGATGCCCATCATCGGGTTCCGGTGAACGCCAAAAGCTTAATCTACGCCTCAGGCACGATGATCTGGGCCTGGTTCGGGATTTTTACAATTTGCCCTCGTCGACGGCGCGTTGCGCCGCAGCAATTTGCCAGTTGATTGCGGCGAAAGCCGACACTGCGGCCGATCCATCCGCGGGTCGTTTCCCGTTTGCCGTGCGCACGACGGTTGCGAGGGCTCGCGCAGCGTGCGAGATGGTCCGTGGTCTGTGGGCGCTAACGACTGTGATCAACATAACCGGATCGCGGCAACCCGAGAAATCTGCTTTGATCCCATCTGCGATGTCGTCTACAGTTGCGGGCGGATGGGCTGAACGGCTCAAGCGGCCCTACAGAGCACAGTACTAAGACGGGCCGGGATCGCGATTGCGATAAACCGGCTGAACAACACCAAAGGGAGAGAGCTGATGAGAGCCATGATCACGTATGCTTTGGCAACTGCGACAGCTGCCGGCATGCTCGCCACCGGCACATTGGCCACCGAATTGAAGCTTGGACACTTCATGTCGCCCAAACATCCCATGCACGGGGGTGTTTTCGTGCCGCTGGCGGAAAAAATCAAAAAGGAAAGCGGCGGTGATCTGACCATCAAGATTTTCGACAGCGGAAAACTTGGAAAGGGCCCGTTGGCGCAATACAAGCGGACGAGGCGGGGTGTTTTCGATATCGGCTTTGGTGTCATCGTCTACACGCCTGACTTGTTTCCGAAGACGATGATCGCCGGTCGGCCCGGCGTCGGTCGCACCGCGGAGGAGGTCGCCAAGCGGGTCTGGTCCGTCTATGACACGCACTTGGCCGATGAGTTCAAAGACTTCAAGGTGTTGGGTATCTGGGCTAACTGGACCTCGGTGTTGATGTCAAAAAAGCCGATCCGCAAGCCATCCGATCTGAAAGGTATGATCGTGCGGGTCTCGTCCAAGTTTGACATTCCGCAGATCGAGGCTTGGGGCGCAAAAGCTGAGCAAATCCCAGTGACCCAGACTTACGACGCGCTGCAGAAAGGGACCGTCGACGCCGTCTACATCGCCCCCGCCGCGCTATATCGGCCGTGGAATCTGCATGAACCGGCGAGCTACGTGACCATCGGCATGAAGAGCCCCGCCTCACTGTTTTTCCTGATGGTCAATAAGAAAAGTTGGGCAAAACTGTCAGCCGAGCATAAAGCCGTGATCGAAAAACATACTGGGCGCGAGTTCTCGATCAATGCGTCGCGGGTCTGGGGCAAGGCCGATGAAATCGCCTACAAGAAGGCGAAAACGCAGTCGGGCTTGACGATGATCAATCTGAGCGATGAGGAGGCTGCGGCATTTGATCGATTGACCGATAAGACGGTACGGGCCGAGCTCGATGCGGCGGAGAAAAAAGGCATTCCGGCAAGAAAGATCTACGATCAACTGATCCAATAATCTAAAACCCCGTGCTCGCCCCGCTTGGAGTGTCATAGATGGACGACGTTGACTCCAAGGGGGGTGAGCCCGCGGACGCCGGTGAAGCGACGGGTTTCCTCTCCGTTTTCGACTGGTTCTTGCGCAATCTGGCGATGTGGGTCGGCGGCATCCTGCTGTGCTTGATGGTGGGCCTGACGTTCACCCACGTGTTGATGCGCTACGTTTTCGCAAATCCCATACACGGCTTCGTCGATTTAGGCCAAATTCTGCTGGTGCTCGTGATCTCGTTCACGATTGCCTATAGCGGCCGCTCAGGCGGCCAAATCGCCGTGGAGATCATCGACGGTATGATCAGCAAATCGGCGCTGCACGTTTTGGAGATCATAACGCGGCTCGCCGGCTTCGTGATGATCATGGTGCTGGCCATTCAGCTGTTCAAAGACGGCCCCGAAGCGGTCGAAAACGGTGAGGCGACAACGACGCTCGG
This sequence comes from Hyphomicrobiaceae bacterium, assembly GCA_965223035.1. Lineage (GTDB taxonomy): Bacteria > Pseudomonadota > Alphaproteobacteria > Rhizobiales > Hyphomicrobiaceae > CAMDPA01. The sequence continues at coordinate 5,809,692 of OZ244980.1, read as the reverse complement.
CGTGTCCTACGAGCCGTTCTTCTACGTCCTGGGATTCGGAATCGCCTTATATGGTGTCGTTCTTATCCTGGAGGCGTTGCGGCTGATACAAGGCAAGGAGATTGGCCAGGAACAAGCGCGGCTCTTCAGAGGGGACGACGATGGAGCTCTCTGATGCCCAGATCGGGCTGGTCGGGCTGATTGCCATGTTCACGCTGTTGTTCCTGCGCATGCCGGTTGCGATCTCCATGCTGATCGTCGGCTTTGTGGGGATCTACTGGATCGCCGGTCAACAGCAGGCCTTGGTAACGCTCAGTACTGAGACGATGGATATCGCGACGTTCCAGACGTTGTCGATCATCCCGATGTTCATTCTGATGGGCAATCTGGCGGGCGTCTCTGGCATGAGCCGCGATCTCTATAAGGCCGCCTATGCCTGGATGGGGCATCTGCGCGGCGGGCTCGCCTCCGCGACCATCGTCGGCTGCGCGGGATTTGCCGCCGTGAGTGGATCTTCCGTCGCCGGTGCCGTCACCATGGGCCGAGTGGCGCTGCCCGAGATGGAACGCTATAAGTACAGCCCGTCGCTGGCTGCCGGTAGCGTGGCCGCGGGCGGTACGCTCGGCATTCTCATTCCGCCGTCGACCGGCATGATCATTTACGCCGTGCTGACCGAAGTGTCCGTGGGGCAACTGTTTATTGCCGGAATCCTGCCGGGGTTGTTGCTAACATCGCTGTTTTTGGTTGCGATCTTCATCGTCACACGGATCGATCGCGATGCAGGTCCGGCCGGCGAACGAACCAGTTGGGCTGAGCGGTTGGCCTCCCTGCAGGGTGCGGCCGTGCTGATCGGCATCGTGATCGTCACCATCGGTGGCATCTATACGGGCGTTTTCACGCCGGTGGAGGCGGCTGGCATTGGTGCCTTTCTAACTTTCATTGTGGCGTTAGTGAAAGGGGCAATCACAGAGCTTCGCGCAGCTAAATCCGCATCGGCAGGCGCTAACTCAGCCGTGGCTGCGCGCCGAAACGTCGTCGTGACCACGCTTTACAGGGCCATTGCTAATCTCAGGCTCGACCAAGTCACCTTGCACACGCTGCGCACCACGGCCACCTCGTTCATGATCTTGATCGCCGCCCACGTGTTTATTCCTTTCATGGCGCTGTCGGGGGTTCCCGAAAAGGTCGTGGGGTTCCTGACCAGTCTCGATGTCGGCAACCTTGGGGTCATTATCATCGTGCTGGTGACATATGCAGTGCTGGGCACCTTCCTCGAAGGGCTGGCCATGCTGGTTCTCACCCTACCCATTGTGTTTCCGTTGATGGAGCAAATGGGGATGAGCCTCATCTGGTTCGGCGTCATTACGGTGATCGTTTTGGAGATGGGGCTGATCAGTCCGCCCGTCGGCGTCAACGTGTTCATGGTCAAGGGCGTCGCGCCGCACATTCCGATGACGGTGATCTTCGCGGGCATCTGGCCGTTCTGGATTGCGATGGGCGTGTGTTTGGCAATCCTGGTGGCGTTCCCCGAAATCGCATTGTTCCTGCCGCGATTGGCATTTGGACCGTAGCGTGTGCCCGCTCTAGATCATCGCGCCTTTAATCGGGATCGTTCCGATTCCGATTAAAGGCAGGTTGCTCTAGGCGATAGGACAGGTAACATGCCGGCCGGTTCCTCCGCCCGGCCACCGACACAAGCGTGCCATTGGGTGCGCGGGCGGGGAAGCGGGATGGTTGCAGCCCATAATGAAAAGCTAAACAATCAGCTTTTCAGTCATATGACCCATTGACCGGTATCGTTCAATTGACACCGCCCGCCCCACGCAACGGTGCCTCAGACGTTGACCTTGCCGCCATCCACATTGAGCGTTTGACCTGTGACAAAGTCGCTGTCAGACGAGCACAAATAGATCAGCGTTCCCAGCAGATCTTCCGGAACCATGTCTCGCTTTATCGATCGGGACGCGATAGTGGGCCCGCGTGCTGGGTCAAAGCCGGGATTCGCCTTCACCCCCTCGCTTTCCGTTAGGCCGGGAGCAATGGCGTTGACCTGGATGTTCTTGTCGCCCAGCTCGCGCCCGTGGCAGCGCGTGAGCGCAATAACCGCGCCTTTGGACGCGGTGTAGTGCGACAGGCCCGGCGGCCCATAGTAGAACGTGCCGGAAGCGATATTGACGATTTTGCCACCGCCTGCTTTGAGCATTGCCGGTAGCACGGCTTTCGTTGTCTGATGGACGCCGCGCACATTGACCGTCATAATGCGATCGAATTCGTCCTCGTCGATTTGGAAGAATGGCTTGGGCTCAATGGTCGCGAATATCGATGCATTGTTGACGAGGATATCGACCCCACCGAGTTCGGTTTCAGCATATTGCACCATTCTTCCGAGCTCGTCGTTAGACGTCACATTGACTTTCATTCCTATCGCTCGATGACCAGCCGCCGTGATTGTCGCAACCGCGTCTGAGGTGTCTTGAATATCTGTCACCAGCACCGCCGCGCCCTCTTCCGCGAGACGCTTGGCCAAGATGGCACCAATGCCCTGGGCGGCTCCGGTGATAATTGCTCGCTTGCCTGATAATCTCGCCATGATTGTCTCCTCCTCAAGCTGCACGAATTCCCAGAATATTTGCGACCTCCGGCCAGCTCTTAGCGCCGTTCTCCCGCAAGTCGCGGCTCAGATCATCGGGGATCCAGTCCAGAAAGCATGGCTTGAATGCTGGTCTTGCCTTGATGCGATGGTACCAAGCGGCCAACTTTGGTAGCCGCCCTCCCTCCCACAGGCCTTCCATGCTCATCATCGCCAGACGCGTCACGTACGGGGTCAGGGCGACGTCAGCGATCGTGAAGCGGTTGCCGACAAGCCAGCTGCTTTCGGCGAGCGCCGCCTCCATTTTGTGCAGATAGGTATCATACAGGCGCACCTTGTCGGCGGCCCCAGGTGCCTCGAAGCCCTGCAGCACAAACGCCCGTTTTTGCGCTTTCCAGTCGGAGGTCACCGATTGGCTTGGTGTGGACGCCAAGAACTCATCGAGCTTTTCCTTGCCAAGTCTCATCACCGTATGTCGGTGTGAGCACACAAATGTCACGGCACCGCAGGCCGGATGCAGGTCTTCATCGACCGCCTTAGTCCAGTATCGGACCTGGGCATGCTCCCACGGGTCCTGCGGGTGCAAACTGGTCTCCGGCTCGATGTGGTCGAGGTATTCACAGATGACCGTTGAATCGGGAATCACGAGTTCATCATGCACAAGCGTTGGGACCACGCCTTTCGGATTGAGTTTCAGATAGTCCGGCGCGAATTGCTCGCCTTTGAGGATGTCGATATAGATCCCTTCCCATTTGAGCTGTTTTTCGGCCATTGCGAACCGCACCTTGGCTGCACACACCGACGAGCCATGGTGATAAAGTCTGTACATGGCATTCCTCCCGACTCACGGTTGAACCGTGACCCATTTAAGTTCCCTCATGTAAGTTCTCTCATGTAAGTTCTCTCATGTAAGTTCTCTTATGGCCTCCAGCTCGCCATCGGCGTCCGAGGCATTGCCCTCAACGCAGTGTTGTTCGAAGTGCGTGCGATCCTGTCCTGTCACGCTTTAGCACTCCAGCTGATCTAGGTCCCGACCATGGTCTGCGGCAAAAACGTTGCGATCTGCGGAAACAGTACCAGCAGCCCGATCATGACCGCCATCGCAAACCAGAAGGGCCAGATGCCGGAGAATATTCTGGCCATCGGCACATCCGGCGCGATCGACTTTACCACAAATACATTGATGCCGACGGGTGGCGAAATCATCCCCATCTCGAGCACAATCACGACAATAATGCCAAACCAAATGAGGTCCCATCCCAATGCCGTGGCAATTGGCATGACCACCGGCAGGGTGAGCACCAGCATCGCAATGCTTTCCAAAAATGTTCCCAAGAACATGTAAGTCAAGACAATAATAACGAGGATTCCGATTTCACCGATCGGGAGACTGGTCAGAAATGCAACCAGATGGCCCGGAAGCTCGGTCAAGGACATGAACGGAATGAAGACAAATGCACCGATGATGATCAAAAACACGGTTGCCGTCGCCTTCATCGTTTCCAACACGACCGTGCGCAGCGCGCGCAGCGACAACGTTCGCCGCAAAGCAGCAACCACAAAGGTCAAGAATGCGCCCACAGACGATGCCTCGACAGGTGTGAAGAAGCCCGTATACATGCCGCCGATTGTAATGCCGACAACGGCGAAAATGGGGATTGCACCGACAAGCGAGGACCAGCGCTCCGGCGACTGCGCCCGCTCACCGGCAGGCCCCGCATCGGGGTTGCGCGCGACCACAAAATAGATCGCCCCAATAAACAGCAACGTTAGAATAATGCCGGGGAAAACGCCGGCCATGAACAGCCGACCAATGCTTTGCTCAGTCAGCACCGCATAGATGATCATTCCACCCGACGGCGGAATCAGGAAGCCAAGCGTTCCGCCAGCAGCGACCGCCCCCGTCGCCAGACTATCATCATATTTGTAGCGCCGCATTTCCGGCAGCGCGACACGGCCCATGGTGACGGCCGAAGCCAGCGACGAGCCGGACAATGCGGCAAAGCCGGCGCAGGCCGCAATGGTGGCGGAGGCCAGGCCGCCGCGCAAGTGGCCCATCCAGCGATAGGCGGCCTTGAACAGATCGTTCGACATGCCGGACACGCCGGCTAGATTGCCCATCAATACGAACATCGGAATGACGAGCAGATTGTAGGTAGAGGCAGCCTCAAATGCTTCGCCGGAAATATTGGAGAAGGCAGTTCTCCAACCGCGCGCCCACGCCTGCTCGGACGGCATACCAAGCAATAGAAACTTGTTGGCATTGGCGACAACCGTGCCGACGAAGCCCACACTCAGCATCGACAGCGCAACGGGCATACGCAGTGCCAGCAAAGCGAATAGCGAGACAAGCCCCACCAATCCAAGCAGCGACATGCTGATCATGGCAGCCCATCGCTGATCTTGAGCAACACGACTTTGTCCGAGCGTAACAGCTGCCAGATATCGAGCGCCAGAACCAAAGCGTAAAGCGCCACTGAAACGGCAAGCAGGTAGTAAAACGGCTCAAATGAAATCAGCAATTGCTGCGTCGTTTCTCCGAAACGCACCGCGTTTTGACCCGAATGCCAGAGTCGCCACGCCATGGTGACAAGAAGCGCCACGCCAGTGAGTTTAACGAGGATCATCGACCACTTGGCAAATCCCGCCGACATACGGGATTCCAGGACCTCGATCTCGATATGTGCACCTGTCCGTCCCCCGAGCGGGATTGATACCGCAACCATTACCACCAGCGACAGGATCAACAGATCTTCTGCGCCAAGGATGGGGGAATTCAGCGCCTTGCGCATAATCAGCACATTCCAGACCGAAAATACGGTCATGAAGGTAAGCGCCAGCCCTCCGACAATCAAAGAGATCCACACGATAATGGTGTCGAGCCAAACAAGGCCGGCGGGAGGTTGAACTATCGGCCTGTCAATGTTCTCCCCCTGTGACATTGAACGTCCTCCGGCCAACCGTCAGCTCAGACCTTTGAGAAATCTGGGCACCACTTGAGGATGCCATCCCGGAAGCAATCTTTATCCTGAAACCCCGCGGCCCACCGTGAAACATTCGGGTAACTCTCGAATGGGAAACCGCAGCCAACGAGCACGAAGTGCAGCGGGATCCAGGATATATCGGCTAAGGTGAAGTGTTCACCCATGATCCATTTGCGGTCCGCCAGTGTCTTGTCGAGTTTCGCAAAGCACTGCTCAAGCGTCTGCTTCGCCCTGGCGATGTCCTCCTCGCCAAAGGCGCTGCTGCCGGCATGCTTCGCATGAAAACTTTTTAGCTCTTCATTGGTTTGGAGCGCATCGTATTTTTTTTGCTCTTCGGCAGTCTTCTTCAGTTTATTCTGCATCTTGGTCGCGTAGACGTACGGCTTGACCGCAGGCACATGGATGGATGCAGCAAGACGAAGCCACTCGAGCATCTCGTCGTCGTTTCCGGCCGTACGCAGTGAGGGTTCAGGATAGGTTTTGTCGAGATAATCGATGATATCGTTGGACTCGATATGGACGACACCGTTGTCGATCAATGTCGGAACCAAACCGTTCGGGTTGATGCCGAAGTACGCGTCGGAAATGTTTTCTTTCTGCTTTAGGTCGAGGTGATGGCTGGTCCAGGGCAAGCCTTTCTCGATCAGCGTCATGCGGACACGCATCGAGCAATTCGAGATATCACCGTGATAAAGGTGAATCCCCTCAAATGCTTCCACAGATTTGTTGGTCGGGACGAAAACCGCCATGGCAAGGTTCTCTGCTGGTTGGCGCGACGGACCCTAACGGCTGCGCCCCGGACCAGTGCCGGCTCAATGCCTGAGCCCAAATCCGGGGTGCACGCGACCTAGCTGCGATCTAGCGATTGAGCGCCTGGTAGATCTCCCGAGCGTTCTTGATTCCCCTTTTTTCGTAATCCGCGAAGATCTTTTCGACGCCCTCCGCTACAGCGGCGTCCATTTTTGCGCGCTCTTTATCCGAAACAACGATCCACTTATAACCTTTCTTGGCTTTCGCAATCAGCTGTTTGGAACGCTCATCTGCTCCGTCAAAGGATTCCGCACCTTTGAGCGACATCGGCAGCCCGGCTAGCGCGTCGACAATTGCTCGATGCTCCTTTGAAAGTCTCTGGTAGCTCTCTTTGTTCATGATCGCGTAGGTGACAGCGAAACTAATCGGGACGTTTTCAACCACATGGCTGGCCACATCCCAGAAATTCCAAGGCGGAGTGACGTTATTGTAGGAAGCCGTCGTCGCGTCGATCGTGCCGGTGCCGAGACCGGTGTACATTTTGGTCACCGGCATCTGGACGGGCACCGCGCCGAGCGCCTTCACGATCGGCGAGGTCATGGCCGCAAAAGGCACGAGCTTGGCACCTTTCAGTCCCTTCATGGTCGAAACGTCCCGTGTGGCAACGAACAGGCTGCCAGCGACGGTGGCCACTGCGAGAACCTTCACATCCGAAAACTCGTCGGCGAAATATTTGTCAAAATTCGCCCAGATGCGTCGTGTGGAATCATCGGCATTTTTTGCGGCCCCCGGAAGGATCGCTAACATTGTTTTCGGAAAGATCGCGGGAGTATAGGCGGCCACGCCAAATGTAATGTCCGCGACGCCTTCAACCGCCCGCTTGTACTGCTGCACCGGTCCGGCACCGAGCTGGCCCGATGGGTACAGCTTCATCTTCAATGTGCCGCCCGACCTTTTTGCCAACTCTTCCCCAAACCACTTGAACATCACCTTATTGGTGTGATGCTGCGGCGGAACGAAAGTCGCGACCGAAAGCTCTTCTGCGACTGCTGGTGAAATTGTCTGGAACAGGTTGGCGCCTAATCCAATGGCGCCAGCAACGAGCCAAGCCTTCAACATGCTCAGTCCTCCCCTAAATCATTCACCGCCGGCGAGCGATCCACTCTGGGATCCCGTGGACACCCCTCGTTCAGGTAGTTGTCCGTGCCGGTCGGGGGTTGACAGAGGCTATGGGATCCCAAACTATACGTCAAGACCGATTGTTCGATTGGGGTCAGCGGGTCGAAGATCTCGAATTCGGGAACCATAAACCGTCAATTCGTTGACGATTTTGCAGGTCGCGCTGATGTCGCCCGATGCTAATGTGTCCAGCGTCGCGGTCGATCCGAGATCCGAAGCGACCATCGCTCTGGCCTTGGTCTGGTGGCCCGCGAAGCCTCGGCCGCGATACCGAATAGCGCGGTCCAGGTTCAACTGGCCCTGGGTTCAACTGGCCCTGGGTTCAACTGGCCCTGGGTTCAACTGGCCCTGGGTTCAACTGGCCCTGGGAGCGGGCATAGGGTTATACGCCGGTTTTGATTGAGCACGATCAAACGACGTCCCAGCCGGGGAAGCCGGTCCTTGATGTCCCCGGAAAACAGAAGCGGAGAAAATGAAATCAATCGACGTTTCGCTGGCAGATGAAATTCGAGACCGAATTTTTGCCGGGGATTTTGCCCCAAACGAACGGATCACTGAGGCCAGTCTTTGTAAGCAGCACAGCGTATCCCGAACGCCTGTGAGGTTGGCCTTGCGCAAACTTGAGCAAGAAGGGCTGATCCGCAAGGGCGGTGGGCGCGGTTACGTCGCCCAGAACATCACGGTCGACGACATTCGTCAAGCCGTGCAGGTGCGTGGTCATCTTGAGGGGCTTGCGGCACGGCTGATGGCCGAGCGGCGGGTCTGCGAAAAGGAAACGGCCCCGCTAATCGAAGCGATTGAGGAAATGGATCAATTGCTTGCAACCGGGCACTTGAGCCGCGAGCTCGTTGGCCGTTTGCATCAAGCCAACGTGAAGTTTCATACGACAATACTTCGCCATTGCGGCAATGCTTACGTTGCCTTCTCATGCAATCGAATCAGCCATTTGCCAATGCTACGTGCCGGATCCATGGTGTTTGATCAAAATGCGTTGAATGGCGAAGCGGGCCTGTTCCGGGCCAAGCTGGGCAATTCTCAGCATAAGGTCATCTATCAAGCGATCAGCAAAGGCGAAGGCAGCCGCGCCGAGGCGATGATGCGCGAGCACTCAAACGTCGCGATCAACTACATTGAGGCATTCGAACGCAACAGCACGAGGCTGACCGTAAGTGATCTGGTCAGCTTTACCGCTCAAGAATCGATTTATGAAGCGGTGGAAATTGGAAGCAGAAGTGAACCGGTCGATAGCGCGGACTAGAGCGACGTTCTGGTTTTCATCGGAATCGGAAAGATCCCGATGAAAAGCAGGTTACTCACCACTTTAGGGGTGATCACCTTTGTGCCTTCAATGGGAACCGGCTTTGCGGTTCCCATTGAAGGCATGATAAACTTGGGATGAATAAGACTGCAAAGGAGTTTGTCTTATAACATCCTGTGGCGGGTGCACATAAATTTACCTGGGTCTTCGAATTGCGGGTTATCCGCTGCCATCCAGCCAACTCAGTCTATCGCTCATTCGTATGCATTGGAGGAGAGCCTTGATGTCCACAAACGATGCGGCCAGTCCTCAAGTACATCCTGATCTCGCGGCACAAATGGCGCGTTATGAAACGCCGCGGATCATCACGACGCGCGGCCATATTCACACCGCGCATTGTTTCACCGGCTCCAATTGCACTTTGATCGTAGGTCGCGACAGTGCAATTCTGGTCGACACGTTGAGCGGTGAGCTGCCAGGAAGCGAGGCTGCGGCCGCATTCAGGGAGATTACCGACCTTCCCATCAAAACAGTAATCATAACGCATTTCCACAATGATCATGTAAGCGGAATTTTTAGCTTCGTTTCTGAACACGATATTAAGTCGGGCAAGGTGGAGGTGATCGGGCATGAGGACCTGACTCCAAATTTGCTTCGTGATGGAGGTATCCTCGCGCCGATCCGCAACCGCCGCGGTTCCTTCCAATTCGGCGCGCATCTGGGTTTCGGGCCCGACGGAAGCTTTGGCAGTGCGGTAGGGGCGCCGCCTCGACGCGGCAAAGCGGGGTTTGTTAATCCGACACGAACTCTGAACGACAGGCTGGATCTCACCGTCGCTGGAGTTGAGCTGCAGATTGTCCATGTGCCCAGCGAGACGGACGATCATTGTGTCGTCTGGCTGCCAGGGGAAAAAGTCCTGATATCGGCTGACGTCATTCAAGGAATGACATTCCCAAACGTGTATGCGCTGCGTGGTACGCCGTTTCGAAATCCGATGCAGTGGGCGAAAGGCATCGACCGATTGAGGGCGTTCAAAGCCGAAGTCCTCATTCCTCATCACGGTCCAACAATCAACGGCGCCGATGCCGTAGAGGAGGTTCTGACCGCCTACCGCGACGCAATCCAGCACCTCCATGACCAAGCCGTGCGCTGGATCAACAAAGGCTACACTTGGGATGAACTGGCCGACAAAGTTACAATGCCAAGTCACCTGCGGGATCACCCGTGGCTGGGCGAATTCTACGGGAGCTATAAGCATTCCGTGCGCAGCGTGTATGCCGGGTATGTTGGATGGTTTCAGGGCGACGCGGTCGAGCTTGATCCGCTCGCCTGGCGCGATAGAGCGCGGCACTATGTCCGCATGATGGGCGGGCGGGATGCTATCCTTGCTGAAGCGTGCGGCGCGATTGATCGAGAGGAATTTCAGTGGGCGGCGGACGTGACGACCTGGGCGGTGCGTGCCGATCCCAATGATATGGAAGCCCGCAAGATAAAGGCGACGGCACTGCGGGCCTGGGGCTATCGGCAAAAGAACAGCACGTGGCGAAACTGGGGGCTTTGCCAGGCCCTCGAATTGGAAAATACACTTGGCGAAGTGCGATCTGGTCACCGCATTCAATCCGAACAGGCCCGCAACTATCCGACTGGCGCGCTGCTTGAACTCATGACGGTTCGGTTGCGGGCCGAGGACTGTGCCGATACCAGACTCACCATGGGCTTTGTATCGACCGATACCGATGAAAGCTGCGGTCTCGAAATTCGACGCGGTGTTTGTCAATACCATCACCGCTTGCCTGCTGCTTGCGACGCGGTCGTTAGATTTCCGCGCGCATTTCTCAGCGCGTGGGCGGTCGGCGAATCGAGCTTCGAGCAAGGTGTCGATAATGGAGTCGTCAAACTTGACGGCAGCCGTTCTGCGTTGAGTGAATTCTTCTCGAAATTCGAACCAGCTGGGGGGACAGGGCCATTCGGCTTGTCGGTGCGGTAGCGGTATTGGCATATCGGGCGAACGTACCGCCAATCAATGGATCGTTTTCAGTCCGAATCCGCCACTTGCGCGAACCTGCGTGCCGCCACGACTTCCGTGACGACCGAGCCAAGTCTCCGTTCCTGCGTTCCTCCGGATCAGCGGACGCGTAACGCGCGGGCGTGCTTGGTTTTGGCGTTGTTCGCTGCTATCGCACGTGTGCCAGCCGCTGACATTGCCATCATGCCGTCCGCCACAACAGCAGGATTAAGCGAGCCCCGTCTTGACGGCTCTTTGGACCCGCAAAGCCGGTTGCAATCTAAGGCACAAAGATGATCGCTCTTAAAGTGGTGAGCAACTTTCTGCTTTTGATCGGGATCGTTCCGGTTCCGATGAAGGGCAGGTTGCTCTACATCATTTGCGCCTTCGGCGGGGGAGCGGGATGGTTCCAGCTAAGACGGAAACGCCATAACGAATTGGCTTGCCTCTGTGGCCACGGATGGCCGGCACACCGATCTGCCCCCGCTATGGTTTTGACGCGGATCACGCGATGAGGCGTGTCGAGGAAGGTGGACATAAATCTTGAACGTTACGCAGACCGTTTTTCTTTGGTCGATGAGCGAGGCACGGGTGGCGCAGGCCATCGCTGCCGCGAGCGAAAAACTTGGCGAGGTATGGAAAGCGGCCGCTCGATCATCTTCCGCCGCTGCCGCCAAGAGAGTGAAAAACCTAAATTTTTCAAACTTTTATTGTGGTGCTGCCAGTGAGGATTGAACTCACGACCTCTCCCTTACCAAGGGAGTGCTCTACCACTGAGCTACGGCAGCAATTCAACGACCGGACATGGCCGAGACGCCGAGTGACCCAGGCGCCCAGATGTCCATCACCCCAGTTACGTCCGTCACCCCAGTCACGTCCATCACCCAGTCCATTGCCATGTTTGCGTCTCGACTGCAAGAACGGCGCGCGGGCCAACCTGGAGAGCCTTGCATGCCAAGCCGCTTCGGGCGGCGGCCGGGCCCCGCGCCGGCGCCGCCCGCCAAGCGGAGGTGGCGGACCGCCGTGCGCCAGGTCGGCTGCTTAAGCCGCGCGGGTTTCCACGGTCTGCCCGTTGATCGACAGTTTGCCGCCCTCCACGCCGACGTGAACGGTCTCGCCGTCAAGCACGTTGCCTTTTAAGATCGCCTCGGCCAACGGATCTTGCACGTTGCGCTGGATCACCCGCTTCAGCGGCCGCGCGCCGTAGGCGGGATCGTAGCCCTGATTGGCCAGCCAGGTCCTGGCGTCATCGTCCAACACCAGCTCGATCTTGCGGTCCGCCAACAACCGGGCCAGCCGCGCGACCTGAATGTCGACGATCTCCACCATCTGATCGCGCCGCAAGCGGTGGAAGATGATGATGTCGTCGATCCGGTTCAAAAACTCCGGCCGGAACTTGTTGCGCACCTCCGCCATGACGTAAGCGCGTGTCGTTTCCGCGTCCTGCTCTTCGCTGGACGAGACCAGGTACTCCGAGCCGATGTTGGAGGTCATGATGATCATGGTGTTCTTGAAGTCCACCGTGCGACCTTGGCCATCGGTCAGCCGCCCATCGTCGAGCACCTGCAGCAACACGTTGAACACGTCGGGGTGCGCCTTCTCGATCTCGTCGAACAGCACCACCTGGTAGGGCCTGCGCCGGACCGCCTCGGTCAACGCGCCGCCCTCCTCGTAGCCGACGTAGCCGGGGGGCGCACCGATGAGACGCGCGACCGAATGCTTTTCCATGAACTCCGACATGTCGATCCGCACCATCGCCTGCTCGTCGTCGAACAGGAACGCGGCCAGCGCCTTGGTCAGCTCGGTCTTACCGACGCCGGTCGGTCCCAAGAACATAAACGAGCCGATCGGCCGATTGGGGTCCTGCAATCCCGCACGTGCCCGGCGCACCGCGGTGGAAACCGCCTCGACGGCCTCCTCCTGACCGATAACGCGCTTGCCCAGCTCCTCCTCCATCCGCAGCAGCTTGTCTTTCTCGCCCTCCAACAGCTTGTCGACGGGAACCCCGGTCCAGCGCGACACCACGCCGGCGATGTGGTCCGGCGTGACCGCCTCCTCGACCATGGCGCCGCCCCGCTCCTCGCTTTCCAGATCCGCCAACTGGCTTTCCAGCTCTCGGATCACGCTGTAGCGCAGCTCGCCCGCGCGCGCCAAATCGCCACGTCGCTGGGCTTGCTCCAGCTCGCCGCGCGCCGCATCCAGCTTTTCCTTGAGCTTTTGCGCGTCGCCCAGCTTGCTCTTCTCTTGCTGCCAGCGCTGCGTTAGCTCGGCTGAGCGCTGATCGAGGTCGGCGATCTCCTTCTCGATCCGCGCCAGGCGGTCCACCGAGGCCGCGTCTTGCTCCTTCTTCAGTGCCTCGCGCTCGATCTTGAGCTGCATGGCGCGACGGTCGACCTCGTCCAGCTCTTCGGGTTTGGAATCGACCTGCATGCGCAAGCGTGACGCCGCCTCGTCGACCAGATCGATCGCCTTGTCCGGCAAAAAGCGATCGGTGATGTAGCGGTTCGACAGCGTCGCCGCGGCCACCAACGCGCTGTCGGTGATCCGAACGCCGTGATGAAGCTCATATTTCTCTTTCAATCCGCGCAGGATCGAGATCGTATCCTCCACCGTCGGCTCGTCGACGAACACCGGTTGGAACCGTCGGGCGAGCGCTGCATCCTTCTCGATGTGCTTACGATACTCGTCCAGCGTGGTGGCACCGACGCAATGCAGTTCACCGCGCGCCAAGGCCGGCTTCAGCAGATTGCCCGCGTCCATCGCCCCTTCGGCCTTGCCGGCACCGACGATGGTGTGCAGCTCGTCGATGAACAGAACGATGCGCCCGCCTTCCGCCTCGATCTCCTTCAGCACCGACTTCAGCCGTTCCTCGAACTCGCCGCGATATTTGGCGCCGGCAATCAGCGCGCCCATGTCGAGCGCGAGCAACCGCTTGTCCTTCAAGCTCTCGGGCACGTCGCCCTTGATAATACGTTGTGCAAGGCCTTCCGCGATCGCTGTCTTGCCGACACCCGGCTCGCCGATCAGCACCGGATTGTTCTTCGTGCGGCGTGACAAGACCTGGATCGTACGGCGGATTTCCTCATCGCGGCCGATCACCGGATCGATTTTGCTTTCCGCAGCGGCGGCGGTCAGGTCGCGGGTATATCGATTGAGCGCGTCGAGGCCCTCCTCCGCCGAAGCGGTGTCCGCCGTGCGGCCCTTGCGCAGCTCATTGATCGTGGCATTGAGTTTTTCCGGCGTCACGCCCGCTTCGGCCAGCACCTTGCCGACGTCCGAGGACTTGTCCATCGCCAACGCCAACAACAGCCGTTCCACCGAGACATAGCGATCGCCCGCCTGCTCGGCCAACTTCTCGGCTTGATCGAAGACGCGCGCAAGCTCCGGTGTGAGATAGAGCTGGCCAGCTCCGCCGCCGGACACCTTCGCACGTTTGGCAAGCAGCTGGTCGGTGCCCTGGCGCGCGACCTGGGATTGCCCGCCGGCGCGATCGATCAGACCGGCTGCCATCCCTTGCTCGTCGTCGAGCAGGACCTTGAGAATATGCTCTGGCGCGAATTGTTGATGGCCTTCGCGCAACGCCAAGCTTTGTGCGCTCTGGACAAAGCCCTTGGCACGATCCGTGTAACGTTCAAAATTCATGTCCACCTTCCTCGGCACGCCTCATCGCCCGATTGGCACGATTGAAACGCCTTCATCGTAGGTTTCTAATATATGGAGAAGCGATCCGACAATGGCATCGCTTCGCGACATCCGTTAGATATAGGACGCGATCGGCTTTGGTGTAAGTGTTCTCGTTGGTTGGGATTGGCCTGTCGCACGCCGACAACAACGCATTGGAGCGCCCGGCCGCGGCCGGCCGGGTTTGCTGGGCAAAGGAGCCGCTTTCCGGTGACCGAATTGGCGACGGTGGCTGCGCTCTACACCTACCCGGTCAAGGGTATGACGGCGCACGCCTTGCAGCGGGCCGCGCTTGAGCCCGGCGCGACGATGCCGCTCGATCGCGTGTTTGCCATCGAAAATGGGCCCGGCCGCTTTGATCCGACCATGCCGCGACATTTGCCCAAGATCAATTTTTTAATGCTGATGCGCAACGAGCGCTTGGCAGGCCTCGAGGCTCGGTTCGAACAGGACACGGGCTGTCTGACGATCTTGCGCGAAGGCCGGCAGGTCGCGCGCGGTGATCTCTCGAGTGCGCTCGGACGCGGCCTTATCGAGCAGTTTCTCGCCGCCTATTTCGCGACCGAACTCAGAGGCGCGCCGAAAATCGTATCGGCCCAAGGTCACAGCTTTTCAGATGTGGCGAAGAAGTGCCTTCATATCGTCAACCTTGCCAGCGTTCGAGAGCTAGAGCGCATTGCAGCCCGCGCCATCGATCCCCTACGGTTCCGGGCCAACGTCTATCTGGACGGCCTGTCTCCGTTCGCTGAGATCCACTGGATCGGTCGGCGTCTCCGGCTGGGTGGCGTCGAATTGACCGTGATTGACCGCACGGTTCGCTGTGCAGCCACCGAGGTCGATCCGCAAACGGCCAAGCGCGATCTATCGATTCCGGCTCTGTTACGGCGGACGTTCAACCGTGATGACTTCGGCATTTACATGGAAGTGACGAAGGCCGGGATGGTTGCGGTGGGCGATCCGGCTGCGGTCGACGACAACACCGCGCACGATGCGGGTGCCTGACGGTCTGAGAAGCGATAACTGGCAATTCGCTATCTGCTGGTCAACGGGCCACACGGAACAGCGCGCCGCGTTGGAACCGTGGTGGCGGTTTCATTCCGGCCGGGATCAACCGCGCGGGTTTTCATCCAAACTGGCAGCCGCGCCACCTCCCAGGCTGGTGGAGAACAGGCCGGGCTTGTAATCACACCCAATGCGAAGCCACCGCCAACAAGCGTGTTCGAGGCCCAATAAAGCGTCACGCATCACTAACACTGGATTAACATCTGAATTCAAATGGGGCTTCGGCAAAGTCCGAATCAGCGCAGGCGCTGTTGGAGGTGGCGCTCAATCGCCAGCGCCGCCATCCGTCGTCACGACCGCGGACGTCTCTTCCTCAGTGGTTAGCTTTAAGCTGGAATCGCGTCGCGTCCGTCGCACCGGCCGGCGCAAAAACTCCGGCTGACTTTGCGTGTCGGCAAACCTGTCGCGCCGCCGTGGCGTCGGATCTGCTTCGCCGTTGCCCGTCGCTGCCGCCTCTCGTTGCCCGCGCTGCTGTCGCTCCGACCGCTCGCCACGCGTTGCGCGCGCGGGACGTTCGCGCTGTTCGCGTCCATAGGAACGCTGGTCGCTACCGCGCGACCTATATCCGCGCTCTGGCCGATCGCCAGCGTCGGCCTGGACCGAGTCTTCCGCGTTTGCCGGCGCTGCTTCAAAACCCCGCGGCTGCACCTCGGCGCCGGCCGCTTCGGGCTCGAGCACCTCCTCTGCACCTTCTACCAGATCATCGTCATCGACCTGCTCATCACCGACCTCGGCGCGATCAGCTGGCTGCTCCGAACCGCTACCGGGTCGGCCGCGCGCTGCTGTTCCGTTGACCGCGTCGCCGTGCTGCAGCTGCTGCTCGCGATAGACCAAGATAATGCGATTATAGTGCTCGGCGTGCTGTAGGTAATTTTCGGCCAGGACCGGGTCTCCCGACGACAAAGCATCGCGCGCAAGTGACATATATTTTTCGGCAATTTGCGCCGGCGTACCATGAATTTTCTGGTCGGGACCATTCGACTGGTAGGTCCGCATTAATGGATTGTGATGATTGTGGCCCTTGCGGCTGCTGCGGCCGCGACCTCTGCGGTTTTGTTGTCCGTGCCTCATGGGATCCTATTCTCAGTTGAGATCAAAGCTTCGAGCAGTCCACTCCAACGGCACGGTCGATCCTAACCGCGGAGATTTCGCGCACACACGCCCTTGCACTTGCCACAGCTTTAGCGTGCCTTGGTCCTTTTCAGGCTAACGAGCCAAGTTGGCGGCTGCCACATAGCACTTCGAGATTGGGCCGCGCTGACTTGGCGTCTGTCGTCATCCACGAATGGTTTGTCCGGATCCCAGCGATCGGATAACGGGGAGCCATCGCGGTAAATGCCGCGACTGCGGACCTTCATCTTCAGCTAATGCCCACAGTGTTGGACATCGCCAACAAAAGATCAACCTGCAGTCTGCCGTAAAGGCGTGCATGCACTCCAAGCAAGTTACCGTTGCGCTAAGGCACATGCAGCTCAAATCCCCACGCACAACATAACCGCTGAAGTACCCGCTGCCAATAGGCAATTTTGCACGCTGTATCATTGTGTCCGATAAAACACACACCGCGTGTGGCCATTGAGATCCAGCCGAGTCCTTATCGTCGGTTGTGAACCATATTGTGTATGGCAAATGATCGCTCGAACGGCATCGGCCTGTGTCGCTCCAGTTTCGAGGATGATCCAACCTCGAGGCGCAATCAACTGAACCGATGGAAGTATTTGCCGATAGACATCGAGCCCATCGCGGCCGCCGTCAAGGGCAACGTGGGGATCGAACAGCTTGACGTCAAGCGGCAGGCCATCGATCTCGCCCGAAGCAATATATGGTGGATTAGCCACCACCAGATCGAACGGTCCTGCAAGCCCATTCAGGCTGGCGGTTTTGATCCATTGGGCACGCTCGGCCAGGCCTAGCCGGTCGCCATTTGCACGCGCCACGTCGAGCGCTGCGGCGCTGGGATCGCTGCCGACGCCCGTGGCAAACGGCAGTTCGGCCAACAGCGTCAACAGCAAGCAGCCAGTGCCGGTGCCGACATCGAGGATCCGAACCGGCCGCTGCGTCCATCGCTCGCGTTGGCTTACTTCAAGCGCCACGTCGATTAAGGTCTCACTTTCGGGGCGCGGATCAAGCGTTGCTCGAGACACGTCAAACAAGCGGCCGTAAAAAGCCTTCACGCCGAGGATTCGTGACACTGGCTCGTGGTTTAGCCGTCGGGTGGCGTACTGTTGCAGCGCAGCGTGCTCGGTGCTGGCGAGCGGCCGATCGGGATCTAAGGCCAGCTGTTCTGCGCTCAGATCGGTGGCTGCCTCGACCAGCAGCCGCGCGTCAAGCTGCGGCGATTCAAAGCCCGCACGCTGCAGTTTCAGCGCCAGGTCTCGCCGCGCCTGCCCAACCGTCGGCACTGTCAGATATGCATCCGACGACACGGCCTTACGCGCTCATCTCGGCCAGCTGGCTGGCCTGGTGGTCGGTGACCAAAGCATCAATCAACTCATCCAGACCCGTGCCTTCCATGATCTGCGGCAGCTTGTGCAAGGTGAGGTTGATGCGGTGGTCAGTGACGCGGCCCTGCGGAAAATTATAGGTGCGGATCCGTTGGCTGCGGTCGCCGGAGCCAACCTGGTCCCGCCGCTGGGCTGCGCGCTCGTTCGCCACCCGATGACGTTCCAACTCGAACAGCCGTGAGCGTAGAACCTGCATGGCTAGTCGCCGGTTCTGATGTTGGTTCTTCTCCGCCGATACCACCATGATACCGGTTGGCAGGTGGGTGATACGCACCGCGGACTCGGTTTTGTTGACGTGTTGCCCACCAGCGCCGCTGGCGCGCATGGTATCAATCCGAATGTCGTCGGGCTTGATATCGATATCGACGTCTTCGGCTTCCGGCAACACAGCGACGGTGGCGGCTGAGGTGTGAACGCGTCCCGCCGCCTCGGTGGCCGGCACCCGCTGCACCCGATGGACGCCCGATTCGAATTTCAAGCGCGCAAATACGCCGGAGCCCCTGATCGAGAACACGACCTCCTTATAGCCGCCCAGATCACTCTCCGACTGAGAGATGATCTCCGTCCTCCAGCGCTGCAGCTCGGCGTACCGCGCGTACATGCGGTACAGATCTGCTGCAAACAGCGCGGCTTCATCGCCGCCCGTGCCTGCTCGGATTTCGACGATCGCGCTGCGGTCGTCGGCGAGGTCCTTGGGCAGCAACATGACCTTGAGCTGATGCTCCATGTCGGCCAAACGAGGGCGCAGGACCTCGAGTTCCTCTTCAGCCATCTGCCGCATTTCTCGGTCCGTGCCCGCGTCCTCGGCCAGCTGGCCAAGCTCGATCTGCTCTTGCTCGGCCTTGCGCAAGTCCTCAATCGCACTCACCACCGGGTCCAGATCCGAAAACTCCTTGTTGAGTCGGGCGTATGCCTGTTGGCTGATTCCGCCCTCGCTCAGCTGCGCCTGAACCGCCTGCCACCGCTCGACCAATCTATCGAGCTTGTCTTCCGGAATCGATGTCATCTCACCTGGTGTTGCTGATCTTGCCGATGTCCAAGATGCGACCGCAACGGCAACCCGCGCTCCCATCCTGCTTGGGCAGTTGACCTTCCGCGCGACGGCAATCTAGACCGGACCGCGCCCGCCGGCGATGTTGCTATAAGGGTGACGCTCGGCAAAAGAAACCGCTATCGTCGTCGTCGCGGCTGGGTGCCGTCATTCCATGGGCGGAATGATCAAGCAGCCCACTTGATCTAAGTGCTTGTCACGCCATGTTCCATAGCCACCCCCGGCGTTGAGGTGCGAACATGTGCGCAAAGGGAGCTTGCGCAGAATGTTCTATGAGCCTGATAAGGACGACCATGGTCTGCCCTTCAACCCCTATAAGTCGATCGTGGTTCCACGCCCCATCGGCTGGATCTCTACCTTGAGCCACGACGGCGTCTTCAATCTGGCACCTTATAGCCAATTCAACAACTTGGCCTATGACCCGCCCTACGTGATGTTTGCTGGAGGCGGCAGCGGACACGTGCCCGGCGCCCGCAAGGACAGCGTCAAGAACGCGACAGATACCGGTGAATTCGTCGTTAACATGGCTACCTACGAGCTGCGCGAGGCCGTCAATACAACATCCCAGACCTTGCCACCGGAAATCGATGAGGCCGAGGTCGCGGGCCTTGAGCTGGTTGCCTCCCGCCTGGTCAAGCCGCCGCGGGTCAAGGCATCGCCGGTGCACCTAGAATGTCGCTTTCATTGTGTGCTGACGCTGCCGAGCCGCCGCTTCGACGAAGTGCACCATGTGGTGGTCGGCCGCGTCGTGGGCGTCCACATCCGTGACGATGCTCTCACGACGGATGGTAAGCTTGACATTGCGCGCATCAGACCATTGGCCCGGCTCGGCTACCGTGATTACACCAGCGTCGATACCGTCTTTACCATGGAGCCCACCGGCCCCGGCGTCGAGGAGCGCCAGCGCGGCCTTGAGGGACGGCCGAAGCGATAGATGATTTCTGCCGGAGGCGGACATGGTTTGGCGCCTTGCCCTCCATCATGCCATTGCTGTCCGGCACGTCAGCGGGCGCGCAGCGGCCGCTCAATGTCGCATCCAGGGGGGTTCGCGCTTGAGATCCTTGATCATCTCGCGAGCCGCATTGTGGCCGGGCAGCCCGGTCACGCCGCCGCCCGGGTGGGCGCTGGCGCCACATAAATACAGCGCTTTGACCGGCAAGCGATAATCGGCATACCCCAGCAGCGGGCGCATGAAGAACAGTTGATCGAGCGACATCTGGCCGTGAAAGATGTCGCCGTCCAGCAACCCGAAGCGGCGCTCCAGGTCCAACGGCGATAGCACTTGCCGGGCCACAACGCTGGCCGGGAAATTGGGCGCATACCGTCCCACCGTTGCGATCACCAGATCGGCAAACCGGGCCTTTTCGGTCGTGTCCTGCCAGCTGCGCGGCGGCGGCAGCTGCGGGGCCACGTGCTGGACAAACAGGCTGGCCACGTGCTTGTCCCTGGGCGCGAGGCCATCATCGAGCACCGACGAGATCACCATTTCCACGATCGGCGCCGTCGACCAGCCATCACGCCGCGCATCAATGAACGCGCGATCGAGATAGTCCAGGGTCGGGCCGATGACGATCCCTGCGCCGTGGTGCGGCAGTGCCGTGCCGTCGGCACCGCCCGCCAGGCAGCTGAACTGTGGCAACTCCGACAGCGCGACATTCATGCGAAACGTGCCGGAGCCGGTCTTGATCGCCATCATCCGAGACCTGACCGCCGAGGGCATCGCCTCGGCCGCGACCAGATCGCGAAACAGCGGCTTGGCGCCGACGTTGGCGGCGACGGCGCGCGTGCGAATGACCTCCGCGCTGTCGAGGCGAACACCGACAGCCTGACCGTGCTCGATGACGACCTCCCGGACTTTGGCGTTGGTGCGAACGACGACGCCGGCCTCCTCGGCTGCCCTGGTCAATGCCATGCTGATCGCACCCATACCGCCGATCGCGTGGCCCCAGACGCCGGACTTGCCGTTGACCTCGCCGAAGCAATGGTGCAGCAGGACATAGGCCGTCCCCGGCGTAAATGGCGAGGCGTAGGCGCCAACGATGCCATCGAACGCGAACGCGCCCTTGACGATATCGCTTTCGAACCACTGGTCGAGGTAATCGGCGGCACTTTTGGTGAACAGCTCGGCAACCTGGCGCTGGCGGTCGAGACCAAGGCGCGACAGGCGACGGCCGATGCGCGCCCCGCGCAACAGGTCCTGAACGCCGCCACCGGCGTTGGGGGGCGTTTGTTCGGCCAGGTCGCGCAACACGGCGGCGGCCGACTGCAAAGCTTCGTCAAAGGCGGGCAGTTGTTCGGCATCGCGTGTCGAGAAACGGGCGATCGCTCGCTGGCGACCGGCCTGGTCGTGCGGCATAAGCAAGGAACGTTGGTCATCGATCGGCCAAAAATTAGCGATCGGCCGCTCGACAATCCTCAGTCCATGCCGCGCCAATTGCAAATCGCGGATCACTTTGGCGTTGAGCAGACTGACCGTGTAGGCCGCAACAGAGTTTCGGAAGCCAGGGTGAAACTCTTGCGTGACGGCGGCGCCGCCAACCACCTCATTCTGCTCCAGGACAATGACGCTGAACCCGGCCTGACCGAGGTAGCTCGCACACACCAACCCGTTGTGACCACCGCCGATGATGGCCACATCATAGGTGGCGGTAGGCATTGGCATTTCCCTCCTGTTCGCGCGGCCGGCGCGGCGCTCGTCCAGCCCCGGGCGAACCTGACCGGTCCTGATCGCAGCCGGCCCACGATCGTCATGAGACCGCTTACTGGTTACTGGGCCACGCTAAATCAAGGTGCGCGCGGTTGGAACCATCCTGCAACTCGCCCAATCACCCACAACATCTTGCCATGGGGTGGCCATGCGGGGAGCGGGCCGGAAGGGCCAATCAGCCGAAGGCA
Source organism: Hyphomicrobiaceae bacterium (assembly GCA_965223035.1). GTDB lineage: Bacteria > Pseudomonadota > Alphaproteobacteria > Rhizobiales > Hyphomicrobiaceae > CAMDPA01. The sequence goes on along the minus strand of OZ244980.1, from coordinate 5,787,754 downwards.
GGTTGCTCTAGATCATCGCGCCTTAAATCGGAACCGCAACGCCGATTCCAATTGCGCCGGTTCCGATTTAAGGCGCAAAGATGATCGCTCTTAAAGTGGTGAGCAACTTTCTGCCTTTGATCGGGATCGTTCCGATCCCGATCAAAGGCAGGTTGCTCTAGAAGCCGGGAACCAGGCCAAAACTCAACGGTTGGGTTTTATCGAACGGCTGCTTGGCGAGCACATGCGCATAGTCGACCCGCAACGGGCCCAGGGGACTGTTCCACGTCAATCCGATGCCGGCGGAGGCACGCACGTGTGCCGTGGTCCCGATCACGCCGGGAACCGCCCGGCTCTGCCGATTGGTGCCCCACAGGCTGCCGGCATCGGCGAAAATCGCCGCGCCCAAATCGAAATGCTCTGGCACGAACGGCAAGGGAAACCGCAGTTCTGCGGTGGTGGCAACGTAGTGTCGACCACCGAGCGCGTCCTTGTTGGCGCTCAGCAAATCGCGCGGTCCAATGCCCCCTGGCGCGAAGCCGCGAACCGTCTCACCGCCGCGGTAGAACATGTCGAGCAATCGCACGTCCTGTCCGCCCCAGCCGCTGATCGTGCCCCCCATCACTCGCGTCGCCAACGCGATCCGATCGGTGACAGGATAGTAGGCGCGCGCCTCCAATGTGCTCCGCAGATAGCGCACATTTCCACCGATGCCCGCCAGATCCTGGCTGGTGGCAATATAAACCCCGCGCATCGGGAACGTTTTCTTGTCGCGCGTATCGTAGGTGACGCCATACCCGATCGCCGAGGTGTCGTAGGTACCGGCGGTGGCATTCGGATAGCCGGGAACGGCCTGCTTGATCGCTTCCGATGCACTGGCGCCGACGCCGTAGATGCTGTTGCGCGATAAAGAATATCTCAGCTCCACGCCGGTGTTACGGGCGACCTCCAAGCCAAGCCGCAGCTTGCCGCCCATCAGCCAACTTTTGTACGAGGATGTGCGTTTGCGATTGTCGTCGCGGAAGAACACATCAAATCCACCCGCCACGCGGCGACCCAGCAGGTAAGGCTCGGTAAAGCTGAGTTCAGCCTCGCGACGCGTCTGGCTGGCCGCCAGTTTGAGGCGGAGATATTGTCCGTTACCGAACAGGTTGCGTTCTGTTAGCGAGATATCGCCGATCACGCCCTCGGCGGTGGAGTACCCGGCGCCATAGCCCAGTTCCCGCGTGCTCTGCTCCTTCACTTCGACGACGAGCCGGATCGCATCTTCGCGCGATCCGCTCCGGGTTTGCAGGTCCACCGACTCAAATACCGACAACCCCATCAACCGCTTGTGGGCGCGGCGTGCGAGCAGCGGATGGTAGATATCGCCTTCTGCCATGCCCAGCTCGCGGCGGATCACGCGATCTTTGGTCTGGTGATTGCCGCGGATGTCGATGCGCTCAATCTGCTGCGTGGCACGTTGGCGGACGACGAAGGCGAGGGCCATCCGCTGCTGTGCCGGATCGCGATCGGGCCGTGCCACCACCTCGGTGGTCATGTGGCCGGCTTCAATCAGCGCCACGGTCATCGCTTCGACCGCCGTTTCCACCGCGCTCGCATTCCAGATCTGCCCAGCTTGTCCCGGCACGAAGCGACGCAAGCCGGCGGTATCGATCTCGTGGCTCTCATTGTCGAATGTGATGGGCCCGTAGCGGTATTGCGCGCCCTCGTCGATTTCGAAAGCGATCCGCCAATTGCCCGAAGCGGGGTGACGGAGGGCTTTGGCCGTGCCCACCTCGACGTCGGCGTAGCCGTTATCGCGATAATGGCGCTCCAGCCGCTCGCGATCGATTTCTAACCGTTGTTCGCTGTAGGGCGTGGCGCCGCGCAGGAAGTCGAACATGCCCGCCGTCCGGGTGGTGATCACGTCCATCAGCCGTCGATTGGTGAAGGCGCGATTGCCGATGAAGCCGATGCGCTCGACCTTAGCGATGCCGCCCTCGTTGATGGCAAGTGTGAGCTCGATGCGATTGTCGGTTTGCTGGTGCGTGATGATCTCGACGCTGGTGTCCTGATACCCCTTGTCGCGATAAAGTTCGTCAACGGCGGCGCGCGCCATCTCGCCCTTTGCGCGCGTGTAGGGGTCGCCACGCTTGATGTTGATCGCCGCCTCCACGTCCGCTTGGCTGATCTTTTCGCGACCGGTGATGGTGAGGCGGGAGACGACCGGGTTTTCGGCCACCGTCACGATCAGTCGCCGGTGCTCGTGGGTGACCTGTGCATCGGCGAACTGGCCGCTGGCGAACAAGGTCTTGAGGGCAGCGTTGGCCTGTGCTGCCTCGAACGGCTGACCGAGCATGGTCTTGAACTGTTCGCGGATCGTCAGGTCCGAAATACGGCTGTTGCCGGCGACCTCGATGGCGGCGATCCGATGTCCGGCGGCGACGCTGCTCTCCAGGCTCAGGACGAGCATAACGTTCAACGACAACAGCGCGCCTGCGAGCCGGATGGCGAAACCTGGACTTCGTGAACGCACATACTGGAGCACGGGAGAACTCGCGCCGTCGACGATGTCGCGGTAACGGCCCGGAGGCGACGGCACCACAGCGATGGTATCGCCAGATCAAGATGGCCAAATTGGGCCCGCACCGGATCATCGTGCGCAGCACCTGGTTGCCTGCACACCGCAGGCACGATGATCGCTCCTAAAGTGGTGAGCACCTATCTGCTTATCATCGGGATCGTTCCCAGTCCGATGATCAGCAGGTTGCTCTAGCTGCCGGCGCCACGTTCAAGTCGGATCCCCGCTCACATCGCTGTCAAATGCCCCCGCCGGCAGCGGTGTCGAACCGGTATAGTCGCGCGGGATTGTCGACCAAAATTCCGTGCCGCGTCGCCGCGTCGGGCACGATCGCGGCCAGCAGATCCAGCAGTGTCCCCTCGTTCGGCACCCGGCCGGCGACGAATGTATTGCCGTGCGGCCAGTCGGTTCCCCAGACCACGCGGCTCGGTGCCGCCTCGACGACGGCCTGGGCAAACGGAATCGTGTCCCGAAACGGGAGGCCATCGGGCACGTTGGCGACCGGATGCGCACTCAGCTTGTCGAGCGTACAAATCTTGGTCCAGAAGTGGTCCTTGCGGAGCAACGCCAATACCAATTGAAAGCCGGCTTGCGCCGTGCCCTGTTTGACATCGGGGCGGCCCATGTGGTCGATCACCGTCGTAAGCGGCAGCTTGCCGATGAAATCGGCGTGTGCCAGCAGGTGCTCGGTGTCGATGTGCAAATCGAGCGACCAGCCCAGCCGCTGCAATCTCGGTATCGCCTGCTCGATGGCCGCCCGATCACCCGCCCGATCCGACATCAGCGAGAAGCGTGCGCCGACGATGCCGCAGCGCTTCAGCTGGTCCAGCGTGGCATCCGACATGGTAGCATCGATGTTGGCGATGCCCTTGAGGCGACCTGGCGCGCGGGCAATGGCATCGAGGATCGCCGCATTGTCAGTGCCGTGGGCGCTGGGTTGCACGATCACGCCGCGGGTGAGGCCGGTGGCGCGCTGAACGGAGAGATAGTGCTCGATCGGCGCGGCCGGTGGCTCATAACGGCGGTCAGCGGCATAGGCAAAGATGTTGGGCGGGCCAAACACGTGGAAGTGGGCGTCGCACGCATTGGCCGGCACCACCCAGTTCGGCGCCCGAGGATTGGGATCGAACGGCAGTGCGACTGGTAATGGTCGTTGCATGGCGCCTTGTCCCATCGGAGTTGTCGCCCCGCCTTGGGCTTTGCTCTGCGCCCGAGGGCGGTGCTCTCCCACTGCACCATCGGTTGGCGACGTCATCCGGTGGCGTTGCCGGCCGGCCGCGGGGCGGTGCGACCGCTGAGCCGGTATCCCCAGGCGCGACGTGCGCCGGACCTGAGCGCCGCATCGGAACGGTAGGGCTTGAATTGGCGCGTAAAGCAGGTCCGCCGTGCGCGATGATCAACTATATACCCAGAGCCGATCATTAAGAGCGGTCTACAACTTGGGCGCGGTCTGACCTCAATGCATGACCGAGCCACCATCGACCACCAGCGTTTGCCCGGTCATGAAATCACTTTCGGCCGAGCACAGGTAGATCATGGTGCCGACCATATCGTCCGGCTCAGCTTCCCGCTTGATACAGCGCGTGGCCGAATTTGCCGCGATCAGCTCGTCCTTCCAGGCGGGATTGGCGACCACCGCCTCGCTCACCACCAACCCCGGTGCGATCGCGTTGACGCGCACGCCGCTGTCACCCAATTCCCGCGACAGGCAGCGGGTCAGCGCAACCACCGCGCCCTTGGAGGTGACGTAGTGCATCAGCATCGGCGTTCCCTTAAACACCGTGCCCGAGGCAACGTTGATGATTTTGCCGTACTTCTGCTTCATCATCTGAGGCGCGACGGCTTTTGCGCACTCGAACGATCCGCGCACGTTGACCGCCAGCACCTTGTCGAACTCCCCCGAATCGATCTCAAGAAATGACTTCAAGGCCAGCTTGCCGAACAACGCAGCGTTGTTGACGAGGATATCGATCCGTCCGTGCGCTGCTATGGCGCCATCCACCATGGCCTTGACCGAGGCCGGGTCGGTCACGTCACAGTGGACGCCGCTCGCCTTGAGCCCCTGCCCTTTGAGCGTGTCGACGATCGCGCTGGTGTCGATCACGTCTGAGATCACAACGGTGGCGCCTTCGCGCGCCATCGCCTGGGCGTAGGCCGCGCCGATGCCTTGCGCCGCCCCCGTCACCAACGCAACCCTGCCATCGAGCCGTCCTGCCATGGGTGGTGTCCTCCCTGTTGCGTGGCGGATGACCGGATCCGCTAGCTGCGGTCAAGCGCCGTTCGCTTGGATCACAGTTGCGTTTCCGGCAAATCGACGATGATGCCGTCAAACTCAGTGCTCATCTTGATCTGACAACTCAAGCGGCTGTTGGCTTTGCGCGCGCTTGCCGTCATCGTCAGCATGGCGTCTTCGGTCTCGTCGGGAGCCGGAAGTTTTGAGAGCCAAGGTTCCCTGACATACACGTGGCACGTGGCGCACATCATTGAGCCGCCGCACTCCGCGACGATCCCGTCCAGGCCATTGTCCATGGCGCCCTGCATCACCGACTTGCCGTCGGCTATGTCGTATGATTTTGCCGCACCGTCCGCGGCCACGTAGGTCACCTTTCCCATCATTTCCCTCAGGTTTGTGCGGCTTGACGCGGTCGTCGCCAAAATCATCGTGCTTTAGATTGGAACCGGCTTGGCTTGCGTCGACTTTGTGGGTCTGGCGATGCGTGGCGGCGAGGTCTGGTGGCCGGCAGCTGAAGCACGCGCAGCCGGTGGTCAACCGGGGCCGGTCATGGCGATGTCAACGGCTATGCTGCTGTGAATCGCATTGGCAACCGCGTGAATCCCCGCAGCGTGTTGTGCACCTTACGCGCGCCCTCGCCAATCACTTCAAAGTCAACCTTGCGTTTGGCCAGTTCGGTCAAAAGCACCTCGTTTTCCAGCCGCGCCACCATTTGTCCGATACAGGCGTGGATGCCGTACCCGAAGCCGACGTGGTTGCGCGTATCGCGATCGACATCGAACGCCTCGGGCTGGTTCCATTGGCGCGGATCGCGATTGGCTGAACCGGCGGAGAGCATCACCTTCTCGTCGGCTCCGACCGTGACGCCGGCGATCTCCACCTCGCGGGTGGTGGTCCGGAAGAAGGTTTGGAACGGTGACTCGTAGCGCAGCACCTCCTCGAACGCTTTTTTCGCCAAGCCGGGGTTCTCCTTCAGCTTGGACCATTCAGCCGGATGCATGGCCAACGACCACAACGCGTTGCCGACGGCATCGACCGTGGTATCGACGCCGGCGGAGAGAAATGAGCGGACCAAGATCAACGCTTCATCCTCGGTGATCTGTCCGCCCGGGACCGCCTGATAAACCTGATCGCCGAGTCCGCCCGGTCGCAGGTTTTCCCGTCGACATTGCTCCATGATCCACGCCGACACCGGCTCGACGTTTTTCACCGATTGCTGGAAGATATCGTTGAGCGGCCCGAACGCGTTGAACACCATGGTCCCGTAGAGCAGCAAATTCTGCCGCCCCTCATCGACCAAGCCGACGGCATCGGGGAACACTTTGAGAATGTAGCGCTCGGCGACATCGCGCACCGCGTCGACCTCGCCACGTTCCAGCAGCTCGTCGATCAATTTATTGGCCTCGACCTCGAACCCGGCGCGCAAATGACGCAAATTGGGGGCCGACAATATGCGCCCGACAATGGCACGGCGCCGCGTATGGTCGGGCGGATCGGCCTCCAACAAAAGGCTGGGCGGTCGCCAGGGTTTTTCCTTATGAAAGTTGGCCAGCCCTACGCCTCCGCTCGAGCAGAACGTAGCCGGGTCAGCGACAATGGCGTGCGCTTCGGCGTAACGAGGCGCCATCCACACACTCCACTTCTCCATCCAGACCATGGGGCCGGCCTCGCGCAGCGTCTCGTGGAACGGATAGGGATTGAGGATATAGTCAGGCGAGAACGGATCGATGCTCGATGACGGATGCCTGGACTGCGGCGCTATACCTTGTGCCACCGGCGCCTCCATTGAAGTCTCGCGTGAGCCAAAGTCCGGCTGTAACGATGGCTGATTTCGGCCAGCGTCACGCCGAGACCGACAGTAGACTGAAGCGGCGATGCGATGTCAATCGAGCGACCGCACGCAGCGGGCATAACTTTTTCCGTCCCTTGCTTGGCGCCGGGGCCGGCCGATTGAGCAACCTTCCGGTCGGATGTCTCGGCCACGCCTTGCGGCCACGGTGCCTATAACGCGGCCTTTTGCGGACCGCGGACCGCCTGCACGATTTCACCCATCACCGACAGCGCGATTTCAGCCGGCGTCTGCGCGTTGATCGACAGCCCGATCGGTGCCTTGATCCGCGCCAGCTCGGCGTCGCTGTAGCCGGCCTCCGTCAGGCGCTCGCGACGCTTGGCATGATTGCGGGCGGAGCCGAGGGCACCGACGTAGAGGCACTCCGAGCGCAGCGCGAGCTTGAGCGCCTCGTCATCGATGTGGCTGACGTGAGCCAGCACGGCAACCGCGGTGTAGGGGTCGAGGCCCAACTGAGGGATCGCGTCCTGCGGCCACTCCGCCATCACCCGCACGCCTGGGAACCGTTCGGCGCTCGCAAACGCGGTTCTCGGATCAATAACAATGATCTCGTAGCCGGCGATCTGAGCATACTGACACAGCAATTGGGTGATGTGAGTGGCGCCGATGGCGACGATCCGTGCCGGCGGAACCAGCGCCTGGATGAACACGTCGCCCTCCGGCGTGGTCTGAAGTCCGCTCTTTCCGGTCCAGAAGCGGGCGGCGATGTCATTGGGGATGTTGCTGTCCGAGCGCTCGAAAATCTGTCGGCTGCCGTCTGCCAGCTGCTTGCGGACCACCAGACCTTTGCGGTCGGCCCGCGCGGCTATCGCCTTGTCCACCAACTCAAGCCCGCCGGCGGCCGCCTCCAGCCGCTCGACGAACACCCTGATGGTACCACCGCACGGCAGCCCGACGTTCCAAGCGGTCTCATCGGCCACGCCGAATTCCAAGGTGGCGACCTGACCGCTGTCCAAGATTTCTTCAGCCTCGGTGATCACCTCGCCTTCGATGCACCCGCCGGATACCGAGCCTTCGAAGCTGCCATCCACCGCGATCGCCATTTGCCCGCCGGTCGGCACCGGCGCCGAACCCCAGGTGTCGACAACGGTCGCCAGGGCCACCTTGCCATCGCGCTCGAGCCAGGCCTTGGCCGAGCCCAAGATGTCGTGGGCGCCGGAAGGCGTATCCTTAACGCTTTGATCAGTCATGTGTTTCCCCAGATCTGTATCCTGGTTAGGAAGTGTGCTGGCCACGCCCGCGCTAGAGCACGTCCGCCTGAGGCGAAGCTGCCTTGCCGGCCCGCTCCCCGCCCGGCCACCCTCCCAAACGTGCAAGGGGAGGGCCAGGTGGCGAGCGGGATGGTTGCATCTAACGCAGAAACGCCATAGTAAATCGTTGAACGACGATGTCGCCAAGATCCAAGTTGTCGCCACGTTACCAGGCGAAGCGCCGTAACAGGACGATGTTTGTCGCCCTTATGCTGGCGGCACCGTCCGTTGTGCTGCTCGCTTTTTATCCGCTGCCGCGATCGAACATGGCGCCGCGTGCCGGGCTTGCCGTCGCCGATGTTCAGCGCTGGGGCTTCAGGCTGCAGCGGGCCACGCCGACGACAATTCCGTCATCGGTGGATCTGCTGGTCGTCGACTACTCCGCCGACGGCGCAACCCATCACGCCGCGGTCGCCGCGTTCAAGGCGCGGGTCCGGCAGCCGCCGCGCATCGTGTTGGCCTACCTTTCGATCGGCGAGGCGGAAGCCGACCGTCCGTACTGGTCCGCGCTCTGGTCGGTGCTGCCGCCAACCTGGCTTGGTCCAGAGAACGAGGCGTGGGGCTCCAACTACCGCGTGCGCTATTGGCTGCCCAGCTGGCAGCGGCTGATTTTCGATCCCGACCCGTCGCTGCTGCAGCGGCTGTCGGAGTTTCACCTGCGTTGGCTCAAGGCCTATCTGGATCAGATCATCGACGCCGGTTTCGATGGGGTGTACTTGGATCGGGTCGACGCTTTCGCCTACTGGCGGGACCAGCGCGCGAGCGCCGAGCGCGACATGGTGGCTTTCGTCAAGCGCATCTCGGCCTATGCCAAGACGCGTCGGCCGGGTTTCCTGATTATCGCGCAGAATGGCGAGGAGCTGCTGCGCCACACCGACTATATCGCCGCCATCGACGCAGTCGCGAAGGAGGATCTGCTCTACGGGTTGTCCCAACGCGGACAGGCGAACACGAAAGCGCAGATCGACAGCTCGGTCTCCTATCTCGCCGCCGCGCGCCGGGCGGGACGGCCTGTGCTCGTGGTGGAGTACCTGCGCGATGTCGAGTTGCGTAGTCGGGCGGAAGCCCGCCTGCACGGTCTCGGCTTCGTCCCCTTGGTGGCGCCGCGTCAGCCTTATCGCCGGCTGGTGGCCGGTCGATTGCAGCGCAACCCGCTGGCGCGGCTGGTCAGGGCGCTGCCATAGCGGCTCGCTGGTTGGCGCCGCCCGGCCGCGCCGCTGGTTCGGATCATCCCAATACCGGCGGTCGATGGCGCGTGCGCCCGATGGCGCTTCGGGCAACGGCTGCGCGGTGGCAGGCCAATCAAACCTTGCCGGCCCAGCGCCGCTCCCATATAAACGAAGGCCTGTCCGCCCCGTTCGTCTAGTGGCCTAGGACGCCAGCCTCTCACGTTGGTAACACGGGTTCGAGTCCCGTACGGGGCGCCAGCCTATCGTCTTCCCTCAAAAACCTGGCCAATCGGCGGCTTGGCGCTGCCCATTTGGGTAACTCATGCGGGGAACGAGCGCAGGCAACAACGCCTGCGGTGTGCCGGTTGAGGCAGCACGCTAGATCATCGCGCCTTAAATCGGAACCGCAAAGCCGATTCCGATTTAAGGCAGGTTGCTCTAGCGTTTCACGGTGAGCTGGGACCAAACCGCCGCCCGCCGGGCCACCCCTAACATCGTGCCATCGGGCGGCCGGGTGGCGGACGGACCGGCGGGGCTCATCCACCTCAGGCGGAATAGACATCGAACCGCCGCGAAAACACCGGAGGCTGTTTCACTTGAGTCAGGCTGCGATGGTCAGCTCCTGCAGGCTGGCGGCGTGGGCGGCCGCGGCTTCGATTGAGGCGTGTTAGGCGTCACGTCCATCCGTCGTGGGCCGGGCGTGCGGCCTTGGTCGCGTCCGGCCTGACGGGCCCCGGTGTGCAGCGTCTGCGCTGCGCAGCCGGTCTTGCCCACATCGACACAATGGCCGACCACTGCCTCGGGGACCCCAGCGGGATCGAAAATCATGCGCACGGCCGGCTCACCGACCTCGGCTGAGTACCGCGGGCAGGTCTTGATCTCATGCGCCACGGCTCCACTCTTTCAACGGCCGGGGTCCCGACCAACCGCGGCGGTTCGTTGTCCTCCTGAACCAACAGTTGGTACGGCGCCAGCTGAGAAAAGTAGACCAACTCTTGGTTCAGGACACCGGGTGCTGTGAGCTCGGATGGCTGACGGCCCGACCAAAAATCTCGTTGTCCTGGAGCATCGGCCCGGTCATTTTAGGGGGCGATGCCGGCGCGCGGTGGGGTGCGCTATCACCGGATTAAGGCTTCGGCGCACGGATCACGACGGAGGCGTTTGCCGCAATGCGATTTGTATCGTTTAAAGTTGGCGACAACATCGGACTGGGCATCGAGCGCGGTGGCGAGATCCGTGGGCATCTTGCCGGAGAAGCCGGCTATCCGGGTCCGCTCGAAAGCGTTTTGGCCGGCGGTGGCCAGGCCGGTCAGGCGGCCAGTCAGGCGGCCAGTCAGGCGGCCAGTCAGGCGGCCAGTCAGGCGGCCAGTCAGCGGGTCGGTGCGACGCTCGCGGATGGCAAGGCGTTCAATCCGGCCGAGATCAGCTACCTGCCGCCGTTGTCGCGGCCCACGAAGATCATGTGTGTCGGGCTCAATTACCGCGACCATGCCAAGGAAGCCGATATGAAGGTGCCGGATTATCCGACCTTCTTCTTGAGGGTCGCCACCTCCTTGATCGGCCATCGCGCCGCGATGGTGCGCCCACGCGCATCCGATACGCTCGACTATGAAGGTGAGCTGGTCGTGGTGATCGGCAAGGGCGGGCGGCATATTCCCAAGCAGAGCGCGCTCGATCACGTGTTCGGCTACGCGATCTTTAATGAGGGCTCGATCCGCGAGTATCAGTTCAAGGCACCGCAGTGGACGATGGGTAAGAACTTCGATGCGACCGGTGCCTTCGGACCGTCGATCGTGACCGCCGACGAGCTTCCGGCGGGGGCCGCCAACCTCAAGCTGGAGACGCGGCTCAATGGCGAGACCGTGCAGTGCGCCAATACCAACGATCTGGTGTTCGACGTCGCCACTCTGATTACGGCGATGAGCGAGGGCATGACGCTGGAAGCCGGCGACGTTATCGTCACCGGAACGCCCGCCGGCGTCGGGCTGGGCCACAAGCCGCCGCGCTATATGAAGGCGGGTGACACGTGCGAGGTCGAGATCGAGGGGATCGGCGTCCTGACAAACCCGATTGTCGATGAGGATTGATTGCAACCCCCATCGAAGGGTAAGGCTGAGGACGACACACCGTTGACGTCTGAAACTAAGTGCCAATCGATACCGGGAACCGGCCCAATTGGTAGGGAGAGAAGCAGTGATTAAGGTCAAGGATATTGCCTATGGTCGCTTGGCGGCACCGGACCTCGATCTGATGGAGGAGTTCCTCGTCAGTTTTGGCATGGTACGTGCCGACCGCACCAGCAAGGCGCTGTTCATGCGCGGAACCGACCCCGATCACACCATCCATGTGACGGAGTTGGGAGATCCGAGTTTCATCGGCGTGGCTTTTCATGCCAGAACCGAGGAGGATCTGGACTTGGTCGCCCGCGTCGATGGCGCCTCCGCCATCCATCAGCTTGACGAGCCGGGCGGCATGAAGCGTGTGATCTTGACCGATCCCAATGGATTTCAAGTCGAGGTGGTCCATGGCATGCAGCAGCTCGAACCGCTGCCGGTTCGCCGCGTGACCTACAACACCGGATTTGAACGCTTTAACCGGACGGGCGATCTGCAGCGCTTGGAATTGTGCCCGAGCCACGTCAAACGTTCAGCGCACGCCGTCATCAAGACGCCCGACGTTCACGGCTCCAATGCTTGGTATCAGCGCCACCTCGGGCTGATGACGGTCGACACGGTGTATGCCGGCGACGTCAACAACACGCTGGCGATATTCAACAAGATCGACGCGGGAGATAGCTTCGTCGATCACCACACTTTCCTGTGCGTGGCCGGCGACAAGCCCGGCTTCAACCATTTGTCCTTCGAAGTCTTCGACTTTGATGATGTGCAAATGGGGCACGACTACATGAAGTCAAAGACCAACTTCAAGCACGCCTGGGGCATTGGTCGTCACTATCTAGGCAGTCAGATCTTCGATTATTGGCGGGATCCTTGGGGGCGGATCCATGAGCACTGGACGGACAGTGACATGGTCAACAATACGCACAAGGCAAGCCTCGTTTCGGCGGACGAAGGTTTGTCCAACCAGTGGGGGCCATCGCTGCCGCAATCGTTCCTCGACGATCCCGAACAGCACGCGATCGCCTGATCTGCCGAGGCAATGCACGGGCGCCGACGTCCGGCACGCGGTCGGGGCCTTGCACCCAACCGGGAGGGCAGCAGCCGCTCGGGTGCCGCTCAGCTCGGCGCCGCCGCGCCGGAGGGGAAATCTTGCACCAGGCGCAGCCCGGCGATGGATTGCGCAGCAGCACATGCTCGACGGTCACGCGATACCCATCGACAGGGCCCGGGTCCCTGGCTGGATCCATATTTCAGCTGATCAGCGCAGCACCGTCGCATGGAACCGGTGGTTAAAGAAGGTTCGGCTGCGCAAGCTGGATCATCGCGCCTTAAACCGGAACCGCAACGCCGGTTCCAATTGCGCCGGTTCCGATTCAAGGCGCAAAGATGATCGCTCTTAAAGTGTAGAGCAACCTTCTGCCTTTGATCGGGATCGTTCCGATTCCGATCAAAGGCAGGTTGCTCTAGCCGATCGAGCGGACTGCGACCGGGGCTCCCCGGCCTGCCGCTTTAGCTGCGCAACGGCCAGCTTGCTGTCGATTTCTGCCAACACATCAAAGGTGCGCCGATCCTGGTCGAGCAGGAACAGCGCCCGCTTCCTGCACGGCTGTTCATCGGCAACCAGCGGTTTGATCAGCGCACGCAGATGATTGCGATTGCGCAAGATGTTGGGCTCGGCATCGTTCAGCCCAGCATTGGCGCCAGACGGCTCCAGGTTGGTGCCGCCGCGTTGCTGGACGAAGCCGGCAAAATCGGGCTGGTGCTCGGCTGCAGCTGCAATCGATAACCTTCGCTATTGGGCTTCAGCGGCACATGGTGCAACCGCCCGGCCAGCGCGCGCGAGGCGGCAGGAAACTGGACATGAATCAATTATATCGTGGCACATCGTATGGCCTCGCTCTGCGCCGAACCCACGGCGAAGGTGTCGGTTCTAACCCGGCTGGCCAGCGTTGCCCGCGTCGATGACACAGCCACGCGCAACGTCGCCGCCATGACAAGGGACCTCGTATGACAAGGAACCAACGACCGGGTTTGGACGACCGGCTTATCGCGCCGCGACACCGGTTCCGATCGGACAGGCGATGCCAGTGCCCCCCAGACCACAATAGCCGTGGGGGACCTTGGCAAGGTATTGCTGGTGATAGTCCTCGGCAAAGTAGTAGGTAGGTGCGTCGACGATTTCGGTGGTAATCGGGGCGTAGCCGTTGGTGCCGAGCACGCGCTCGTAAGCGGCCTTTGACGAGCGCGCCGCTTCGAGCTGAGCCGGCGAGAAGGTGTAGATACCGGAACGATACTGGGTGCCCACATCGTTGCCCTGCCGCATGCCTTGCGTGGGATCATGACTTTCCCAGAATGTCTTGAGCAAGCGCCGATAGCCGATAAGCTTGGGGTCGAAGACCACCAGCACCACTTCATTGTGCCCGGTGCGCCCGCTGCAGACCTCTTGATAGGTCGGATTGGGCGTAAAGCCGCCAGCGTATCCGACCGAGGTGACCCATATGCCCGCGCCCAGCTCCCAGAATTTGCGCTCCGCGCCCCAAAAACATCCCAGGCCGAACAGCGCCATCTCGTAGCCGTCGGGGTAGGGGCCCTTCAGTGCCCGGCCGTTGACGAAATGCACCTCGGCGGTGGGGATCGGCGTCGACCGGCCCTTCAGCGCGGTCTCCGGCGTCGGCATCGCCAGCTTGGATTTGAACAATAACATCGCGGGCTCCCATTCAACGTTTCACGCAGCGACCGATCCGATATACTGGCCTCAGGGCATAGCGACGCCACGCCATCGGACGGCGTCGTGCATATGGAGTTCGGCAAGGGGGGTTTGCATGTCAAGCGCTGCTATCGATGACAACGGGCGCGATGCCCGTCGAGCGATTGAGCCTCGGCCGCCCCGCCTGCCGCGTCGGCAATATGGCGCCAGCGGCTTCCGGAAAATGTTCTTCACGTTCATCTTCCTGCTGCTTCTGCCTTTTTTTCTGAGCCTGCCGGTGATGCTCTATCAGCGCATCGCCAAGGGTGTGTTGTTTGATACGTGGGGCCTGATCGTGGTTGCCGTCGCGTTTACCGCGATCATGCTGCTCTTGTTGTTCGAGTTGGTGCACTCCCTGCGATCCCGCTTTGACCTCGGCGCGGCCGCCTTTCGCTATACCCTACCCGCTTCACGCAACATATTCATCCCGCGTTTCGCCTATCGGACCGCCACCGTGCCCTATGCGGAAATCGATGCCATCGAGACGCACCGCGAGATCTATGGCGGGCTGTTAACGCCGATTATGATGCGCACGGCGTCGGTGCGCACAAAGGAAGGGCAAACCCACCGGCTCGGCTATGTCAGCGAAGCCGATATGGATCCGATTTTTCCGGTCCAGGAGATCGCCGAAGAGCTCGCCCGCCGGTCCGGCGCCCAACTGGTTCACCGTGGTAACGTGTGGCGTCTGCAAACCAAGAAGATGTTGGGTCTGTTGCCGGCCTCCGGCGGCGACGTGGTTGAGGTCCCTGACGAGCAGATTGCGACCCTCAATCGTCAACATGCGCGCTTTATGATGATTTTGGTGGGAGCGATGGTCGTGCTGCTCGCCGCGGGCATCTCCATTGACTTTCTAGGCAGCAGCGTGGATCGCGGCGAACGGGCCCGCGATGCGGTGCAACGCTCGACGACGCGTTGACGGCGCAGTTCATCAATTGATGAAGATGTCGACCCGGCGCCGCGGGCGTCCCAAATAAAGGCAAAGCAGGGCCAGTGCGCCGAAGGTCATCCATGCCGGTACCGCCAAGATCCCGCTGAGGATCGGGTCCCATAGCAACGGATGCACGCTGGTTTCCACGGCTTGTTGAACGGTTTTCAGAGTCTGCGGGGCGTAATCCGACCAGTGCTGGTACAAAGACAGGAAAGCCGGGGTCTGCGGTTGCCGGGCCCGCGACAGATCGGCGGTCAAAGCGATGACCGCGGCAAGCAGGAACAAACTGCCGATGAACCGCAAGACGATCATGTGGTTCGCGCCGCCAATCGATGTTGCTTTCACCACGGCACGGAGCGCAACCGGCCTCGATGGCCACCATCAACAGCGCTCGCGCACCCCGTCATTGATCGAGAGCATGATTCACTTTCGCGATGAATCGCCGATCGGATTCATCCACAACCAACATGTCCGCGAAGCGAACCGTCAGTGCCGCTCCGCGCCATCGATCGATCACGGAACGCGATCGAAGTCAACGCGGTGCTGCTCCTTTGCGTTGCAGGGTGTGCTGGACCGATTCTGCCGGCTGCCCGGCCACCCCATGGCGGGCTTGAGTGGGTGGCTAAGAGGGCCGACCCTAAGCGGGCAACAAGGTGCGCCGCGATAGCGGTTCGAAGCCAAGGCGCCATCGTCGATGGTTGATCGCGATGGGTCAAACAGCGTGCTTTGCCACCGCCGCCCCATCCCAGAACGCCGCTGATGCAACAGGGCTACGTTTCGTCTTGTGGCTTGGCGCTGTCCTTGACTTGCTTCAGGCCGTCGCCGATCGACAACCCCAGCTCATCACCGAGCGTTTTCAGCGCGGGCAGTTGCACGGCCATGCCGAGGATGGAATCCAGCGCTTGATTGACCGGCGTCTTGTCGCCCCCGGCCGATTCCGGGCTGGCGGCGCCGAGCCCGGTTACGTTGTGGATCTTGATCGATTCAATTCTCTCCGCCGGCCGCACCATTTCCGCGATCGCCCGCGGTAGCGCCTCAATCCGCGCCAGCTCCTCTTTCATTTCGATCAGCCGCCCATTGAGCGCATTTTCGGCCTGGTGCAGAGCCATTTGTCCCTCTGCCTCCGCCAGCAGCGCGACGCGCTTGGCTTCGGCCTTTTCCCGTTCCGCGTCCGCCTCCGCCTTGGCGTTCATCAAAAGCACGGCGGTGTGTTCCTCAGCGGCGTCCTTCTCCGCCAGCGCAAGCGTTCGCAGCCGTGCGCCGTCCGCTTCGGCAGCCTCCTGCGCCGCCAGCAGGGCGAGCAGCTTGTCGCGCTCAGCCTCGGCCACGCGTCTCGCCGTCGCGATCGCCTCCGCCGCCTTCACCGCTTCCGCGCGTGCATGGTCGGCCGCGGCCTGCGCGGCACTTTCCGCTTCGGCCTTATTGGCGATGGCGATCATGCGGTCCTGTTGCTGCAGCTGTAGATCCCGTTCCTTGGCGATCTCGGAGGCCTGGACTTCCAGGTCGCGGGTGATCTCGGCTGCGCGGATGGCGCGCTCGCGCTGCACTTCGGCCTCCCGCACCGCCCGTTCTCGGGCGATCCTTGCCTGCTCGGCTTCGCGTTCCGCCGCCGCGCGCTGACGTGCGATTTCCGCACCCTGCAAAGCACGCATCGTTTCGATCTCCTGCTGCTGACTGATGCGCGCCTCCTCCTCTTGTTGGTCGATCTCCAGCTTGCGCCGCGTCGCATCCATGGACGCGCGCCGTACCGCGACATCCGCCTCGGCATCGATTTCCGCCCGTTCCTTGCGGGCCTTGGCGATAACCTGGGCCAGCTCCCGCATGCCGACGGCATTGAACGCGTTATTCTCGTCCAGCGCGGAGAAGGGCGTTTGGTCCAGCGAGGTGAGCGAGACCGACTGCAACCGCAGCCCGTTTTCGGCCAAGTCCTCGGTGATCAGACCTCTGACGCGCTTGACGAACTCCGGCCGGTTTTCGTGCGCCTCGTCCATCGTCATCTGCGCCGCGACGGCGCGCAAGGCGTCGACCAGCTTGCCTTCGATGATCTCGCGCAGCCTGTCGGCACTGAACGTGCGATCGCCCAGTGTTTGTGCGGCGCGCGCCACATCTTCCTCGCTGCCGTCGACGGCCACGGAAAAACTTGCCCCGATGTCCATCCGCATGCGATCGCGCGTGATCAAGCTGTCCTCACCGGAGCGTTTGATCTCCAGGCGCAGCGTACGCATGTTCACTTCGGACACATCGTGGAAATACGGAAGCGCGAACAGGCCGCCGGCGATCATCACCTTCTGCCCACCAAACCCCGTCCGGATCAAGCTCACGTCCCGCGAGGTCTTACGGTAAAACCGTGCCAGAATGACAATCAGGATGACGATACAGATGACGATGACGATCAAAGTGGTCCAAAACGCCGGCATCCAGGTTCCTCCAGTCAGCGCCGTTGTCGGTTGGTGTGGCGACCAGCCCAAATCGAAGCGTGCCTAACCGACATCTGCAGGGATCACTCCGTCGCCCGGCATTCGGTTCGGTATGCTACGGGTCGCGGTACCATAATGCAGTTGGCTCACCGTTTCTTGGCCAGGATAAAGTCGTGGTCAACGCTGTTGCACGGGCTCGGTGCTCGGCTTCCGTCGGGCAAGCGCAGATCGGTCGTGTTAACGAAATCAACGATCAGGCTGCTCTTGACGCCGAATACCGGGTCGCTGTCGAGATACGCGTCGCCGGCGATGAACAGCGAGGTGGTCAGCCGCTCAAATCCCGGCGCCTCGATGCGCACGTGGACGTGCCCCGGCCGCATGTTGGACCGATTGGCCGCATGCATCAGCTCGCCGACGGTGCCGTCGTCGGGGATCGGGTATGATGTCGGCATGATCGAGGTGAACCAGAACTGCCCGTCGTGGTCGGTGCGAAACAAGCCGCGCATCGCCAGACCGTCGAGCTTCGCCATCATGATGTCATAGGCGCCGTCGTCGTCGGAATGCCAAACGTCGACGCGTGCGCCGGCGACGGCGGCGCCTGTCGTGTCCTTGACCCGTCCGACGAACGCCAGCGGTACGCCTGCGATGCCGGCTGAAATATCGGCGCCGTTCGGGAAGCTCGGCCTGTCTTCGACATAAAACGGACCAAGCACGGAATTTTCGGTCGCGCCGTCAGGATAACGGTGATTGATCAGATCGACCCGCGCGGTGGCGCCCATCACATCAGACAACAATACGAATTCTTGCCGACCACCTTTTGACAGGTGCCCCGTTCGGGTCAGGAACTCGATCCCATACTCCCACTCCGCCTCGGTCGGCTCTACCTCCTCAAGGAAGGCGTGGAGATGGCGAGCAAACGCCTCGAGCACCCGCTTCGCGCGCGCCGATCGTGCATTGTTGAGGGTCTCCAGCACGGCGCCAGTCAAGCTTTGCTCCTTGATATCGCGGCCGTGACCGCCAGGCCGGCGTTGAGCTGGCGTGCCGGAAGCTTCCTGTTTCGTCTCGGGCTGATAGTATTCCGCCACAAACTCCGAGGGCGGATTGCCGGGCCAATGAATGACGGCACGCTGGAACGAGGGGCGTTCAAACAGCCGCTTGGCATACCTCCCAACATGAGGGAGTTCGGTTCGATTGAGCGCGTGACCGCCCGCCCAGGCGAAGCCCAGGCCCAGCCATTTGAGCCGAAACAGGCTGACCGCCCACTGGATGTCGGCCATCGTGAATGACTCACCGCAAATCCATGTCCGCCCGTCCTGTAGGCGCGTTTCAAGGTCCGCGATGATGGCAATAATCTCTGATGTGGCCTCGCGCATGAGCGCGGGCGTGCGCACGAAGCGTCGCGCCGCGGCCTCCTTCCTGATCTTGGCGTCATAGGCGGCGATCAAGCGAGGATGACCGACCGCAAGTGCGCGACCCTCCATCAACTTCATGATCTTGAAGTCGTGGACATGCGGCATCTCCTTTTGCAAAAAGCCCGGGCGGAAGTCACCGTCGGGGTGCGCGCCATAAAGGACAGCCACGTGCGGTGTGCCATCAACGATGGCGATTTCCGCATCGATTGTGCGGCGCAGCGAGCCCGGCAGCAGCTCGACACCGCCCGTCCAGTGCCGATCGATGTGCTCGCAAATCAGCCGGCTATCGGCGATCACCTGTCCGGTTTCGTGATCCACCAAGGTGGGCACGACACACGGGTCGAACCCCTCCGTGCTCGTCGATGACCGACCGGTATATCCATCCACATAGTCGCGGCCGCTAGCCCCCCGCAGGCGCAGGCGCACATAGTCGGGATGATAGTTTTCCATCCGGGGGGGCAAGATACCGATGTCATGGCTGATATAGGGTGCAGTTTTTTCCGCCAGCACCGTGCGGACCTTATGCGAGCAGACCGACAATGCAAAATGATAAAGCTCGAAGCGGCGGCTACCGGTACCGATGGTCGTGTTGCGCTCCGGGTCGGTAAGGCTGGCATTCGCCGCGGCAACCGCTTCCGTGAGACTTCGTTCTGCCATGAACCCGTTCCGCCACGCGTCTCTTGTCGCGCACCGATTGCGCGACCGAGTATCAATGGATCGACGCCGAGGATAGGTGGCGCCGGTAAGCTGTCAAGCGACATGACGTTCACAAAGGATCGTTGGTGAACCGTGGGCAAAAGCGGCCATCCATTCCGATCGCCACCGGGACAAATGAGACCTGCCAAAAATTGGAACGGCCCGTCCGGCGCGGGTAAAGTTTCTTGACCGCGTAACAATTCATCGGCACCAATTGGGCGCGACCTGGTGACGGGATTGTCCGTGTGCGTGACGATCATCTATCATTTGCGAGGGCGCCCAAGCTCGCCGACGTCAGCGAAGGCCAACAACTATCGGGAGGAGAAGATGAGCAAACAAAAACGCCTTGGTGTCAATCGTCGCCATTTCATGACGGCCACGACGGCAGCAGGGGTCGTCGCCGCAACAGGGATCGGCGCGCCGGCAGTCCAGGCCGCCGCGCGGACCATCAAAATTGGCTATGTGAGCCCAAGTACCGGCCCGCTGGCGGCGTTTGCAGAGGTCGATGATTTTATTATCGGCGGTTTTTTAAAAACCGTCGCGGGTGGCGTGAAGGTCGGATCCAAGACTTACAACATTGAAATTGCCGTCAAAGATAGCCAGTCCAATCCGAAACGCGCAGCCGAGGTCGCCAAGGAGTTGATCGTCGACGACGAGATCGATCTTATGGTCGTGGCCCACACGCCGGAGACCACCAATCCCGTCGGCACTATTTGCGAGATTGAGGAAATTCCGTGCATTTCGACGCTGGCGCCCTGGCAGCCTTGGTTTATCGGCCGACAAGGCAACCCGGCCGATCCAAAGTCGTGGAAACCCTTTGACTATACATTCCATTTTCTGTGGGGTCTTGAAGACCTGATTGCTGTGTTTACCAATATGTGGAGGCAGCTCGATACCAATAAATCCATCGGCGGCCTCTTCCCCAACGACGCGGATGGCAATGCTTGGGGCGATCCCAAGCTCGGCATGCCGCCGGCTCTGGCAAAAATGGGTTTCAAGCTCACCGATCCAGGACGCTATCAGAATCTGACCGACGACTTTTCGGCACAAATCAATGCCTTCAAGAAGGCCGAATGCGAAATCATCACCGGCGTGGTTCTGCCACCTGACTTTGCGACGTTTTGGAATCAGGCCCGCCAGCAAGGGTTCAAGCCGAAGGCCGCGTCGATCGGCAAGGCCATCCTGTTCCCGTCCGCGGTCAACGCCATCGGCGACAGCGCCCAGAACCTATCGTCGGAGGTGTGGTGGTCGAACGTTCACCCGTTCAAATCGTCGCTTAACGGCGTCTCGGCCGCCAAGCTATGTGAAGCTTACGAGAGCGATGCCGGCCGGCAATGGACCCAGCCGCTGGGTTTCGTCCATGCGCTGTTTGAGGTCGTCGTCGACGTCATCAAGCGGGTCGACAGCGTCAGGAAGGCCGATGAGGTGACGGCCGCGATCGCGGCAACCGATCTGCAAACCATCGTTGGGCCGATCAAATGGGATGGCGCCGGGTTGCCGCCATTTGCCAAGAAGAACGTGACCCGAACGCCGCTTGTCGGCGGGCAATGGCGTAAGTCGAAGGACGGTAAATTCCGGCTCACCATCGTCGATAATCAGACGTATCCGGAGATTCCCGTTGGTGGCAAGATGGAGCCCATCACCTGACCGTTCACCCGACCACTGATCGGGTCGTCGCCTGCCCCGGGCAGACGGCCCCTTCGTCGGTCTCGGTCGCCGGCGTTCGCGGCCGGTGCCGCCCCACCGGGTCGGTCGTTTAGCTTAAGTCGATCCGAAGCTCGCCAGCGCGCCGATCCTCGACGATTGTCACGGTCGCGGCCCGTGGTGTTGAGGCCCGTGGTGTTGAGGCCCGTGGTGTTGAGGCCCGTGGTGTTGAGGCCCGTGGTGTTCGAGTGTGATCGGTTTTTAGAAGGTACCAGCGTGTTTGCCGGACGACGGCGCACAACGATTGCTAATTGAGCTTACGGCGACTGAGGCGCGTTCGATGCTGCTCGAGGTTCGGAACTTGAGTAAGAGTTTTGGCGCCGTGGTGGTGGCCGACAACGTGCACCTCGATGTCGACACCGGCGATGCGGTGGGCATCATCGGTCCCAATGGGGCGGGCAAGTCCTCGCTATTCAACCTGATCGCCGGCAATCTCAAGGTCGATCGCGGCACGATCCATTTAGATGGGGTCGACATCACGGCGCTGCCGGTGAGAAAGCGGGTCCACCAGGGGATCGGCCGCAGCTATCAAATCCCGCAGCCATTCGAGCACATGACGGTGTTTGAGAACACCACCGTGGCGGCCTGCTTCGGCGCCGACGAGAAGGAGGATGCTGCCCGCGAGCACGTTATCGGTGTCCTATACCGAACCGGCTTGCTGCCCAAGGCCAACATGCCGGCCGGCGTGCTCGGTCTGTTGGAGCGCAAGCGTCTGGAGATGGCGCGGGCACTGGCCACCAGACCCAGGCTGCTGTTGCTCGATGAAATCGCCGGCGGGTTGACGGAGGCGGAGTGTCAGCAACTGATCGCGACCATTGGCGACCTCAAGTCCGAGGGAACGACGATCATCTGGATCGAGCACGTGACCCATGCGCTGCTGGCCGTGGTCGAACGCCTTATCGCCATCGATTTCGGCAGCATCATCGCCGAGGGCGAGCCGCAGGCGGTGATGGCCTCCGAAGCCGTTCAGCGCATTTATCTCGGGGTGGACTGATGGCCCTGTTGGAGACCCACGCGCTGACCGCGTTCTACGGTGACTTTCAG
The DNA here is from genome assembly GCA_965223035.1 of Hyphomicrobiaceae bacterium. Lineage (GTDB taxonomy): Bacteria > Pseudomonadota > Alphaproteobacteria > Rhizobiales > Hyphomicrobiaceae > CAMDPA01. The sequence goes on along the minus strand of OZ244980.1, from coordinate 5,765,644 downwards.
GCCCTATTTGGCATCGACAGCCACGTTGACGAGAGCGAGACCGTTGCCATTATCGGGGCCAACGGCGCCGGCAAATCAACCTATTTGGCCGCCATCTCCGGCTTGCACCGCGCGCCGGCGCAAATGATCGAGTTCGACGGCCGCCCGATCGCAGGAGCGCGCCCGGCCGATATCGTTGGCCGCGGGATCATCATGGTTCCGGAAGGGCGGCGGCTGTTCCCGTCGCTGTCTGTTGAAGAGAACCTGTTGCTCGGCAACTACTTGCGCAAGGTGCGCGGTCCTTGGAGTTTGGAGGCCGTTTACCGGCTGTTTCCGGTGCTGAAGGAGCGTCGCAACCAGCCGAGCACCAGCCTGTCGGGTGGGCAGCAACAAATGGTCGCGTTGGGGCGTGCTCTGATGGCCAACCCGCGGCTTTTGCTTTGTGATGAGATTTCGCTCGGCCTGGCCCCCGCCGTCATCAAGGACATCTACGTGGCGCTTGAGGTGATTCGCAAGGAAGGGGCCAGTGTGATCGTGGTCGAACAAAACATCACGCGCGCGCTGGAGGCGGCCGATCGCGTCTATTGTCTGCTGGAGGGTCGGGTGACATTGACCGGGCGACCTGGCGATCTCAGCCACGAGCAGATCCGCCGGGCGTATTTCGGAGGCTGAGGCGATGGCCGAGCTGGTTGGCGCGGAGGCGGCGCAATGATCTGGATCGACACGGTCGTGCAAGGGCTGCTGTTGGGTGGACTCTACGCGCTGTTCGCGACCGGGCTGTCACTGATCTTTGGCATTATGCGCCTTGTCAACCTGGCTCACGGGGACCTGATGGTGCTGGGTGCCTTCGCGGTTCTGTTGGGTGTTGACGCGCTTGAGCTCGACATCGTCACCTCGGCGATTGTTGCTGGCATTTTAATGTTTTGCATCGGCTATGCGCTGCAGTACGCGATACTGAACCGGACGCTGGGACGCGATATCCTGCCACCGTTGCTGGTCACCTTTGGTCTGTCGATCATTCTACAGAACGGCATGCTCGAGGCGTTCTCCGCTGACACCCGCAGGCTCAAGGCCGGCGGCTTTGAGGAAACCTCGATGCAGCTGACCGAGAGTCTCGCGATCGGGGCCATGCCGTTGTTAACCTTTGTATCGGCCATCATCGTTATTTTGCTGTTGAATTGGTTGTTCTACCACACCGAAACCGGCCGAGCCTTCCGCGCGACCTCGGATGATCCGGTGACGGCGCAGCTGATGGGCATCGACAATAACCGCCTGTTCGCCCTGGTCATGGCGCTATCGATGGTTGTTATCACCATCGCCGCGCTCTACATGGGCGCGCGCGCGACATTCGATCCGTTAATCGGACCAGGCCGTCTGATCTATGCCTTCGAGGCGGTGATCATCGGCGGGCTCGGCAGCCTGTGGGGCACGTTGGCCGGCGGCGTTGTCCTCGGTCTGGCGCAAACAATCGGAGCGAAAATCAATCCGGAGTGGCAGATTCTGGCCGGTCACGTCGTATTTTTGATCGTGCTTATCGTTCGGCCCCGCGGCCTTTTCCCTCGTGCCGTGGACTGACATGATCGACACGTCGAAATATTCCGTCGCCAAATCCACCCGCGCTTCGCGCGCCGCCTTAGTGGTGATTGCGGCCGTGATCGTCGTGCTGGCCTTGGCGCCGACCTTTGCGTCCCGCTCACTGATCCAGGACTTGTTTTTCGTTCTCACGATGATCGCGCTGGCGCAATGTTGGAATTTGCTGGCCGGCTATGGTGGGCTTGTCAGCGTCGGACAACAGGCATTCGTCGGTCTCGGCGCCTATTTGGGTTTTGCCGGGGCGATCCTATGGGGGCTCAATCCGCTTATTGCGATTGTGATTGCCGGCTTGATCGGCATCGTGCTGGCTGTTCCCACCGCCTACGTTGTGTTCCGCTTGCAAGGCGCCTATTTCGCCATCGGCACCTGGGTCGCGGCCGAGGTTTATCGGCTCGTGTTCGCGCAGTGGAAGGCGCTCGGTGGTGGTACCGGCACCTCGCTACCCGCATCGGTGGCCAAAAGCATGTTCGGCGTCGGCTGGGTCAGGGATCTGCTAGAGCTGAAGAGTTCGGCCGCGCGCGACGTCATCTCCTATTGGTTGGCACTGTTGATCGTCGTCGCGTTGATCGCTGCCATCTATGCCTTTTTGCGTACCCGCGCCGGTTTGGCCCTGTCGGCCATTCGCGACAATGAACGGTCGGCTGAAAGCTCCGGTGTCGATGTCAATCGCGCCAAGTTCGCCGTTTACCTGTTCGCGGCCTTCGGCGCGGCACTGACTGGCGCGCTGATCTTCTTCCAAAAAGCTTCGATCACGCCTGACAGTGCGTTTTCGGTGATCGATTGGACGGCTTACGTTCTGTTTATCGTTGTGATCGGCGGCATCGGTACGCTCGAAGGTCCGATCATCGGCGCCGTGATTTTGTTCATCTTGCAGAATTGGCTGGCCGAGTACGGCACCTGGTATCTGATGCTGCTGGGCGCCATCGCCGTTGCCGTGATGCTGATCGCGCCACGCGGCATCTGGGGCTACGTTCAGGCCAAATACGACTTCTCAATTTTTCCGACGCGCCGCCGCTTGCTCGGTCCGGATACGCCTATTCCGGACTACACGCGTCCCGTGCAAGCCGTGATCCAGACCGCGCCCAAGGGGGTGAGCGGTACCGACATTCGTGTGGAGGAACCTGTGTTCGACATCGAAACAGACGTCCTGATTATCGGATCGGGGCCGGCTGGCGGTGCCTCGGCAGCGCTGTTGTCTAGCTACGGCATTCCCAATGTGATGATTGAAAAGTATTCGTGGCTGGCCAACACCCCACGTGCCCACATCACCAATCAACGCACGATGGAGGTGTTGCGCGAGCTGGATATTGAGGAGGAGGCCAAGGAGAAGTCGGTCCCGCAGGAGCTGATGGGCAACAACGTGTTTTGCACCAGCCTGGCCGGCGAGGAGATTGGCCGATTGCTGACCTGGGGCAATCACCCGAGCCGCAAAGCGGACTACGATCTCGCCAGTCCCTGTCGGATCTGCGACATTCCGCAAACGTTGTTGGAGCCGATCATTGTCGGCAAGGCGATGGCCAGCGGCACCGTTGCCCGCTTCAAGACCGAGTATCTGTCGCACTCCCAAGATGCCGACGCGGTGGTTGCGACGGTGAGGGACAGGATCGCCGAACAAACCTACCGGATCCGCGCCAAGTATATGATCGGTGCAGACGGCGCGCGCTCGCTGATCGCTGAGCAACTTGGTCTGCCGATGGACGGCGAGATGGGGCTTGAGGGTTCGATGAACATCGAATTCGAAGCTGACCTATCGCAGTACGTCGCCCATCGTCCTTCGGTGCTCTATTGGATCTTTCAGCCCGGCGCGGACATTGGCGGCATCGGGGCTGGCGTGATTCGCATGGTTCGGCCCTGGTACAAGTGGTTGTCGATTTATGGCTATCGGGTCGAAGATGGCCCGCCCCACCTTTCACACGACCAAGCCGCCAACGTCATCCGCCAGCTGATCGGTGACGACGAGATTCCGATCAAGGTGACCAAGCTGTCCTATTGGACCGTCAACAATATGGTCGCACGGCGCTATTCAAAGGGGCGGGTGTACTGTATGGGCGACGCGGTCCATCGTCACCCGCCGACCAACGGCTTGGGGTCGAACACATCGATTCAGGACGCCTACAATCTGTGCTGGAAGTTGAAACTGGTGTTGGAGGGCAAGGCTGATCCGAGCCTGCTGGAAACCTACACGCTCGAACGCCAGCCGGTGGGCAAGCAGATCGTTACCCGTGCCAACAAGTCGATCGAGGACTATCGGCCGATCTTCGAGACATTGGGCATCACCCAGGCGAGCAGCCCGGAGGATGCGATGCGCCGCATGGACGCACGCAAGCAACCGACGATCGAAGCCGAGGCGCGGCGGCGTGCGCTCAACAAGTACATTCGCCATAAGAGCTATGAGTTCAACTGCCATGGCGTCGAATTGGGCCAGCGCTATCGCTCCCCGGCCATCATCCCGGACGGAACCCCGGAACCGGAATACACCCGGGATCGGGAACTTTATTATCATCCGACCACGTGGCCAGGTGCGCGGCTTCCTCATTTGTGGCTCGATCGCGATCAGAAGAAGATTTCGAGTCTCGATTTGGTGGGTCGCGGCAGGTTCACCTTGTTGACCGGTGTCTCGGGCGCGGGTTGGGTCGAGGCGGCCGCCCGGGTCCAGGCGGATACCGGTGTCGAGATTCGGGCGATACAGATCGGGCCGGGTTGTGAGGTGAACGACACCTTCGGCGATTGGGAGGTCCAGTCGGAGATCAATGACAGCGGCTGCTTGCTGGTCCGACCCGACGGCCACGTTTGTTGGCGCCAGCAACGGTTGAGCGCCGATCCCACCGGTGAGCTGGCCGCCGCCATGCGCCAGTTGCTGGGATTTGCCTAAAACAACCTGCCTTTGATCGGGACGGAACGATCCCGATCAAAGGCACAATGATGATCGGGCCCGATCGAGCAAAGCCGCTGCTGCGTTCAGTCAGTGCTGCTCAGGAACACCGAACGGACGTCCACGCGAAGGCCCGCCTGACACGCGCGCGTACCGTTTGCGCCACGGCATCTATTCCGCGGCCACGCTGCCACGATCGGGTAATTTTAGTCCGCAGCTTTCGAAGGCCTCCCGAGTTGCCGTCTTTTCCGCCTCCGTCAGCTCCAACAACGGACGCCGCACGGCTCCGCCGACCTGACCCAGTAACTGTTGCCAATATTTCTGGTGCGCATAGGGCTTGTCCCCGGGGCGTGTACGCCTGATCGCCTCGCGCACCGGGTTGAGGCTATCGCGCACCGCCCGCGCCTGTTCGATCTCGCCGGCGAAGGCAAGGTCGGTGTAGGTGCGCATGCGCTTATCGACCGCCGTCTGCAACGTGTAGGGCGGGGAGGAGCACAGGTAGAGCTGCCAACCGAGCTCGACGATGTTGTCGAACCACTCATCCTCCGAAGCGGTCGACACCAAGATCTTGTCACCGGCGAGCCGCGTGAGTTCGACGTACATGTCGCGCGGAACCGAGTATTTGATCGCGACGACATTCGGAATTTCAGCCAGGTGCGCGCACAGCTGGGGGCTCAACAAATAGCCGTTGTCCGGATGGCTCCAAAGCGCGATGCCGATGTCGACCTGCGACGCAATATATTGGTAGTACTCCAGAACGCAGCGCTCGTGCTGATGATGAAAATGCAAAGTCGGCGCGTGCACGACGATATAGTCGCCGCCGACGTCCTGAGCATGCTTGGCCAGGTCGATCACCACGTCCAGGTTTTGGTCTGAAGCTGACATGATGGTTTGCGCCTGTCGTGTCCCCGGTCGCCGCGCCTCCTCGACGGCGATTTCCATCAGCCGTTTGCGTTCATCCAAGCTCATCGAGAAGAATTCGCCCTGCTTGCCGGCTATGAACAGGCCGTCGATCTCGAGATCATCGATCCAGTGCCGCACATTGCGCCGCAGGCCGGCCTCGTCGATCTTCAGATCGCCCTGGTTGAACGGTGTTGCCGCCGCGGCCCAGATGCCGCGCAGGTGCGCGCGTGCGTACGCCTTTGCATCGGCCTTGCGATAGTCCATATTGTGCCTCCGTTAGCGCTTGGCGCTCAGCGGTACCCTGCAGCGTGCCTGCGTCGAGCTTAGGCGGACGCGGCCCAATCTCTCAACGGTTCGGGCGACCTGGCTTGAGCCTTCCCACCGAGTGGCGAGTGTGCTCGAGACCAGACGAATTGTCATGCCGAAAAAAAAACGTCTAAGCCTGATTGGACAATGCAACGCGGCCCGCAGTCTCGTCGGTGTTCTTTAAGGTCGAAGCCCGGCAACGAAGGGTTGTGGCCTCGACATCCGATGTCGCGGGTTGGCGGACCAATAGGGATGGGACTACTCGATGGTATCAGCGATCGACGCGGATGGCCGGGCGGGCTCGCATCAGGGGGTCTTGACTGAGAGCATCACCTGTCCCGGCGGCATGCCGGCGTTCCTGGCGATGCCAAGCGCCGCGGCGGGGCGGCTGCCGATCGTGGTGATCATGCACGAGCGCTATGGCTTGGTGCAGCATACCCGGGATCTAACCCGCCGTTGCGCCAGCGATGGGTATCTGACCATCGCGCCCAATTTTTTCTTCAAGCATCCGGACCAAGACGCGCTCAGTCGCGGCGATCAGCGATATGATTTGGGCGACGTGGAAGCCAGCGCCGCCCTGCGCTCCGTGCTGGCCATGCTGGCTGAGCACCCGGCCGCAGACATGACGCGGGTCGCCGTCGCCGGCTTCTGCCAGACCGGGCGACACCCGTTGGTGTTGGCGGCGGAACAGGCGATCGCCGCCGCGGCCGTGTGGTATGGTGCGGCCTCCGCCCGCGAATGGGGCACCAATCATCTGCAGCCCCGTGCGTTAACCGATCTGATTGCCGATATCGGCTGTCCGGTGTTTGCGGCTTTCGGCGCCCGCGATCATATCATCTCACTGGATGACGTTCGCCGCTTTCGCGACTGTCTGGAGGACGCTGACAAGAGCTACCAAATCCATGTCTACGAGCACGCGCCGCATGGCTGGCTCAACGACACGATGCCGGGGCGCTATCGTCAAGCTGAAGCCGCGGCGGCCTGGGCCGCCCAGCGACAGTTCTTGGCGCGGGTGCTGGCGCCTGGTTATCGACAGACGTCCATCGTATGGCAGTTCTCCTGCGAAAGCGCGCCCGACTACGATTTCGCCAAGAACGTACGGCAGGAGTGAACCGTGATGACCACCTCCTCTGAAGATCCCGTCGTCATCGTGTCGGTGGCGCGCACCGCGATCGGCGGCTTCCAGGGCGCTTTCTCCAGCTTGGCGGCGCCGGAGCTGGGCGCGACCGCCATTGCCAGCGCCGTCGCACGCGCCAAGCTTGACGCCGACGACATCTCGGAAGTGTTGATGGGATGCGTGCTGCCGGCCGGCCAAGGTCAGGCCCCGGCGCGACAGGCTTCGCGCGGCGCCGGTTTGCCCGACAGCGTTGCGTGCACCACCGTCAACAAGATGTGTGGCTCGGGCATGAAGACCGTGATGATGGCGTTCGAAGCGCTCCACGTCAGGTCGTCCGACGTCGTCGTTGCAGGCGGTATGGAGAGCATGACGTGCGCGCCCTATCTGCTGCCCAAGATGCGCGCGGGCGCGCGGCTAGGTCACGCCGAGGCCAAGGATCATATGTTCCTTGACGGCCTGGAGGACGCCTACGACAAGGGCCGATTGATGGGCACCTTTGCCGAGGATGCGGCCGAGCACTACCAATTCACGCGCGAGGCGCAAGACGCTTTCGCGATCGAGAGCTTGCGGCGCGCCAAGCGTGCCAACGAAGACGGTTCCTTCGAAGCGGAGATCGCGCCGGTGACGGTCAAGAGCCGGAAAGGCAACACCGAGGTTCGACGGGACGAGCAGCCGTTCAACGCCGATCCTGAACGGATCCCCAAGCTCAAGCCGGCCTTTCGCGAAGGTGGAACGGTCACGCCCGCGAACGCCTCGTCGATTTCCGACGGTGCGGCCGCACTGGTTGTGATGCGACACAGCGAGGCGGAGCGACGCAAGCTGATCCCGCGCGCACGGATTGTCGCTGTTGCCACGCATGCGCAGGCGCCGGCCTGGTTCACCACGGCGCCGATCGCGGCCATCAACAAAGTGCTGCTGGCGGCCGGATGGCAAGCCAACGATGTTGGCCTTTACGAGATTAACGAGGCCTTCGCCGTGGTAACGATGGCGGCGATGCGCGATCTCGATCTGTCTCACGACAAGGTCAATGTGCGCGGCGGCGCCTGTGCCCTGGGCCATCCGATCGGTGCCTCCGGCGCCCGCATCATGGTGACGTTGTTGTCGGCGATGGACGCGCTTGAGCAGCGTCGCGGTATCGCGTCGTTGTGCATCGGCGGCGGCGAGGCGACGGCGGTTGCGCTGGAGCTTTGCGATAGCTGACCCCGCTACATTGATCGGGCTGGAGCAGATAGATGTTCTACTTTGTCGGAAAGGTGCTAACGGGCCTTCTGCAGCCGTCCAACCTGATCGCCCTGGTATTGGTCGTCGGCACCGTGCTCGTGCTGACCACCCGCGGCCTGGTCTGGGGCCGGCGTCTGTTGGTGACCGGTGTGGTGTTGCTGCTCGTGTGCGGCTATTCCCCGCTGGGTAACCTGTTGGTGCTGCCGCTTGAGCAGCGGTTTTCACGCGGCGAGTTGCCGCCCGACATCGCCGGCATCATCGTCCTGGGCGGGTTGGAGGAGACGAGGATCTCCAGCGCCCGGCGGGACTTGTCATTGAATGAGGCAGCTGAGCGGTTGTCGGAAGCGCTGATCGTGGCCCACCGCCGGCCGCAGGCCCGCCTGATCTTCTCCGGAGGGGGCGGCACGTTGCTGCAGGAAGGTAGCAGCGCTGCATCCGCCGTCGGCAAGTATTTCGTCGCGGCCGGCATTGATCCGGGCCGCATCTTGCTCGAACCCGATTCCCGCACGACGTTCGAGAACGCGGCGGGATTGAAAGCGTTGCTTGCGCCGACGCCGGCGCAACGCTTTTTGCTTGTGACATCTGCTTATCACATGCCCCGCGCCGTTGGCACCTTCCGACGCGCGGGGTTCGATGTCTTGGCGTGGCCCGTCGACTATCGTACGACCGGCATCAGTGCGATTTGGGAGCACTTTACGACGGCCGATGACGGCCTTAGGCTGGTCAATCTTTCAGTCAAGGAATGGATGGGCTTGGTGGCATATTGTCTGTCCGGCCGGACGACGTCGATGTGGCCTGGGCCGCAAATGGGCGCGGGCAATGCCATCGCATGCCACTGATGTTCTTTGCGCAACGTTTCCGTGGCGCCAAACATCGCCCCCGTTCCGGTGTCAATTGTCGTAGTAGTGGGCGGGGTCGACGAGTTCATTCTCAACTAGGCCACGCAGCGCCGCGTCGACCATCGCCAACCGCGTTTCGTCCGCGCCTGCGCCGATGTGCGGGGTTGCCAGCATGCGCGGATGTCGCAGCAATGCGTCGTTCTCGGCCGGCTCGATGGCGAACACGTCAAAGCATGCTGCGGCCAGGTGACCGGCCTCGAGCCGGTCCAGCAGTGCTGCCTCGTCGACGATCCCGCCGCGTCCGGTGTTGATCAGCACCGCATCCGGCCGCATCCGCGCCAGCACGTCCTGCGAATACAACCCTCGCGTCGTCTTCGTCCTCGGCAAATGCAGGCTCAGCACTTCCGCGCGCATTAGCAATTGGTCCATGCCGACAGGTTCCACCCGATAGTCCCGGTAGAAGTCCGGATAGTCCTTGATGTCGCAAGCCAACAGTTTGCAGCCGAACGGACGAAGCAGGCGCACCACCTCTTTGCCGATGTTGCCGCAGCCGTGGATGCCGACGGTGCGGCCTGTCAGCAGTCGCCCGACCTGCATAGTCGGACGCGCGCCGGCCCGCATCGCCAGGTTTTGTTCGCCCACCCGTCGCAAACCTGCGATCATCAACGCCAAGGTCAGTTCCGCGACCGCCAGCTTATTCACTCCGAACGAATAGCCAAAACGCACCCCATGCGCCTTCAGCGCCTCAAAGTCGATGAATTCGCAGCCCGCCGCCATCTTGCCGATGATCTTGAGCTCAGGCAGCGCGGCCAAAACGCGAGCGGTGATCGGTTCCATCGCCACGATCGCGGCATCGCAGCTGGTAAGAAAGTCGATCAACGCGTCCTCGTCCGTGATCTTGGGTCCTCGCCAAACCTTGGCATTTGGATAGCGGTCGACGACGCGTTGCAGCAGGTGAGGATAGCTGGTGATCGAGGGCGGACACACAGCAAGCTGTCGAATGCTCATCGGCGAAACTCCTTGGCAGGTGGCGATTGGCACTTGGCGCTACCTTATAGCGTGTCATGATAGCCTTTCGCGCGGCAGCAATTGCGGAGGCATGCTCAGATGGCAGAACGGGCGCAAGAGCAGGTTGGGATTGTCGGTGTCGGCCGCATGGGCTTGGCCATGCTCAAGCATTTGTTGGCCAAAGGTTATGAGGTTGGCGTCTGCGATATCTCCGATCAGCAAACCGAGCTGGCCCGAGCCGCCGGGGCCCAAGCCTACCGCACGCCGGCCGAGCTGGCGCGGCGGGCAACGTTCGTCATTCTCGGCGTCGGCTTCGATGCGGAGGTCGAGCAGGTGATCTGTGGAACCGCTGGGCTGCTGGAAGCCATGAAGCCCGGTGGTGTGATTGCCATTTCCTCGACGGTGGCGCCGACCACGGCCAGGCGGATGCAGGCGGCGGCGACAACCTACGGCCTCGATATCTATGACGCACCGATCGCGCGCGGGCGTTGGGCGGCGGATGCGGGAACACTGTTGGCGCTGGTTGGCGGTCACGCTGAGGTGGTGGAGCGCGCAGCGCCCATTTATTCGTGTTTTTGCTCTGACATCGTGCATCTTGGCGAGGTCGGCCACGGCCAAGTCGGCAAGACCATGAACAATCTGATGCTTTGGATCACCGCCGTCGGATTGATCGAGGCCGGCCGGCTCGCCGAGACCACCGGCATCGCGTTGCCGAAGCTACGCGAAGCGCTGCAAATCAGCTCCGGCAAATCCGCCGCGTTGGAGGATTGGGACGGCATCACGTTCACCTGGGCGTTGAAGGACATGCACATTGTCAGCGATATGGCCGATGCCGCCGGCTTGTCGCTGCCGCTGTGCGGTGCCGTCAGGGAGATGGTGAAGGAGGCGCGGCAGGTGAAGGCGACCAACCCCCCGGACTGGACCGGCAAGCCGCCGATGGCCTACGCGGCCAGCAGTTGATGGGCGCCGGTTTTCCCTTCAGCTGATCGCTGCCGCCCGTTCAAAGCCCTCGATCATCGCCACGCGGCGCAAATAGCTGCGCTGCTTGTCGCGGTCGGCGACGATCGCGCGCAACTCGTCATAGAATCTTTCCCGCGCGGCCGCGTCCGCATTTTCCATGTTCTTTTTGTTTTCGATGGTTTGTCGTTGCAGATAGTCCTGCGCCACCGTACGACGCTGCCGGTCGTAGAGGGCGAGCACGTCCTGTGAGGCGCCGCCCTGCCAGATCTGCGCGAGTTTATCGGCGAGATTGAACACGTCGTGCAAACCGAAGTTCATGCCCATCCCGCCGAGCGGATTATTGATGTGGGCAGCATCGCCGGCGATCAAGATTCGACCCTCGCGATAGCTGGTGGCGACCCGCTGATGGACGTGGTAGAGATTGCGGTGCTCGACCAGATAATCAGCGTCCTGTGGGTGAAAACCCTGGATCAGCCGCTGGACGTTGGCCTCCTCGTACAGGGCCTCATCTTGCGACGTGTTGTCGACCGGGAACACCACGCGCCACATCCCTTGACCGTCGTAGCCGGGCACCTTGAACAAGGCGCACCACTGTTCGGGGTCGGCGATGTAGTTCGTAAACGCATAGCCATAAGGCGCGAAGTCGAAGCGCGTCGACAGGATCAAAAACCGCTCGTCGTAGGTAAACCCTTCGAACTCCACGCCCATCGATTTGCGCACTTGGCTGCGGCCGCCGTCGCAGCCGAGCATATACCGCCCGCGCATCGTGCGATGACCCGCGGGCGTCTCGACTTGGGCCGTCACGCCGTCTGGGTCTTGTTGGACGTCCGCGACGCGATGGTTGAGCAGGACGGGGTGTTGTGGAAATTCAGCAAGCAACCGATCGCGGACCAACGCGCACAGCTTGTGCTGTTCAAACATCAGCCGGAAGGGGTACGGCGTGTCCTGCGCAAGCAGGCCCAGATCGAAATTGGCGATCAGCCCGGTGCGCCGATCGCGGTAGTGGTAGTTGCCGACGACGTAGCCCATGTCCAGCATCGTCTGCGTCAGACCGAGCGTCGCGAACAGCTCTAATGTCGGCGGGTGGATGGTGCCGGCGCGCGGATCGTCGAAGATTTTGTCGCCCGCCTCCAGCAGCGTGCACGGGATGCCGCGTCGCGCCAGGGCATAGGCCGCCGTGTAGCCGACGGGGCCACCGCCCGCGATCAAGACCCGGTTGTCGTCCGTCATGAGTTATCGCCCACTTGCCTGTGATTGACTTGGGCCGAACTATGCCGCCGGCGCGCGGCGCTGTCACCCGTTCTCGCCGTGGCGCAGCGCCGCGCGATCGCCAATCTTAGGTTGGGGCCATTGCAGCAGCGGGCACGATAGTGGGCGCGACGGATTTTCTCTGTTGGCAGGCCCCGATCTCGCGCTATAGCGTTTCACAGTGTGCTGGAACCCTCCCGCTCCCCCACCCGGCGAGGCGTTTCCGCCTTGCGCGGATATGAGCTAGTGTTGTGGATTGGACGCTGGCTTCCAGCCGATGGTCGTCAAGCGTTCAATGCTCCAGAACCCAACACCACGTTAGCGAGTGTGACGGTGGCGACGCTTGGGAGCCAAGCGTCTAAAGTTGCAACACGAGGCTCGGCGCAACGACGCCGACACCGATGACACGGAGATCTCCCATGCGGCTCATCGACTTCAAGCCAGCGCCCGAACTCAAGCGGGCTCAGGAGCCCTGGATCGGCGCGCGCGCGCGCATCGCAGTGATCATTCCGTCCACCAACATTGGTGTCGAATATGATTGCCAGCAGTTCGTGCCCCCGGGTGTATCCTGGCATTTCAGCCGCTTTTGGGTCGAGCAACCGGATCTGTCCTCCGACAATATGTTCCTGGCGTTCATCGACGCGATTCGTAAGACGATCCCGGGTTCCCTGCGCAATGCCATGACCTGTGAGCCGTCCTACGTGATGATGGGCATGTCGGCAGAGACGTTTTGGGGTGGACTTGAGGGCAATGCCGAGTTCGAGCAGCGCCTGCGCGAACAGATCGGCCAGGACATGGGGTTGACCAGCGGAGCTGCGGCGTTGCGGGCCGCATTGGACAAATTCGGCGCCAAGAAGGTGGCGGCGCTGACGCCTTACCAGCCGGTCGGCGACGAGCAGGTGCACCGGTTCTTGGCGGAATCTGGATACGACGTCCACAAAGTGATCGGGCTCAAGTGCGACACCGCTACGTCGATCGCGCACACCCCCCCGCGGGAGGTGGTCGACGTCGTCGTCAACGAGCTCAACGCTGCTGACGTCGATGCGATCGTGCAAGCCGGCACCAACCTCTCCACCGTCGACATCTTCCCGACCCTGGAGCATCAGTTGAATAAGCCGGTGATCCCGATCAACGTCGCCACCATTTGGCACGCGCTGCGCGCTCAAGGCGTCAACGATCAATTCCAGAACAAAGGTTGGCTGATGGAGCGCTTCTAGGTGGTGGACGCTCCCAGCCATGCGTCCCAGGGCGCAGCTCCGCGGGCGGACACCCAAACCGAAAACCTGCGGCAGGTTGCCGCGCGCTACGCCGTTGCCCTGACGCCGGCGATCGAGCAGCTGCTCGCGTCGACGTCCAACGATGGTCCGATTGCCCGCCAGTTCCTACCGGACGTGCGAGAGCTGAGCGAACGCGCCGATGAGTGTGCGGACCCCATCGGTGACCATGCCCATGAGGTCACACCGGGCCTCATTCATCGGTATCCGGACCGCGTGCTGCTGAAGCTAGCGCCAGTGTGTGCGGTGTACTGCCGCTTTTGTTTTCGTCGCGAGATGGTCGGGCCGGCGAGCGGCGTCCCGCTGTCGGGCGTCGCGTTGGAGGCGGCCCGCGCCTATATCGCGCAGCATGAGCGCATCTGGGAGGTTATTTTATCTGGCGGCGATCCGTTGGTTCTATCGCCCAGACGCATTGCCGATGTGACCGCGGGCTTGTTCGCGATCCCGCACGTCAAAGTGCTGCGATGGCACACCCGGCTGCCGGTCGTGGCGCCCGAGAGGGTGACTGACGATCTGGTCGCGGCGCTAAAGAGGCCAGGCAACGCCGTCTATGTCGCGGTGCATGCCAATCATCCCGATGAACTGACGCCGGCGGTGCGCGCTGCTTGCGCGCGCCTGATCGATGCCGGCATTGCCATGGTCAGCCAGACCGTGCTGTTAAAGGGCGTGAATGATGATGCGCAAACCCTCGACCGGCTGTTTCGCGCCTTCGTTGAAACCCGGATCAAACCCTACAATTTGCACCACCTGGATCGCGCGCCGGGTACCGAACATTTTCGCACAGCGTTGGCGCACGGCCAGGCGCTGATGGCGGCGTTGCGCGCGGGCCTGTCAGGGCTGGCCCAGCCGACTTACGTGCTCGATATTCCAGGTGGGCATGGCAAGGTTCCGGTCGGGCCCGATTATCTGCGGCGGGTGGCAACCGCTGCCGGCGTCACGTCGTATGAGGTGCTGGATCCAGCCGGCTGCCCGCACGGCTACGACGATGCCGTCACAATCCAAGCCGATGAGCGGTGACGTGGGCCCTACCCGCCGCCAGGTCTGACCCGATCGAAGGCGCGCGCACATCCGCTTCCCGCGGTGCGGACATCTGGGTTAAAACCGGGCTGGTCAGCCTGGTCCACTCAGCGGTCGATCGCAGACAGGGCTCGTGCCCGCTTAACAGCCTTACGCGCATGACTTAGTATTGGAGCTTGGCGACCAGCACATGAGCGATACCTTCGAACGCAAATCGCAGCACCTCGATATCGTGCTCAATCGCGATGTCAGCGCCCATGCGGTGTCGGCGGGCTTCGAGGCGGTTCGCTTTGAACATTGCGCGCTGCCGGAAATGGCCCTGAGCGACGTCGATCTCGGCATCCCGTTTCTCAACCGAAAGCTCGACGCGCCGCTGCTCATCAGTTCCATGACCGGCGGACCAGCCCGCGCCGAGAGCATCAATCGGGCCATCGCCGAGGCAGCGCAACATCACAAGATCGCTTTCGGCGTCGGCTCGCAGCGCGTCGCGCTGGAGCAACAATCCGCCGGCAGTGCCAGCGGCGGCTTTGGGCCTGAGTTGCGTCGCCTGGCGCCGGACGTGCCGATCTTGGCAAATTTCGGCGGAGCGCAACTCACCGCGTGGAACAATCCTGATATGGCCCGGCGGGCGGCGGAGATGATCGCGGCGGATGCCTTGATCATTCACTTGAATCCGTTGCAAGAGGCGGTCCAGCCGGAAGGTGATCGAGATTGGCGCGGCGTGCTGAAGGCGATCGAAACGTTAGCCCGAGAAAGTCCGGTTCCGCTGATCGTCAAGGAGGTCGGCGCCGGGATCTCAGGCCCGATCGCGCGCCGATTGTGGGATGCCGGCGTCCGGGTCATCGACGTAGCCGGGGCCGGCGGCACCAGTTGGGCGGCGGTTGAAGGTGAGCGCGCTACCGATCCGCGTACCCGTCAACTGGCCAGAGTGTTCCGCGACTGGGGGATTCCGGCCGCGCGCGCCATCGTCGATGTCCGTGCTGTGTGTCCGAACGTGACGCTGATTGCATCGGGCGGCATCGACGATGGCGTAACGGCGGCAAAGGCGTTGCGGTTGGGGGCTGATTTGGCCGGCATGGCCGCCGGCGTGCTGGAGGCCGCGTTGCAAGGGGGAGAGGCGTTGTCCGATCGCATCGGCGGCGTGATCGACGAGCTGCGGCTGACCTGTTTTTGCACCGGGAGCCGCACGCTGGACGCGCTGCGTCAGGCCCGTCTGACGGATAAAGGACCGCTATGACCCGTTGACGGCGGGTGGAGGTCGGTCTGCTGTGGCGGGCGGGAAGGCACGGTGGCGCTATCCGCCGTCCCCACCAAGCCACGGAACGGGCAGCCATTCGAAGGTGATGGCGGCCCAGACCAGGCTCAAGACGATGGCGGAAACCAGTGTGTTGACCCCGAGCACCCAAGCGATTCTCGGCTTGCTTGGTGCGCTCGCCGGCGTACCGGGCACCACCTCGCCGGTTTCCCCCTGAGTGCGCACGCCCCACGGTAGGACCGCGAACAGCAGGGTCCACCAGATGATGAAGTATAGCGCCACGGCGAGCGTTATGCTCATGGGCACATAATCCTTGTTCGGCTCGGGTTCGGCTCTTGCTCCATCGCACTTAGATCATCGCACCTTAAATCGGAACCACAACGCCGGTTCCAATTGCGCCGGTTCCGATTTAAGGCGCAAAGATGATCGCTCTTAAAGTGGTGAGCAACCTGCCTTTGATCGGGATCGTTCCGATTCCGAAGAAAGGCAGGTTGCTCTAGCATGTCGGCGGGCCAAGGCGATCGTGGCGCGTCAGTGTGCCTCGCCGCGGCAGACCCACCCGCGCAGCCAGGGATTTGCACGACATTCTAAAGCATCGTGCCTTAAATTAGATCCGCAAAGCCGGTTCCCATCTCAGGCGCAAAGATGATCGCTCTTAAAGTTGCCCTTGCGCTTCAGTCTGAGCCGGACCTATCCCGCTTTCCAGTCCGCCCACCCAAGGGCACGACGTCGCGGGTGACCAGGTGGCGGAGCGGGCCGGCGATGCTGATCGGCCTCAAGTGAACACAGGCTAGTCGCGAAGCGCACCGACGGCGTCGACGACCAACCGGACAATCGCGTCGGCACCGGCATACCCGTTGATGCGGTTGACCTCCCGGCCATCACGCATCAAGACGACGGTCGGTGCCATCGCGATGCGGGAGCTGATGCCGAGCCCAGTGAGGTCGGCAGTGCTGACATTGACGAAGCGCATGGGTGCGATCTGACTCACACGGGACGCCTTGTAGTGCGGCAAGGCCCGGCGGCGAAGAACTTGGCAGTAGGTGCAGCCGTCGGCTTCAAATACGATCACCTCGTAGCCGCTGTTGCTGCCGCTCGTGCGGTCATGCTGAACGTGGGTCGCCACCGACGGCAGCGCGTCGTAGAGAAACAACAGTGCAATCAAAGGCATATAACGCATGGGACTGAACTCGTGAAAGGATGTTGGCAGCCGGCAGTCGGTAGCGCCGGCCAGGTTGCATGCGACTCAATCGATGCGTGGCACAAACAGCCAGGCCACATCGACCGGATGGTCCGCGCTCCGCAAAACTCATGCCAACATCCCGCCCCGCCGGTCGGTGACCGGGTCGAAAAAAAATTGGCGAATGGGACCGGCAAGCTCCAGCCGGCGTTGGGCGGTGGGCGCGATCAGTTCGTGCCGCCACAGGTGACACGCACCATCCTGGCGCCGCCTTGTGTCGGAAGCCCCCCGACGCTGCCGAACGCCTCGTTGAGGCGCTTTTGCTCCTCGGTCAGCTCCGGTGGAGCGATCTTATAGCTGCAATCCGAAGGGGCACCGACCAGTTTGACGGCGGCCTCGCGGGCCGGTTCGAACCAGATGAAGATGGTCGTGTCGCGCACGGTAAACTTAAAGTCATGGGCGGCCGCCGGGTGTTGCAGCGGCAGCGTGAAATGCAGCGCCAATTTCGACACGGGTTGGTCGTCGTCCTCTTTTTGAGCGGCGGCCGATTGCCCGGAGGCTGTCGCCGGCCCGGACAGCAGGCCGCCGAGCATGCCCGTGTTGGCTTTAGTGCCGGCATCCGCGGGAGCCTTGACAACCTGCATGAACGCATCGCGTGGCTCACCGAACGAGAGGACCTTGTCGGCGGATTTGACTTCAGTGAAATAGTCGAATTCCTTCAGACCCTCCATGTTGACCTTGACCAGTTCGTCGAGCTCTTCACGGCTCAGCGACCCGTCACCGTTTTTGTCGAGCCCGTCGGTCGCCATCGTCGAATACATTTCGTCGAACAACCACGTGAAGCGTAAAGCGACGATTGTGCCGGCTTCAAACTGCACGGCGGCCTTGGTCGAGACCCAGACGTGCGGGTGCGCCATCGCCGGCGCGCCAGCCAGGCAGACGAGTGCTGGTGCAAGCAGAGCTGCGACAACGGCTGTTGTGCGCCCGTCAGGCCGTAGATTCAGCATGATCAGCATCCTCACACGTGGAACAATTGGTCGACCAGATCGTCACGCGGCAGATTTAACGACTATGACTTAAACAACAAGGTTGTACCAGGCGGGCGCGACGCAACTCAACCTTATGGTGAGCGATAGTGAACATAGTTCCCGGCAAATGGCGGCCGCCAAGCTGTGCCCTGCCATTCCAAAACAAGTCTTGCCCACGAACTCGTTTAAGCAATACACTATTTGTGTCGGATTGAGGACCTTGCCTGAGTGCGGAAATCCCGCCAGGCTGTTCATGCGATGCTGTTCATGCGATGACGTTAAGCCTTTGTTGTGGCGCGTCGCCGCGGTGGCGTGGTCCACAATCAAGGAAGGGCCGAGCTAACGGTCCGCAATTCGGGAGGACGATCATCCAATGAGCTTTTTCGTCGCGCGCAGTGGGCTGCTTGCCGTGTCCGTCGGTGCTTTGATGGCGGTCGCGCCGTCGGGGGCCACCGCCCAGGACGTCACCTTGCGCCTGCACACGTTCCTGCCGCCGGTTGCCAACCCGGTCAAGCACTTCCTCAAACCCTGGTCGGAGAAGATTGCGAAGGCCTCCGGCGGGCGGCTTAAGGTGCAAGTCTATCCGTCGATGCAACTCGGCGGAAAGGCGCCGCAGCTGCTGCGGCAAGTGCGCGATGGTGTTGTCGACATCGTCTGGACCCTGCCGGGGTTCACGCCGGGCGTCATGCCAAAGCTTGCCGTGTTCGAGCTGCCATTCCTTCATCGCGATACGCACTCGACGGTGATGGCGCTGCAAGACTTTGTCGACAAGCATATGCAGAAGGAGTTTGCGCCTTACCATGTCCTGCTGGTCCATTCGCATGCCGGTGCGCTGTTTATGACCAAAAAGCCGATCACCACGGTGGCCGACTTTAAGGGAACGAAGCTGCGCTCCTATTCTCGCACCAATGCCTGGATCCTCGAGGCGTTGGGGGCGACAGCATTGCAGCTGCCGTTGCCACAGCTGGTGCCGATGATGTCGAAGGGAACCGTCAGCGGCTCGATTTTGCCGTTTGAGATTGCTCCGGCGGTCAAGATGCAAGATCTCGCCAACTACTTTACCACGCTGGGACCACCGCAACCTCGGCTCAGCACGGCGATCTTCACGCTGCTGATGAACAAGCGGAAGTATGCTGGCCTGCCGGCTGACCTTAAGAAGGTGCTCGACGATCATTCCGGTCGCAGCATTGCGCCGATGGCGATCGAGGTGTGGGATCGGATTGAGGTCAATGGCGAGAAGGTCGTGCGAGGTAAGAAGAAAAATAAATTCAGTGCCTTAAGCGCGGAGGAAACGACCAAGTTCAAGGAGAAGGTCAAGCCGGTGTTCGACCGCTGGATCAAGGTGGTCGACAACGCAGGCGGTGACGGAAAAGCGGTCCTGGCGGACGCCCAAGCGCTGGTCGCGAAATACGCCAAAAAATAGCGATCGAGGCGACTCAATGGGGCGCCTTTGCGCTAGGGCAGACCATGGCTGACAATGCTCGTGAGATGATCCGGCCAACCGACCCGGTTGGCCGGATACTGTTTCCCGTGACCCGGGCGTTGGCCATCTTCGGGGGCGCATTGTGCTGCTTCGTGGCCATTATGGTCGTCGTGAGCGTAACCGGCCGTTACCTGTTCGCCGCCCCGATACCGGGTGACTATGACATTGTCGGGATCATGTGTGGGACGGCCGTATTCGCCTTTCTGCCATTTTGCCAGTTGGTGCGCGGTAACGTGGTGGTGGACTTTTTCACCAGCGCGGCGCCGCCCCGAATCAAGGCCGTTCTCGACGCCGCTGGATCGCTGTTGTACCTGGCAGCGGCGGTGCTGTTCACGTGGCGCCTCTACCATGGGGCGGTGGATCTGTACCTGGATCGGGAAGTGATCGCCGCATTCACGTTCTACCGGTGGTGGACGCTACCGTTCGACCTGGTCTGCATGGTCCTGCTGATCATCGTGATCGCCTACACGCTGAGCCACGACCTTTCCAGCTTCCTGGGCGGCCGTTCAACTTCTCAACCCGCCTCAGGCCAAGAGTAAATCGATGAGTGACCTGGCGATCGGAGCGACTGGCTTTGGAGTGCTCCTCGTACTGATTGCCCTGCGCGTGCCGATCGGGGTCAGCATGATGGTGGTCGGCATGGTCGGCATCTCCGCCATTGCCGGTACCGGCGTGCTGCTGAATTACCTGAAGACCGAGATGTATTGGCGGTTCACGTCGTCCGAGTTGTCGGTGATCCCACTGTTTTTGATGATGGGGCATTTCGCGGCCCGGGCCGGCATTACCTCGGCGTTGTTTCGCGCCGCGGCAGCGTGGATCGGCCATCTGCGCGGTGGCCTGGCAATGGCGGCCGTCGGTGGCTGCGCCGCGTTCGGCACCGTCAGCGGCTCCTCGCTCGCCACCGCCGCGATGATGGGCCAAGCCGCGCTACCCGAGCTGCGTCGCTATGGGTACTCGGGGTCGTTTGCGACCGGCGCCCTGGCAGCTGGCGGGACCCTGGGCATCCTAATTCCGCCTTCCATCGTTCTGATCATTTTCGCGATCCTGGTGGAGGCCAACATCGTCTCGCTGTTCCAGGCGGGATTGGTCCCAGGCCTATTGGCGGCGGCTGGCTATATGATCGCGATCTCTATTGTGTCGCGGATCGACCCGAAAGCTGGGCCCGCCGGTCCCCGCACGGATCTCGCCGGCCGCTTGCGCGCGACCGGCGATGTTTGGGCGATGCTGCTGATCTTCTTGGTGGTGATGGGCGGGATCTATACAGGCATCTTCACCCCGACCGAAGGCGCAGCCGTCGGCTCGTTCGCGACATTTCTGGTGGCCGTTACCTATGGCGGCATGCGTTTTGGCGGGTTTGTCGATGCGCTGGTCGAGACCGCTGTAACCACGGCCATGATCTTCTTGATCTTGCTCGGCGCCAGCGTGTTCAACGCGTTTCTCGGCTTCTCCCAGCTTCCCCGATGGACCGCCGACTTCTTCCAGAATTCTGGCTTGTCACCCTACGTGGTTTTGCTCGGCATGCTGGCGCTGTATCTGGTGTTCGGCTGTGTCATGGATTCGCTGGCGATGATCCTGATCACCATCCCAATCTTTTGGCCGATCATCGCGGCGCTGGATTATGGGTTGGGTCCGGAGGATCTTAAGCTGTGGTTCGGCATCATCACGCTCAGCGTGGTCGAAATTGGCTTGATCACACCGCCCATCGGTCTCAACGTGTTCGTCATCAATCAGCTCGCCAAGGACGTGCCGATGCTGGACACGTTCAAGGGCGTCATACCGTTCCTGGTCTCCGATGCCGTGCGGGTCGCGTTGCTGATCACCGTTCCAATCATCACACTTGGGCTGCCGACGTTTTTCGCCGTTTGAGCGGCGCTGCCGGCAAGGTCGAACGGCTATCGTTGGTGCCCCTCACCACCAACTGCCGACTGCTGCGGGGCCGGGCTTAGATTGGTGGAGGACTGCCTCGACCGGCTAGAGCAACCTGCCTTTAATCGGAATCGGAACGATCCCGATTAAAGGCGCGATGATCTAAGGTGATCGCCCTTAAAGCTGCTCTAGCAGGGGAGGATAACCCACGTCGATCTCAAGCCGATACGTTGGCCGATACGTTGGCCGATACGTTGGATCGTGTCCGCCTGAGCCGGATGAGCCTTACTGGCCGGTTGCCCAGCCCGGCCGCCCGTCCGATCATGCTTGTGGACGGAAGGGCTGGGGAGCGGGATGGTTCCAGCTCACACTGAAACACTTTAGCTAACGGATCTGAGCGAAGGAGTCCGGCGATGACCAGCCGCTATCGAATGTTTGAAAAAGACCAGCTTTCGAGCGAGCAGCTCGAGGTTTGGGAGCAAGTCGCGAGCGCCCGCAAAGGCGCTATGCCGAAACCATTTCACATGCTGCTGGAGAGCCCGCAGCTGTGCGGCCGGACGGCGGCCTTAGGTGCATACTGTCGCTACGGCACGGGTCTTTCGCCACGGCTGTCGGAGCTGGTGATCTTGACCGTTGCTTCCCACTGGACCTGTGCCTATGAGTTCGCGGTCCACACCCGCGAGGCGGAAAAAGCCGGGGTGCCTGACCATGAAATCGCCGCGTTGCGGGAAGGGCGACGACCGGATTTCAAGGACCCCGAGGCGGCATTGGTGCATGCCTTTGCGACCGAACTCCTGCAAAATCGCGATGTGTCCGACACCACCTACAACGCCGCCGTCGCCCGGTTTGGAAAAAAGACCACGATCGAGCTGGCCGGGATCATCGGGTATTACACCCACCTCGCCCTGACGATGCTGGCCACCCGCGTCCTGCCGGAGTCGGAATGACGTCGAGCGCCTGAGAGCGCTGCGATCGGCGCACCATGGGCCGCTCGCTCTATCGCGTTTCCGTGTGTGCTGGAACCATCCCGCTCCCGCCCCGTTCCTCCGCTACAGCAACCTGCCTTTAATCGGGATCGATCGATCCCGATGCAAAGCAAGTTGCTTTAGGTCCGGCGTTGGCGGGCCAAAACCCCTTCGACGGCGGCCACCAGCTCGGTCTCGGGCACCGAGAACTGCGCCGGCCGCAGCTCCCGCCACGCCTTGGCTTCGGTGATGGTCCTCGATGCCTTGGTCCCCTCCACCAGATCCTTGATCTGGACTTCGCCGGCATCGCGCTCCTGAGAGCCCTGGATCACCACGCAAGGCGCGCCGCGTCGGTCGGCGTACTTCATCTGTGCCTTCATGCCCGCGCTGCCGAGGTACATCTCGGCGCGAATCTGGGCCTCCCGCAGGGTCTGCACCAGCCGTTGGTAGCGCGGCAACTGGTCCTTATCCATCACCAACACCACCACCGGGCCGTCTGCAGCCTCCGGCGACAGGCGGTCCAGCCCGCGCAAGGCGGCGGCCAGCCGCGACACGCCGATCGAGAAGCCGGTCGCCGGCACCTTTTGGCCGGTGAACCGCGCCAC
This sequence comes from Hyphomicrobiaceae bacterium, assembly GCA_965223035.1. Lineage (GTDB taxonomy): Bacteria > Pseudomonadota > Alphaproteobacteria > Rhizobiales > Hyphomicrobiaceae > CAMDPA01. The sequence continues at coordinate 5,742,925 of OZ244980.1, read as the reverse complement.
CAGGTCATCGTAACGTCCGCCACCGCCGACCGAGCCGAACCGTACGGTCTCCCCGTTCTCATTGGTCGTGGCAAAGGTCAGCTCGGCCTCGAACACGGGGCCGGTATAGTAATCCAGCCCACGCACCACGGACGGGTCGACGACGATGCGGTCGGGTCCGTAGCCGGCGGCCGAGAACAACCGGTGCATGGTTTCGACCTCGGCCAGACCCTCGCTGAGCAGCGCGGAGGCGCCCAACGCTGCGAACGCACCTTGAATGTCTTGATAGGTGGTGTCGGCTTTGCTCGTGCTGTATGCCGCAAAGGCTGCGGGGTAATGCGCATCGGCAGCGATTCGCGCCGATGCCAAGAACCGCTCGATACCGTCGATCTGTGCGCGCTCGAGCCCGGCCCCTTTGGTGAAGTCGCCGCTCTCATCCTTGCGTCCCGGCCCCAGCAGCAGCGCCACGTCAGCGAACGCAAACTTGTCGAGCTTGTCGAGTGATCTCAAGACCGCCAGCCGCGTGGTCGTATCCGCCGCGTCGACGCCGATGCTCGCCAGCAATCCATCGAGAATTTTACGGTTGTTGACCTTGATCTGGTAATCGCCGCGCGCGATCCCCAGGCGCTCCAGCGTGTCGGCGGCCAACATGCAGATCTCGGCGTCGGCCGCGACGTTGTCGGTGCCGACCGTGTCGGCGTCGAATTGGGTGAACTGACGGTAGCGGCCGGGTCCGGGCTTTTCGTTGCGCCACACCGGCCCGACCGCGTAACGCCGGAACGGTTTGGGCAGGCGATCGAAACTCTCGGCGACATAGCGCGCCAACGGCGCCGTCAGATCATAGCGCAGCGACAGCCATTGCCGGTCTTCGTCGGCGAACGAGAACACGCCTTCGTTCGGCCGGTCCTGATCGGGCAAAAACTTGCCGAGCGCATCGGTGAATTCGATCGCCGGGGTGTCCAATGGTTCAAATCCATAGGCTTCGTAGACCGTGCGGATCACGTTCAGCATGCGGGTCTCGGCCCGGATCTCAGCCGCACCGATATCACGGAAGCCGCGCGGCACGCGTGCCGCCGGGCGATTGCTGACGGGCTTTGCCATGGGAGCTTGTTTGGTTGCCTTCAACGGCTGGGCGATGTGCCGGGCGTTATAGCGGACCGGGTCGGTCTCGGCAAAGCCGGAGTGGGGCCCCACGTTGGCCGCCTGGTCGGTTCGCGCCGCATCTGCGCTTTGGGATCACCTCCAGGCTGCGGGTGGGCAAGCTTGACGCCTGCGTGTGCTCGGCAGTATAGGTGGCCGCCTGAGCCGGACCGCTACGGCCGTCCGGCCGCCTGTTTCCCGCGCGGCGAGCACGAACCAGGGACCGTTGATGGCCCTCGGCCAACCGTTGCCGCCCTGCATCCATGGAGCACACATTATGACCAGGCGCTGCGAGCTGACCGGCAAGCTGCCGCTGTCCGGCCAGAACCGAAGCCACGCCGAGAACAAATCCAAGCGCAAGTTCCGGCCGAACTTGTGCAGGGTGACCTTGACCAGCGACGTCTTGGGCCGGCGCGTCCGATTAAAGATCTCCGCGCACGCCCTCAAAACCGTGGAGCACCGCGGCGGGCTTGACGGATTCTTGGCGAAGGCGGCCGCCGATGAGCTGTCGCCGCGTTGCTTGAAGCTGAAGCGCGACATCGCCAAGAAGCGCGCTGAGCTGGCGTCGGGTGCAGCAGCGGCGGCGGCGGCCGAGGGCCAATCCGCTTCGGCCTAGATCGTTTCCCCTAAGGCGGAACCAGCTAGAGCAACCTGCCTTTGATCGGAATCGGAACGATCCCGATCAAAGGCAGAAAGTTGCACACCACTTTAAGAGCGATCATCTTTGCGCCTTAAATCGGAACCGGCGCAATTGGAATCGGCGTTTCGGTTCCGATTTAAGGCGCAAAGATGATCTAGTGCGCCTCTTCCCAGTTGGCGGCGGCTTTGGCGTCCACCTCAATCGGCACCTTCAATTCAACGGCTGGCAGCGCTGCGCGCTCCATCACGGTTCGCGCCGTCTTGATGGTGCCGGCAACCTCGTCGTCGCTGGTTTCAAACACCAATTCGTCGTGCACCTGCAACAGCATGCGCGGTGATTTCAGTCCGGCCGCCTCCAGAGCGGCCGGCATGCGCACCATCGCGCGCCGGATGATATCGGCGGCGGAGCCCTGGATCGGCGCGTTGATCGCCGCCCGTTCCGAGAACCCCCGCATCGAGGGATTGCGGGTGTTGATTTCCGGATAGTGGATCCGCCGGCCAAAGATCGTCTCCACAAAGCCGTTGGCGCGCGCAAAGGCCTTGGTTCGATCCATATAGTCGCGGATGCCGGGAAAGCGGTGAAGGTAGGTCTTGATGTAGGTGGCCGCCTCCTCGCGGGAGATGCCCAACTGGTTGGCCAGCCCGAACGCGGAGATGCCGTAGATGATCCCGAAATTGATCGCCTTTGCACGGCGTCGGATCTCGCCGGGCATGCCCTCGACCGGAACGCCGAACATTTCAGAGGCGGTCATGGCGTGGATGTCGAGACCATCGTCAAAGGCCTTGCGGAGCTGGGGAATGTCGGCGATGTGGGCCAGCACCCGCAGCTCAATTTGGCTGTAGTCGGCCGATACCAGTTGGTGACCGTTTTCGGCGACGAATGCCGTTCGAATTTGCCGGCCTTCCGGCGTCCTAATCGGGATGTTTTGCAGGTTGGGATCGTTGGAGGAAAGCCGACCGGTGGTGGTCGACGCCAGGGCGTAGCTGGTGTGGATCCGGTTTGTCTCCGGGTGGACGTGCTGTGGTAGGGCGTCGGTGTAGGTGGAGCGCAGCTTGGTGAGCTGGCGCCATTCCAACATGGTGTTGACCAGCTGCCGAGCTTGCTCCGATAGGTCCTCGTTGGCCGCCAAGTCGTCGAGCAGGCTCGCCCGGGTCTCCCATTGGCCCGATTTCGTGCGCTTTCCTCCCGGCAACTTGAACCTATCGAACAGCAACTCGCCAAGTTGCTTGGGGCTGCCCAGATTGAAGGCGTAGCCGGCCAGCGCCTGTGCCTCCTCCTCGAGCCGGGCGACCTTCTGGGCAAACTGACTGGACAGCTTAGACAAAATCGAGCGATCGACCTTGATGCCGGCGCGCTCCATATCGACGATGATCGGCACCAACGGGCGCTCCAACGTCTCATAGACCGTCACCATATGCTCAGCCACCAGCCGCGGCTTGAGCATCATCCATAATCGCAGCGTGACATCGGCATCCTCGGCGGCATAGGCGGTCGCCTTGTCGATCGGCACGCACGCAAACGTCTTGTCGGCCTTGCGCGCACCCGGCGCGTGCGCGATGACCTGTGAAAACGAGATGCACGTGTGCTTGAGGTGACGCTCGGCCAGCGCGTCCATTCCGTGTTCCCCGCGGCCGGCGTCGAGCACGTAGGACATCAGCATGGTGTCGTCGAGGGGCGTCAGCTGGATCCCATAGCGGGACAGCAACAGCGCATCGTACTTCAGGTTCTGCCCGATCTTGAGCAGCGATCCGTCCTCAAGCACGGGCTTCAAGGCGGCGAGGGCCGATTTGATGTCCAGCTGCTCCAGCTGCGGGCTGCCATCCAACGCGAGCTCGTCGGCCTCGCCCACCCGATGCCCGACCGGCACATAGCACGCCCGACCAGGGTCCGCGGCGAGCGAAAATCCGACGAGATCGGCCTGCATGGCGTCGAGGCTGGTGGTTTCGGCGTCGAACGCGAAGCGCCCGGCCTCCCGGCACGCGGCCAACCAATGATGTAGGCGGTCGATGGTGGTCACCGTCTCGTAGCTCGATCGGTCGATCGCGGGCTCAAGCGCGGCTCGCGCGGCGGCCGCGACCGCGGCTGCTGGCGATCCAGCCGCGGCGCTGAGCTCCCCATTGCCGGCTTTCGCTTTGCCTTTGCCCGCACCTGCGCTGTGCGACGCCGCATCCGTGACTGAGCGTGGTTGGGCTGGCGGCGGCTCTGCGCCGAGGCTTTCGGCGATGCGGCGGGTCAGCGTGTTGAATTCCAAATCGCGCAAAAAGCCGAGTAGCGTTTCGGCCTGCGGGTCCTGTACGCCGAGACGCTCGGCCGCGAGTTCCAGCGGCACGTCATCGCGCAACCGCACCAACGCGCGTGAGACGCGCGCCTGGTCGGCAAACATGATCAACCGCTCGCGCCGCTTGGGCTGTTTGATGTCCTCAGCGTGCGCGAGCAGCTGGTCCAGATCGCCGTAGTCGGTGATCAATTCCGCCGCGGTTTTCACGCCGATGCCGGGCACGCCGGGCACATTGTCGACCGAATCACCGGCCAGCGCCTGCACATCGACCACCTTCTCCGGCGGCACGCCGAATTTTTCGATCACCTCGTCCCGGCCGATCTTCTTGTTCTTCATCCCGTCGAGCATCACCAGCCCGGGTTGCACGAGCTGCATCAGGTCCTTGTCCGACGAGACCACGGTGACGCTGCCGCCTTTTTCGATCGCGTCTTTGGCGTAGGTCGCAATGATGTCATCGGCCTCGAACCCGACCTGCTCGACGCAGGCGACGTTGAACGCCTTCACCGCGTCGCGGATCAACGGGAATTGCGGCACCAACTCCTCCGGCGCCGGCGGGCGGTGCGCCTTGTAATCCGGATAGATGTCGTTGCGAAAGGTCTGTTCGGAGTGATCGAAAACGACCGCGATGTGGGTCGGCGTCTCGGCCGCCTTGGTTTCGCGCAACAGCTTCCACAGCATGGCGCAGAACCCGTGCACGGCGCCCACCGGCAGGCCATCAGAGGGCCGGGTCAGGGGCGGCAGCGCATGAAAGGCGCGGAAGATATAGCCCGACCCATCGACCAGGTAGACGTGGCTACCCTTGGCGATCGGCACCGGCTCGCCGTCGGGACAGGTCAGTATCGCCGGGCGCTGCGATCGGGGGGCTGCGGTGGTGCTGGTCGCGGTGGTGCTGGTCATGGCGGCCCGTTCTACGAGAGCAGGATGTTGACCGCCGCAACGGCTTGATCGGCGGCATGGCGGCGGTCCTCGGTTAACCAAATTGGTACTCCAGGGCGTAACGGATCGCGAGCCTTAACCCGCTCAAAATCTGCCCGGACGGGTTACGGCCGCCGGTCCGCGTTGCACACGCATGTACGCCCCCGAGGCCAACATTCTGTTTTGTCAACTGTTTTCAGGGTATTACGCACTGCTAACTTGGCAAAACCCGGCAACACTCCTATTTTACACGTGGTTGGTACAGCGGTTCGCCCTGCCGCGCTGTCCATGATGTTTTCACCGGCCTCAGGGTATAAAGCGTAAATCTCTGGCGAACGCGATCTGGGCGATAGGAAACGACATGCAATCAAACTTCCGAAACCTGGCAATCTGGGTGGTGATCGGGCTGCTGCTGGTTGCGCTATTCAAGTTGTTTCAAGATCCCTCGCAGACGCGGCGCGGTCAAAACATCTCCTATTCGGACTTCATGACCAAGGTCGAGAACCAGCTGGTCAACGAGGTGACAATCAAGGGCAATCGCATCGCGGGCACGTTCCGCGACGGCGAGCCTTTCTCCACGTATGCCCCGCCCAACGATGCCGGCCTGGTCGAGCGGTTGCGGAATAACAAGGTGAATTTCAGCGCTCGTCCGACTGAGGACGAGGTGCCTTCTTTCCTGAGCGTCCTGGTCAACTGGTTCCCGATGCTGCTGCTCATCGCGGTGTGGGTGTTTTTCATGCGCCAGATGCAGGCCGGCTCCGGGCGCGCAATGGGGTTCGGAAAATCGAAGGCCAAGTTGCTGACGGAGCGACAGGGCCGCGTGACGTTTGAGGACGTTGCCGGGGTCGACGAGGCCAAGACCGATCTGCAAGAGATTGTCGAATTCCTGCGCGACCCGCAGAAATTTCAGCGGCTGGGCGGGCGCATTCCCCGCGGCTGTTTGCTGGTCGGGCCGCCTGGCACCGGCAAAACGTTGATCGCGCGGGCTGTTGCCGGCGAGGCCAATGTTCCCTTTTTCACCATCTCCGGTTCGGATTTCGTCGAAATGTTCGTGGGCGTCGGCGCGTCGCGGGTGCGTGACATGTTTGACCAAGCCAAAAAGAACGCGCCTTGCATCATCTTCATTGACGAGATCGATGCAGTCGGTCGGCATCGCGGCGCCGGCTTAGGCGGCGGCAATGACGAACGCGAGCAAACCCTCAACCAGCTGCTGGTTGAGATGGACGGCTTCGAAGCCAACGAGGGCATTATCATCATCGCCGCCACCAACCGGCCTGACGTGCTGGATCCCGCGCTCTTGCGTCCCGGCAGGTTCGACCGTCAAATCGTCGTGCCCAATCCCGACGTTGCCGGTCGTGAGAAGATCCTGCGGGTGCACATGCGCAAGGTTCCGCTCGCCCCCGATGTCGACGCCAAGGTCATCGCCCGTGGAACGCCAGGCTTTTCCGGCGCCGATCTCGCCAATTTGGTGAATGAGGCGGCTTTGCTGGCAGCAAGAAGGAACAAGCGTCTCGTCACCCAACTGGAGTTCGAGGACTCCAAGGATAAGGTGATGATGGGTGCTGAACGGCGGTCGATGGCGCTGACCGATGAGGAAAAGCTGATGACCGCCTACCACGAGGCCGGCCATGCCTTGGTCAGCCTGCTGGTGCCCGGTAATGACCCCCTGCACAAGGTCACGATCATCCCGCGCGGGCGCGCGCTGGGCGTCACCATGAACCTGCCCGAGCGCGACCGGCATACCTACACCAAGGACTGGTGCGTGGCCCGCATGTCGGTGATGTTCGGCGGACGCGTCGCTGAACAGCTGATCTACGGCAAGGACCATCTCAATTCGGGGGCCGCCGGCGACATCATGCAGGCGACGACGATTGCGCGCAGCATGGTGACCGAATGGGGCATGAGCCAAAAGCTTGGTCCGCTGCGCTACAACGAGAACCAGCAGGAGGTGTTCCTCGGCCATGCCATCACCCAGCGCCAGAACATTTCGGAGGACACCGCGAACCTGATCGACGAGGAGATCAGGCGCATCGTGACAGCCGGCGAAGCCAAGGCTTGGGAGGTGCTGGCAGCCAACCTCGATAAGCTGGAGGCCATCGCGCAGGCTTTGGTCGAATACGAGACGATCACTGGCGAGGAGTGTCAGGCGGTGATGCGCGGGGAGCGCTTGATCCGGCGCGACGACGACGACTCGACCAAGGGGCCGCTGGGCTCGGCGGTGCCGACGGCCGGTCAACCGCGACCACGCGAGGAGCCGGATGCCGGTGCCGGCGGCCTGGAGCCGCAGCCGTCCTGATCGACTTCGATCTGCGTTGATGCTGATGCGACCGCGGACCCCTGTCTGCGGTCGCAAGCCGTCTGGTTGCCGCGCCGCCCGATGCCGTGATACCGCTTGTGCGGTGCGGGGGTGCGCAAGGTGGCGAGCTCTCACCAGAGTGTGATACGCCACTGCCACAAACCTTCTCGGCTTTTCGGCACAACCCATGCTTCGCGAAATCTATGTCCGCCCTGTCGGGCTTTATCCGTCGGCGCAAGCCGAGCACGCACAAACGATATTGGGAGGCTTGCGGCTGGCCGATGGTTGGCTTGATTTTTCCGCCATTGAGGTGATCGAGCGCAACGGGGCGACCTGTGAACGTCGATTATCGGGGCTCTCCGACTTCTTGGAGCGGGACTGGGGCCGCCGCACCTTGAACGCCGCCGACATGTTCGAGGCGTTACGCGCACCACGGTTGCGGTTGGCCGGACTGGAGCTCAATCGACCGAGGCTGATGGGCGTGATCAATGTGACCCCGGACAGCTTCTCCGACGGCGGCCGATATGCCACGCCGCAAGCGGCCATAGATCATGGCTTCCGGTTGGAGGAGGAGGGAGCGGACATCCTTGATATCGGCGGCGAATCGACCCGACCCGGTGCGGCCCCGGTGCCGGTCGCCGAGGAATGTGCGCGCATCCTGCCGGTGATTGAAGGGCTGGCCGGCAAGACCCGTGCGCTGATCTCGGTCGATACGCGCAACGCCCACACCATGCGCGCCGCCGTGGCCGCTGGTGCCGACATCCTCAACGACGTCTCGGCCTTGACCTATGACGAGGACGCGTTGGGCGTGGTGGCCGATAGCGGCGTGCCGATCGTCCTGATGCATGCGCAAGGCGATCCGCGCACCATGCAGATCGAGCCCAAGTATGACGACGTGTTGCTCGACGTGTTTGATTTCTTAGAGGATCGGATCGATGCGTGTCGGCGGGCGGGAATCCCAGCGGGCAAGCTGATCGTTGATCCAGGGATCGGCTTTGGTAAGACGGTTGAGCACAATCTAGCGCTGTTGGCCGGGCTGTCGCTGTTGCATGGGTTGGGCGCACCGCTCCTGATTGGCGCGTCTCGAAAAAGTTTCATCGCCAAGCTCACCGGTGTGGAGCCGCCCGATGCTCGCGTGATGGGCTCGATCGGCGCCGCGTTGGCAGCGGTGGCGCAGGGAGTTCACATCATAAGGGTGCACGATGTCGCCGCAACGCGCGAAGCGCTCATCGTTTACCAAAGCGCCCTCGCAGGTTCACGCGCCGATCAGGACCAGTCGTAAGCCATTGCGCGTCCACCAAACGCCGCAACCGGCCCAGGTTGACGGCGAATGGTGTCCGCAATGCTGCCGGTCGGACCTGTCAGGAAGGCTCCCGGTCTATAGCAGCCTGCCTTTCATCGGAATCGGAACGATCCCGATTAAAGGCAGAAAGTTGCTCACCACTTTAAGAGCGATCATCTTTGCGCCTTAAATCGGAACCGGCGCAATTGGAACCGGCGTTGCGGTTCCGATTTAAGGCGCGATGATCTAGTCTGTCAGGGATGGGCCCGGAGCAATCTGTCAATTGTGTTCCCGGCCGTTCAAGGGCGCTTCTGCCTTAGCCGGAAATGGTCTGAAGCTTGATCGCCCGACCGCAGTATCCGACCAAGCGACGCTGACTGGCCGGCCGGGTCGCGCAGCCCGTGTTGCACACTCATTTTGCACACAGTTCACAACTATCAAGCGGGCAGTCAGGAACGCTTTTGCCGGCAGCACCATCGACCAGAGGTGACCGCTCCCGCGCCCCATTGGTCGGCTCAAGGGCGATCACATGTCGATCGACACGGTCGAGCGCCGAACAGATCGCGTCGAGTAGGAGGCTACCGGGGGGTCGCATGGTCCGGTCCAACCTTTCAGCGCGCGGTGATTGTGTTCACACTGGCGCCACAACATAATGTTTGTTGCAATAATGTCATGGTCAAGTAGATCTCGTGTACTCAAAGAATTGCCATGATTGTTAAACAACACATGCATGACGTGCGTCACATATGGCGGCGCGGTGGCTCGCCACCACATCGCACCGAGCTGCGGCGGGCGCGGACCGTTGCCGTCATTGCCTCAGTGGCGATCGGCCACCGGTGATGTCGATCAAATCAACGCCGAACTCGGCATGCGTTGGGGGGACAAAGAAACCGGCTGGTGGACCGTGTCGCTGGCTACGCCCGCGCCCTCTCGTGAGGCGACAACAGCGCTCAACATCTGACACAGGCGGCCTGCAGCTCGACCCTCAGCCGCTAGCGACGGCCGAGAGGTGCGTGGCGGATCGGTGCATGGCGATGGAATGAGTAACAGGGATTGGGTTAAACAGCGTGGGGGCTGCGATTGGACCAAGCGATCCACCAATTGATGCAAATCAGAGCATCAAGTTCAAACGGTGGCGATCCAATTGCTTTCGCTCGAGATCGTCTGTTAACGTTGGATGCAGTTGGAAGGATGGATGAGCGGAGCCATCCGATCGGAGTCGTCGGTGTGCCTTGCGTATCGGAAGTGGGCCTATGGGCATTGAGAAATTTCCGCCATTGCCAAACACGCCGCTCGATATAGCGGGCGAGGGCGAGGCGGGCCGGCACGACGGTCGCATCGGTGTTCCGCTGGAACATGTCCGCAGCCGGATGGCGGAAATCGCCGGCCGGCTTGAGCCGATCCTCGACACCCACGCATTACCCATCATCACCGAGGCGCGCCGCGTTTTGCGGGAGCAGACCTGCCGAGTCGCCGTTATCGGGCAAATTAAGGCCGGCAAGAGTTCCTTCATCAATGCCTTGATGCAGCGTCCTGAGCTACTGCCGACAGATATCAATCCTTGGACCGCGGTGGTCACCTCGCTGCACTTTCGTAACGATGGTCCTCCACCAGCTTACGCGGCCGAGTTCGAGCTGTTCTCGCGTGAGGAATGGCAGCGACTGGCCGAGGGCGGCGGTCGGTTGCGCGAGCTCACCGAGCGCCTCGTGCCCGGTTTCGAGCCGGAGTTGTTACGCGCGCAAATCGAGATGATGCGGCAGCGCGTGGAGCAGCGTTTGGGCACGGAGCTCGATCCGCTGCTGGGACAAACCCACCGCTATGAGACGGTGACACCTGAGTTGTTGGACGATTATATCGCCGCCGGCACCTACCTCGACGGCCATCACCACGACGAGCAGCCAGGCGGCCAGCGCCAATATTCGGATATCACGCGCGAGGCCAACCTTTATTTTACCGGCGGCCCGTTTGCCTATCCGGTCACGCTGGTCGACACACCCGGCACCAACGATCCGTTCCTGGTGCGTGACGAGATCACCAGGCGTAGCTTGGAAAATTCTGAAATCTATGTGTTCGTCGTGTCGGCTCTGCAACCCCTGTCGGCGACCGACATTTCGCTGCTGCGCATACTTAATGGTCTGCACAAGGACCGTATCATTGTTTTTGTCAATCGCATCGATCAGCTGCGCGATCCGATCGGCGATGCCGGCAAGGTGAAGGACAACGTAAAGTTACGTTTGCAGCGAGAATTTCCCAATCTCGACATTCCCGTCATCATCGGCAGCGCGTGGTGGGGCGGGCTGAGCTTGGCTGCGCCGGGCAAGGACGTTTCCCGCATTCTGCCGCGCAGCACCATCGCGTTTCTGCGCGGCTGTGGCCTGCCGGAAGCCGTCAAGGTCGCGCCCGGTCAGCCGGTGCAGCTTGAGGATCGGTCGAAATTGGCCCTGGCGCTGCATGAGGCGTCGGGCTTGCCAGCCATTGCCGAAACGATGACGACGCAAATGAATGGCGGGTCTGCCGCTGTGCTGCTGCGACAGCTGGCCGTTTGCTTCCTGGAGCTGGCACGTTCGACCGAAGTTTCGGCCAAGATGGAGCTGCAATCGCAGCTGAGCTTGGCGGAGGCGCGGCGCGCGGAAGCGCGGGCGTTGGGTGAGCGGATTGCCCAGGAGCGTGAAGCCCTCACCCAGCTCGATGAACCCATTCGTCAAATTCAGCAGTCGTTCTCGTTAATCGAGCGCCAGCTCGGAGAGATAGTCAGCCAGAGCCTGGAGCGCTTGGGCAACGATCTCAAGACGATCGTCGAGAACAACGCGGCGGAGGAAGTGGCGGCCATGGTCGGAGCCATTCGCAGGCGTGACCATGATGGCGAATGGCGGGCCGATCTGAGGGTGCTCCGCGAAGATATGGAGACCCACTACATCGCAGCCTTTCGGTCGACCGAGGCACGACTGATGGAGATCGAGCGCGTGCTCTACCCACAGCTCAAGACCATCGTCAACGCCATCCTACCCGGCTCTGGAATCGATGTCAGCGACGACTTCGCATTGCCTTCCAACCCCTACCCCTCACTCGCCTCGTTATCCGAGACCGCTGTCTTGGATCTCGACGTTCCCTGGTGGAAGTTGTGGTTTGCGGTGCGGCCTGACCCGCGAGAACGCGCAGAGACGTTGAACCGCTTGATCTTGGAAGACTTCATGCCGGTCGCGGACCAGCTGACGGATCAAGCCGCCGGGATCTGGCGAGGCCGCGTCGAGCAGACGCTGAAGCAGGCCAATGCCGTTTCGAGTGGCATGCTAGCCGCCATCCAGTCTCGCAAGAGCCAAGTTTTGGCGGACTATGAAGCGCTGATGGATCCGGAAGTTGGCGTAGGATCAAAGCAGGTGGAGGCCGAGCAAAACCAAAAGATCGCGAACTGCGAAGCCCGTCATGCGCTCGCGGGTGAGCTTGTCGAGGAGTTGGTTGAACTTTCCAACCATTGCCAAAAAACACTGATGACAGAGTTTGGACCATCGTGACGACCCACCAACTCGCCAAGCTCGCGGAGCAATTGTTTGCCGCCCGCGAGCGTCTACAGGAGCAGGCGGCTAGCCCGTATCATCTGAGCCTGGCGCGGTTTATGGGCCGGCTCGGATCCAGGATCAGCAAACCGCCGCGGATCGTGCTGCTCGGTGAATTCAATGCTGGCAAATCGACGCTGGCCAATGCGCTTATTGGAGCGCAGGTGCTGCCCACCAGCGTCCATGCCAACTCGCGGGTCCCCATCCTGGCGCACTACAGCCCGCGTCCGGCGTTGAGCTATGAAAGATTGGACGGCGTGCAAAGTCCAGTGAGTGTTTCGGTGGTCCGCGAAATTACAAGCGGTGCGGCGCGCATGCTGCGGGTCGGTCTCCCGGTCGAGCGGCTAAAGCGCTTTGAGCTGATCGATACACCCGGACTTGCCAGCGGGTCTTCGTGTTTCGATGAGGTGATGATGGATGCGTGTCGCCGGGCACACATCGTCGTATGGTGCACGGTTGCCACTCAGGCCTGGAAAGCAAGTGAACAGGTCATCTGTCGAAATCTGCCAGCACGTCTGCGCGGACGCGGCGTGCTTGCGGTGACCCACGCGGACGGCGTCATGGACGACCGTGCCCGACGTCGCCTGATGGCGCGTCTCAACGCCGAGGTATCACCGCTGTTCGCGGGCATCGTGCTGCTCGATGCCGCGCGGGCTGAAGACTCGGGCAAAGGCGCGAGGTCGGGGCCCTTGGAGCAGCCATGGATTGACTGCGGCGGCCACGAACTCGAGACCAAGCTTATGCGCTGCGTGGATGAGCAGCTGGAGGCTTGGCGTGATGCCACGGTGCGGGTGTTACAGCGACAGGCGTTAAGGCTCGAGCCCAAAAATCTTCCGACCGGCACGATGTCGGTCCCGGGCATGGCGGCTTGATCGGCGAGCGCGGCGTCCGCTCGTCTGAGCGGTGTGTGTGGTCAGGTCCATAGTTTTTCGCAATTCTGACTTTGGCTGAGCGGCTGCGGGCCGGTGCTCAGGCGGTGGTGCGTGCGATGTCAGTATCCTTGAGCAGCTGCCTATTGAGATAGCGCTTAGAGCAACCTGCCTTTAATCGGAATCGGAACGATCCCGATTAAAGGCAGGTTGCTCTACACTTTAAGAGCGATGATCTAGGGCCTGTTGGGAATCAGGATTCACTTTGGACCTGGTTTGTGATTCAAGCTCCCAAAACAGGGGGCTGCAAATGATTCGTTACTGTTTGACAGATCGTCAGTGGGAAAAGATTGAGCCGCTTTGTCTGGGCAAGAAGACCGATGCCGGTCGCACCGGTGGTGATGGTCGGGTGTTCATCGAAGCCGTTCTGTGGATCGTTCGCACGGGCAGTCCATGGCGCGACCTGCCATCGGAATTCGGCAATTGGAATACGGTGTTTCAGCGCTTTCGTTATTGGGCTGCGCGTGATGTTTTTGCGAAAATTTTCAACGCTCTATCCGATGATCCGGACATGGAGTACGCGATGATCGATGCCACCATCGTCCATGTCCATCGCCACGGACACGGCGCAAAAGGGGGACTCAAAGTCAGGCCATCGGCAAGTCGAAGGGCGGGTGGACAACGAAGATTGTCGCACTGACCGACGCCCTCGGCAGTCTCGTGCGCTTCGTTCTGCTGCCCGGAAATCGCTACGATACGGTCGGCGTCGCACCGCTGATCGAGAAGGTCGAGTTCGCAGCGCTGATCGCTGACAAGGCCTACGATTGCAACTGGATCATTGATGAACTGAACGCGCGGGGTGCCGGCATCGTCATCTCGCAAAGACCAAAACGAAAACGGCGTCTCCAAATCGACGAGGAGATCTACAAATGGCGCCACCTCATCGAGAACTTCTTCTGCAAACTCAAGGAGTTCAAGCGTATCGCCACACGCAGCGAGAAGACTGACAGCAGCTACCGTGCAATGATCTATGCGGCAGCAACTGTGATACACTCGCGCTGAATCACAACAGGCCCTAGTCGACATTGCGTTCCCGCCATCTGACGCAGCCGTGCGGCGGCCGGATTGGGCGCCGAGTTGCCGTCCGGGGTGCGAAACCAGCCCTTGAGATTCAGACCCCGTTCGCCGCCGGCCAGGCCAGCACCGGCGATGATCCCGGCTCGCGGCAATGGCCAATGGCCGCCGGCGGCGCGCGATGGTTCCAGCTAACACTGAAACGCTCCAGGTCGTCGATCTCAGGCGCTTCGCGGTGTCAGCCAACGATCATTGGGGGTTCGTCCATTGGCCGAAGTCGATCGGTCTGGGGCGCGGCGGCACGACGATGCTGGACAGGTCGACCTCGACCGTGGTTGCGGCCTTCGCCAGCAGATGACCGTCCGCCCTCGCCAGCTCGATCAACAAATCGGCCGAGCCTGTTTGCTGTTTCGGCGACCCGATCATCACGCCTTCGGCCATATGAGCCGGCAGCAGCCAGATTCCGCCGCCGAGAATGCGTCCTTTGGACAGCTCCAGCCAATCCGGAACCCCTCGAATGACAATCAGCAGCTTCTCGTCCACTGTCGGCAGCGGCTCCAACCGTAACGGAAAGTTGCTACCGGTGTAGGCACCGATCAACACGCGCGGCGGGACGTCAAGGCGTAGACGCGATGCTTTTGGCCCGGCCGGTGGCGACGGCCCCTGTGTCGATGGGCCGATTGTCGATGGGCCGATTGTCGATGGGCCGATTGTCGATGGGCCAATGGCGTCCTGCCTGCTGGCTTCGGCATCGTTGCCAGGCGATGGTTTCGGCTGCGCCGGCTGCAGGGCCGCTAGGTCGTGGGAACCGCCGCCAGTGTGGGCGTCTGCCGTCCCATCATTGGGATTCGTTGCCGCGGCGGATGGCAATGGCGGCGGTGGCGGCGCTGCATTTGCCACAGCAACGTCGACGCCGGCGTCGTCCGCATCAGCCGCGCCCTTGCGAGCACCGGCGTCCGATGTCGTCGCGTCTGTCGATGGTGGGGCGTTGGCAACCTCGACCGGGCTTGCCGGCGCTTTCGCCGTCCCGGTAACGGTTGGTGACGCGCGTTGCGCCGGCGGCTCGGGTGTCGTCAGCGCGGCGGGCGCCGCGGATCGCCCAGCGGGATCCTCGTCCGGCGCCAAAGCGGAGCCATCTCGGCGGGTCGACCCGTCTGCGGATGGCAACGATTCGCCTACCTCCGAGCTCAGGCCGGTGGTTGCGGGATCGGCCTTGGGCGGCGCAGCCTCGTTCCGCTCGTCCGTCAGCTCAGTTTGCTCGGCGGCGCTCACCTGCAGCCGCGCTTCCGGCGGGCCAGCCGCGGCAATGGACGGCCCTTGGAGTTGCGTGTCAGATGGTCCGGGCCGGCGCTCTGGCTGCCTGGTTGGGACGCGGGCCATCTCGATGCTGCCCGTGGCCACGTTGGCATCGCCCGTCGCTTCCGCGAGCGCATTCCGCGGCTCGTCCTTTGCCGTTGAGCCAGCAGTGTCCTGCTGCGGTGGGCTCAAGACGTTGCGGGACGGTGGCTCGGGCGAAACGGTCTGGGTGTCCGCAGTTTCGGCCGGATCATCAGCCGCTGGTGCAGGGGGATCAACGATTTGCCAGGTCGCCGCTTCGGGGGTTGCATCGGTCGCCGACGGCGGGGATGCGTCGGATTGGACGCGATGTGAGGGCTGATCGCCGGTGTCTACGCTGATCTCACCTGGCGGAATGCTGGTCTCAGCGCGCGCATGACCGATCTCCGCTTGCGGTTTAGGGGAGGGTGGCGGCCACGACACTGCAGATGGCTCGCGCTCGACGGATATGGCGGCTGCGCTGGTGTCGTCGGAATGCTCGGATCCGGACGGCTTGGCCGCTCCTACTACGGGATCGCTGACGGCGTCCGATGAAAGCCCCTCGGCAAGCCCCTCGGCGATCACGGCGGCCGGGCCCGGCGCCGAGCCCGCCGGGTGTTGCGGATCGGACGAGGCAGTGCGTCGCGGTGTTGCGGACTGCTCGCGGGCGATTGAGACTGCGGCGGGTCCGGACGCCAACTTCTGTTCGAATTCACGTTCTGCCGGGGAGGCTGCGCTCAAGACCGAGGATGCTCGCTGCCGTGCCTGGAGCGTACCTCCGGCCATCGCATCCGACGGCGCCACCGAAGCGACCTCGCCGGCAGGTTGCGCGCGGGTGCTGCCGACCTGCGCGGGCGCTTGAGCAAACGGCAACAGCCAACCCTGCCGGTCGGGTTGGATCATGTAAACCAAACCGATGGCGGCCGCCGCCCCGAGGACAAACGAGGTCGCCGCCACCGCCGACTGGCTGCGCTTGCTCGTCACGCCAGCGGTCGCATCGGCGACCGGTGTTGTAACGGTCAACTGATTGGCGTTTGGGGAGAGCGGGGCGATCGCGTTGGAGCGCTTTAATGTAGCCAGATCCAATCTGGGCTCGGCTGGGTTGGTGTCGCCGATCCTATCGCCACTGTCGTTCGCCCTCGACTCGCTAACGGGCGCGGACGAAGCATCCTCCGATGGCAGGCCGCGCGGGGCGACGGATGGCCCGGACCGAGACGTCGCATCCGTCGGCGAGACGGTCGCTGCGGCGTCAGTGTCCTCCTTGGCGGCGACCGCTTCCAGCTTGCCAAGCAGCTCGCGAATCACCTCAAGCTCGCTGGTCTGCTTACTGTCGTCCGACTCGTTTGACATCTACGACCACGCTTTACTCGGTTGGTCTTACTTGTCTGGTCGAAAGGCCCAGCCGCCGGGCCTTTTGAACTGTGGGGATCAATCACGCTTCCGGTTCGGGCCTGTTGATAAACTGCCGTCATCACGCGTGCAATACGCCAGTCTCGCGTATCGCCCGCCGGCTGGATGCGCAGCGGCCACAACAGGCTTGCCGAACACAATGCCCGGCGCATACTCGGCATGGCCGGTTGATATCGTTGCTCAGCATTGCGGACGAATTGGGACAACCAGTTGGCGCGGAATTTGCGGACCCAAATCCCTGTGTGAGGGAAGACGACGTGACAGAGCTGCCAGCCGCTCAAGTCAGAACGCTGTTAAGCCGGATGTTTGAAGCCGCCGTTGCGGCAGCTCATCCACGAGCCTGCCTTCCGCGCCACTTGCCGGAACCGCCTGCGGACGGGCGGCTCATTTGTGTCGGTGCCGGCAAAGCGGCGGCGGCGATGGCGGAGGTGGCCGCCAGACACTACCAACGGGTGGCGCAAGCGCCTTCGATCTCGGGCGCGGTCGTGACACGCTACGGCGCCGCCGCTGTCGCCCAGTCAAACGGGATCGATATCGGCGAGGCGGGCCATCCGGTGCCCGACGCCAACAGCGTTAAAGCGGCGCAACGCGCGTTAGCGCTGGCCCGCTCGGCGACGGTGAAGGACCAGCTCTTGTGCCTGTTGTCTGGCGGCGCTTCCGCCCTGTGGTCGGCGCCGGTCAACGGCGTCAGTCTGCAAGACATGCAAACTTTAACCGGGCAACTGTTGGCAGCCGGCGCGCCGATTGACGCCATCAATTGCGTTCGAAAACATCTGTCATTGATCCAAGGCGGTCGACTGGCCATTGCTGCCGCGCCGGCGTCGGTGTTGACGCTCGCCATCTCCGATGTGCCGGGCGATGACCCGGCGACCATCGGCTCGGGGCCGACCGTGCCCGATCCCAGCACCCTTGAGCAGGCCCGCGCTTCGCTCGCCCGGTACGTGGTCAGCGCGCCCAAGGCGATCACGCGTGCGCTTGCCACGCCCGGCAATGAAACGCCCAAGCCTGATGATCCGCAGTTTGCCGCAGCGCGGTATCGCTTGATCGCCACACCCCGCGTGGCTCTTGAGGCGGCTGCCACCGTTGCCGCGGCCGCCGGCTTCGACACCCAGATCCTGGGCGATGCCATTGAGGGCGAAGCGCGTGAGGTGGCCAAAGCGCATGCCGCATTGGCCCTCAATGCTCGACGCAGCGGGCGGCCGATCGCGATTATATCCGGTGGCGAGTTGACGGTGACGGTGCGTGGTGATGGCGCCGGTGGGCCCAACCAAGAGTACGCGCTGGCCTTGGCGATCGCACTGGCTGGTGCTCCCGGCATTTATGCGCTTGCTGGGGATACCGACGGCATAGACGGCGGCGGTGGCAGCGCGCACGATCCCGCTGGCGCCGTCATCACACCAAGCACCTTGCGGCGGGCTGCCGCTCGTTCCATCGATTCGCTGGATTTCCTCAATACCAACAATGCCACGGGTTTCTTTACGGCGCTCGGTGATTTATTGCGGTGTGGGGCAACCGGAACCAACGTGAACGATTTCCGCGCCATTCTGGTGACCGGCGGGGCGTGATGGTGACGGAGCAGATCGGGGGCTAAGACGCGATTGCTGCTGAAAATGGGCTGCTGCACATGGGGGAAGGTGGCGTGGGGGAAGGTGGCGGCGATGGCCGCCCTGACGTTGGCGTCGGCTGTGGTCTTGGCCAACCGGGCGGTGGCCGATCTGCAGCTGTGCAACACGACGCCAAGCCGAATCGGTGTCTCGATCGGTTACCAAGGCAGCAAGGGTTGGGCGACGGAAGGGTGGTGGAACATACCGGCCGGCTCCTGCGAGACCCTCCTCAAGGGTAGCGTTCCGAGCCGCTACATCTACGTCTTCGCCATTGATTACGACCGCGGTGGTCGGTGGACCGGCAACAACATGATGTGCACGTCGGAGAAGTCGTTCTGGATTCCCGGCACCAAGGACTGCGCCAAACGCGGCCATCGCAGGACCGGATTTTTCGAGGTCGACACCGGAACTGAGCAGGACTGGACCATCCGGCTGTCGGACCCGCCAGACGATGCCAAGCCACGCTAGAGCAACCTGCCTTTAATCGGAATCGGAACGATCCCGATTAAAGGCAGAAAGTTGCTCTACACTTTAAGGCGCGATGATCTAATGCGCCCCGGCAGGAACCATCCCGCTCGCCCGCCCAGCCAGCAACAAATCGTGCCATTGGGTGGCCGATGAGGGCGTGGGCCGCCATCGTGCAGCGCCATCATCCGCTTGCCTTGGACGGGACGGCCACCGCGGCTTCAACCACGGCCGTGATCCTCTGCCGCGCGCACCATTGAATGGCTCATTCGACGTCCACTTCGCGCCCTGGAGCAGGCGACCGCTGGATGTCCTGGCGGAACTCGAGCAGGTCGCCAGGCTGGCAGCTCAAAGCCAGGCAGATCGCCTCCAGTGTCGTGAAGCGAATGGCGCGCGCTTTTCCCGTCTTCAGCACCGATAGGTTCTGAACGGAAATGCCAGTCCGCTCGGAGAGTTCGTTGAGTTGCATTTTGCGCCGCGCCAGCTCGACATCCAAATTCACGATAATCATCCGCCCGGTTCTTCAAATCGTCAGCTTGGAGTCTTCCGCGATCAGCTCGGCCCGCTTCATGATCAGCGCGAAGGCGACAATGACCACGCCGGCCATCACCACTGTGGCGTCAAAATGGAACCATAGGGTCGCCGCACCGGGTTCAAGCGATGTGGCTCCAGCATCCAAGCCGTGACCCGGCATGACCGCCAACACGAAGCTCTGCAGACTGCTGGCCACAAACCCCGTCACGCCAAGCAGCACCGTCGTCCAGCCGATCCAGCCCAGCCACCGCGCCTTGCCGGCGCCGAGCGTCTCGCTGCGCTCAAATGCCGTGAACAGCCGATCGATCATCCAGAACAGCGCGAGCATCATCAACAGCTGCACGATGCTGCCGAGCGCCGTCGGCCAAGCCACAGTGAGGGGAATCTCCTGCTGTGCTTGGTCGGACCGCATGAGGCTTAGGTCGATGGCCCCGCTGAGGTCGCTAGAAATCGCCATCGGGCCGAATGGCATCAGCGGCAGGAGCAGCAGCAGCACGAACACGCCGCGTAACACCCATTTGAGCCGCCTGGCCAGGGCTTGCACCTGCCTCAATTGTAGATCGGTGCTCAACGATGTCGATGTCATGATAATCCCCATCCATGCTTGAGGTCGCACCCGACAACGCAAACTGCTGCCCAGCGACGGCCCTCGAACCGCCATCGAGCCGGAGCACGCTCACATGGTCGCCGCGCCACCCAGCGGCGGCGCGTGGCGCCTATGCTCCCGCGTGTTAGCCGACCACTGAATATCACGAAAATAATACTATTTTTCATGATTAACGCGATTTTTATCACGCTTAAGGTGATACGTCAACACATCTTCGGGCCATCGGAAGCCTGTGGAAACCGGCCGGTCCCACTGGATCATTGCCCGACCCATTGTGGCGTAATGGGCCCGCGCGCACCCAGCTAGAGCAACTTTCTGCCTTTAATCGGAATCGGAACGATCCCGATTAAAGGCAGAAAGTTGCTCTACACTTTAAGGCGCGATGATCTAGACGCTCAGCGATCACAGCTGCAACCGTCCCGCTGCCCCGCCAGGCCACCAATGGCACACTTGTATGGACGGCCGAGTGGGCGAACGGATCGGCACGGCCCATCTGCCTCAGGCGGACATCATTTAAGCTGCATTGGACGTGATCGGCGCGGTCAATATGGCATAGATCGCTGACTTGCCATGGGCCATGCGCACGGCCTCGAGCGTGGTGGCTTCTCGCAGCAGTCGCGAGATCTTCGCCAGCGCTTTCAGGTGATCGCCGCTCGCGTGTTCCGGGGCCAGCAGCAGAAAAATCAGGTCGACGGGCTCATCGTCCAGTGATGCAAAGTCGATTGGCCGCTCCAACCGTGCAAACAGGCAATGAATTTTGTTCAAATCTTGCAACTTGGCATGCGGGATCGCGATTCCCTTCCCCATGCCGGTCGATCCAAGGCTCTCCCGCTGCATCAAACTGTCGAAGATGAGGCGCTCCGGCAACCGGGTGAGTTCACTCGCACGGGCGCTTAGATTTTGCAGCGCCAGCTTCTTGGTTTGCACCTTGAGCGAGATGAACACGCCTTCCGGTTCGAGTATGTCACCAAGATCCATTGAATTATCGTCCCATCGGGATCACTTGCAATCTTGCTTCAGCGCGGCTACCGCGTACCCTCATCGGGTTCGCTGATGCCGGCCGAATCGCGGTGTGGCGCGGCTTCCCCGACGCTTCCGCGCACCGGTGAACTTGGGTCGATCCATCCGATATGCCCGTCTTCGCGCCGGTACACAACGTTGATTGCGCTGTTTGCTGCGTTGCGAAACACTAAGAACTGATCGTCAGTCAAATCCAGTTGCATTACGGCTTCGCTCACAGCTAATTCCTGCACGCGCCGCTCCGTTTCCGCCACCACCAGGGGATTGTTCGCCGCGTTGCCCGTTCGTTCGACCGGCTCGGCGGTTATCTCCTCATCGTCGATACCGGACGGGTCGACGACAAAGTCATTCACCAGCGTCTGCGGCACGTGCGCGGCGGCGCCGGATCCGTGATGGTGGCCCTTCAGGCGCCGCTTGTAGCGCCGCAGCCGTTTCTCCATGTGCGCGAACGCGGCATCAGCGCTGGCGTAGGCGTCGGTTCCCTCTCCGGAGCTTTCCAAAAGCAGGCCGGTCCGCAGCCGAACGGAACAGCTGGTCTTGAAGCGCCCACGTTCTTTGACGGCGCGCACGTGGGCTGCCAGATACTCACCAACATACTTCTCTATTGCAGCATTGAGTCGATCTTCCACATAGTGTTGGAAGCTTTCGCCGACTGCTATATTTTTTCCAGTTACTTGGAGAGACATCTGATTGCCATGGTTCTTTTTGAATAGTTCTGTGCCGTCGCGACGGCAGCGCGACGTTAAACTAGTTACCACGGTATCAATTTTTCGTCTCGAGGCTTTTCCGTGACTATGAAATCGCTCGATTGACGTACAGCGACGCTACTCTCACCTGCATTCTGAAGTCAAATCCCGCTTTGCGGGCATCGATCGCTTGAGGGAACGCAGGCCCCCGCGCTTGCGAGATCGCCATCGACCTGTGTCAAAATCGTGGCCGATGCCCCGATACCGGCGCCGGCTAGCGGCCGACGCGGCTCAGCATCCGCTTTTCCCGGCGCCGCTGAACGGAGGAGGGGATCCCCATCGCTTCCCGATATTTTGCCACTGTCCGCCGCGCGATGTCCATGCCTTCCTCGACCAACTTGTCCATAATCGAATCATCGGACAGCACCTTGTTGCTGGATTCCGAGTCGATCAGCTCGCGGATCCGATGCCGTACCGCCTCCGATGAGTGCGCCTCGCCCTGACCGGCAGAAGAGATCGCCGAGGTAAAGAAATACTTTAACTCGAGGACGCCGCGCGGCGTCGCCATATATTTGTTGGATGTGACTCGTGAGACCGTCGATTCGTGCATCGATATGGCATCTGCCACCATCTTCAGATTCAATGGCCGTAGGTGGCGCACGCCCAGTGCCAAGAACGCATCCTGCTGCCGTACAATTTCCTCCGAGACGCGCAAGATTGTGCGGGCCCGTTGATCCAGGCTTTTGGCCAGCCAATTCGCCGATTGCAGGCAGTCGACCAAGTAGTCCTTGTCTTTCGCGCTCGTGGCGCACTTGTTAACACGCGCGAAATATGACCGATTCACCAACACGCGCGGTAAGGTCTCGGCGTTGAGTTCCACCATCCATGCTCCGTCGGATGTCGGCCGCACGATGATGTCCGGCACCACCGGTTGAACCTGCACGGAGCCGAATTTCAAGCCCGGCTTGGGGGAGAGTTGCTTGATCTCGGCGATCATATCGGTCAACTCGTCGAGATCGACGCCGACGGCCCGTTTCAGTCCGTTCAAGTCGTGCTGCGCCAGCATTTCGAGATGATCCAACAGACGCGCGATCTGCGGATCGTAGCGGTTGCGGTCCTTGAGCTGCAGGGCCAGGCATTCAGCTAGGTTGCGGGCGCAGACGCCGACCGGTTCCAGCGTTTGCAGCACGGCCAGCACGTGCTCGATCGCAGCGCGCGAGCAGCCGAGCTTATCCTCCAATCCGGCCAGGTCGGTCGTCAAATAGCCGGCCTCGTCGACCAAATCGATCAGGTATCGGCCGATCAGCCGCTCGACCGGGTCGGCCAGGGCGACCTGCATCTGCATCGCCAGGTGTTCATGCAATGAGACGTTGCTGGAAACGATGGTCTCGAGATTGACCTCTTCGCCATCAAACGGGCGGCCGCCGGCACGCAGGCTCGCCCAGCCGCCGGCGCCAAGCCCGGGATCGATCTCCATCGGCGAGGTGTCGGGATAGACGTATTCCGGCTCGGTATCCAGCGCAGCCGGCGCGTCGCCTTTTGGCTCCGATAAGTCGAGCCAGCTTTCGGTCTCTTGGCGCTCGGGGCTCTGGCGATCCGGAGGCTCAAGCCCTGGCTCCGGTCCGGATCCTTGCGGCGCGGCCTGGTCATCCCGCTCTAACAGCGGATTTCGCTCGA
Organism: Hyphomicrobiaceae bacterium; assembly: GCA_965223035.1. Lineage (GTDB taxonomy): Bacteria > Pseudomonadota > Alphaproteobacteria > Rhizobiales > Hyphomicrobiaceae > CAMDPA01. The sequence continues at coordinate 5,719,581 of OZ244980.1, read as the reverse complement.
GTTCCGCTTCGACGAATGCCGTCAACTCCATGTTCGAGTATTGTAGCAGTCGGATGGCCTGCTGCAGCTGGGGAGTCATCACCAGCTGCTGACCATGTCGCAGCTCCAATTTCGGTGCGAGCGCCATAACCCTAGAAACCTATTTACAAAATCCAGGGTCAGTATTTACGCAAGGCACCTTAATCAAACATATCCCCCAGATAAACTCGACGCACATCTTCGTTGGCTATGATTTCCTGAGGATTACCCTGGGTTAACACCTGGCCATCATAGATGATGTAGGCGCGCTGGATCAGGCTGAGCGTTTCGCGCACGTTATGGTCGGTGATCAGTACACCGATCCCGCGTTGGGTCAAGTGGCGGACCAGCTCCTGGATGTCGCCGACCGCGATTGGATCGATGCCGGCGAACGGCTCGTCAAGCAGCATGAAAGACGGCCCGGTGGCCAACGCTCGGGCGATTTCACAGCGCCTGCGCTCGCCGCCAGACAGCGCGATGGAGGGAGATTTGCGCAACCGGGTGATGCGGAATTCCTCCAGCAGCGAATCCAATTTCTCGCGCCGCCGCCGGCGATTGGGTTCCACCAATTCCAGGACGGCCATGATGTTCTGCTCAACCGTGAGCCCGCGAAAGATCGACGCTTCTTGCGGCAGATAGCCGATCCCGAGCCGCGCGCGCCGGTACATCGGCAACGTCGTGACGTTGCGCCCGTCGATGAAAATGTCTCCCGAATCGGACGGCACCAACCCTGTGATCATGTAGAAGACGGTGGTCTTGCCGGCGCCGTTGGGCCCCAACAAGCCAACCGATTCCCCGCGCGCCACCGACAGCGACACCCCCTTGACGACCAGCCGGCTACCATAGGTCTTCTTGACCTGGTGCGCGCTCAGCCAGCCCTCCTGAATGACGGCCTGCGCTTGCTCGTTGCCGTCGTCGGCCAACATCGAGGCTGCCGGCCCCGCAGCGTCCTCCGCATACGCGGTATCGAAACTGTCATGATAGGTATCGTCGTACGCCGGACCTGCCAACTGTGGGTCCGCGCGCGCTCCGGAAGCTCGGAAACCAAAGATTCTCAATTTGGCCCCTCAAAAATCAGTTGCCCAATGCCTCGATGCCGAATGTTTGATCGGTCCAACTGCTGGTGCGCGGATCGGTCGCTGGCTTCGGCGCCGCCGCGGCGGCGGGCTTTGCAGCGGCCGTGTCCGGTTTTGCCGATCTGACAGATTTCCCCATACCTTTCATTTGATTGGGAAAAATCAGCACGCGCGCGCGCCGCTGGCCTAGCTCGACGCCCTTGACGGCGGCATAACCTCCGCCCGATTGATTGACGATCCACATTTTTCCGGAGTTCAAATCGAGCAGCGCGCTTGGACCGGTCGTCGTGGCCCCCCGCTGCGACAACATCACATCGCCGACGAGTTTGATGCGATTGGCCTTGGGATCGAACGTCGCAGTGTCGCCAACCGCGATCCGCCCGTCCTTGGTGACCACTTTGACGCGGGTCGGCGCCGTCACCTTTGTCAGCTCGGCGCCACCACCCTTGGCCTTATCGCGTCCCGCGCGGTCGCCGAGCGCCAGCCCACTTTGGCCGCTGTAGCGTGCCACCAGCTCCTTGGTAAAGATCGTGTAGTCGCCTTGCGCAGCACGCACCTTGCCGCGAAATGTCGCCGTCTTGGCCTGATCGTCCACCCGCAGCTGCTTCGCCACGATGTTGATTGGCTGGTCGCTCGATGCTTGGCTGAGGCCGATGAGGCCGGCCGCCTGCGTCGTTGCCGTGTCGCGGGCTCGGCTGGCCGATGTTCCGGTGTTTTTGCCGCCGTCGCGGTTGTACAGTTGGGCCGAGATCATGCCGTCGCCGCCTGGCGATGTCATCTGCATGGTCCCGCGTTTGCGGTCGACGAGCAAACGTCGGCCCTTGAGCACGTTCTTGTCTTGGACCACGACCACGTCGCCCGTCATCGCCACCGTCTCGTTCTTGTTGTCGAACTCAGCACGATCGGACGTCGCCCGCTGATTGGGCCCGGACGTCATCTCCACCGGACCGGTGACAATAGCGCGATCGGTGATCGCGTCGTGCACGGCAGATTGCCCTGTGATTCGATCAGTGCCGCGTTCGATGACCACAGCGCCTTTGGAGATCAATCGTCGGATCCGACCCCCGGTCGTGAACTGACCCTGGTCAAGCCGGGCCGGGCGTTGAGCCGCTTTGGATTGGCCGACGGCTGACTGATCATAGTCGATCTGCAGTTGCTCGGTCCGCAGCGTGGCGTCGCCTTGGACGGCAACCACGCGCCTAGAAAATACTGCGGTCTTTGCCGCATCGTCGATCTGCAGCTGCTCCGACGTGATCGTGATCGGCTGATCGCTTTGGGTCAGGGCCGAGCCAGCATTAGCAGTGCGTTTGGCAGCACCGTGTTGGCGTTTGGCGCCGGTCGGTTGTGGCTTGAGGCGCGCGGTGACCCCGTTTGAGAACGCGACCTGGCGTGATTTGCGCTCGAGCACCATGGCTTTGCCGTCCACCACGCCATTGGGCAGCAGAACGCGCACGGGACGCTTCGATTCGATCCGGCCGGTCTTGGTCATCACCGTGGCTTGCGTCAAGTGCGCGCGCATGCCGTTTTCCGACGTGACCGTAATCTTATCGTGCAGTTCCAGCACGTTAGATTCGGTATCGAAGGTTCCACGATTGGCCGCGAGATTGGTGGTCACTCGTTTCGAATCGGTCAGCTGGCCAGTGATGGTCTTGAGTTTGACCGGTCCCTTTCGCGCGATGTCTTGCTCGGCCGTCTCGGCTCTGACGATGAAGTGCCCGCCTTGCTTGTCGAAGCCCTCATAGCTGGGTTTGCGCACCACCAGCGCCTCGGTTGAAAGCGCGAGGCCGTCAAACTTGAAGGCTCTGCCATCGTCCCTGATCGAAAGCGATAATTGCATGGCGCCGGCGTAGGCCAGCACCAACCCCACAGCGATCGTCGGCAGCAACAAGCGGAGCGTACGGACCAGCGCCGAATGGCGTCGCGCGCGGCCAAAGGCGCTGACCCGATCGGTATCGAACTCAAATGCCGCGCGTCGTTGAGGCGCCGCCGTCGGGCTGTTCGATCTGACTTTTCGGGGCATTGTGTCCGCCTACAAGCATGCGCCAGTGGCGCCCATCACGCAGATTAAGTTGAATGTTTCCAATCCACAACGCGTCGAGACTCACCGTAAGCCAGTGCCGCCAAATTTGGCTGAGATTGAGGCCGTAGAACCCGCCTCCGGCGTCGGCTGTTCCAAGCGCAGTTGAGCCGGTGGGGGGCGCAAGGCCGTGATCGTACGAGTTGGCTTGGTTCGGCGATTGCACTCATGCGGCGCCCGGTGCTCAAAAGCAACAGCTGAGGGCACGTTTCACGCGTTTAACTGACCAACAAAAGGTTGCTCGCGGTCCCGTCGGCCGATCGGGCTTTCTAGATCATCGCGCCTTAAATCGGAACCGCAAAGCCGGTTCCGATTGAAGGCAGAAAGTTGCTCTACATCGTGTCCGCCGTTGGCGGCAGCACCGTGATGGCCCACGCCCCAATCGGCCTCCACACCGCTGCCTGGTGCGGGTGGCCGGCTGGGGAGCGGGCTGGGGAGCGGGATGGTTGCCGCTTGCGCAGCAACGCTGTTGCCAGGAAGTTTCAACAGGTTGTCCTCGGTCAGGTCGAGCCGCCTGAAAGGTTTTGCTCGCGACGAGCATGACCAACCGTTGCGCCCTGGGGGACGTTAATGAGCGAAGATGTCCACATCCTCGAAGCCGGCGAGGTCCATCTGCGAACGCGTCGGCAAGAATGCGAATGCGGCCTCTGCCAGCTCGAAGCGGTCCTCGCGTGCCAGCATCAGATCGAGGCGTTCCTTCAACGCGTGCAGATGCAGGACATCGCTGGCGGCATAGGCGAGCTGTTGATCTGTAAGCTTTGCTGCTCCCCAATCTGAGCTTTGCTGTTGTTTTGATAGGTCGACACCGAGCAGCTCTGACGTCAAATCCTTGAGGCCATGGCGATCGGTGTAGGTGCGGACCAGCTTGGAGGCGATCTTGGTGCAATAGATCGGTGTTGCCACGACGCCAAGGTACTGCTGCAGAACGGCGACGTCGAACCGAGCGAAGTGGAAGATCTTGAGCACGCTTTCTTCGGCCAGCAGCGCCTTCAGCCGCGGGGCGTTGTAGGGCGGTGCAACTTTAACCAGATGGGCGCGGCCGTCGCCCGCCGACAGTTGGACCAGGCACAGGCGATCCCGGTGCGGCTTAAGGCCGAGCGTTTCGGTATCCACCGCCACTGACCCGGTAAAGTTAAGGCCGTCCGGCAGATCGCCTTCGTAGAGCCTGAAGGTTGTGGACACCATACCCATCGTCCCCATTTGCACACAAGACCACTGTTGTTGGACCCTCAGTCAGCCGATTGATTTCGGCTGAAAATTGGTCGCTGTTTCGATCAGTGCATATCCGGCCTGGGCAGCAACCGCAAGTCGGCGTACGACCGCTATCGTCGCGTCTCGACAGACGCGACCGACACGTCGTCCCGGAAGTGATTCGACCAGGCGGATGCGCTGATACCTGACGGGTCGGACAATAAATTGGCGAGAACAAGTTGCTAACCAAGATGCCCGCGAACCGTCGACGGTTACAGGCGATTGCGCGGTACGAAATGGCGCGCTGGAGCGCCGCCCTCCGAGATCACGTGCAAAGGCTGGCTTGGCGATCTTAACAGCGCTAATCTCGGCCCCGTTGTGGCCGGGCTTGGCCACCAATCGGTCCGCCTCGCGCGGTGGGCGTCATCGGCATCGTTGCTCTTCCATTCAGATCGGGACGGCTGGATAAGGCAGAGCGGCAGTGTCTGGCAGCGCCGGCGGGCGGAACTGTGGGTGCGCCGTTACGGTTCTGTGCGCGGCGAGGCAGTGGTAGGCGGTCACGTGCGATCATCAGCGAACGGACCCGCAGGTTCTGCGGTTCCAGCTAGATCATCGCGCCTTAAATCGGAACCGCAAAGCCGGTTCCGATTAAAGGCAGGTTGCTCTAGGGTCGTGAGAGTTTGGCGCATTTGAATAGCTTCAGGAGGTCCAGCGATGCGTGAGAAGCTTCAGGATATCGCACACAGCATGGTAGCGCGCGGAAAGGGCATTCTGGCCGCGGACGAAAGCTCTGGCACCATTAAAAAGCGGTTCGATTCGATCAATGTGCCAAGCACGGCTGAAACCCGTCGCGACTACCGTGAGATGCTGTTCCGGGCCTCGGACGCCATGCAAAACCATATTTCCGGTGTAATCCTATTCGACGAGACGATCCGACAGCAGGCCAAGGATGGTAGGCCGCTGATCGATCTCATTCGTTCTGCCGGCGCCGTTGCCGGCATCAAGGTGGATACCGGAGCCAAACCGTTAGCCGGCCCCACATCCGCCGTTGAGACCGTGACCGAGGGCTTGGATGGGTTGCGCGACCGATTGGCCGACTACTACGAGCTGGGCGCACGCTTTTCCAAGTGGCGCGCCGTGATCGCGATCACCGACGGCTGCCCCACCTGGACCGCTGTTCGGGCCAACGCCCATGCTTTGGCGCGCTACGCTGCGCTGTGCCAGGAGGCGGGCATTGTGCCGATCGTCGAGCCCGAAGTGTTGATGGACGGACCGCATTCCAAACATGACATCAATGCGTGTGATCGCGTTACGCGGTGGGTGCTCAACACCGTCTTCGACGAGCTTTATGAAGCCAACGTCGCGCTCGACGGCATCGTGTTGAAGCCGAACATGGTGATTGCTGGTCAAAAGTCCGACAAGCAGGCGTCGGTCGCCGAGGTGGCGGAAAAAACCGTCGCGTGTCTCAAGGCCACCGTGCCAGCCGCGGTGCCTGGGATCGCGTTTTTGTCGGGCGGCCAATCCGATGAGCTCGCGACGGAGCACTTGTCTGCGATGAACGCAGCCGGCAACCTACCGTGGGCTCTCACCTTCTCCTATGGACGCGCATTGCAGGCCGCTGCGCTGAAGGCTTGGGGCGGTCGTTCGGAAAATGTCGCTGCCGGTCAGCGGGCGTTCGCGCACCGGGCCAAGATGAACGGCATGGCGGCGCTCGGTCAGTGGCAGGCATCGCTTGAAAGGGCGGCCTGACACGGCAATTGGGCTGATTGAGCGATGGGCCTGACAGAGCGTGGGTTGCGGCAGAGGTCGCGTGTGCGATCGTCCTGGCGCGATCGCACGCGCGACCCTTGATCTGCCGCGCGAGCCGGGTTGGCGATGGATCGCGACGCGAGCCCGGGCCTAAGGCGTGTCAGTGTGAGCGGGATGGTTCCAGCTCATACTGCAACGCCATAAAGCAGCCTGCCCTCAGTCGGAATCGGGAGGATGCCGATTGCGGGCGGGAAGATGGTCGAGATTTGCCGCAAGGTTGGTGTTCGGCGCGGTCGCCCGCGTGGGTTCGCCGCAATGCACGATCGATACCGCGCTGGCCCGCGCGCCTGTTGCCGGCGCTACCGATTGAGCGCTCCGCGCTTCGGCCCTTGCCTACCAATTCGGACGGATCGCTGTTACGCGCCAATCGAAATCGACGAAGCGCAGATCAATTGTCGCATCGGGTTTGGCCGCCGATGCGTCTGCCGCGATGCCAAACGCGTAGCCCAGCGGTCCGATCATGCGCAAGCTCTTGATATTGTCGAAGCCGAACGTGTGTCTGCCTGCGGAGGTCGCGGACGTGCTCGCACCCACACGCCCCTGCCCACCCGCTGGCCGGCCTTGGTCTTGTTGGTTGGCCTTGCCGCCGGCGATGTCGCCCAACACCGCCCCCAGCTCGCCCGGCAACCTGATGCCACCAATCGAGGGTGGCTGGTCGCCCGATGCCGCACCCTGGCCGGTACCCGCGGCGGCGCCGCCGCGGGCCTGTTCGACATACTGGGCGATCAGCTGCTGCAGGTTCTCTTTCAGCATCCGATCGTCTTTGGCGAGATCAATGAGGGTTTCCGGCGTGACCAGCGTATCGAGAGCGGCCGTGGCGATGGCTGGCACCGCTTGCGCCCTTAACCCGCCCAACAGCGCGCCAACTTCTCCGGTCCGGCTTTGCAGTTTATCGTAAGCCTCGTTGAGCTTGGCTTCGACAGCCGGCCGCAGCGCGGCGCGCACCTCCTTAAAGACGATCTTGCGCGACACGGTCGCTTCATCGCCGGTGTCGAGCGCGGTCGTGATTTGATAGACCGACCACCCCGGCCAAACGACGTAGAAACCGACCAGCAAGATGACGATGAGAGCGATTACGCGCGCCATGGTCCGCCTCCCGATGCATTATTTCCGGCTAAGCCGGACGCCGTGCCGGCTCGCTCCCCCGCCCGGCCATGGCATGGCAAGATGTTCTGGGGCCCAGTGGAGGAACGGGGCGTGGAGCGGGCCGGCACGGCTAATCAGCCTCAGGTGGAATGATCTATCACATAAAATCGAGCGCATCCTTATCCGACCCGCACATCGCCAGCGGATGGTATGCGCGAGACCATCTGTTCAGACGGTGTTCGCGTTCCGATCTTGGCGACCAACGGCGCCCGGTCGTGCATGAGTTTTCGGCGATTGGTGCTGCTGGCACAGCGCCGCCGGCGAGATTATCGTGCCTCACATTGGAACCGCAAAGCCAGTTCCGATTTAAGGCGCAAAGATGATCGCTCTTAAAGTGGTGAGCAACTTTCTGCCTTTAATCGGGATCGTTCCGATTCCGATTAAATGCAGGTTGCTCTAGCAGCTCGTCGGGACAGCGCGGCGGTAGGCCAGCCCAGCCCAAGATATCGAGCGCGCTGCAGTGATCTAATCGTTGAACACTCTGCGCCGCCAATCCTCGAGCGGACGACCACCGACCCTGGCGTTCTTGGAGGTCGACGGTGCGGCGCTGGAGCCGGGCGGCGGCTTCATCGGCTCGGTCTTGCGGCTGACCTGTTGCGCTGGCGGGTCCTGCAGTGGCCAAACCACCGCCTTGCGAGCGGTCGGATTGAACCGCAACACCTTGTTGCGCCGAGCAAACTCTTTGGCGGCGAGCGCGTCGTACTGCGCCATCGAGCTGGCCTTGGTCTTCGGTACGAGGTGAACCACCTTATACCCGCCTGCCGCCAACGCATTGAGCAGGCCCCCGATGCCTCTTGCCGTGGAGGTCTGGATGTCATGGAACAGCAGGATGCCTTTGCCGGCCTTGCGCAGCCGGCTGAGCGTCCGCTGCTGCATCCGCTGCGGGCTGCGGGTGGCAAAGTCCTTGGAGTCGACGTCGATGGAGAACACCGCGATGTTGCGCTTGCCCAAATAGTCGCGCATGGCCCCGCTGTCCGCTAGATAAGGGAAGCGAAAAAACGGTGCAACGTTTACGCCAAGCGCGACCTGCACGGTGCTCAAGCCGAATTCGAACTCATATCTGGCGCGCTTGAACCCGATCGCTCGCAGATTTCTGTGTGACCAGGTGTGCAGCGCGACGGTATGGCCCTGACGTGCCACCTCCCGTACCATACGCGGGTCGGAGATTGCCATCCGGCCGACCATGAAGAACGTGGCCAGCGTGCAGTGTGCGGACAACGCCGCAACCACGCGGCGCGTGTGGACCCGACTGGGTCCGTCGTCAAATGTGAGTACAACCTCTTTGTCGCGCAAGAAATCATGGGCCCGGTACTGCTGCAGCCCAAATCCGGGGCCTCCGGAGCTATCGATTTCAACCACGCGGGACACGCCCAGCCGTCCTGGCCTCGGCGCGCAGCCCTTGGTTGTCGCTGGAGCGCCCAAGGCTGACCGGGTCGGGTCAAGCGTCAGACCGGATCTCGAGGCACCCGGCGTTTGAGCCGCGGCAGTATCGACACCAAGGGTCTGATGACCGGCAACTGCAACCATCGCCAACGACGCCATCACAGTCAGCGCGGGAGCGAGGCGGGCCACTGGCTGGCGTGGCCCTGCGGCAGTCACATCATTGCCCATTCAAGTTCATCCTTAAGGCGACCCATTGGACCTGCAATCTCGGCCCTCAGCCCCGCCAGATTGTCACCCGAGCCAGATTGTCACCCGAGCCAGACTATCACCCGAGCCAGACTATCACCCGAGCCAGATTATCACTCGAGATTGTCACCCGCCGACGCCTTACCTTCCCCTAACGTGTTTCGTCGGGGCGGTGATATTTTTTCTCGATTCGGTTAACAGTCTTAATCGCGGGTAATTTAACCGCTATCGCACGGGAGGCGCAATTGCTGCGCACCTGGGGAGATCCGATTAGCGCGCATCTTGTTCGACGCGTTGCAGAATTGGCGCAGGGTCGTGTCGGGCGCGTAAAGCTTACGGATTGAGTCGGCAATGCCTGAATAGGTCGTTGCTGTTCTGGACCAAATGCCGGTGTCTTGTTCGCACGTGGGCACGGCATGCCCGTTGGCCGGTCCTCAATGGGATAGCTGTGGGCCAGAATCGGATGAGAAACGACAATGCAAGACGTTGAGAGGGCACACATTCCCAGGCGCCCGCCGGAAGTTGGGCCCGATGCGGAGCTGGTTCGCGCCGTCGCCGAAGCGTTGGACCAGCGCGACATGCAGTTGGCCCGCGAACTCGTCGCTGATCTCAACGCGCCTGATCTGGCGGTTGTCCTGGAATTGTTGGAGCCGAGCGATCGGGTTGAACTCATCCAAGCGATCGGTCCGGCCTTCGACTACGAGGTGCTGTCGGAGATCGATCCGGCGGTGCGCGATCAACTGTCCGAAGCGCTCCCCAACGAGTTTCTGGCCAAGGCCGTCACCGAACTTGAGACCGACGACGCGGCCTACGTGTTGGAGAATCTCGAGGCAGCCGATCAAGCCGAGATCTTGGCGCAGGTGCCGCGCGATGAGCGCGCCGTGCTCAAGCGGGCGCTGGAATATCCAGAGGACACGGCCGGCCGCATCATGCAGCCAGAGTTCGTGGCGGTGGCGCCGTTTTGGACCGTTGGCCACGTCATCGACTACATGCGTGAGAGCGACGACCTGCCGCACACCTTTTCCGAAATTTTCGTCGTCGACCCGGCGTTCAAGGTGCTGGGCTCGCTCGGGCTGTCACAGATTTTGCGCTCGAAGCGAGAGGTCGTCGTCGACACCATCATGAACGTAGAGCGGCACGTGATTCAGGCCAGCGACGAGCAGTGGGACGTGGCGCAGCGCTTCCGCCGCTATGACTTGATGTCCGCTCCGGTGGTCGATGAGAACCAGCGACTGGCCGGGGTCATCACGGTCGATGATATCGTTGAGGTGATCGGCGATGAGGCCGAAGCGGATATGAAAGCGCTGGCCGGCGTCGGCGAAGAATCGGTGTCCGATACCGTGACCGCGACGCTGCGCAGCCGCGTGCCTTGGCTGGTGGTCAATCTCGGCACCGCGATAATTGCATCGACCGTGATCAAATTGTTCGACGCCACCATTGAGCAGATGGTGGCGCTGGCGGTGTTGATGCCGATTGTCGCTTCTATGGGCGGCAATGCCGGCACCCAGACCATGACCGTGACCGTGCGCGCGCTCGCGACGGAAAAGCTGGGGCGCGTCAATGCGCTACGTGTCGTCGGGCGGGAAGCCGGCGTGGGCCTTTTGAACGGACTGGTGTTGTCGATCCTGATGGCCGTCGTGGTGTTTTTTTGGTTCGGCTCCGGCCCGCTCGGCTTCGTCATAGCCGTCGCCATGGTGGTCAACCTTCTGATCGCGGCGCTGGCCGGCGTTTTGATCCCGCTGGCCTTGCACGAGTTGGATCTGGATCCAGCGCCGGCCGCCGGCGTGTTCGTCACCATGGTCACCGATGTGGTCGGGTTTTTCGCGTTCCTCGGGCTCGCGTCCTTGTGGCTGATGTGACCGCGCCCCGCGCCGCGTTCACGCCGACAAGCGCTTCAAGGCCGCGGTCCACCGCGGCGCCGAGACGTCGACAAAGCCGCGGACCTTGGCTGCCAACAGGCGTGCGCGCGGATAGACGACGTGGACGGGAGCGGGCGCCGGCCCGCCTTGGCGAAGCTGCCGGCGTCGACCACCGCGTCGACCACCGCGTCGACCACCTCCATTTCGTGCCATCGATCCATCGATCGTTTCTCCGATCGGAATAATCAATTCCTAATGCCAGATAGTCTTTCAAACGCTGGGTGCTGGCAATATCGCAGTGCTCGGCGGCTGGGCCGCCCACCATCGCCTTGGCCCGCCCGAGACCGCCTTCACCGGTGAGCGTGACGGCTTCAACATGGCGACGGTCGGCGAAGGCGGCTGGCCCTACGTGCAGCATCGCGGCCACCCAACGGCACAAGTCTATGGGTGGTCGGGTGGCGCAGCGCGCCGGCCAGGCGTTTCGCCGCATGCGGAATTGATCTAAGGGCGCTGCTCCAGGAAGCGCAGCACGCCGGCCTTGTAGCTTGCGTCGCCGACCGCCTTCATGTGGTCGCGGTTGGCGATCTCCAACGCTACGGCGCCGGGGATCAGCGCCGCGAGCTGTGCCGCCGATCCACCGATCACATCCTTGCTGCCGACCGCAACCAGCGCCGGCGTATCGATCCGGCTCAGGGCTTCGGCCGTGATCGGATCGCGCGAGGAGCGGATGCACGCGGCCAGCGCTTTCAAGTCGCTGCCCGTCTGCTCCGCGAACGCCCTGAAGGTCCGCGCCGTCGGATTGGTCACCGCGTCGATCGATGGAGCCTCCAGCGCCGTCGCAATCGGCCGCGTACCGGCCATGCCGCGCACCATGTTGATGCCCAGCCCGGCGAAGACGACGCTGCGCACGCGTTGCGCATGCGACAGCGTCAAGAAAGCCGCGATCCGAGCCCCCATCGAGTAGCCCATGATGTCGGCGCGGTCGATCGCCAGCTCATCAAGCAGCCCACGCACGTCCTCGGCCATGATGGGGGCGCTATAGTTCTCCGGTTCATGGAATTTTTGGCTGCCGCCATGGCCGCGGTTGTCGATGGCTATCACGCGTCGTCCGGCATGCGTCAGCGTGTCGACCCATCCGGTGTCGACCCAATTGACCACCAAGTTGGAGGCGAAGCCGTGGATCAGCACGATCGGATCACCGGTTCCCTCGTCGATATAATTGATCTCGACGCCGTCGGAAAGAAAGCGTGGCACGACATTGCTCCCTGCAAGACCGATAGGGTTCGTGGCCCGTTGGGCGCAGGCACGAACCTCCAGCGTGACTTTCCCTACCATTTCGGCGCGCGCGCAGCTATGATCGTGATGCTCAGCCCGCTCTGTTCCCAACCCCCAACCCGAAGAGCATCCATCAATGGCCGGCAGCCATGTGCCTCATTTCGCCAACGACGACGGTGCGGAGAAAATCTTCATCGGCGTCAAGGAATTCATGTGCATGGGTGCCCGTCCCCCGTTCGACCATCCGCACGTGTACCTGGACATGGGTCAGGACGCCCAGGCCCTGTGCCCTTATTGCTCGACGCTTTATATCTACGATGGGCGGATGAGCGCTGACGAGACGGCGCCGCAGGGGTGCCTGGTCAATCCGCAGCCTGCGTGACGCCTCCGGTGGCGTGACCAACCAGCGGCTGGAAGGAGCCGGGCGGGGATGGTGCCCATTCTCATCGCTGGCGCCGGCATCGCGGGTCTCAGTTTGGCGTTGGCGCTGGCGCGGCATGGTCTGTCCAGTCGCATTCTCGAGCGACGCGAACGGTTGTCCGAGGCCGGGGCCGGCATCCAGCTCGGCCCGAACGCCGTCAAGGTTTTGCGGCGATTGGGCGTCGCTGAGCAACTGGAGCAAAGTGTCGGCCGGCCCGAAGCGATCAACGTGTTCGACGCCGTTGGCGGGCGGCAGCTGGCGCGGCTGCCCTTGGGCGGCTGGATCGCCGAGCGACATCGGGCACCCTATTGGGTGGTGCATCGCGCTGCGTTACACGCAGCCCTGCTGGCGCGCGTCGCGGCAACGCCGGAGATCGCACTCATCAAGGGGTTCGACGTCGTTGACGCTGCGCCCGTGACCGGTGGCGGCGCGACCCGGGTCGAAGTCCGTTCTGCGCGCGGCAAGACACTCCCCGGCGCGGCGTTGATCGGCGCCGACGGACTGTGGTCAGGCATGCGCGGCCTCCTTCATCCGCGCCATGCCCTGAACTTTACCGGCAAAATGGCGATGCGCACCGTCATCCCGTTGCCCCACGACCTGGCCGGCGCTGATCGTGGTGGCGCCGATCGTGGTGGTGCCGATCGTGGTGGCGCCGATCGTGGTGGTGCCGATCGTGGTGGTGCCGATCGTGGTGGTGCCGGCGCCGCGGCGCTTGGTGCCGCAGCGGCCTGCTCGACCGGTGTCTGGCTGGCGGATGACGCGCACGTCGTGCACTACCCCATCAACCGCCACCGCGAGCTCGCCATCATCGTCGTGGTCGCGGCGGCGCACGCCCACGCGGGCTGGGGCACCGCCGTTGCCGATCATCAGGTGATGGCACGACTTGCACGATTTGCCGCACCACTCCGTCACGGCCTGTCCCAGGCAACCGAATGGCGGGCTTGGTCGTTGTATGATTCCGCGCCACTCCCCTCCTGGTCGACGGGCGCCATCGCGCTGTTGGGAGATGCCGCCCAGCCGGTGCTGCCGTTTTTAGCGCAGGGCGGTGCGATGGCAATTGAGGGTGCCGAGACGCTGGCGGCAGCGATCCATCGCTATCCGGATGATCCGGCACGGGCCTTTGCCGCCTATGAGGCCGCCCGTCGCCGCCGGGTGCTGCGGGTTAAGGCCGCCGCCAGGCGCAATGGCCAAACCTACCATATGACCGGCGTGTCGCGGCTGGCCCGCGATAGCGTGCTGCGCGCCTTGCCGGGTCGCACCATCATGGCGGGGTACGACTGGCTGTACGGTTGGGACGGCGATCGGCTGGCCGGCCCAAGCCCAGATTGATGACCGATGCGCCGGTCGATCGGACGTCAGTGCCCGCCGGACCACCAGCGCATCCTGCTGTTAATCGGCGCGGCGGGATGGTTCAGCGTTGGCCGTCAGTCACCCCATCGAATTGCTGTGCCGGCGCGGATCCGGGCAGGCGCCGGATGATCCGTTCACAGCCCCAGCAAACGCTTGGCATTACCGCCGCAAATTGCCGCCACCGTCGCTGGGTCAAGACCGGCCCCGCACACATGTGCAATCGGATCGCAATCGGCCATGTCGAAGGGATAATCGGTCCCCATCACCACCTTGTCGGAGCCGAAGGTTTCGACCAGGAACCGCAGCTGATGAGGCGTGAATACGACGGTATCGACGTAAATCCGGCGCAGGTATTCGCCCGGCGGACGCGGCAGTTCGGCCCGACTGTCCGAGCGCGCGCCCCAGGCGTGATCGATCCGTCCCGGATATCCTCCGAGGTATCCGCCGCCGTGAACCGCCAGGATCTTGAGCGCTGGATGGCGTTCCAACACGCCGTCGAAGATCAGGTAATGCAACGCGATCGTGGTATCGAGCGGATTGCCGATCACATTTGAAAAGTAAAACCGCGACAGCCGCTCGCCTTGGGTGAAGCCGTTGGGATGCAGCACGACCAGTGCACCCAACGCCTCGGCCTTGGCCCAGAACGGGGCGAACTCCGGATCCGATAGCTCCTTGCCGGCGACGTTGGTGAGGATTTGAACTCCTTTCAGCCCCAGCTTCCCGATGCCATGCTCGAGCGCCTTGGCCGCCTCCTGCCCATCGGCCAGCGGCACCGAGCCGAGCGCCACGTAGCGGTCGGGCCGGCGGGCGGCGAATTCGGCGAGACCTTCGTTGAGGATCTGCGTGGCTTCGACCGCGATCTCCAGCGGCACTGAATAGTAGCACTGATTGGGGGGTGGCATGATGAGCTGTTGATCGAGGCCCATTTTGTCGAGATCGCCGAGCCTGACATCGGCGCCGGCAATGCGGTCGGCGATATCGGCCTCCTGCATGGCATTGACCGCGGTGCAATGGGCGTCCGACCAACGCATCAGCGGAATCGTCGCTGGATCGATGTGCGGTCCGGCAAGTTTGGCCGCCGCGGGAATCGCAAGATGGCTATGGATGTCGAGTGTCAAGCTGTGCGGCCGGACGTCTCGGCCAGGTGCGCCGTGACTGCGCGCAGCGGTCGGCTCGTACTTGTTCCAATGGGCCATAAGGTACTCCGTCTTTGCTCGTTGCGTGACATGGACCACGGTCCGCTGTCGCGGCTTATGCCCGACCCGTGGCTTGCATGAGTTGAGCGGTCTGCTCGCAGGATGATCTCAATCCTTAAGCCGATCATGTTCGTGGCTTGAGTTGGACCGCTTTCGCGGTTCCAATTCAAGCCCGATGATCTAGTGCGCAACGCCGTCTAGTGCTAGGCATGCGCCGCGTGACGTTGTGACATTTATCGTTGGAGGAGGCCGATGCGGGTTGGGATTGCTGGTACGGGACGGATGGGAGCCGCCATTGCCGCGCGCATGCTGGATCTGGACCATGAAGTGCATGTCTGGAACCGTACAGCCGCGAAGCTCGCACCGCTGATCGAGGCCGGAGCCAAACCGGCGGCGACTCCGGCTGAGCTGGCGAGCCGCTGTGAGGCCGTGATCACCATTCTCACCAACGCCGCGTCGATCGACGAAGTGTTCGCCGGCCCCGATGGTCTGTTGAGCGGCGAGGTCGCCGGTAAGATGTTCATTGAGATGAGCACGGTGCAACCCCACGACGAACAGGCGCTGGCGGAGAAGGTACGGGCCGAGGGTGCACGCATCGTCGAATGCCCGGTCGGGGGCACCGTCGGTCCCGCCCGTGATGGAAACCTGCTTGGTGTGGCGGGCGGCGAGCGCGCCGATTTCGAGGCGGCGCTGCCGCTGTTGCAGCAGATGTGCCGCCGCGTCGATTTGGTCGGGCCGATTGGCGCCGGCGCCAGCCTCAAGCTGGCGTTGAATCTGCCGCTGATCGTGTACTACCAGGCGCTGGCCGAGGCGTTGTTGCTGTGTCGACATCTCGGCCTCGACTACGCCTGGCTGATGGAATTTCTATCCGGCACGTCGGGGGGACCCAACGTCCTGAAGGCGCGTGGGCCGGTGATCGCGGCGGCATTGGCGGGGGCCGAGACCGGCGACGTCATGTTTGACGTCGACCTGTGCCTCAAGGACTTGAGAACGATGCTCGACGAGGCCGGCCGTCGCGGCGTGGATCTGCCACTGGTGGAACGCACGCTATCGGTTTACGAGCAAGCCGGCGGGGACGGTTGGGGACCGCGCGACGCAGCCTGGCTTCCCGCCTACTGGCCGTCCGTGCAGCCGGGCGATCGCGACTAGATCCTTGAGCGTTGCATGGGAGCGGCAGGGGTGGACCCGCCCTCTGCTGAAGCGGTGTCGACGGCTGAGATCGTCGCGCGTGCAACCGGACGCTGCTTCTTGTCCGGCAACTGATGTCTCGGGTAGCTGTTAACGAGGTCCAAGGACGGTGAAGATCTATACGTTCTGGCGTTCGCTCGCCACGTTTCGCGTGCGCGTCGCGCTCAACATCAAGGGCCTGACCGCCGAGCAGATCACTGTGGACCTGCTCAAGGGCGAACAGGCGGCATCGGCGTTCAAGGCCCTCAACCCGGCGATGGCGCTGCCCGTGTTGGTTGAAGACGATGGTACGGTTTTGACCCAGTCGCTGGCGATCATGGAATACCTTGATGAACGCCATCCCTCACCGGCGCTGCTGCCCAACGACCCGCGCGACCGAGCGCGCGTGCGCGCCTTGGCGCAGATGACCATCGCCGACAGCCATCCGCTTTCCGTGCCACGTGTCCGAGCGCGATTGGCTCAGCAGTTTGGCGCTGATGATCGACAGATTGCTGCGTGGGCCAATCATTGGCTCGGGGCCGGGCTCGACGCCTATGAAGCTGCTTTAGCCAGCGATCCCCGCACCGGCGACTACTGCCACCACGATCAGCTGACGATCGCCGACATTTGCTTGGCCAGCCACGCTGCCGGCGTGGAACTTTACGGCGGTTCGATCAGCGGCCACCCGACGGTATCCCGCATCGTTGCACGCTGCATGGCCGATCAACGCTTCGCGGCGGCCCACCCCCGGCGACAGCCCGGTGCGCCGAGCGCGTAACCCGCATGTTGCCCGTGTCGAGCACGTTCGCGTCTGCGTTCGATGGGTTGGCGTGACTTGCGTCGGTGCCGCGTTGGGCTACCGTTGTTCGATCACAGCCCGAGCCGCGGACAATCAAGTCAAAGGGCATGTCGGGTGGCCGTCGGACGATCCAACCTGCGGGGGAGCCTGCATCCATGAAGATTCGTGCTGCCGTGTTGGAGCAAATGCAACGGCCGAGGCCCTATGCCAGTTCACGCCCGCTGGTGGTCGATGACGTCGATCTCGATCCGCCCGGCGATAACGAGGTCTTGCTTAAAATTCATGCCGCCGGTTTGTGTCACTCCGACCTCTCCACCATCAACGGCGATCGTCCACGGCAAATGCCAATGGTACTGGGCCATGAGGCGGCAGCCGAGGTGTTGGAACTCGGTCCCGGGATCACCGATCTTGCGATCGGCGATCGGGTGGTGTTGGTGTTCGTGCCGAGCTGCGGCTGCTGCGTGCCGTGCATGGAAGGCCGGCCGGCTCTGTGTGAGCCTGGCGCTGCCGCCAATGGTGCCGGCACGCTGTTGTCCGGGGCCATTCGTTTGCAGCGCGGCGGCAGCCCGGTTTTCCATCACATCGGCGTCTCCGCCTATGCCGATTATGCGGTGGTGTCGCGTCGCTCCGTGATCAAAGTCGATGCGAGCCTGCCCTACGAGGAGGCGGCGTTGTTCGGCTGTGCGGTGGTGACTGGAGCTGGCGCCGTGATCAACACCGCCGGGGTGCGCGCCGGAGCAAGCGTGGCCGTGGTCGGCCTGGGCGGGGTCGGTTTGATGTCGGTTCTCGCCGCCAGGGCCGCCGGCTGCCGGCAGATCATCGCTGTCGATCTTTTATCGGAGAAACTGGACGCAGCCCGCCAGCTGGGTGCCACCGATGCCGTATCGGCCACGCAGACCAACGCCGTTGAGGCGATCAAGGATCTCTCGCACGGCGGCGTCGAATTCGCGTTCGAGATGGCGAGTTCCGTCAAGGCGCTCGAGCTGGCCTACAAGATTACCCGCCGCGGCGGCACCACCGTGACCGCCAGCTTGCCGCATCCGTCACACACGTTCGCCATCCCCGCCACCCAACTCGTCGCCGAGGAACGCACCTTGAAGGGCAGCTACGTGGGCAGCTGCGTACCGGCGCGCGACATCCCGCGCTTCATCGCGCTTTATCAACAGGGCGTGCTGCCGGTCGACCGGCTGATGAGCGAGCGCATTGGCTTTGATCAACTCAATGAGGCGTTTGATCGCTTAGCCGATGGCGTCAGCGTCCGTCAGATCCTCGTGCCGAGCATGGCCAGTTCAGCCTGATCTTCGAACGTGGCGGCGTCGCCATCGGCTGCCGGGGGGGTGGGTCGTGGCCGGTCCAAATAGCGCGCGCGCAGGTCGACGGACTGGCGGCGCCCGACATCTGTGAGATGTCGATCCAGCCAGCGACCGGCCTCCATGCGACCGGAGTCGAACAGGTAAGATAGCAACGAGCGCTCCGGCATGCCCTTGCTCTCAGCACTCAGTCGGGCCGTGTAACGCCCGGCCGTGATCAGGTGAAAGCGGTGCTGCCCGAGCCGCGTCAAACGGCTATCCCGGCGGCCGAACAGACGGCCCAGTGTTCCGCCATTGCAGTGATCCTGGGCGGTGACGATCAGCTCAATGTCGCGCCGTAGCGGCTGATTGAAGGTGAGCGTACTGATATGAGCGGCGATGCCGCGCGCCGACCGTGGCGTCTCGGCCCGCTCGAACGGGTTGAGCTCCACCAACAGCGTGTCCGGCGTTCCGCTCTCAGTCGCGACGGTGACGAGATCGGGGTTTGCCGAGAACCCACCGTCCCAGTAGGTCCGGCCGTCGATTTCGACCGCATGATGGATCTGCGGGAGGCAGGCGGAGGCGAGGACCGCTTCCACCGAGATCTCCGCGCGCCGAAACAGACGGGGCTGGCCGGTGGCGACATCTGTTGCCGCGATCAGCAGCTCCGGCCCCGCCTGGCGCCGTAGCGCATCGAAATCGATGTGCTCGGTCAGCAGCTTGCGCAAGGGGTCGAAGCCCAACGGATTGAACTCGTAGGGCGACAGCAGGTTTGTCAACGACGTCATTCCTGAGGCTTTGGTCATGCCGTACAGGAATGGATTGAGCCGCACCAAATCGGGCACGCCGGCTGACTGCACCGCGCGCCAGACCTTGGCGAGCATGGCGCGGGCCCCCTCCGCCGCGTCCGACCCGGTTGCAGCCAACATTCCCGCCGCCACCGCGACGGCATTGACGGCGCCGGCGCTGGTGCCGCTCAGCCAGCCAACTGTCAGATCATCGCGTTCCAACAGCCGGTCCAGAACGCCCCAGGTAAAGGCCCCGTGGGCACCGCCGCCCTGCAATGCCAGATTTAGCCGCTTGTGTCCGCCGAACAGTGTCATCGACCCCTCAAACTGCCCCACACGATTCGGCAGGCTTATACCACTGTTGTGTCGGATCGTGTGGCGGGGGAACAGGTGCGACGACACAACCCACCTGTGTCGATCGCCTGCTGCAAGGCACGCTCGAGGATCAACCGGTCAACGCCTGTGTTTCAGGGTCAGCTGGAACCATCCCGCCAGGCCCCGCCGTGGCGCCCGATTGACAACAATTATCTTCGATCTCTAATATGCAGCCACTGGCGCAACGGCCGCACGTATTGGTCCCAAGCGAACCGGGAAGTGGACGCATGACCGCAGCAACTGCCGTTGATCGTGAAGTCATCAAGTTATCGTCCGCGTTGGGTGCCGAAATCCGTGGGGTCGATGCCTCAGGTTCCCTGGACGAGGAGACCCGGCGGTTTGTCATCGACGCCTGGCACGACAATCTGGTGGTCGTCCTGCGCGATCAATCGCTGGAGACCGACGCCCAAGTCGCGTTTGGTAAGAACTTCGGTGAACTGGCGCCGCGCGTTAAGGCGAATAAGGGGCGGGAAACGGAGCACCCCGCCGTCATGTACATTTCCAACCGCAAGGAAAACGGCGCCTATATCGATCAGCTGCCCGATGGCGAAATGCAGTTCCACATCGATCAGTGCTATGTTGAGTTCCCGGTCAAGGCCACCATTTTGTTCGCGCTCAACGTGCCCTCCAGCGGCGGCGATACGCTATTTTCCAACCACTACTTGGCCTACGATTGTTTGCCGTCGGCCGTGAAACAGCGGATCGCCGGCCGCAAGGCGCTCAATGTTTACGATTATGCCAACGCCGCCACCATCAAGAACGACAAGATCAGCGCCGATGCGCCGCAGTACTGGCACCCGATTGCTCGGGTTCATCCGGCAACGGGTCGCACGTGCCTGTTCGTCAACCGGCTGATGACGCTTGCCATCGAAGGGCTTGAGAAGCGCGAAAGTGACGATCTGTTGGAGCTGATGTTTGAGGCCATCGAGCGGCCGGAGCATGTGTGGGCGCATCAATGGCGGCCGGGTGATCTTTTGATTTGGGACAATCGCTGCACCTCCCATGCGCGTCGCGATTTTCCGGCCGAGGAGCTGCGGCTGATGCGACGCCTGACGGTGAAGGGCGAGAAGCCGGTATGATCCTTCCCGTGCGCCGGGCATTTGCGGCGATGCTAATTCGGAGCACTAAAGGTTTGGCTGGAACCACCCCGCTGCTCCCAACCGGCCACCTGACTGCGCGATCTCATCGGTGACAGCCCGGTGTTGCCGTGCCGAGCCGAATGAAGCACGTGAGCCCCCACCGAGGCTCTTTCATGCCTGGCAGCACAAGGCAGCGGCGTGCGGCACCGTCCGGGCAGCGACGACAATTGGGGTGCGATCACGAATGAATTTGAGCGTTGGGAGGCGCGTTACGCGGCACTAGATCATCGCGCCTTAAATCGGAACCGCAAAGCCGATTCCGATTAAAGGCAGGTTGCTCTAGGCTATGCATTTGGCGAGGCACCGAACGCCTTTGTCGCCCGCCAGTGCCAGATTTTCATCACGCTTTTCGAGAAAACAGTTTCTTTCACAATTGCATATTGACGCGTACTCCGGCCATTTTAGCGGGCCGCAGCAATCGAATTTTTTTCGTCAATGATATGTGCGATTTTTTTAACGTATAATTTTAAATTTCAAGCTATGCCGATTTGCTAAATCGCTGGAGCGACAAAGGTTGATAAAGGCCCTGCCAAATTGGCCCTAAAATTGCAGTCGCGCACTGCCGACGGAGACTGAGTTCGACCATGGCTGAACAACGATCACAGCCGCGCCGCCGCGTGCTCAAGGGCGCAATCGTCGCATATAACTTGCGACACTCGACGTTGCCGGGCAGCGTGACAAATCTATCCAGTGAGGGGTGTTGCATCCGTGCGCCCGGGTCGGTCAACGTCCCGGATACCTTTGAACTGATCATCGAGCTCGATGGGCTCGAGGCGAGCTGCGAGGTCATTTGGCGCAATGTCGACATTGTCGGTGTGAGGTTCATTGAACCGCCAAGGCGGGTGGCCGCCAAACGCATCCAGGTCGTCCGACCGTCGCATTTGCCGAAAAAACCTTCGTTACGACGCGAACGATCGATGCGACGGCAAAATCTCTCTTAGATCCAAAACTCTGTTGGATCATGTCCGCCCCGGCCATTCTATGGCACGACGTTGTGGGCGGCGGAGCGGGATGGTTCCAGCAAACACTGAGACGCCCCGGCTCAGGCCGCAGCTGTTCGGCCGTGGCGCGATCCAACTCCAGGTCGAGATTTAAAAGCGGCCAAAGCGTCGGCCCTGTTCGCCATCCAGCCCGGGACGACCGGCGTGGCTGCACGGGCACGCGACGAGCCTGTGCCAAGGCCGATCCGTCGGTCAGGGGATGTTCGATAAGCCACCACTTTCAGCGAGTTTCGTGGTCCAGCCGACGCGCGGCACCCGTCGCCATCTGGCCAACGAACATCAGGAGCGGCGGCAATGCGATGACGATGGCGCACAAGCCGGCCGCCGGCAACCCCCGCCAAGCGATCAGCGGCCCGGTGATGATCGACGCCAGCACCGCCATGGCGCCGGCGATGCTCTCATTGACGCCGATCGCCCGCCCGCGCTCGCGCGATTCATAATGATCGGCGATCAGTACGGTCGACGCGACGTTGGCCGCGGCCCAGCCGATGCCGACGAGAAATGTGCCGATGGTGACGTAGAGAAACGAATAGGTGAACGTCACAAATGCCGCGCCCGCCAACGCCACCGCCACGCCCGGAATCATCACCCTGTAGTGGCCATACCTGTCGGACAGTCGTCCGAGCGGCACTGTGAAGCCGAACATGCCGATCGAGTGGAACATGTGCGAGAATGCGATTTCCGGCAGCGTGTGGCCATGGTGCTGAAGCAGCAGCGAGGTCAGCACCATAACGATCGCCATATTGCCCTGGGCGGCACCGTTCGAGACGATGGCCAGGCGCGTGCGCGGATTGGCGAACAGGTCGGCCGCCTTGAACATCCGGCCGGCACGCGCGCTGGGCGGCGGCGGAACGAAATCGGGATAGTAGCTTTGCAGGTTGCTGCCGATCTCCTTGGGATCGGGACGCACGAAGTAGACCAGCACCATGCCGACAAGGATGATGACGACCAGCAAAAACCAGGGCATCGCAAGCGCATCGTAGCCGAAGCGTTGGGCGATCGACTCACCCGCCGTCACCATTGGCGGCACGGCGAACAGCCCGGCCAGCGAGCCCAACGCAATGTAGCCCAACGCTTGCGCGCGATGCTGGGGCGGAAACATGTCGGTTGCTGCCACCCTGAGCTGCTGGGCGGCATGCATGCCCATCCCGAACACCAGCATGCCAACGATCAACAGCGCGACGCTGAGCAGTATCATCGACAAGCCCAACACGATGGCGCCCCCCATCGCCAGCACCAAGCCCAGCAGAATTCCCGGCTTGCGACCGTAGCTATCGGTGATCTTGCCGATCGGGTAGGCGATCAGAAAGCGGGTCAGGCCCAGCAGCGCGACGGTCAGCCCGGCCAGACCCGCCGAGCCTGTAATACCGATCACCATCAGCGGACCAAAGCCGTAGGCGAACGACATGCCCGCACCGGTGAACGACTGCGACAACGCAAACAGCGCCATGTTGCGTTTGATCAGGCCGGGAATGCGAAATCGTCGCACAACCGACGGTGTCGATGAGGTCGCTGGTCCGCTCGCATCCTCCATTCCGTCGTCCACCTCGCATGTTTACGGAGCATTGGCCGGCACGCCGCGCCTCGGCTGCGGTGTCATGACTTGCCAGCCGCGGTCGTCGCTGGCCCTGCGGCGCGAACGCTTCGGGCCCGCCCACGTTCTAGAGCAACCTGCCTTTAATCGGAATCGGAACGATCCCGATTAAAGGCAGAAAGTTGCTCTACACTTTAAGGCGCGATGATCTAGCGCACTGTCAGCCTTAGGGGGAACCGCCGCGCCGGTCCGCTCCCCGCCCGGCCATGGAATGGCATGTTTGTAGGGCGGCCGGGCGGGGAGCGGGACGGTTCCAGCGCACTCTGACCCGTGCTAACTCAAGCTACTGGATGTTGAGGGCCGCGCCAGCGTTCCGATGTCATCGATGCCAAACCGATGGATGTTCGGACCCTAAATCAAAGCTTTCGATGGTGGTATGGCGTTAGCGTCACAGCTGGATAGCGGTGTTTGCATCGGTGCTCGACACCGGTACCGAATGCAGCGGCAGACGCGCGAAGGCCGCCGGCGATGCCCCGCCGCATGGACTGCGGCGGTGCGTGGCGTTGACCTGACAGCCGCGAGCGCTCAGTGTGACAATCCGTTTTGGTTCTGCCTCCACCCCCACGCGACCCGCACCGGTCTATTGAAAAAGGTCGACAGATGCGCAGCCGACGCCGCCAACCGATGAGCACCATGAGCGCCAGTTGGGCACGGGTCAAAGCCGGCGCGGCTGCGATCATCGGTGGTCTGGCTTTGATCGGGCCGGCCGCCGGACAATCGAACCCCGCAGATGCCACGCCGCCTGCAGCACGGGCGGCCTCAGCCTCGGACCAACGCGAAACCGTACAGGCGGACGTATCATCACGCAGCGTCGCGGTGACATCGGGTTTCAGCGGTACCGAGATCATCATCTTTGGCGCCGTCGATAACAGCCGCCAATCCAGTGCTGA
This sequence comes from Hyphomicrobiaceae bacterium, assembly GCA_965223035.1. Lineage (GTDB taxonomy): Bacteria > Pseudomonadota > Alphaproteobacteria > Rhizobiales > Hyphomicrobiaceae > CAMDPA01. The sequence goes on along the minus strand of OZ244980.1, from coordinate 5,695,492 downwards.
ATCCGGTTATTACGATATCGTCATCGTGGTGGAAGGCACGCCGACACGTTTGGTGGCCCGTCGCAAGAGCCGGGTGGCCGGCATTTGGTTGAACACAACATCGATTACGTTCAAGAGCGTCCCGAGCTATTACGCGATCGTGTCGACACGGCCGCTCGATGAGATCGCCGATCCGGTGATCTTGCGCGACAACGACATCGGCTTCGCCCATGTCCGCATGGCCCCGATCAGCGGCTGGGAGACCGGTGTCACGACGGCGGATTTGGAGGAGTTCCGTGCGTCAGTGGTGCGTCTCAAGCAGAACGAGGGGCTCTATGTCGAGCAGCCGTTGGGGGTGGCGTTTATCGGGCGCAGCCTATTTCGTGCCACCATCAGCTTGCCGGGCAATATTCCAATCGGGCAGCTGGTCGCGCGAATCCATTTATTCCGCGAGGGGCGGCTTCTGCACACCTACAAGGCGCGCGTGACGCTGCAGCGCGAAGGCCTTGAAAATATTCTGCACATCGTAGCGTTCGATTATCCGCTGCTCTACGGGATCGGTACCGTGCTGCTGTCGATTACCGCCGGCCTGGTGGCGACCGAAGTGTTCCGGCGCAGCAGTCATTGATGGCGCCAGCCCGACCAGCGCCGCCCGGTGCGGGCCTGTAAAAGCCCGCCTGGCGCCATATAGTCCGGTTCAGCTGCAGCGCAGCGGCGCCGCGGCCCGACACGAGAGCGGGACGGCAAGGCTCATCCACTTAGAGCAACCTGCCTTTGATCGGAAGCGGAACGATCCCGATCAAAGGCGCGATGATCTGGGGCGGAAATGATGAAGCCGAACACCTGCCCGAAATCACATCGACGAGGATCGCGCGCGAAGCTCGTCGATGACACCGGTAACGGATCAAAGCCGCGCAGCGAACCGGGACGCTATAAAGGGCCCGACGTAAAGGCCTAAGCGGCTTTGCGATCGCCGCGCCGCGTCCCAGCATCCCGTCGCGTCACCCCGTGTTCGCGCGGTGCTGCCGGTCGATCCAAACCGCGCTGATGCGATTTGACCACCACGCTGTCTGCTGCGAACGCCTGCTCCAGCACTTCGATGCACGAGTGCGGCTTGGCATCACCGCACATGAACACGTCGAGCGCAGCGTAGCCGTTCTCAGGCCAGGTATGGATCGAGATATGGCTTTCGGCGAGCACCGCAACGCCAGTGACGCCGCAGCCCGGCGCCAGATCGTGGATGTGGGAATGAACCAGCGTAGCACCGGAAACATCCACACAGCGTTTCAGCGTTTGCTCGATATGACCGACGTCGTCCAGCCGCGAGGCACCGAACAGATCAATGATCAAGTGGCGTCCAGCCTTGTCGCTTTCACGACGTGCGCAGACGTCTTCGCCTTCATCCGAAGGTCGACCAGCGAACGGTCTTCGCGATCCCGAAACTGCGTTCTGCGCAAGCAGCGCGGTTCGATCAAAGTCTTCCTTTTGGGCGGTGCTTGAACGAGTCAAGTCCATCCCCAATTGGAAGAGGGCGTCTTGATAGGCCATAAGACCCTCCCCAACCAGTAGACAGAATGTGACCCGCCCGCTCCTTACCTTGGGGGTTTGGGGATCTTGTCCTTGACCTTCGGGGCAGGTGGACGAACGGCACCCCCGATATGAGGCCAACGCCTACGGGACGCAAGAAAAAAATCAGTCGGGGAGGTAAATCATTTTCACTTGCGTTCAAGCACAATGACCGGACGCCGTTCTCTCTCGAGTGTTTGCGTGAGAATCAGTGACCTGTGAAACTGACCATTGTAAATTTGAGCAATAACTTCCTCAGATCGAGCTCCAAAGAGGAATGTCATTTTTTACGACCAATCGCCGCAGATGGCGGCAAACAGGCACGTTTGGGCTGCTTGGGCGCTTCAGCCTGGTCGGGACGCCGCCCCGACTGAAGCCTTGCACCCCGGTCCGCGTCACACCGGTGTTGCCCGATGGTAACGCTGCGCGGTGACCCGCTCCGCACCGCGCTGTCCGTTAAGCGCTCGCGGCTACTGGTTTCGCCGCGGGCTGCGGCTGGGCCGACGCCACGTGGTACTGGGGCGTCGACGCCAGGTAGCGACCGAAAGCCTCGGCGTTCGGGTACGAGAAATTTTCGGCGAACGGATTGCGGCGCTGTCGTTCGCGCGCGCCCATGTCGGCCAGCAGTTCGTCAAAGTGCTTGAAATGGAACGGGGCCGAGCACAGCCCGCCGTAGACCTGCGCGGCCGGTCGCTCGTTGCGCCGCCATTCGAGCATCATCTCGATGTTGTTGCGCATCTCCTCATCGCTGGGTTGGTGCGCCAACATACCGTCCGCGTAGCGAACCAGCCAGTTGGCGATCACCTCCGCAGACAGCACGCTGCAGAAGCTGGAATTGAAGCCGACAAATCCCATGTCCGGTAGATCCGGGTTCACCGCAAGCCGGTAGGTGCGGTACTGGCCGTCCGCCTCGATCAGTTTGTCTTGGTACGCCTGGGGCAGGTAGGGCACGCCGAGCTTCCAGCCGACGGCCAGGATCGATAGATCAGCCCCGACGCGCTCTCCATTGGTGAGCACGATGCCGTCGCCGTCATAACGCTCATAGCTGCCCTTGATCGGGCGCACCGAACCGTTCTTGAACGATTCGAACAGCCCAGGCGTTACTACCGGTAACGAGCACGAGGCCTCCTTCTCGATCGGCAGCTCCGGCACCATGTCCCACCGCTTCAAGCCCAGCTGCAACTTCAGCATGGTTTCCAGCCCGCGGAAGTTGGCCCATATCAGCGGCTTGAATACCGCCGCCGCGAACCGCTGCATGCCGGTCCGGCCCCAACCGTTGAACTGCCGCTCCTGGGCCCGCATGTACAGCAGGTGCTTGAAATTGATGCCGCCCACGTAATACGGCAGCCGCCAGACCGTCTCGCGGTAGACCAGCGTCACCTGTTTCGCGCCGCATTGTGCCGCGTTCACTGCGATATCGGTGCCAGATTTTGAGCCCCCCAGCACCACCACGCGTTTGCCGCCCGCCATCGCCGGGTCGGTGTACTCAGACGAGTGGATCACCTGTCCGCCGCCCGCGACAAAGCTGTCCTGGCCGGGGTGCGTAATGATGTTCTTGTCCGAAAACTGCCCGGTACAAATGGCGACAAAATCGAAGTCTTCGACGCGTGTCCTGCCGCTCGACTGCAACTCCAAGGTCCAGCCTGGCCGGCCATCGGCCCGTCGATTCATCGACACCACGTTGGTGCTGAGATGGAACAGTCGTTGGAGATTGTGTTTGTCCGCGTAAGACTGCAGGTAGGCATGCACTTGCGGCCCCTTGGGCCATTCGGGATAGTCACGCGGCATGGGATGATCGGTGAAACGATAGAGATCTTTGGGGGATTGCGTTTGCACGTCGGGGTATGACCGCGACAATTCCCAAACCCCACCAAAATCGTGGCTGCGCTCAAACCCGATCACCCGGTGGCCGCGCTCGTCGAACGCCTTGGCCGCGGCGAGCCCGCTCACGCCGCCGCCGATGACGGCCACGGTTTTTCGCGTTGCCATGGTGGCGGACCTTCAGGATTGATCTGGAGGTGGCAGGAAGTCGACCTCGTGCAACGCCGACAGTCGCACCAACTCATCGGCATCGGTGACGCCATCGAGCACGGTGAACAGGTCGAACAGCTTGCGGGCCGGCGCCACGCCGAACACGCAGGTCGCATCGGCTCCGGAGCGATTGAAAATGCCGTGCGCGATCCCTTTTGGCATGCGCACCGTGTCTCCGACCGCTGCCTTGTGAACGTCCGCGCCAAATTCGACGTCGAGCGTGCCACTCAACATGTAGATCCATTCGTCCTGCGTGGGATGGATATGCGGCGGCACGAAGGTTTCGTTCGGAATCAACGCGTGCCACACGAAAGCATTCTCGCTCAGCAACTTAGGTGTGTAGGTGTGGCCGACGACATTCCATGAAAGCCCGTTAAGACCGTCCGCGGACGCGGTTACGCCAATCTTGAACTCCATAGCTTGTTCCTCCTGAGCGCGCCTCCTTGTTGACGAGGTGATTATGGGTCCGCAGCCCGGCCGGCACTATCCAAAATGCGAATATTTGTTGCAATCGGCACACAGATTATGTTTGCCTTTCGCAAGTGCTGGTCGTCGTGGTCATCGAACAATGACCAAAATCTCTAAGTTTTCCAGCCGCGAACGGCTTCGGAACCACCGGCTGTTTGCCAGCCGCGAACTGGATGAAGCGCGCGATCTTGTCGCCGGTAAATTTTGCCGGCACCGCTTGGAGCGCCAACGCGTCAATGACGATTTTGACGCCTGCCACAATCATGCGGCTGGCCTCGACCTATCGCTCAATTATCTGCGCTACGGCGCGGACGTGGAGATCGAGCCGGGCGAACTCGGCAGCTTCTACCTGATCCAGATCCCGATCAAAGGGCGGGCTACCATCACCAACGGACGCGAGCACACGCAGGCCACAACCTCGGTCGCCACGATCCTAAATCCGACGCGTCACACCCACATGCAATGGCACGCCGGATGCGAGAAGCTGCTGGTGCAGATCGATCGGGCGGTTTTGCAAGCTTTAGCCGAGGATGTGGTGGGCTATCGCTTACCGGGTCCAGTGGTCTTCCGCTCCGAGATTGCGCTGACCGAGCCAGCCATGAAGGCCTGGCTATCCAAGCTGATGACGTGCATCCAGTCGGCCGAGTACGGATGGATGTTTTGCGGAGCCGCCAATCTATCCCAATGTGCGGTGGAGCAGGAGCTGATCCTCGACTTTTTGCAGCATCAACCAAGCAATATCGACCATTTTCTGACAGCTGACCGCCGGGGCCATTCCAAGCAGCTGCGGCAGGCCCTGGACTTCATCCACGACAATCTCGGTGCGCCGATCAAGGTCACCGACTTATCCCGCGCAGCCGGCGTCAACGTCCGAACCCTACAGTTGGCCTTCAGCCGACAGTTCGGGCTGACACCGATGCAGTACGTCCGCCAAGTACGGCTCAATCTGGCTCACTTCAGGTTGCTCAGCGGCGGTGCGAACGCGGCGGTTACCGACATCGCGCTGGAACTCGGCTTCATGCATTTAGGCCGTTTCGCGGTCGAGTATCGCCGCCGCTTCGGCCAAAGCCCGCGCGCAACGTTGGCGCGATGAGCTTGCCGCACGGCTTTACCGGTGACCGACAGTGCCGGTTGTCCCGCAGGACCGGCACGCCACATCGGCGCCCAGTGCCAGCGGTGGTGCCTAAACCGTGCCGGAGTAATCTGGAACCTTCCCGCTACCCCACCCGTTCCTCCAACCGGCCACCCGACGGCATGACGGTCCGGGTGGCTGGGCGGGGGAGCGGGCCGGCCCAGCGGTCCGCCTAAGGCGGACATGATCAAGCGCTCGCGCGGCCCCGCCGGCGCTAGATCATCGCGCCTTAAATCGGAACCGCAACGCCGGTTGCAATTGCGCCGGTTCCGATTTAAGGCGCAAAGATGATCGCTCTTAAAGTGGTGAGCAACTTTCTGCCTTTAATCGGGATCGTTCCGATTCCGATTAAAGGCAGGCTGCTCTAGCATCAGCGCTTGAGAAACTGGTTCAGAAGGCCTCCCAACCCGGCACCGCCATTCTTCTTTAGGTTCTTGCCAAACTGTTTGATCGCATCCACCGCCCTAGTCGGATCGTTCAATACCCCCGACACGTCGGGGATGATTTGCGGATCGTGCCAGGGCCCCGTGACCCGCACCGGAATCTCGATCCCGGTGAGATCCAGCGGCCCGCCCTGTCCCGACAGGCTGCCGACCAGCTTCGGCCGAAATGTGGTACCGAGCTGTTTGTTGGCGATGTCGATCCGGCCTGAGCCTCCGATCCGCAACAGCGGACTCAGCACACTGAACTCGGTGATGGTGGCCACGCCGGACTTGATGGTGAAGGCGGCTTTAGCTTGGCTGAAGTCGGTTTTGGCCGTCGGCACACGGCTGAGATCGGCCACTTGTCCGCGGGACGCGCCACGGATCAGCTGGGCAATGTTGAAGCCGACGATGGCGCCGTTCTTGATGTCTAGCCCGGCGTCGCCCTGCAAGCTGCCCATCAAGGCCTTTTCACTGTTCCCTTGGCCAACCAGTGCGGCCCGGACGTTGGCATTGCCGCCCACCCAATCGAAGCCAATGGCGTCCCGTAAGAACGGCAGACCGGACACGTTCGCGACCACGAAGTTGACGCCGACGCTCGGCGACGGTCCCCGCCCGTCGACGGCCAGCACGCCCCGCCCGCGCCCACCGTAAAGTGCACTATCGTTGACGGTGGTCCGCAGCATGCGGTCATTCAAGGCGACCTTGATGCTGCTGGCTCCGACCTTGATGGCGCCGATTTGCATCGCACCCAGCCGAATGTTTGCGTCGGCATCCACGTGACCAAGGCCGGACAGATCGATCGGCTCATCGCTCCAGCTGTTGCCCGCCTTATAGCCCCTGACCCGCGTTCCAGGCTGCCTGGACGTTCCCGCTGGCGTCGACGCTTGGCCAGGGTTGGCGGTGGCCGACTCGCCGATGTAGCGATTGAGGTCGAGGCGATCGATGTTCAGGTTTGCCGTGATTCGTGGTCGGTGCTTGGCGAGCCGGAGATCGATGCGGCCGGTCGCGTTGGTGTCGTCGATCACCAGCTTGGCATCGTCCAGCGTGATGGTCTTGCCGTGCACCTTGAGATGGCTGTTCAGGGCGGCGTTGTTGAAGCCGCTCGTTTGCGGCAGCTGCGCACCGGCCAGGCTGGCCAACGCTCTGATCGATGGGGTTTCGAACGACAGCGGGCCCTTGACCTCCACGTCACCGTCCCTGATTGCCAGCTCACCCTTGAACTGACCGTTAAAGCGCCTGTCGCCCTCGGCCGAGCGCACCGCGATCGTGATCCCGGCCGAGCGATTGTCCATCACGGCCTTGGGTGTGGACAACATGCCGTCAAAGGCGATGCGTTCACCGCGCACCGCGAACGTGCCATCGACCCGGGCCGGTTGCGATAGCGAAGGTGCTGTCAACCGGGCATTGATGTTGTCGACCTGCTCGGAGACCGACGATCGTGCATCATGGTAGCGGATCGTCGCATTTTGGATGCGCACCTCGTCGACCGCCAAGTCGCCGATCGGTTTGTCCGCGATCTTGTCCGCGTTGTCGGTTCTGGCGCCCTGCGGCGAGGAATTTCGTAGAAACTCCCGCAATTCCGGCGACCCATGCACCCCGTCGGTGCGCCTGTCTTGCGGCACCGCCTGCGCGTAGGTGATCTTTCTGGGAAGCACGGCGGCCGAAAAGTCCCAGCTTTGGCGGCCCTTGGCGTCAACGCGCAAGTCGAACACGGGGTCCGTGAGCACGATGCTGCGGACGCTGATCTTGCCGCCCAGCAAATCCATCAATGATGCGCTGGCATCCAACCTGCGCATCTTGACCAGCGCAGGGCCACCCATGCCGGGGGGCGCGGACAACGAGACGTCGCCCATCGAGATCGCCAACGAGGGGATGATCGAAAGCGATGTCGTTCCGGCGATCACCAAGTCGCGGCCAGTTTGAACCTTGACCTCGCGCACCAGCTGGTCGCGGATCAATCCGACCGGCGCGAACACGACCAGCAGGCCGATAGCGACCACCAGCAACAGGCCCACGCCGGTGAGGGTCCAGGCCGCGAAACGCAAAGCACTGCCGCGTCGGCGTGGGTGTTCACGTCGGCCAGCCGTTGCCGGTCGCGGCGACCTGGCTTGCTCGGGTCTCGGCATCGGCGCGTTCATGCGGTTGGGGTCCGGCGGCCTGGGGCCGGGCGGCGTCTGACTCATGACTGCGATCCTGTGCGTCAGCGGTTGGCGGGACGATCATCCCTATTCCGCATAAGTACAAACTATCGCGCAAATATGTCATGCCCGCGCGAGCGCGGTTGTGATATACCCTCGTTAATCATGATCGCGCTAGCAGTTTTCGCACATGAAATTCTGTCTGCCCGACAGGCGCTGCGGCGCAGATATGGCCGACAGGGCAGCACCTCCAGGCAGTCAACACCTCCAGGCAGTCAACGTTGCGTGGTCGGGCCAGCTTGAGCGCGTCGGACCTGCCGTCAGCAAATGGTAAATCACGTAATCGGATAATCCACGTCGGTTATAACGCCCGACGCAGAACCCATCAGGGACAACGTGAACCGAAATGCCCGAGCGGCCGTCCGATTCAGACCCCGGTCCAGGCCGTTCGGGCGCGCGCCTGCGACAGGCCGTTGGCGGCGCCCGGATCGGGCTGGGCAACTATGCTGCTACGATCGCCCGGCGGTTGGCGTGCGGGTCCCGGCAGCTCGGCCGCTTCGCAGTCAGTTGGGCGGTCGCGATGTTGGCCGGCCTCGGCTTCCTGCTAGATCATCGCGCCTTAAATCGGAACCGCAACGCCGATTCCAATTGCGCCGGTTCCGATTTAAGGCGCAAAGATGATCGCTCTTAAGGTGGTGAGCAACTTTCTGCCTTTAATCGGGATCGTTCCGATTCCGATTAAAGGCAGGTTGCTCTAGCGGGCTTGCCGCTGCCTTGGCTGCTGGGGCCGCTGACCATGGCCTTCGCACTGAGCCTGGCGGGGCGGCCGCTCTATCAGCCGATTGCGGTGGTGCGACCGCTCCGCGCCTTGCTGGGGGTCGCGATCGGTACCAGCTTTACGCCCGATTTGCTGGCAAAAATCCCGGCCACCAGCGCCAGCTTGGCGCTGATGCTGCCGTACACCGCTTTGATGGCGGTCGGCGGCACCGTGCTGTTGCGGTACGCAGCGCGGTTTGATCGATCAACGGCGTTCTTCGCCGCGGCACCCGGCGGTTTATCCGACATGGTGCTGTTTGCCCACGCTGCCGGCGCCGATCTGCGCCGCGTCACCCTCGTGCACGCGGCCCGGGTGATGGCGATCGTTTTTGCCCTTCCGTTTTGGCTGCAGTTCGTCGGCGGCCTGCGGCTCGGGGCCGTCGCCCCGCAGGCGCTGCATGTTTGGCAATTGCCGGTGAGCGCCGCCGTGCTGATCGGCGTCGTCGCCCTTTTCGGCTGGTGGGCGGCGACGCGGCTCGGCGTGTTTGGCGCCTCGATCATTGGGCCCATGGTGGTGTGTGCTGCCTTGCACATGAGTGAGCTGATCGCCCTCAAGGTGCCCATCGAAGCGTTGATCGCCGCTCAGATTTCGATCGGGATCATGATTGGACGGCAGTTCAACGGGATATCGCTTCGCGAGTTCGTAACGGTGTTGAGTTGGGGGCTGGTCTATGCCGCGCTTTTGCTGATTGCTGCTGCCGGCATGACGATGGCCACAGCCAGCACAACTGGACTCGATCCGACCACCTTGTTGGTGTCATTCGCCCCTGGCGGCCAAAACGAAATGGCGGTGATTGCCATGGTCTTGGGCCTGGACGTGGCAGTGGTCGCGCTGCATCACGTTGTGCGCGTCGTTGTGGTGCTGTTTGCCGCGCAGTTGATGTTCAAGGCCAGCGATCTTAAGGCCAGCGATTTCAAGGCCGGCGATCGTGGAGCAGACGATTAGCTGGGGCCAACCATTAAGAATATGTCAGACGGCGTCACGCTGGAGGCGAGGTCCAGATCCGACCCATCGACCGGATACCTCTCAGTGATCGATCGCATATCGTTGTTGACGTTTGTGAGGGCGCCGACGCGCACGCTCCGCTCTAATCTGGGCGATGCGCCAGGCTTGCTGCAAACGCGTTGGCCATGATCTGTCTACGATCGTTGATTGTCAGGCTGCGTGAGTTCTTAACCTTAATTTGTTGAGCCATATTTACGTTCAGCAGCAGTTCAATGCTTAACTGTCAGCATAGGTTCAATTCCGTGTACATTTGAGAACAGATTATAGGTGTAATCTCATCGTGGTCGAGCCCGTCCGATGCGCCGCATCGCATGGCAAATGGCCCAATCGCGCGAACGCAATCGGCCCGGTCGGAAGATTGAAGCGCGTTGGAGCTGAGGAACTGTTTTGACCAGGGACTCAGGTGCAAGGGTGGCTTTTCGCGCATCCGACCTGAATGTGCCGCAGCCAGACCACCCTGGTCCCCGATATTCTAGATCATGTCCGCCACTGGCGGATCAGCCGTGCCGGCCCGCTCCCCGGCCACCAGGAACGTGATGCCATTGGGTGGCCCAGTGGAAGAAAGGGGTGAAGAAAAGGGGTGGAAGAAAGGGGTGGAGGGGAGGTGTGGAGGAGCGGGATGGTTCCAGCTCACGCTGAAACACCATAAGTATTTTTGCAGACGTCCATCTGGTGATTTTAGGTAGAATCCAAAAAACAAATTACCGCCCAAATTTCAACGTCTGTACGCTGAGTGAGGTACTCGATGCGATACGTCGGCATGCTCTTGTTAGCGGTTGGACTGCCGTTGGTCGGTTTCCAACCGCTGGTACGAGCGGAATCGAACCCGTCGCCGGCCCAGGCCCTGCAGCCCGTACCGGAGGCCCAGCCGGTCCCGGTCCGGCAAGTGAGACCCGCTGTCCCAAAGCGATCCACCGGGCCAAAAAGGACGGAGCGGCACGCGGCCTCGAAGATGAATGCCTGGACCCTCGGCGTCGGCGCCGGTCCGCTCAACAGCACGGCACTGCGTATCGTGTCGGACCTGGCGTTCGCGCTTAACGAGGATCAAAAGCTGCGGCTGGTGCCGATCATGTCAGCCGGCGGTGTGCAGAACATCAATGATCTGCTGTATCTGAAAGGGGTGGATGTGGCGGTGACCAGCTCCGATGTGCTATTCGAACTTAAAGTAAATGGCAAAATCCAACATATTGATCAGCGAATAAAATATATCGCACCGCTTTACATCAGTGAATTGACCATCATAGCGCGTCCGGAAATACAATCGCTTAACGACCTCCACGGAAAAAAGGTCGGCTTTCAAATGCAAGGTGCCTCAACCTCGGTGTCCGGCCGTATCCTGTTTGAGCGATTGGGGATCGAGGTGAGGCCAGTTAACTTACCGAGTGAGTTCGCCTACCATAAAATGAAAACCGGCGAAATTGCTGCCCTGCTTCATGACGGTGGAATGCCGAACCCGTTTCTTTTGAACCTGAAGCTCGAACCGGGATTCCATTTGCTGGATGTCCCCTACGCGAAATTTGATGATTACTACGTACCAAGTACGTTGACCCGCCAGGATTATCCCAACCTGATTGCGCCGGGCAAGCAGGTGGAAACACTCGGCAGCGTTGTCGTTTTGGTCGCCTATAATTGGCCCAAGGGCAGCCCGCGTGGGGGTCGGGTCAGACGCTTCATCGAGCGCCTGATTCGCTATTGTGAAAAACTTGCAAAGCCCCCCTTCCACCCGAAATGGCGCGGCCTCAATCTTCAGGCCAAGCTGCCGGGATGGTCCCGCCACTGGGTGGCCGAGAGCGCGTTGGCGGCCGCCGCCGCCCGGCATCAAAACAAATTGTCGACGCGATTGAAGGTCGATGCCGGACGGTCAGGACCAATGGTTGGCGAGCCGGACGCGGACGACGCCCGTAATCCGTACCAGCCATTTCAAGGGTTGATACAATGGCTCCGGCGCGAAAGGTTGCGTCCGCTGCCGTCGAATTGAGCTGCAGCTTTGTTACCAGCAATGACGACGTCCCACCGTCCCCGATCCGCTTGGCGCGCACGCCATACCGGACTCCAACGCCGACGGCAGAGGCCCCGGGAAGCCCCTTTTTTGACGCAGCCTTGCTGGCTCGTTTACGCCGCCAGCAGGCGCGCGGTTCGCTGTGCGAAATAGGTCAGAATACCGGCACAGCCGGCGCGCTTGAAGGCCATCAGACTTTCCAGCATCACCTTCTCACCATCCAGCCAACCGCGCTCGGCGGCCGCCATCAGCATCGCATATTCACCTGAGACTTGATAAGCGAAGGTCGGCACGCCAAAGGTTTCGCACACGCGTCGGCACACATCGAGATAGGGCATGCCGGGTTTCACCATCACCATATCGGCCCCTTCACCGAGATCGAGCGCCACCTCGCGCAGCGCTTCGTCGGTGTTGGCCGGGTCCATCTGGTAAGTGCGCTTATCTCCCTTCAGTGCCGTGGATGATCCCACCGCGTCGCGGAATGGGCCATAGAACGCCGAGGCAAATTTGGCGGCATAGGCCATAATCTGGGTCGCCGTGAACCCTTCAGCATCGAGAGCCTGACGGATCGCACCGATCCGTCCATCCATCATGTCAGACGGCGCAATGACGTCGCACCCGGCCTTCGCTTGCACCACCGCCTGTTTGATCAGCGCCTCCAATGTCTCGTCGTTGACGATGATCCCATCGCGCATCAAGCCGTCGTGGCCGTGGCTGGTGTACGGATCGAGCGCGACGTCGAGCATCACCCCGATGTCCACGCCCGCATCCTTGATGGCGCGGGTGGCGCGGCAGACCAGGTTGTCCGGGTTAAACGCCTCTCGGCCGTCATCGCTCCGCAGCGCCGGATCGGTGAAAGGAAACAGGGCGATGACTGGAATGCCGAGGTCTTGAGCTTCGCGGGCTGCCTCGACGATCAGGTCCGGGGACAGCCGTTCGACGTCAGGCATCGAGGTGACCGGCACGCGGGTCCCTTGTCCTTCTACCACGAACACCGGCCAAATTAGATCCGCAGGCGTCAACACCGTCTCAGCCACAAGCCGTCGCGACCAGGCGGTGGCCCGATTGCGCCGCATGCGTGTGGTCGGAAACCCAGCGGCCGCCGGCCGCATCGGCGCCTGGCCGGGTGGTGGGGTCGGCGTTGCATGGCTTTGATCATCAAGCCTCGGCGATGCGGGCGATAGGACACGGTGGTGCATGGTGCTGGCCTGCGTGCTGTCGGGTCTTTTGTGCACGACCATTGTAGTGCGTTCCAGTGTTGGCTGGAACCATCCGGCTGCCCGTCCGGTCACCGACCATGTCGTGCCATCGGTCGGCCGGGTGGAGAACGGGCGGGGGAGCGGGATGGTACCAGCCAAATCTGAAACGCCCTAGGGCGGATTGAATATCAGGCTCGATTGATCATTGCGGCGGCAGCGTAAATCATTGCGGCGAAGCTGTGGTCGGTTTTGGCGCTGCGCAGAGCGATGCGCTTGAACGGTTTGAGTTTGCAGTAGAAGTTCTCGATGAGATGGCGCCATTTGTAGATTTCAGCGTCGATCTCAAGTGGCGCCACGCGATGCGGCATTCAATCAGCGGCGCGACACCGACCGTGTCGTCGCGATGGCCCGGCAGAAGCTGGAACCGCACCAGCTTGCCAAGCGCATCCGTGAGCGCCAGGATCTTGGTGGTCAGTCCGCCTTTGGAGTTGGCTATGGCCTGGCTGTGAGGCCCCCTTTTGCGCCCTGTCGGTGACGGTGTACCGTCGCGATCGTTGCATCGACCATCGCATACGCCATATCAGGTTTACCGGATAAGGCTCAGAACATGCGATGAAAAACGTCGAGCTTCACCCACTCTCGAAAGCGCTTGAAGACCGGGTTCCACTTGCCGAATGCTTCCGGCAGGTCGCGCCACGGGCTGTCCTCCCCTCAAAAGCAAGCTTGAATCAGAAAACAAGTGAGTTGGGAATCCCGATACTCAACAGGATCTAAAGGGAAATGATCTAAAACTGGGCCATGAGTTCGGATTTGACCACCTTGCCGTAGGCATTCTTCGGCAGGCTGTCGACCAGGTGGTAGCGCTTCGGGCGCTTGAAGCCGGCGATCCGCGCGCGGCAGAAGGCATCCAGCTCTTTGGGGTCGATCTCTCCGTCAGCGTGCGCGACGATGAAGGCCACGACGATTTCGCCCCACTCGGCGTCGGCTTCACCCACCACAGCGGCTTCCGCCACCTGCGGATGGTCGATTAGAACTTGCTCGACTTCGATCGGATAGATGTTGCTACCGCCAGAAATGATCAGCTCCTTGCAGCGGCCGGCGAGAGTCAAAAACCCATCCTCGTCAAAATTGCCCAGATCGCCAGTATGAAGCCACCGGTTCTTGATCGCCGCCGACGTGGCCGCCGGGTCCTGCCAATAGCCGGCCATCACGGTGTCGCCTTGCACGACCACCTCGCCGACCTCTCCCGGCCCCAAGGCCTGGCCTGCCTGTGCGTGCACCTCGACGTGCACACCGAGTTGTCGTAATCCAACGGACCGCATGCGCTCGCGATAGCGCGGGTGCGTCGTGTCCGCGTGCGCCGCCTTGTCGAGTGCGGTGATCGTCATCGGCGTCTCGCCCTGACCGTAAATCTGTGCAAACCGGTGGCCAAATCGGGCATGTGCGGTCAGCAGCGTGTCCGCATACATCGGTCCGCCACCGTAAACGATGGTCTTTAGCCCCTCGACGCGTGGTGGCGCCAGTTTCGGGTAGGCCGTGGTCAACCGATGGATCATGGTCGGCGCCATAAACGCGCAGAGCCCGGAGCGGATGTTCATCAGGTCAAACAGTTCCGCCGGCGAGAAGCCGTGACTGGCTGGCACCAGCTGGCAGGCGCCCCCGGCCAGCGCCGGCAGCAGATATAACCCCGAGCCATGCGACATCGGCGCCGCGTGGACCAGCGCGTCGCCAGCTTCGAACCGATCGACGCTGGCAAAATAGGCGAGCGTCATGGCCAGCAGATTGCCGTGCGTCAGCATCGCGCCCTTCGGCGCCCCCGTGGTTCCGCTGGTGTAGAATATCCAGGCGAGATCATGACGATCGCGCGCGCGCAATTCGATCGGTGCGGACCGCGTCAAGCGGCCGAAGGCCTGATCGGTCACGTCGATCCAGTTCCGCGCCCGCGCACTTGCGGCCAGGTGTGCCGCTTGGGAGGCCGCGGCGGTCGTCTGCGGAGACACGAACACCAGCCGGCAATCGCTGTGCCGGACGATATGCGCACATTCACCGGCGGCCAGCTTGGCGTTGATCGGTACGGCCACCAGACCGGCCCACCAGCACGCCAAAAGCAGCTCCACATAGGCCGGTGCATTTTCCATGAAGAGTCCGACGCGCGCGCCAGGTTCGCCTTGTGTCGCCGCCGCTAGTCCGCCGGCCAACTGCGCGACCGTGTCGCGCAGCGATCGGAAATCGTGGACCTTGTCCAACCCATGTTGGACGGCGACGGCGTCAGCACGAAGAGCCGCCTGCCTATTCAGCAGCACCGCGATATTCATTGCCAGTCTCTTTCATCAGCGTCGCTATGACGCCCCCGTGAGCGGACCGATCATGTGATCGGTCCCCTCACCCGCGTCAATTCGGATCAACCCGAAGAAAGTCGATGCCACGGTAGACCCTGCCGTTCGGCACCGGCAAGAACCGACATGGATCGAGCGGCAGATAATGATTGAGGCGCCCGACGGCGCTCATCGCTTGTTGGGCTTCGGCGGGTCGGCGGACGGGCGGACCGTGCCGCCGGTCGTCGCGCGCAATTTTGCGGCACTGGACTTGCGGCGCGCGCGATCTCTGGCGATGTCGGATTTGAGACCCTGAATTCTTGCCCTGCCGATAAAGCAATCTGTGCGCGTGCGCCCGGCCGGCAATGCTTCACAGTCGTCCTGGGCAGCGACCATCTCGGGCAGCAAGCCAACGACAGCCATCGTCGCGGTAACAGCGAGCAGCTTTGCGCGGATCTGCGTCATGGTCCGTCCTCGTCTCCATGCCGATATTTGCGAATCGACATTGCCGTTGAGCTGCGCGCCGGCATTGGCACACCTCACAAACTCCGACTGCTTCGGCCTACCATTTGGGACCGAGATACGGTGGCTCTATCCGCGCGTCAGCGCAGCGCTCGCCATTCCAGTAATGGTACTCGCCACAGCTCGCCGGACGCGGCGGCCGCCAACCATAAACGACCGGCGGTGGGTGAAGGATCACGGGCGGCGGTTGAAAGCGATAGGCCGGTGCACCGCTGGAGCCAGTGGCCGGCAACGCGCGTCCTGGTGGCGGCATGCGGTAAATGGTGGCTTGCCTGCGAGGATCGACCGGTCGCACGTCGGGCGGCGGCAACGCGTCAGTGCTCCCGCTGTGACGCTGTGCTGCATTAGCGTTCCCCTCAACAATGAAGCAACGCTGCGATCCGGTCCCGGGTTCACAGACGACGCCCCAGGAGACAGCTGGCCCACGCGCTGGATCGAGTTGGAGAGGCGGAGGCGCCAAAGGCGCCTGCGCAAGTGCGACCGGTGACCCGGCGGCCAAAATTAATATTAAGACGCCCAGGCGTCGACTCCACACCACCAACCCGCGCATTTCGATCTCCACGAGAAACCAGCGCTTTCCGACAAGGTTCGTAAAATCGGAAGCAATCGGCCCTTGGCGCCGTAATCTTGGTGGGCAGAGTAAAGCACAAAATAATCCCTGCACAAATCCATTGTTTTTAGCCGATCTGCAAGCCGGCGCCGATGATCGGTTATTCGGCAGCCAAATCCATTGGGAGTGCTCGGAAACTTCGGGCGAGTCGATAGCGGCCCGTCCAAAAAAAATGCGCAAGTGTCTGATTTGGTCGGATGGCCAAGTCGGAACCGGGATGAGCCCGCTGACGGACGCGCATTTGCGACCAAGAACACAGATCTCTCAGCGGAGTACTCGCAGGCGCAGACAGCGGCAGTTCGCCAAGAAGTGTACATGTCGCACGATTTGTTTGACGCGCGCCGGTTGGCAGGGCGCAGCACCTGGTGTTAACGAAACCTGCCAGTTCGGTGCATCAACACCAGATCGCGCCACGGCGGGTTCGGCTCTGGTGTGGGTGTGGGGGTCGGCGTCGGCGGATCCGAATTCGGCGTGGGGGCGACGTTTCCCGACAGCCCATGTTCGTTGCCAAGAATCTGGTACGGCATACTTTTCCCCTAGTTCTCTGTCATCGTTCTCTGTCATCGTTCTCTGTCATCGTTCTCTGTCATCGTTCTCTGTCATCGTTCTCTGTCATCGTTCTCTGTCATCGTTCTCTGTCACCGTTCTCTGTCATCGTTCTCTGTCATCGTTCTCTGTCATCGTTCTCTGTCATCGTTCTCTGTCACCGTTCTCTGTCATCGACCCAAGCTGTGGGCGTTGGCCGCGTGATCGGTTCGCCACAAATCCATATCCGATGATTACGCATTTTCGCGCCAGTTTATGCGCTGGTGCGTGAGGCATGAGCGTACAACCGAAACGGAGCCCACCGCATGACATCTGTGGAAGCGGAGATATGAACCCTACTGGAAAGGATTTGGGCAAATGTGCCGCACTTGAAGGCATCCAATTTGCACAGATACCGGCCGCAATCATCCGAACGATGATGCCCGGCGCATTAACCTCGATAACGCGAACACCCGCAGCGTTAGGACGGACCCAACGCGAGTCCGGATTGACGTGCCAAATTCAGCTGATCATCGCAGGCCGGCGGGGGATCCGAGCCGGTTCTGATCCGTCCGCCGATAGCTGATGCGGCTGGTTCGCGCCTGACACTCCTGATAGATAACGATCACACACATCACGGCTAGATCATCGCGCCTTAAATCGGAACCGCAACGCCGATTCCAATTGCGCCGGTTCCGATTTAAGGTGCAAAGATGATCGCTCTTAAAGTGGTGAGCAACTTTCTGCCTTTAATCGGGATCGTTCCGATTCCGATCAAAGGCAGGTTGCTCTAGGGAGCGGAGACCTCCAGGATGGAAGCAGCCAGCACGATCTTTGTCGACGGACCGCCACGCATCGCGCTGCGCGTGATCGGCCAGGGGCCATTATTGGTGTTCTTGCATGGGATCGGCGGCAACAAGTCCCATTGGGACCTGCAGTTGCCAGCGTTCGCGCCATATTTTACCGCCGCGGCGTGGGACGCGCGAGGTTACGGCCAATCCGACGACGACCAAGGCGAGCTCGCGTTTGGCGATTTCAGCGCCGATCTGTTGCGGGTTTTGGATCGGTTTGACGCGTCGCAGGCCCATCTTTGCGGTCTATCGATGGGCGGACGCATCGCGCAAGATTTCTATGCCCGCTATCCGCAGCGCGTTGCCTCGATGGTGTTGTGCGATACCTTTGCTGGCGATGATCCCTCGGACCAGCGATCGCAGCGGACGCAAACGGCTGAAGAGTTCGTGCAGTCTCGCATCAGACCCTATCTTGAGGGCGCCGATCCGATGGTCCGCGCCCATCAGGTTGCCGATCGATTGATGGGACCGAACCGCTCCGAGGACGCATTTCAGCGTGCGGTGCGCGCGCATGCGCAGTTACATGTGGAGTCCTACATCAAAACGGTCCGGGCCTCGGCCACCTTCAATTTGTCCGACAAGCTGCAGAACATCGATGTGCCGGTGCTTTTGGTTTTTGGTGAGTTTGATCCCCTGACGCCGCCCCATGTCGGCGCCTACATGCAAGAGCGCATAGCTCGCTCGCGGCTCGTTATCATCGAGGACGCCGGCCACCTGGCGAATTTGGAGCAACCCGACCGCTTCAACGCGGCGGTTTTGGAGTTCCTCCTGCAGCAGGTTTGACATCGATCCAGGCGCTGGCTTGGACACGCCACGCCGGGGAGATGGTCGGTCTGTCGCGCATCAACGGCACGGAGAAATCAGCGCGCATCGCCACGCAGTTGGTTTTGGATCGAGCAACGCAGTTGCAACCCGAGCTTACGCGGACAGCCGATCGGCGCCTTTGCGAAAAAAAGCGATGTCACCGTTTACGATCGTGAGGTCCACCGGGATGTCCTTGATCTTGTCGGCGGGCACGTCGTGTGGGTTCTCCGCCAACACCGCGAAGTCGGCGATTTTGCCGGCCTCGATCGATCCCTTGATCCGTTCCTCAAAGGCGTTGTAGGCGGCGTTGATCGTGAACATGCGGATCGCCTCATCGACGCTGATGGCCTGATCCGGGCCGACAGTCTTGCCGGTCCACGTGTGCCGCGATACTGCTGTACCCAAGTCGCGCAGGATGTCCAACGGCCAATAGGCCGGTCCATCCGAGCCCGAGGTGATGTGCAGCCCGCTCTCCAGCAGCGTCCGAATGTTGAAGCTGCCCTCCAGCCGCTCCTCGCCGATGCAGCTCTGCAGCGATTCCCAGATGTAATGCATGAAGGGTAGGTTGGGGACGGGCAGAATTCCGGTTCGCCTGATGATGGCCAGCCGCTCGTCGTTGACGAGCCAGTTGCCGAGATGTTCGACGCGGTGTCGGTGATCGGCACGCGGCGCCCTCGACAGCGCCGATTCGAGCGACCGCAACGCCATGTCCATCGCGACATCGCCGATGGCATGGATGCACACCCGGTGCCCGGCTTCGTGATAGGCTGTGACGGTCTCGTCCAGTTCGTCCTGCTCGATCCGGATCAGGCCTTCGCGACAAGGATCGTCGACATAGGGCTCGTAGAACTTTGCGACGTGCCCGGTGATGCCGCCGTCAATCGACATCTTGACCCCGCCGATGCGCAACCAATCATCGCCGAACCCGGTCTTGATTCCCAGATTGAGCAGGCTTTCTTTTTCAATCGCGGCCTCGATGACGCGGATCAGCAGGCTCACCCTGATCGGCAGCTCCCCCTCCTGCGCCAGCTCCTGGTAGGCCCGGATCGACTCAGGGTTGGTAACGATGTCGTGAATGTTGGTAATACCACGCGCCAGGCATCGCTCGGCAGCGAATTGAATGCCCTGCTTGATATCCTGATAGCCGTGCTGCGGCATGATGCGTCTAACCAAATATTGTGCACGTTCGACCAGCTTGCCGGTGGGTGTACCGTCGTCGTCGAATTCGATGGCGCCACCCGCGGGCGCGGCGGTCCCGGATCGGATACCGGCGAGGTCGAGCGCCTGCGAATTCGCAATCGTGATATGTGCGCCGAAATTGATGGCAACGGGGTGCTCAGGCGCCGCCGGATCGAGATCGTGACGATTGGGAAAGCGCCGCTCCGGCATGCGGAAGTCCTGCATCGGACTGCCGTGGGCGATGATCCAAGCGCCGGGCGGCAAGGTCGCCGCGTGTTCCCTGATTTTGTCGGTGATTTGATCGATCGATCTAACGTTGGAATAAAAATCGCGACAATCGATGCGATGCATCATATGGGCACCGCCGTCCGCAAAATGAACGTGCGGATCGGTCAGTCCCGGGAGCACGCAGCGACCTTTCATGTCGATCACGTGCGTTCGACCATCGCCTAGCGGCTCGACGTCGTCGGCGCGGCCGACCGCCACGATGCGTCGGTTGTGGACGGCTATCGCCTCCGCCCGGCTGTTGCGCGGATCGGCGGTCAATACCGTGGCATTGGTGATGATCAGGTCGGGGCTGGTGCTGAATGTGGGCATGATCTGGATAACCCCTCACGGAGCGGTGCCGTCGGCATCGCCGCGACCGGGCCTCATGTTCCTGCACCGACGTCGCGCGCGCGAAGGCCTTTGCAGATGGTGCAAGACGCTTGCAGCGGCACGATGCTGCACCATCTGGCGCGGACCAACAAGCCGTCCCTGCGCGGTGGGGCCAGCCACCTGGATCGACCGTGGTCGAGCTTCAGGTGACAAGCGACGGTATTTGGTGTGAATTGTTGCGAGCGAATCATGACGCGTCGTTCAGCATGACATCGGTCAGGGCTGTTTCTGGTAGACTGAATGGGGATGAGCACGCTTCTTCAGATCGATGACCTCAAGACGTCTTTCTTCACCAGCGATGGCGCGTTGCGCGCGGTTGATGGGGTCAGTTTCGCGATCGAGGAAGGCAAGACGATGGGGCTGGTGGGGGAGTCGGGGTGCGGCAAGAGCGTCACCGCGCTGTCCACCATGCGACTGATCCCGAAGTCGGCCGGCCGCGTGGTCGGCGGAGCAATCATGTATCGCGGCCTGGATCTGCTGACGCTCGACGAATCGAGCATGCGTAACATCCGCGGCAACGAGATCTCCATGATCTTTCAAGAGCCGATGACATCGCTCAATCCCGTCTTCAGCATCGGTGCGCAGATTGAGGAATCGATCGTGCTGCACCAGGGTCTCACCAACAAGGATGCCAGAGCCAAGGCCATCGAGATGCTGCGCCTGGTCAACATCCCGGAGCCAGGGCTGCGCATCGACGAATACCCGCACCAGCTCAGCGGCGGAATGCGCCAGCGCGTGATGATCGCCATGGCGTTATCCTGCAATCCCAGCCTACTGATCGCCGATGAGCCAACCACGGCCCTCGACGTCACCATCCAGGCGCAGATCCTCGACTTGATCGGGGAGCTGCAAAGCGAGCTTGGCATGGCCTTGCTTTTGATCACGCACGATCTCGGTGTGGTGGCGGAGCAAGCCGACGATGTCGCCATCATGTATGCCGGCAAGATCGTCGAGCGCGCCGGACCGGAGCTGATTTTCTCGCGTCCGCTGCATCCCTATACGCTGGGCTTGCTGAAATCGATACCGGGCTACAAGGGCACCAAGCGCAGGTTGGATGCGATTCCGGGGATCGTACCCAGTCCGCTCAATCTACCCGCCGGCTGTCGCTTTAGCGATCGATGTCAACGTGCCGAACCAAGCTGCAATGACGCGGAACCCGAGCTGCGCGAGGTGGAGCCCGGCCATTGGGTCTCGTGTTTTCTGGCTTGACCGATGGCATGCCGCCGCTGACAAAAGAATGGCATTGAGTGCAATTGATGACACTTTTGCAGATCAACGATCTGAAGACGCACTTCCCGATCAAGTCGTCGTTCCTTGGACGAAATCTCGGCCAAGTGAAAGCGGTGGACGGCGTATCGTTGGACGTCAACGATGGTGAGACGCTCGGTCTGGTCGGCGAGTCGGGCTGCGGTAAGACGACGTTGGGACGCAGCGTTTTGCGCCTGATCGAACCGACCGAAGGTCGGATCGTGTTCGAAGGCCGGGATATCCTGCCGCTGGGGCCGGGCGAGATGCGGGAAACGCGTCGGCGTATGCAGATCATCTTTCAAGATCCGTACGCATCGTTGAACCCGCGCATGCGGGTCGGCGAGATCGTCGGCGAGGGGCTGCAGATCCATGGCTTGGCGTCAGGCCGGCGGCGACGCGAGATCGTGATGGAAATTCTCGCCCGCGTAGGGCTGCGCGAGGACCATTACCACCGGTACCCGCACGAATTCAGCGGCGGCCAACGGCAAAGAGTTGGTGTCGCCAGAGCACTGGTGTTTCAGCCCCGCCTGATCATCGCCGACGAGCCGGTCTCGGCCTTGGACGTTTCGATCCAGGCGCAGATTCTCAACCTGTTGGAAGAGCTCCAGAGTGAATTCAACCTAACCTATATCTTCATCTCGCATGATCTGCGCGTGGTGGAGCACGTGAGCCATCGCGTTGCCATCATGTATTTGGGCAAGGTGGTGGAGGTCGGCCGAGCCGAGACCATCTACGCGGACTGCAAGCACCCCTATACCAAGGCGTTGTTATCCGCGGTGCCGGTGCCTGACCCGGAAGCGAAAAAAAAGCGCCGACGGGTGGTCTTGCAGGGTGACGTGCCAAGCCCGATTAACCCGCCGACCGGTTGCAGCTTTCATCCCAGATGCGCGTATGCGGAAAAAATATGCGCGCAGGTGGTGCCGAGGCTAGAAACTTTGGGTGACGGCCATCGTGTCGCGTGCCATGTTTTCGGAGCCGGTGGACGTCAGCCCTAGCGACAGGCGACCGCTACAGATCGGAGCAGACCTCGATAGAGCTGAGAGAAGTCGCAGATCTCAATGGAGGCCCGCCATGCCAATGAATGATCCGAAATGGGTTGACGTCGACGGGGTAGCGACCAGGTATTTCGAGGCCGGGCAGGGGGAAACGGTGGTTTTGTTGTTCGGCGGCAATTTCGGCTCAAAGGATGGCTCCAATTGCGCCGTGGTCTGGGAGCTGAACTTCGACGGCCTGGCCAAATCCTATCACGTCGTCGCTCCGGACAAGCTGGGACAAGGGCACACCGCCAACCCTCACAACGACGATTACACGATGCGTGCGGTCGTGCACCATGCGGCCGGCTTCATGGCGCGGTTAGGGCTGCAAAACGTGCATTTGGTCGGTCATTCCCGCGGCGGCTATCTGGTCACGCGGCTGACCTTGGAATTTCCCGAGCTGGTGCGATCGTGCACGATCGTTGACAGTGGGACCTTGGGCCCTGGCGTCAGTCTGACGGAGATCGTCCACGCCCAACCGCCTGGAGCACCGCTCAGTCGTGAGTGCCAGCGCTGGACCTATGAGACCTATTCCTACAAACCAGATCACATCACGACCAGCTGGCTCGACGCGGTGGTTGAGGTCGGTCAATTGCCGAAGACGCTTGAAGCGGTCGAAAAGATGGAGACCGAGGGGTTGAAGGGGCGGCTGTTTCTGCCCGAGCTGGCCCGGCAGAAGGCTGAAACGCTGCGTTGGATCCAAGATTGCGGCATGAAGCGCCCGACCCAAATCGTTTGGGGCTTCAACGACCCGACCGCGCCACTGTCGCTGGGGATTAAACTGTTCGAGTTGATCGCGGCCCGCGAGCGCCAGGCCTATTTCAACATTATCAATGAAGCCGGCCATTTTCCGTTCCGGGAGCATCCGGAGCGCTTCAACGAGATCGTCAACGGCTTTATCAGGAGTTTGAATTGATGGTACGCGCGCCGTACCAACCGCCGGAACGCATCGAGCGCGATCAGATCGTCGCCGCATCGCAGCAGCTTTTGGCCGCGCGCGATTTCGCCGTCAAGGAGACCGAAACTGTTGTTCGCATGACGATCGCCGACATGGATTGGGACGTCGGCGTCATGCTCTACGAGCCGCGCGATCAGGGGCAGATCCCATGCGGCGCCGACGGGCGGAAGGTCGGGGTGTTTTTGACGCACGGCGGTGCCAGCGATTGGCGCTCGATGGAGCCGTTGGCGAGGCTGCTGACCGCCAAGCTTGGCTATCGCATTGCCAGCATGACCTATCCCGGTCGGCTCTACCTGCCCGATCCGTCGCGCGACTGGCCGGGCGATACTATCCGGCCGGATGGTAAGGTTCGTACGCCGATCTGGAAGCACGACGAACCGATTGCGGACGACGAGTACGACGTCATCTACGATGATAGCCTACGCGCCCGCCATGGCATCAGGCCCAATGCGCGCGCCAGGCGGGGGACCAATTTTTATGCTCGGATGGCCGCTTGGCCACTCGCTTTCGAAGCGGCCATGAAGCAGGTGTGTCGGCAGTATTTTCCGCTAGGCGAATATTCAATTTACGTGCACGGTCATTCCACCGGCGGGCCGTTCGTTAACATGCTGACTCAGCGTGTCGACAATATCGTCGGCCTGATCGGCGTGGAGAATTCGCCTTTCGGCTACATTTATCAGCGCATGGCCGGGATCGAATGGACCGGGCCGTTCAACGACCTATTGATCCGCAATTGGCGGGAGATTGCTCGCTACCGTGGCGCGGAGGCATTGAAGAGCGAGGGGCCGGAGGCGTTATTGAGGCTACCCGCCTTGATGGAGGACGTGTTCGAGGAATGGGGCCGCTCCACCCGGTTTCCGCAGTTCAAGGCCGAATATATCGTGCACTATGCGGCTGGGCACGCGCTGGAAGCGGCGGCGCGCTCGACCGCCGAGCGGTTGAAATTGGGGCCTCAAGAAACAGCGGCGCTGGTAGCGCATTATATCGGGTTGGGCCGGGAACTGTCGGGTCCCGGCGTGAAGCCCGTTCCGCCATTGCTGCTCGGGATAACAGCTTACAGCCGAGATCACACCGTCGAAAAATATCGCGACATCGTCGTTCCAGCCTACCGGGCCATGGACCCCGCGCCAAAGATCCGTGTGGTGCAATTCGGCACTGGAATTCATTCCTATTGGGCGGCTGAGGATGGGCTGCCGAATGGCACGCTGCCGGCCGTTGTCCAGCTTTGGGACCGTGCGATCTCAGGCGGATATTTCCTGCTTTAGGGAGAACCCTGACATGCCGATGAATGAGGCGAGATGGATTGACGTGGACGGCATCCGCACGCGCTACTTCGAGCAGGGCGCAGGGTCGCCGTTGGTGCTGGTCTATGGCGGGAATTTCGGCTCGCCGGAGGCGGCGTCAAGCGCCATGACCTGGGATCAGAACTTCGATCGGCTATCCCAGCATTTTCGCGTCATCGCCTTCGACAAGCTTGGCCAGGGCTACACGGATAATCCCAAGAATGACGATTATACCATGAACGCCGCGGTCCAGCATGCCAAGGCCTTCTTGCGCGCCAAGCAATTGTCCGCGGCGCATCTGGCGGGACATTCGCGCGGTGGCTATCTGGTGTGCCGGCTAACGCTCGAGGAACCGGAGCTGGTCGCATCGTGCACCATCATCGACAGCAATACCTGCGCTCCAGGACGTGGCCGCAACGATATCGTGCACGCCGGCGCGCCGCGGCCGCATCTCAGCCGCGAATGCCAGAAATGGGTGTACGAGCACTATGCCTATAGCCCGCACCACATCACCGACGCCTTTCTCGATGCAGCGATGGAGGTGGCGGCGCTGCCCAAATACCAGGAATCGGTGCGCAAAATGGAGCAGGAGGGCCTGAAGACCAGACGTTTCCTGCCGGGCCTGGCGAAGGACAAAAGCCAGATGTTCGCCTGGCTTCGTGACCGCGGAATGCAAAGACCAACGCAGATCATCTGGGGAATGAACGACCCGACGGCCCCCATCGAGCAAGGATACGCGCTGTTCGAGCTGATCGCTGGTCGCGAAAGACGTGCACAGTTTCAGATCATCAACCGAGCCGGACACCACGCGTTTCGCGAGCAACCACACATCTTCAACGAAATGCTGCGCGGCTTCATTCAGGCGCTGTAGCGTTTCATCGACCTGACCGGCAGGAAGGAAATTAGGCCATGACCGGAGCCTGTTGGGTGCCGCCGAAGCGCTTTTCGAGGCCGGAATTGCTCGCGATTTCCGAGCGCGTGATGGCGGAACCGGATATCGAGGTCAGGCAATACAAGGATCTGTTCAGGTTGCGCGTCGCGGACATGGACTGGGACATCGGCGCGATGATCTACGAGCCGGTTCACGCAAGCGACGCGCACATTTCCGCCGATGGTCGACGCTCGGGCGTATTGATGACCCACGGCGGCGCCAGCGACTGGCGCTCAATCGAGCCCTACGCCCGCTGCTTGGCGCGCAAAAGGGGCTTTAAGGTGGTCAATCTGACATTTCCGGGCCGCCTCTATCTTCCCGACGCGTCGCGCGATTGGCCCGCTGACACGGTGCTCGCCGACGGCAGCTTGCGTACGCCAATTTGGTTGGACGGTGAGTTCATCGAGCGCGACGACTATGACATCATTGAGGAGGCCAGTTACCGCGACATCTACGGCACCCGTACCTTCGCGCGCGCCAAGCCAGGGACGATTTTCTATTATCGGATGGCGGCATGGCCCTTGGCGTTTGAAGCCGCGATGAAGGATTTGTGCCGTCGGCATTTTCCGGTCGCCGACTATAGTGTCTACACGCACGGTCATTCCACCGGCGGGCCATTTTCCCACATGATCCTACAAAGGGTGGAGAACATTGTCGGCCTGGCCGGAATTGAAAACTCGACGTTCGCCTACATTTTTCACAAAATGACGGGCCATGATTGGCCCAATCCGTTTAACGATCTATTGGTGCGAAACTGGCGGGAGCTCGCCCGCTATCGCGGTGCCGAGCTTTTTCTCCAAGAGGGCGGTCAACCCCTCATGCGACTGCCCTGGGTGATGGAGGAGATCTTTGAGTTGTGGGATAATGTGAAACGGTTCCCTCAATTCAAGGCGGAGTACTATTTGCACATTCATTCCGTGCCGGCTCTCACGCAAGCGGCGACCGTCACCGCACAGCGGATGGGGATGACCAGGGCCGAAACCGATGAGCTTGTTCAATACTATATCGGGCTCGGCCGACCGTTGAGTGGTGAGGGGGTGAAGCCGGTTCCGCCGCTGCTATACATAATAAACAAATTCAGCCGGGATCATACGCCGGAGAAGTACCACGGCGTCATGCAGCCGATGCTGGCGGCGCTTAAGCCGGCACCATCGGTGCGCATCGTTCAATTCGAAACCGGCATTCACTCCTACTGGCGTCCAGAACAAGGTCTTCCAATGGGTCTTGTACCGCCTGCGGTCGACCTCGTCTGCGCTGCGATCGAACAGGGGTTTTATCTCAATGGTTGAGGTGGGTATCATCAATCGGCATCTAATTGGTCAACGGGACATCGGCACAGGCCTGTTGCAGATAGGGAGGTAAAATTGGTCAGCCGGGCCAGCAGGTTCCGCGGGCGGTCGCTGTCCGCTGCCCAACAATAACACGGTGCCAGACACCATGGCTGGCAGAGAGATCAGTGAGCAAGTGAAGTTCAACGCCCAAGGCGAAGCGCATTTGAAGCATAGGAGTAGGCGAATGCGACAGGCGATAGTCTCAAAATCACGTCCACGGGTGGTGGCGAGCACGGCGCTGGTGCTGGGGCTCGCCGTGAGCGGCGCCGCTCTGGCAGAAACTCGGTTGACACTCGGCATCACTTCAAACCTCAGCACTGTCAACCCGTATGGTGACAGCGCCTCGCATATGTATGGGTTGTGGGGCGAGATTTATGGCAACCTATGCCGCTATGATTTCCAGAAGGGTGATTATGCCGGTCACCTGGCTGAAAAATGGGAAGCGACGGATCAGAATACTTGGCTGTTCCACCTCAAAAAGGGAATCAAGTTCCACAACGGCGACGAGGTGACCGCCAAGGATGTCGTGCACAGCTTTTTCCGGATGAGCGAGGACCCAGAGTCCAGCCAGAAGCAGAATTCCTCGCGCAAGGTCAAATCCGTGGAGGCGGTCGACAAACATACGGTCAAGATGGTGACCCACAAGCCGACGTCTTCGCTATTGAGCTATATCTGCGGCCTTTGGGCGATCACCAGCAAGAACGCCTATGACAAGTACGGCGCAAAGGAGGCAGACAAACACCACCCTTACGGCGCCGGACCTTACAAGCTCAAGGAGTTTGTGATCGGCAATCGCATGGTGCTTGAAAAGGACCCGACCAATCCGTTCGCGAAGCCAAATGCGCCGGACATCGTCATCGTCCGTAAAATGCCGGAATCCGAGCAGCGCGTAACGGCGCTGTTGAATGGCGAGGTGCAAATTGCCCAATTCATACCGCCGCATCTGATGCCGCGGGTCGCCAGGGCGAGTAATGCCCGGCTGGTGCCGACGAGCTCCGTTGAAATCATGTTCTTGGCGATGAACCCGGGGATGAAGCCTTGGGACAACAAGAAGCTGCGGCAGGCGGTGTGTCACGCCATCAACCGGGAGGGCATCGTCAAGGCCCTGCTGAAAGGTCAGGCGCAAATCCTGCATGGACCGATCGGCCCAGGCCAATACGCCCACAATCCAAATCTGCAACCGCGGTACGATTATAATCCGGAAAAGGCCAAGAAGTTGGTGGCGGAAGCGGGTTTTCCCAATGGCGTCCAGGTTGACCTGTTCACTCCGGTTGGCCGCTACGTCAATGACAAGCAGATCACCCAAGCGATGGTCCCGATGCTGAATGCGGTTGGCATCAAGACCAAGCTGCACACGCCCGAGTGGGTCACGCAGTGGGCCAATGTCCGCAAAGGCAAGCGGCCGTTCTTCTACCAAGGCCGAGGCTCAGTGATCGATCCCGGTCCGGCTCTGTCACAGTACTTTGAAACCGGCGTTTCGCCGCGTATCAAGTATTCCAATCCGGAGTATGACAAGCTGATGCGCGCCGAGCGCGAAGCCTTCGACCAAGAAAAACGGATTGCGACGCTGCAAAAAGCGATGTCGGTGCTCACCGAAGATGCACCGGCGTGCTTCATGTGGACACACACCTTGCAATATGGCGTGGCCAACAACGTCGACTACCAACCGCGTCCAGACGGACGTCCGTACATCAGTGATGCGGTGATGAAGAACTAGATCATCGCGCCTTAAATCGGAACCGCAGAGCCGGTTCCGATTAATGGCAGGTTGCTCTAGTCAGACGGCTGGGAAAGCTGCCGCAACGCGACCGAGCAGGGTGGCGTTGTGGCAACTCAACCCCGCACCCGCCGGATTGGCGGTGTATGGCCATAGTGACGGTAGATCGATGTGATGGTAGATCGATTGTGCTGACCTATACGATCAAACGGATTGTCGGCACCATTCCGGTGCTCTTGCTCATAACCTTACTCGTGTTCGGCCTATTGCAACTCGCGCCCGGCGACCCAGCCGACATCCTGCTGCCGGAGGACGCAACGCACGAAGACATCGCCGAGGCACGGGCCCGCTGGGGCCTGGATCGCCCTTTTCATGAGCAGTACTTCAATTTTCTGCGCTCGGCTGCACAGGGGGATTTCGGGGAATCCTTCCGTTATAAAGAGTCGGTTGCCGTTCTTTTAGCCCAGCGTTTTCCAGCCACATTGGAACTGGCGTTCTTCGCCACGTTATTCGCGATATTGATCGGGGTTCCGCTGGGCGTTTGGGCGGGTGCCCGGCCCAACACCTGGATCGACAATTTTGGATCCATATTTGGCTTTTTCGGAATCAGCATGCCCAGCTTCTGGATGGGAATCATGTTGATTTTGATCATCTCGGGTTATTTTAATTTGTTGCCCTCGGCCGGGCGAGAAACCTATGGCGTCGCCAGCGACCCAATCACCGGATTTTATACCCTCGACAGCCTTTTGCGTGGCAATTGGAAGGGCTTCTGGGACGCTTTATCCTATATCATCATGCCGGCGGTAACCCTCGGGGTTAACATGCTCGGCATATTGATGCGGGTAACCCGATCGGCAATTCTTGATGTCACACACGAGGAATTCGTAACGACGGCTCGCGCCAAGGGCTTAAGCGAGCGCGTTGTATTGTGGCGCCACGTGGTGCGCAATGCGCTGATAACAATCATTACCGTTGTCGGATTGGAGCTTGGCACGCTGCTGTCGGGCTCGATCATCGTCGAAACTGTGTTTGCGTGGCCCGGAATCGGCAACTTGCTCATCAACGGGCTCGGTACCCGCGACTATCCCCTGATCACCGGCGTGGTCCTTGCCTACACCGTGTTATTCGTCACCGTCAACTTCTTGATCGACATCAGCTATGGCGCCATCGATCCACGAATTCGCTTCGACTAAGGAGTCAGGCCGGTTTGTCCGGCCTTTCCTAGCGTTCAGGCAAAAATATCGCCAATGGCTGAAGGTAAAGGTGGCCATTGGCGGCGCGGTCGTTGCGACGCTGTTGCTGACCGGTATGCTGGCACCTTGGATATCGCCCTACAACCCCAATCAACAGGATCTTTTGGCGGCCCTGCAGGCTCCCGACTATTTCAACGGCAACTATTTTCTTGGCACGGATCATGTCGGCCGCGATATCTTAAGCCGTATCATCTACGGTGCCCGCATCTCACTGGTGATCGCTGCAATGGTGGTGCTGATTTCCGGTGTCATTGGCGTCGGGCTTGGTGCGGTTTCCGGCTATTTCGGTGGGCGGACCGATTTCGCCATCCAGAAGGCTGTCGAGGTGGTTTGGGCGTTTCCGCCGCTTCTGCTGGCCATTGCGATTCTGGCTTTCATGGGTCAAGGGTTAGGCATCCTGATCATCGCGCTCGTGTCGCAGCGTTGGATTCCCTATTGCCGTGTCGCGCGCGGGCAGTCACTGTCGTTGAAGTCGCGTGATTTCGTCACCGCGGCGCGGGCGCTGGGTTCGACGAATGCACGAATTATCGTTCGCCACATTCTTCCCAACCTGTTGCAG
Source organism: Hyphomicrobiaceae bacterium (assembly GCA_965223035.1). Classification (GTDB taxonomy): domain Bacteria; phylum Pseudomonadota; class Alphaproteobacteria; order Rhizobiales; family Hyphomicrobiaceae; genus CAMDPA01. The sequence continues at coordinate 5,664,956 of OZ244980.1, read as the reverse complement.
GCAGCGATGGTCATCGGCACGTTCGCGATGGCTTCTGCCATTATCTCCGAAGCGAGCCTTAGCTTTCTTGGGCTGGGCGTGCCGCCCGAGATCCCAACCTGGGGCAGCATGTTGGCGGACGGTCGCGAGCACATCAGCACTTCTTGGTGGCTCGCATTCTTTCCCGGAGTTTGCATTTTCATGACGGTGTTGGGCATCAACCTATTGGGTGACGCGCTGCGCGACATTCTCGATCCACGGCTGAAACGAGCGGGTTCCGGTGTCAACTGAGGGCTCTTTGGAGCAGGTTGCTCTACACTTTAAGGTACGATGGTCTACATCATGTCCGCTAAAGGCGGTATCGCCCGAGCCGGCCGGCTATTGCGCCGCTTTCGGTGGGGCTGACGCATGGCAACGGTGCGGGTGGCTCAAGCATCTGTTTGTGGCGGGTCACGTGGTGTTGCGGTGATCATCGGCTCGCCGCCTTATCGATGGTGGTGCCGACCTAACCTGCCAAGGCGTGCGCGATCCGCTATCATCGAGGGAGCTGGGCTACTCAGCGAAGGTACACGGCAGCGCGTCCCACCGACAGATGTTTCCGCGCTCATCAGCCCAGCCCATTTGGAGGCGTGATATGGCCAACAGACACCACCCCTACGATCCTACTGCGGTTCAACTGCGAACATTCTACGATGCGATACCTGCGTTCACCGACGGCACGGACACGCCGCGCGATTATTTGGAGCGGTGTCTTCACACGATGAGCGAGCGCGAGCCCGAGGTAAAGGCTTTTGTCGTCACCAACATCGAAGGTGCACGCAAGGCCGCCGATGCGTCGACGGCGCGGTATCGCGCAAATCGGCCGCTGTCGTTGGTCGACGGCATGCCGGTTGGCATTAAAGACCTTTATGAGACCGTCGACTTGCCGACCCAAATGAACAGCCCGGTTTACCACGATTGGCATTCACATCGGGACGCTGCACATGTTTATGCCTTGCGCAAGGGCGGTGCAGCGATCATCGGCAAAACGGTGACTACGGAGTTTGGTCAAGCTTTGCCCGGGCCCACGCGTAATCCGTTCGACCTGACGCGTACGCCCGGCGGCTCCTCCAGCGGGACCGCAGCGGCGGTGGGTGCCGCCATGCTACCGGCGGGCACCGGCAGTCAGGTGCGCGGCTCGATCCAGCGCCCGGCCGGTTTTTGCGGCAACTTTGCGCTCAAACCGACGTTTGGTGCGCTGAACCGGGGCGGCGGTCATTCGATGTCGCCAAGCCAAAGCGTCTTGGGCACCCATGCAGGATCGCTGGAGGACTGCTGGCGCACGGCGTTCTTCATTTCATCGACGATCGGCGGAGATCCTGGCCATCCAGGGCTTTACGGACAGGCCGTGCTCGGCGCGGCGGTGGCTCCACGTCGCTTGGCCCGGCTGGAGACCCGGGGCTGGCCTGAGACGGAAGCGGAAACAAAACAGACCTTCGAGCGGTTCCTGGCTGAGCTGCAGACCCACGGTATCGAGGTGGTCTGTCGCCAACAATCGCGAAAGATCGAGGTGCTCGAGCGGGCCCTCGAAACGATTCCGGACTTCCTGTTCGATATCTTTGCCTATGAGATGCGCTGGCCGACCGGCGGCTACCGGGACCGGGGCCGGGAGTTATTGAGCGAAGCGGTCCACGCGCGGCTTGAACGCGGCGAGCGACTGAGCCCGGCCGACTATCGCCGGTGTCTGGAGCTGCGCGACGAGCTGCGCCAGGTTTTTTCCGACCTGCGCGGCGAGGTCGATGCATACATCACCTTGTCGGCAAAGGGACCGCCCCCGATCGGGATGGAGGTGGGGGATCCGGTCTACGGTGATGTCTCCTCCTGCCTGGGAGCACCCGCCTATAATGTGCCGCTTCTCGCCGACCGAGGTCTTCCCATGGGCGTCCAGCTGCTTGGCCACCCCCATGACGATTACCAGTTGGGACTGCGAGCCAAGTGGTTCACCGAAACATTCTTGGCGGGCTGAAGCTGTGATCGATCCGCCGGCACGGCTAATCTGCCTTGGGCAGATATGATCCAGACCGGTCGGCGCGCTGTTGCTTGCGATGCCGGTTGATGGCCGATCCGCGCTGCCGACAACCTCAGATCGCAAGAATCTGTGCAACTCACGTCAATTTGAGATGACAATGATCTGAAAAGCTAGACAATACAACTCGGGCTTTACACCCCAGTAAACCCTTCCGAGTCCGGTCCCCTCCTGGGCTCGTAGCAGGCGAGGCAGGGTACGTCCCCCGGTACCAAAACTGCCTCGCCCTTCTCCAGTATCCCTCACGACCCGTTGTTTATCGCGCCGGCTGGCGCGTGCTCAATTCAAATTTTGTTTCGCTCTTGCGTTTGGTGATGAAGCTGTTTTTCTGAACAGGGTTTGCACCAACTCGAGCCTGACTGCCGCTCGGGTTGGGCCTGCCGTAGGTTCCTGCCCGAGCCTCCAGCACGAGGATCCAGCCCAAGTTTCGAGCCTGACGCCTTGGCTTGACACTCTGGCCTGGGGTTCTGACCTAGGGTTCTGGCCTGCGGTACTCGCCTGAGGGGCCTCGCTAAGCGATCAGGGTGCGCGACCGGCCTGGGTCCGACCGGTACCTCGGGTGGTCAACTGACGTTGTCATTTGTTCGCCTGCGCTAAGGCCGGATATCGCGAGCCGGAGCATTTGCAGCTGTGACCTGGGAATCAAACCCGGATGGGGTGAGGGTGGTGGCGAATGGATGCGCCGAAGGGTTGCCGCCAGCTGACCGGCCGTCGCCGACACGCAAGCGCAACTGACTTTACGGTTGTATCGATCAGGACGTGGACCCGATCAACGGCAGGATGTTCAATGTGGTTGAACGAGGCGGTTCGAGCCCTCGGCTCGCTTATTCTCGTTGTTGTACTCGCGCCGCCGCTGTTGGCGCGAGACGGGCCGGGGCAGAACCTCCAGGCACAACCGCCGGCCGCTGTCAGCGCCGCGAACCAGGCGGGCCGGCAGCCCAAGCCCAAACCCAAGCTAGAGCAACCTGCCTTTAATCGGAATTGGAACGATGCCGATTAAAGGCGCGATGATCTAGAGCAAAAGCGGCCAGCCGTGTGGGGAGCCAACCGAAGTCCGCGCGATGATCTACATCATCGACGCCGACGGTGCCGCTTCGGCCAATCAGAATTTTTCAGCCAGCGTCTACATTGAAGCGAGGTGGAACGTTCCTGCGCTTCGCCATGGTGGGCCAGCTCCGTTGGTCAGTGCGACAACCGAGGTTTGTCGGCACTGGTCGGACCACTCAATCTGGCGTCCCGCTTGGTCTATCTGCTGCTCCCGTTGGGTGGCGTCGTTCGCTTGCCGGGGTTCGCAACGTCGGATCCGTCGATTTCGCCGCGGGAAGCGGCGGTGGCAGTGACCACCGGCCTGTCGCGTGTCGCCATCGATTCAGTGCGCGTCGCCCTGAACTGGCGCATGTGCCGGCGCCATTGGCCGCCGGTCCTGCGGCCGTCTGCGGTGATCGCCGCGCATTGCCTCGTCCAGCCCGATGTGCAACCCTCATCGCGGGGCCATCGGTCAACTCAGACGGTAAGGCGAGATGCAGGCGGAAGAGGTTAAGCAGGTGGCGAAAAAGCTTGGCGCCGATTTGGTCGGCATCGCCAGCGCCAAGACGCTCAACGCATTTCCGCCGGATCCGTTGTGGCCGCAGACGCCAGAGCGCATTTCTGCGCACATCAAGAGCGTCATCGTCGTCGTCAAGCGCATCCCAGTCGCTGCCTTTCGTTGCAAATCCAACGTGCCGGTTCAGTACATCGACATGCTGGTGCTGCGCAAAATGGACCGGATATCCTATGACCTGGTCGACCACTTGGAGCGTTGCGGATATCCGTCCTTTGTCACCGCGGCTCAAGAGACCGATTGGAGTTACAAGCGCGCAAGCTATGGTCGATTGAGCACCCGCCATCTTGGCATTGAGGCCGGTCTGGGTACATTCGGTTTGGAAGTCAACATTCTGACGCCGGAATATGGCCCGCGGGTGTATTTGACGGGCATCCTCACCGAGCTGGAGCTTGAGCCTGACTCGGTGATGACCGAGCAGGTCTGCATTGGCGAAAGCTGTAGTCGATGTCTTTATTCGTGCCCGCCGGATGCGGTCCGCCATTTCGGTATCGACAAACGCGGTTGCGCTACCGAAGCGCAAGAGTTCGGTTTCACGACCATTTTGCAGTTCTGGCAACAGTTCATGCAGACCGACCCCGCGCAGCGCCGCGCGTTACTCAAGGATCGCGAGCTATACGGCTTCTGGCAGGGATTGTTGCGGGTTGTCGGCTCGTTTGGCGATTGCCCACGATGCCTCGCCGTTTGCCCCGTCGGCAATGACTATCATGCCTTTTTGGCCGATCAGCAAAAGCGCATCCCGGAAAAAACGGCTGACAAAGTCGCAAAAGCAAACCGGTTCAAACAGGATCGCAAATCCGGTCAGGAGGTCGACGGACTGAACGATTGGAACATTCGTTGGGTCGGCCCCGACGGTTACAGGGGAATCGTTGCGCGCCAGCTGCAGGACTTCAAGCAGCAGCAGCGCCGGCGCCAAAGCGAAGCGGAGCAGCGCTCGGCCTGCAACCCGGCGCTGAGGGACTAAGCCGTCATGGTCGCGATGTTCCAAGCGCCGATCGACGCCCACGCCATTAAGGCCAAGGCGCGTGAACTCGGCGCCGACCTGGTCGGGATCGCCGACGGCCAGCTGATGAATGAGAATCCTCCCGACCCTGCCGCCCCGAAGCGGCCGTCGGACATCACCGACTTTGATGGCGACCGCGTGATCGTTCTAGCCAAGAGATACGCCAGTGGGACCTCCCGCATGACTCGCTGGGACGAGCGCCACAAGTACTACAACGATGAGCTGGCGCTGACCAAGCTGGAAGAGATATCGTTGGACCTGGTCTATTGGCTTGAGGATTTGGGCTATCCCGCCATCATCATCCCGCCGACCCATGTCGATCCTTGGCAATATCAAAATGACCCGGGCGCGCATCTCACGACGCTGTTGTCGCTGAACCATGCCGCAGTTGAGGCAGGGCTTGGAACGCTCGGGCTCAATCTGCAGGTGTTGACGCCGGAGTTCGGCCCCCGGGTGTTGCTGACCGCGGTGTTGTGCTCAGCACCCGTCGAACCCGACCGACGCATGGATCAGGCACTTTGTATTGGCCCGACATGTGGCCGCTGCTTGCGCAGTTGCCCCGGCGATGTCGTTGGCCATTGGCAGCGCGATTGGGCACAATGCGACCGTTATCGTTCTCCGCACGGCTTCGCGCAGCTGACGGAGCATCTGCAGCGCATTTTTGACGAGTCAGACGGCGAAAGGCAGCTTCAGCTGCTGCGCTCGGAACAAAGTTTCAACCTTTGGCAGAGCATCTTGCGCGGTGCTGGCGTGATCACCGGCTGTCGCCGTTGTCAGGATGTTTGTCCGGTGGGCGCAGATTACGAGCGGATGCTCAAGGACGCGCTCGATGTGATCCCGGAGGACACGCCGGAAAAATCGGCCCGGCTGGCGAAAATGATAAAGGCCGAGCGCGATGGCGATCTGCCGGCGGAGCATCACGCACAGCAGCGATGGATCGGCAATCGCCGCAGCGCCGAGGACCAATGATAGAGGCTCGCCCATGTCGATCTATGCCAAGCTACCGTTAGGTGTGCCCGGCAGCCGGACCGAATTGGAGGCGCTGCAGCGCGAACGCAAGGTGGTGGCCGTGGAACGAGCGCGGCGCTCACCGTTTTGGAAGGACCGTCTGGCGCATGTGAACTCAGCCAAGCTCGATGATCCCCACGAGTGGCGCAAGATCCCGATCCTCGACAAAGACCAGTTGCGGGCGCTGAGTACCGAGGCGTTCTACCGCGACTTCTGCACGGTGCGCCCGGAACACATCTGCGAATACTGGCGCTCGGGCGGAAGCACCGGCCGACCGCTGTTCTATCCCAAAACCGCCGAGGACATCGCCTACAACATGGTGGGCTTCACGCGCACCTTTGAATGCGCAGGCGTTGCGGCGGGCGAGCGCGTACACGTATCATTTCCACTCGGCATCCATCCGGCCGGCCATATGTGGGCCCGCGCCGCCGAGTTAAAGGGCATGGGTGTGGTGTGGGCCGGTGCCGGCACCGCCTTGCCGTCGAATATGCAGCTCGATTTGCTGCAAATGCTGAAGCCGACTTTGTGGATGGGCATGTCGAGCTTCGGGCTCCACCTCGCCAATCTGGCGCAGGCAGAAGGCATCGATCTCGCCGCGCTACCGATCCGTACCGTGATGTGCACGGCCGAGGCCTTGTCGGCGGCCAAGCGGGCGAAAATGGAGCGGGAGTGGCAGGCCAAGCTGTATGACTGCTTCGGCATGACGGAGATCAGCATGATGGGGGCCGAGGGTCCGGCCCGGGACGGCTTCCACATTTGGACGGACCTCGCGTTGATCGAGGTGCTTGATCCGGACACCTGGCAACCGGTTCTTGAGGGTACGCCCGGCCGCCTGGTGGCAACCTCATTATTCTCCAACAATGCGGCGCCATTCTTACGGTGGGATTCCGGGGATATCGTGGTCTACAAGGAAGAGGGTGAAAGCGATACGCCATTTTCCGTGTTTCCGGTCGTCCGCCACGCCCACCGAACCGCCGGTTTTTTCAAGGTGCGCGGCATCAACATCAACCATGGTGAATTCGAAGACTTCATGTTCGCCGATCCCCAGGTCAATGATTTCAAGGTCGAGGTGACAACCGACCCGAGCGGATTGGATGTGTTCCAGCTGGCCGTGGAGCTGCGTCGCGGGGTGTCATCAGAAGCCGCGGTCGAGGCCATAACCGCGCGAACGAAACGCACGTTTGAGCTTGCGCCAACGGTCGTCGTGCTAGAGACCGGAACCTTGGCCAAACAGTTCGCCAACTCCGTCAAGGCGCCGCGCTTCGCCGACAATCGCGAATAGCGGCTCGGCTGAGCCTGACGGGGCGCGCGCAGGGCATCCGACATTAATTCTTTTCCAACTTAGGCGGAAATCATCGAAGCCGCCAAAGGAGGAAATGATGAGGCACAGCCGCTCATATGCCGTCATTTGCTGGTAAACTGCTGGCCATCGGGTTCTGCTGCAATGAGATAAACATCATACTCTTCATCACCGATCGAACCTCTCAATGAGGCGACCAAGCGCGCGTCGGCTTTAAAGGCATCAACCTCGGCCCGTGCATAGTGGAAGGTTAGGCCAAAATCCACCGGCACCACCGTCATCTCGCCACTTGGCTTCAGGCGGCTCTGAAGAAGGATCAAGATCGGCCGCTTGTGCAGCTTCCTGAGCGCAACGGCTTGCCGGTGAAGATCATCCAACCGCAAGTGCCGGACGTAGCCGCTATGATGAAGAAATGCTCTACCAAATTTCCTCTCGCGGGGAATATAGGTATCATTCGGTATATAGTACGGCACAGGTTCAAGCAGATACCCCGGCTCGGCCATGATGATGGCGTCCTTGAGGTCGGGAGTCTGTCTCACGAGTTCGGCAAGCGCGAGGCTCATACTGTAGGGGCGGGTGATCTCGTTATAGGCACGCACTGCCGTCAATAGGGCTAGCGCGGCAAAAAAGCCAACCAGGACCCGGTTGAGTGCCAACTGTCGGGCCGCATCATGAAGGTAAGCTTCGTTGGGTCGATCCTCGGCAATCCAATAAAGACAAATAAGAAACGTCAAGACCAAGCCGACGTGCCGCATCGCCCCCGGATAAAGTTGAGCGAAAAAAAGCGCCATCCCCCAAATGGCCGCGAGCGCCGCGATTAACAAGCCGGTCCGCCGCTTCAAGCCGTACACCATGACGACCAGCAGCGGCGTGAGAACCCCAGCAGCCAGGCTAAAGGCTGTAAAGTTCTCGAACTGTCCCACCACCAAGCGCACGAAGAAGATACCAGGCAACAGTAGCGCTCGGAGCGCGAGAGACCATCGACTGGCATCATAGTATGTATGTTCCAATGCCTGTTTTGCGTCGGTTGGCGGATAGATCGCGAAAAGGCAGAGCAGCGCGCCACACGCGACGATGCTGAAGGCGCAGGCCATGGTCAAACGGCTTTCACAGGGGCGACCGGCCCTGATATCTGTAAACCAGTCGAACGCCCAAATCATTGCAAACAGGCCGGCCAACAGCATGGAGTGGACGTTTGTATTCGCCAGAAGGAACAACGTGAGCGCGCACAGAAACGGGCGACGGCGATCCTTGTAGAGGACGACAAACACGAACATCAGCAATATGGAGATACTATAGTTTCGCGCGAAAACCGGATAATCGGTGGCCATGACCGGTGCGAAAATGAACAGTCCGGTCAACAACGGCTTGAACGGCGCGAACCGCAAAAACACGGCGACGGCGGCGGCTGCGAACGTGAAGTTCAGAAGCGGCAGGACCAGCGGCGATTGCAACAGGTCATAGCCGACCCTCAACAGGACGAACCATAGCAGTGGGTGTCCATCGCGCGGCGGACTGGTGATGAGCTGAAACAGGCTCGAAGGCGCAAGCGCCAAAGAGAGGGCCCTCACCTCATCGCGCCATACCTCGTGATAATAAAGTTGGGCGCCCGCCAGCGTCAGCCACAACACAAAGAATCCAAATAACACCCATTGTCTTTGTGGCCATCGGTTCGTCATTTTGGGCTGGCTCCGATTCAGCCGAAGGTGACGCGATGGGTACGGGATGCCGCTCGCGCGAAGGGGCACGCGCGCAATAGAGCAAGTACAGACCCGGAACGTTCAACATGAAACTGCGCGTGACCGCGACGGGAACAACAAGGGCAGCGGAGGCCTAAAGCCGCGGACTTGAAATCGGCTCACAATTGAGCTGCGGTGCGGATCCTTGCATTGTCAAAAAATCTACACAGTCAACCTGCGCGTTTGCCGTTTGAAAAGCGCTTAGACGCAACGCAGTTTCGAAAGCTTAAGGAGAGTCGTGCTCAAAGTAAATGCCGGTCCAGCGCACTGCGTAGATTGAATAGGGATTGCCTCGCACATTGGTTTCAACCGCGCCGGGCTAGCCAAGCTGCGCGCTTGTTCACAGCGCCGCCGCCGCCCGGACGCCTTCTTCGATCGCGCGCTGCGCGTCCAGCTGGCCCGCCAGCTTGGCGCCGCCGATGACGGCCGGTGTTCGACCTTGTCGCGCCAACGCATCGGCGAGATCTGTCACCGAGGTCTGTCCGGCGCACATGACGATGCTGTCGCAGGCAATGGTTCGCGCGCCCGCCGCCGTCGTAATGTGAAGGCCGTCGTCGTCGATCTTTCGGTAGCTGGCGCCGGCAATCATCTCGACGTTGGCACGTAACAGCGCCATGCGATGGACCCAGCCGGTGGTCTTGCCCGGCCCGGCTCCCATCCGGCCTTGCGAGCGCTGGACCAATGTCACCTGATGCGCGGGCGCAGCCGGCTGCGCCGGGCGTCCAATCCCCCACGTGTCGCGAAAGGCCTCCACATCAAGGTGCGCCGCGTGACCGCGTTCGACCAAATAAAGCGCGACATCGACGCCAATACCGCCGGCGCCGACGATCACGACTCGAGGTCCGGGCTGGCGCCGGCCGGCGAGCAAGTCCTCGTAGGTCATGACCATGGCGTGATCCACCCCATCGATACTCGGCCGGCGAGGGGCGACTCCAGTGGCGATGACGACGGCGTCATAGCCACCAAGCGACTGTGGACCCGGTTGCGCGCCAAGCCGCAATTCGATGTTCAAGGTATCGATTTGCGCCCGAAAGTATCTCAGCGTCTCGTCAAACTCCTGCTTGCCTGGAATGTTGCGTGCTAAGCGGAATTGGCCGCCAATGCTGTGTTCGGCTTCAAACAGCGTGACCCTATGGCCGCGCTCGGCGGCGACGCTCGCGCACGCAAGACCGGCCACGCCGGCACCGACGATGGCCACCCGTTTCGGCGCGGCTGTCTTGGTCCAGCTGAATTCCGTCTCCCGCCCTGCCCGGGGGTTGACCAGGCAGGTCGCCTGTTTGCCGGTAAAGTAGTGATCGAGGCAGGCCTGGTTACAGGCAATGCAGGTATTGATGAGATGGGACTGCCCGCGCCGAGCTTTGGAAATAAATTCCGGATCGGCGAGAAACGGCCGCGCCATCGAAACCATGTCGGCCTCGCCGGCGGCGATGATGCGCTCGGCGATTTCAGGCGTATTGATCCGGTTGGTGCCGACCAACGGGACATCGACCGCGTTCGACAATCGCGCCGTTGCCCAGCTCCAGCCACCGCGTGGCACAGCCTGGGTTATGGTTGGGATCGGCGCTTCGTGCCAACCGATGCCGGAATTGATGATGTCGGCACCGGCAGCCTCCGCCGCCTGGGCAAGCGCAACCACCTCCTCCAGCGGACTTCCGCCATCGACGATGTCGAGCACCGAAATCCGATACATGATGATAAAGTCGGGCGCGGTTGCAGCCCGCACGGCGCGAATGACCTCCAGTGGAAATCGGCTGCGGTTATCGAATGACCCGCCCCAGGCGTCCTGTCGATGGTTGGTGCGCAGCGCGGTGAATTCGTTGATCAGATAGCCTTCCGAGCCCATAATCTCGACGCCGTCGTAACCGGCAGCCCGCGCGATAGTCGCAGCGTGAGCGTAATCGGAGATGGTGCGAACAATGTCCTGTTCGCTCAATTCCCGCGGCACGTTCTTGTTAATCGGCGCCTTCAAGGCGGACGGAGCGACGATGTCGGTGTGATAGCCATAGCGGCCAGCGTGCAGCAATTGCAGCAGAATGCGGCTGCCTTCGTCGTGCACGGCCCGCGGCACGACCTGATGCGTGTCAGCATCCTCATCGACCAGAAAGCCTCCGCTGCCGCCCATCCGACCTTCGGCGTTGGGGGCGAAGCCGCCGGTGACGATCAGTCCGCACCCGCCGCGCGCCCGTTCCGCGTAAAACGCCGCGAGTCGCGACAGCCCGTTCGCACCCTGTTCTTCGAGATTGGTGTGCATCGAGCCCATCAAGACGCGGTTCGGCAACGTGTGGACGCCGACGGCGATCGAAGAGAACAGGTGAGGAAAATGCTGCTTCAAGTCGCTCATGGGCCCGGGTCTCGGATGGCTGAGGTGACGTCGACGTCGAAGGCAGCGTTGACGACACCAACGTGTGGTAGGGCCTGATCCTCGCCCTTCGACGCGGGATCGCAATCCCTCTTCGCGTTAGCGCGCAAAGCTGATCGTCGGTTAACGATCATACGAGTTTCCGCGTTAAACCGGGCTGGGCACGACGCCGATTTAAAGCGGGTTGGGTTGGCGAACTGCGCGCGGGCGAACGCTGCCGCTGCCTACTCAGCGGCGAGCCGCGGCTCAGATGTATCAAGCGCCTTGAGGACACGCGGCGGCGACATCGGTTGTTCTCGGATACGCACGCCGACCGCGTGATAGATCGCATTAGCGATGGCGGCCATCGGCGGGATGATCGGCACCTCGCCGATGCCGCGTACGCCGTAGGGATGATTGGGGTTCGGGACCTCCACGATCTCGGTGTTGATCGCCGGCACATCGGACGCGACGGGCACGCGGTAATCGAGGAAACCCGGGTTGGTCAAGATGCCCTTATCGTCATAAATGTACTCTTCATTGAGCGCCATGCCGATGCCCTGCACCGCGCCGCCGTGCCACTGCCCGCGCACGAACTCTGGGAACACGGCTTTGCCGGCATCCTGAATGATGGTGTATCGCAAAATGTTGACCAAGCCGGTGGCGCGATCAACCTCCACATCGACGATGTGGGTGCCGAAGCCCGGCCCCTGATTGACCACATTGATCTCGGCGTGTCCCGCGATGGTGCCACCGAACCACGCCGCTTCGCGCGCGATCTGGGCCACCGACATCGGCTCGAAATCACCGACGTTGGCGCCGGCCGGGCGGGCATGGCCGTTCTCCCACACCACTTGATCCGGCTCGATCTGCCATTTGCGCGCGGCGACGGTGCACATGCGCGTAATGGCATCACGCGTTGCCTTGACGGCCGCCATGCTGCCGGAAGCCGTACCGCGGCTGCCGGCGGTCATGAAGTTGAACCCAAGCACGCTGGTGTCGCTGGGGATCGCGCGCACCTGCTCGTAGGGGATCCCCAATTCTTCAGCCACGATCATCGCATAGGCCGCCCGCGAGCCGCCGGTGACATCGACGGTGCCATAAATCAATGAGGCGGTTCCATCCTCGTTGATATTGATCGTCGCTGAGGTCTCCATACCGAGCGTGAACCAGAAGCCGGTCGCAATGCCGCGCCCCTGGTTTGGACCGAGCTTTTCTTGCAGATGCGGATGGGCCTTGGCCCGCTCCAACGTTTGGATGTACCCGATCGGCCCGAGCTTCGGCCCAAAGTGGGTCTGGGTGCCCTCCTTGGCGGCATTGCGCAAGCGGAACTCGATTGGGTCGATTTCGAGCTTCTCGGCCAGCTCATCGATCACGCACTCGACGCCGAACGCGATCATCGGCGCGCCCGGCGCGCGATAGGCGGCCACCTTTGGGCGATTGCTGACGACGTCGTGGCCGACAACCAGGACGTTCTCCAAATCATAGCGGGTAAAAACGGTAATCGCCGCCAACGTCAGCGAGGAGCCGGCGAACGCACCGGCCTGATAGTTCAACTCGGCCTGTGCGGCGGTGATCTTGCCGTCCCTGGTGGCGCCGATCTTCACCTTCACGTTAGTCCCGGAGGTGGGGCCGGTGGAACGGAACACCTCGTCGCGGGTCATCACCATTTTGACCGGTCGGCGCGCCTTGCGCGACAGCTGGACCGCGAGTGGTTCCAGATAGACATTGTTCTTGCCGCCGAAGCCGCCCCCCAGCTCGGCCGGTGTGACCTTGACCTTGGACACCTCCATCTTCAGCAGTTTGGCGACTTGCGCGCGCACCACGAAATGGCCTTGCGTTCCGGTCCAAACTTCGGCCACGCCGCCGTCGGTGTAGTTGGCGAGCGAGGCCTGCGGCTCAATGTAGCCCTGGTGGGTTGGCTTGGTGTTGAACTCATGCTCGATGATGACGTCGGCTCGTTGGAACCCTTGCTCGACGTCGCCCAGCTTGCTGGTCATACGCAGCGCCGTGTTGGAGGGCTTGGTCGGCTTCGGCTCGACCCCACGGGTGAATTGATCCTCGTGGAGAATCGGCGCGTCCGGCTGCATTGCTTCGACCACGTCGATCACGTGCGGCAACACCTCGTAGTCGACCTTGATCAGCTTCAAAGCCGCCTTGGCCACCGATTCCGACGTCGCCGCAACGGCCGCAACCGGATGGCCGTCGTACAGCACTTTCTCACGCGCCATCATGTTGCGCGTGACGTCCTTGTAATTGACCATCAGTTCGCCCGAGGCGGCATATTCGACCTCCATTTCAGGGAAGTCGTCCCGCGTCACCACCGCTTTGACCCCCGGTAGGCGTTCGGCCGCTGAAGTATCGATCGCCAAGATCTTGGCGTGTGCATGCGGGGACCGCAGGACCTTGCCGATCAATTGGCCGGGCAGATTGAGATCCGCGGCGTAGCGCGCGCGGCCGGTCACTTTGTCGACGGCGTCAGGTCGTTGGGCCGGATTGCCGCCGACCACCTTGAGCTCTTTGTCTTCGTATTTGATCGCGGTTCCAAATGGCGTCGGTGCCCTGCCCATGGCTCAAGCTCCTCTCAACTCTTTGGCGGCATCGATCACCGCATCGACGATATTCTGATAGCCGGTGCACCGACACAGGTTGCCGGCTAGCCAATAGCGGACCTCCTCCTCGGAGGGGTCGGGATTGCGCGCCAGCAGGCTGCGCGCGGCGATCAGCAGGCCGGGCGTGCATATGCCACACTGCAGCGCCACATGATCGATGAACTTTTGCTGCAGGGGATGTAGCTGATCGCCCCGGGCCATGCCCTCGATCGTATTGATCGTCTTGCCCGTCACCTCCGCGCCCAACACCAGGCAAGCGCAAACCAGCACACCGTCAACGGTGACCGAGCAGGCGCCGCAATCACCCGTGGCGCACCCCTCTTTGGTTCCGGTTAGCTCCAGCTCATCGCGCAAGACATCCAACAGGGATTGAGTTGGCTCGCACAAATACTCGACCTCATCGCCGTTGATCGTCGCAGTCACATGATATTTCGCCATTACCCGTTCCTCGTCCGCTGCAGCGCTAACCGAGCCACCCGCTGCGCCAGCACGCCGGCCACTTTGATGCGGAATTCCTTGGTTCCCCGTTTGTCGTCGATCGGCCGGCATGCGGCGCGTGCGGCTTCCGCCAGGGCATCGAGCGCGCTGTCGTCGATCTTTCGGCCAACCAAAGCGTCGGCCGCCTCGGCGACCAGCAGTGGCCGCTCCGCCACCGCGCCGAGCGCCATCCGGGCCGCGGTGCATGTGCCGTTGGCGTCGACGGCCAGATTGACCGCCACGCCGACCACCGCGATGTCCATCTCGGTGCGCGGGGTGAACCGTTGATAGGCGTCAGCGGCGTTGGCAGGCCGATCTGGCAACCCGAAGGAGGTGATGATCTCGCCCTTGGTGAGCGACGTCTTGCCAGGGCCAATGACGATGTCATCGACCGGCGCGTCGCGGCGGCCGTTGGGTCCAACGATCCGTGCCGTTGCGTTGGCGGCGATCATCGGTGGCACGCTGTCCGCCGCCGGCGAGCCATTGCACAGATTCCCGGCCAGCGTGGCACGACCTTTGATCTGTGTGGAGCCGATTAACTTCGCGCCATCGATGATGCCGGGCCAGGTCTTCGCGAACTCGGCGTGATCGCACAGCTGCAAGGCGGTCACCGCGGCACCAAATCGGAAACCGCCGGCCTCTCGCGTAATGCCGTTTAGCTCTGCCAGCTTTTTCACGTCGACGAGCAAGCTCGGCTCGATCACGTCGGAATGCATCTGAACGAGCACGTCGGTGCCACCGGACAGGATTCGGGTTTCGCCGTCCGCCGCCGCCAGCAAGGCGACGGCCGCGTCGATGGTATCAGGCGCTTCATATCGCAAGTTGCTCATATTCGATCTCATCAGATCCCGTCACAGTGCTGCGCCGCCGAGCTCGATCATCTGAAAGGAGCAAGCTCGAATGAAGAGATTGAAGCGTAAATCAGTCCGGCAGCCGGCGGCAAGCCGGATATTGCCGGCCGACCCGGCCGCACGCCCGGTCCGAGCAACGCAGTGCAGTGCGGGGTGTGACGGAGCTTGCAACGGCGCGCAGTTCAGTGCACGTTGAACGACAAGCTTTCGGCCGTTGCGCGAAGGAGAAGCCAATGACCCAGCACGCAACCTTCAAGCCGTTCAACTTTCAGGCTTGGATCGCGGATAACCAGCACCATTTGCAGCCACCGGTGAACAACAAGCAGCTGTTCGACCATAAGACGGGCATGGTCGTGATGATCGTTGGCGGTCCCAACCAACGGGTCGATTTTCATGACGACCCGGTCGAGGAGTTCTTCTACCAGTTTAAGGGCAATATGCTGCTGAAGATCGCCGAGCGTGGCAAGATCTACGACGTGCCGATCCGCGAAGGCGAGGTATTTTTGTTGCCGCCCCACGCGCGCCATTCGCCGCAGCGACCGGAGCCCGGATCGATCGGGCTGGTCGTGGAAGGCACCCGGCGGGCCGAGGATGTCGACGGTTTCGAATGGTTCTGCTTCAACTGCGGCACGCGGGTGCACCGTGTCGAAGTCCACTTGCAGGATATCGTTAAGGACCTGCCGCCGCTTTATGAGGCGTTCTACGCTGACGCCGACGCCCGCACCTGCAAGGAGTGCGGCACAGTCCATCCGGGCAAGGAGCCACCATCCGGCTGGGCGCAGCTTTAACGCGCAGACGATTGAGCGGCGCTGCTTGGGATCGTCGCGGGGCGCGAGCCGTTGGGTGGCGATAGAGCAACCTGCCTTTAATCGGAATCGGAACGATTCCGATTAAAGGCGCGATGATCTAGCTTTTCAGAGTGTGCTGGAACCATCCCGGCCCCGGCACGGCGTTTCCGCCTGCGGCGGAAATGAATTAGGCTGGTCGGCGTCGTTCGTTCAGGCCGCGAGCCGAGCGACCTCCCGCCCCTGTTTGTCCAATAACACCACGCCGTCGTCCAAGGAGCGGAACCTGTGAACGCGCATGAACGCGTCAAGCGTGCTGCGTTCAAGACCCATCCGGCCCAGGCAATGCTTCCGCGTGGTATTGAGACCAGAAATCATAATGCTGCCGTCGCTCTCTCGGAACGCCCCGAAGAACAGGTTGCACGCAGCTTTGCCGCGCACCGACGTGCGGGTGAAGCGAATGGTCCCGGCGTCTTCCGCTGCTAAGCCGTCGACTTCGATCAGCCGCCATTGGCTTCCGGCCAGGCGGGTGCGGGTTTCCGGCGCGGCCGAGGGCCACACCATTGCGACAACCGCCAACCCGATCACCAGATAACGCATAGCGCTCATCAGCAAGTTTCCCGCTCATGGCCAGTAATCCCACGCCCCGTCCCAACCGCGGGGGATGGGGATCGGCTGGTCGGGGCGCGGGCTGACGCTTCTACGCCGCAGTAGGGAAAGGCGCTGAACCTCGAAGGGCGTCGAACCGTCATGGCGGGTAACTTGGCACTGCGAAGCTGTACCGTGGATGAACCGCCGAGAATCTTCGCGAGGAGGGCGGTGAAGTTAAACGCCCTAACAGGCTGTTGAATTTCTCGCACGTTGCCATCGATTGGCGAATATGATTCCATCTTTGCATTAATCCGGGGAGAGCGCGATGCGGGGATCGGACCACCAGTCGGGTGCGCTGTTCAGCTCCGTGGACCTTGAAGCGCGGGTGCCGGCGCAGCACCCGTTGCGGGTGATCAAAGCGATCGTCGACGATGCGCTCAGCGAACTCGATACCGAGTTCGAGCGGCTCTACGAAGGTTCGGGTCGGTGCTCGATCGCGCCGGAGCGTTTGCTCAGGGCCTCGCTTTTACAGGCGTTCTACTCGGTCCGGTCCGAACGCCAGCTGGTCGAGCAGATCGACGACAATCTGCTGTTTCGCTGGTTCGTCGGGCTCGGCATCGATGACCCGGTGTGGGATCATTCGACGTTTTCTAAAAACCGCGATCGGCTGCTGGAGGCCGACGTCGCCGCCAAGTTTCTGCAAGCCGTGCTGCGTCACCCACGCGTCAAGCGGTTCCTGTCGGACGACCACTTCTCGGTCGATGGCACGTTGATCGAAGCGTGGGCTTCGATGAAGCGTTTCCGCGCCAAGGACGGATCGGACGATCCGCCGGCAGCTGGCCGCAACTCCGAGCAGAACTTCCGCGACAAGCCGCGCAAAAACCAAACGCACGCCTCGACGACCGACCCCGATGCCAAGTTGTTCCGGAAAGGCAATGGCCGCGAAGCCAAGCTCTGCTTCATGGGCCACGTGCTGATGGAGAACCGCTCGGGCCTGATCGTGCAGGCCACGCTCACCGAAGCCAACGGACGGGCCGAGCGCGAAGCAGCGATCCAGATGATCGAACATCACGCGCCCGGTTCAACCCGCCGGCTGACGCTCGGTGCCGACAAGGGCTATGACGCCAAGCCGTTCGCGGCCGAGCTGCGCGCCATCAACGTGACGCCGCACATTGCGCGCCACGACGCCGTGACCAAGACGGGAAAGCGGCGAACATCTTGCGTTGATGGCCGCACCACCCGGCATCCCGGTTACGCCACCTCGCAGCGCATGCGAAAGCGCATCGAGGAGTCGTTCGGCTGGGCAAAGACGATCGCCGGGCTGGCCAAGACCAAGTTCAAAGGCCGCAAACGCGTCGAGCACCAGTTCACATTCGCCATGGCCGCCTACAACCTGATCCGATTGCCCAGACTGCTCGCCGCGGCGGCGTAAGGGGCGTCCCAACGATCGACACCGGGTGTCCTCATGTAGCCGATAGGCGGTAGGACAAGTAAGCAGTCCTCGCAAAACCAGACCCGCAAACGGTTCTCACTCCCAAGACCATCATGCGAACGGGCCAAACAATGCTATCGTGGCCGCAAATTCAACGGCCTGCTAGAGCAACCTGCCTTTAATCGGAATCGGAACGATCCCGATTAAAGGCGCGATGATCTAGCTGTGAAGCATCAACAGGTTGTCCTTGGTCTGGCTGAGCCTGCTGATTGGCGTTTGCTTGCCGAGACGAGCATGCGGGCGGTGCCAGTTGTAGCGATGCTGCCACCTTGGCAAGTCAGCCTTGCGCTGTTCTGAGTTCTCAAATGCGGTGCCATAGGCCCATTGCCTAAGCGCTGTCTGAATGAAGCGCTCGGCCTTGCCATTGGTTTGCGGCGTAGAGGGCCTGGTGCGCAGGTGCTTGCTGCCAAGTTTTCCGCACGTCTTTGCCCAAAGCTTTGATCTGTAGCACGAGCCGTTGTCGGTCATCACGCGTTCGACTTTGACGCCAAGGCTGGCGTAATAGGCGACGGCGGCCTCCTTTCTTTCGCTGTTCTTGATCTCGCTGAAGCTGACCCGCGGGTTGTCATCGACGGCGACGTGAACGTATGCCCATCCTGGTGCCGTTCCGTTCATGCGCTGGTTGGATTGGCCTGTGCGATCGCCTGTAATGCGGTGGCCTATCCTGCTGACACGACCGAGCTTCTTGATGTCGATGTGGATGATTTCGCCGGGCGTGGCGCGTTCATAGCGCGGCCTTGGTTGGTTTGGCTCAAGCGCTGATAGCAAACCGAGACCACGTCGCTTGAGATGCGGCTGACCGTCGACCGGCTGCAGCCCAACCAGCGGGCAATGGCGTCCTGCGTGGTGCGATCCCGGCGCAATGCCTCGATCGCGTCGCATGTGGCAAGCGGGGTTTGGCTTGGCAATGAATGGGGCCGGGAGGAACGGTCCTGTAAACCGGC
Organism: Hyphomicrobiaceae bacterium; assembly: GCA_965223035.1. GTDB lineage: Bacteria > Pseudomonadota > Alphaproteobacteria > Rhizobiales > Hyphomicrobiaceae > CAMDPA01. The sequence continues at coordinate 5,646,172 of OZ244980.1, read as the reverse complement.
AAGGCCTTCAGCGCGAAACCGTCTGACCCACTTGTCGACAGACTTGGCGGTGATGCGAAACCAACGCGCAGCTTCTGCCTGGTTCAATCCCTTAATCCACCGCGGCACGAACCATCGCCTCTCGACCCTTCGGCGTCAGACGGGCATTGTTATCGACATCCATTCGGTCCTCCCGAGTATCACTGATCTGTTACAGCATCAGCTTCTCTCGCCAGGACCGAACGGACAACGTCCTGAAAGTTCACAGCAAGGCTGGGTTCGCTGCGGCTGGGATCGTCTGCGGTGCGCGGCGGATTTTGGGGGCTCCGCTCTAGCAAACTAGATTTATTAATCTTTTAATTGAAAGGTGAGCAGCTGAAAGGCCTCCGTCCGGCCGGTTGAGGGTGTTCGCCCTGTCACCGATGCGCCGATGACGGGTGCGAGAACCGCGCGGAAATTGAACGCATGTACCCAAACAATAGTAGAATTTTCAAGGGAATACGTTGGAGTCGCAAGATCGACCTGGTAAACTGGCCACGATTGACGATAAGGGAATTGCAGCGATGAAGGCGCCGTTACCTCAGGTTCACGGTATGCGCGATCAGCTGAATGCGCTGGACCGCGAGCGCGAGCGTCTTGAACAGCTGTTGATGGACGACGCCAATTGGCGCGCCCTCACCCATCTCAAGGCGCGAATGGCGAGCGGCGAGACGCTGGAGGCCGAATACGGTGCGACGTTGCTTTCGAGCCTCCAGGCCGCTTTGGCGGACAACAAGATCTATGCGGCCCATCAACGGATTGCAGAGGCGATCGAGCTGTTGATCGGCGCCGACATGGCCACCTGTGCGCCCGCGACGGTCCCACAGGACCCCACGATCGTCACCATGCGGCCGAAACCGAGGCCGATGGAGCCCGAGGTGCAGGTGGCACAGGTCGGTCAGGACCAGCTGGACGGCTTGGGCGGGATCACCGCCACGCAACGTTTTAATTTGCGCGCGCTCGGCGTCACGACGCTGGCGCAGCTGGCGATCTGGAGCGATGCCGAGTGTCATCACGTCGCCGATCTGCTTGAACTCTCTGACCGACAGATCGTGCTGCAGTGGCGCGACCAGGCGCGACGGCACGTGCCTTCTCACGATGCCGCCTGCGCGGCGGGTAAGCCGGCTATGCCAGCGACCGGCCTCGCGCCCGCGCCTCCGGTCGCGCAGCTCGCTCCCAACGCTGAATCGATCATCGTGATCAAGCCAGGCCGATCCCAGCCATACCCATCCGCCGCCATCGGTGCGTCCGAGCCGGCGTGGGGCAAGGACAGCAACGATGCTGCCAGTCGGGATGCCATGGTGTCGACCGCTGCGTCGGATGGTAGTGCCCGCGTCGATGCGGCCCGCTATGCGGGGTATCGCGACCAGGTGGAAGAGGCGACGGTCACCATTGTGCGGCGCGCCGCACCAGTCGACAGTTCCCACACCGCATCATCGTCGGCATCCCCTACGCGGCACACTTCGGCTCGGCGGGGCGCCCGACGAGCCACGCCCGGCAGCGGCAAAGCCGGCCGTTCACTGACGCAGCGTTTGCAGGCGCTCGATGATGAGGCCGATTAGCGCGCCGGCTCCGCGCGCTATCTCATATCTGCCTCGACAATGTTGCCTGAGGCGGATGTGCCGTGCTGGTCCGTTCCTCCTCGCGGCTACCGACCCAAGCGTGCCAGCGGGGGCCGGGCCGGGCGGGGAGCGGGAGGGTGCCAGCTCACGGCGACCCGCTATCGACCGCAGTTCAAGGTCGCCAGTCGCTAGAGCAACTTTCTGCCTTAAATCGGAACCGGCGCAATTGGAACCGGCGTTGCGGTTCCGATTTAAGGCGCAATGATGATCGCTCTTAAAGTGGTGAGCAACTTTCTGCCTTTGATCGGGATCGTTCCGATTCCGATCAAAGGCAGGTTGCTCTAGAGCCATTGACCTTGGCCATCGATGATAAGCGGGCCGGGGGGCCCCGCATCTGTCAACGGCGACCGGCCGCCGCGCGCTGCAGCCGGTCATTGATGGCCTCGCCGAGCCCTTGGTTAGGGATTGGCATGACGGCAACACGTTGCTGTTGCAGATCATCCATCTCCCGCAACGCGGAGAACAAGCGCGCGGCCGCTTCCACCAAATCCCCGTGCGGGCTTAGGTTGATCATGGCGCCGTCGTGTCGTGGGACGGCTGCGCCGAAGGCGATCAGCCCCTCGCCCGGTTGCGGCTCGCAGACGTTCAGTCGCAACTGCGCGCGCGGAGCGTAATGTCGAAGCAGTTGGCCGGGTGCCGATGGATGCGCTGGCGGCGCGCCGTTGGCGAGTACTGGGGCGGCCAGCGCCTCGGCCAGCTGCTGCCGTGATATGGCGCCGAGGCGCAGGATCGTTGCCGTCGTGCCGGTCGCATCGACGATGCTGGATTCCAGCCCGTGCGCCGTCGACCCACCGTCCAGGATCAGGACCGGTGCCGCTCCGAGATCGGCCGCGACGTGGTGCGCGGTGGTCGGGCTGACGTGTCCTGACCGATTGGCAGAAGGTGCCGCCACCGGCCCGCCGAAGGCCTGCAGCAAGGCCCGCGCGACTGGATGCTCGACGACCCGCACGGCGATCGTGTCGAGGCCCGCAGTCGCCAGATCCGAGATGCCAGCCGACCATTGTCGAGGGAGCACCAGCGTCAAGGGTCCCGGCCAAAACGCCGCGGCCAAGCTCTCGGCTGTGGCATTGAATTGGCCGACCGCGCGCGCGGCCTCAATATCGAGCACATGCACGATCAGCGGATTGAAGCGCGGCCGTCCCTTCACCACAAAGATGCGTGCGACCGCGCGACCATTGGTGGCATCGGCGCCCAGGCCGTAAACGGTTTCGGTGGGAAACGCGACCAACCGACCGTCGCGCAGCGCCTGCGCGGCCTCGGCGATCGACGGCTCGGTAGCGGGTTTTATCGGCATCGGGGCAGCGTGCGACCGCTTTCAATAATGGCATGTCTTTTCGCGGCGCTCGCGACCGCGGCATGGTTCCAGCTCACGGCGAAACGCTATAACTTGCACCGCTAGGCTTCGACGTTGGCGCCACAGGCAGGACCAAGCGATATGACCTATCAAGCACCCGTAAACGACATCATGCTGGCGCTCAAGACGGCCGGCGATTTTGACGGTCTTTGCGCGCGAGGGATCTACGACGGGCTCGATCAGGAGACCGTTCGCGCGATTGTCGAGGAGGCCGGCCGCTTCGGCACGGAGGTGTTGGCACCGATCAACCAAAGCGGCGATCAGGCCGGCTGCCGGTTGGTCGATGGCAGGGTCGAGGTGCCGGACGGCTTCGCCGAGGCTTACCGGGCCTACGCCGCCGGCGGTTGGACGGCCCAGAGCGGGTCGGAACGGTGGGGCGGGCAGGCGCTGCCGGTGCTGGTATCGATGGCCACCTGCGAGATTTGGAACGCGGCCAATCTCGCCTTCGGGCTGTGCCCGATGTTGAGCCAGGCCGCGGTCGATGCGCTGGCGGCGCACGGTTCACCCGAGCTGCAGCAGACCTACATCCCCAAGCTGGTTTCCGGCGAATGGACCGGCACCATGAACTTAACCGAGCCCCATGCCGGCTCCGATTTAGGTCCGCTGCGCACGCGTGCGGAACGCCAGCCGGATGGCACCTACCGGCTGTTCGGCACCAAAATCTACATCACCTTCGGTGAGCACGAGATGACCGAGAACATCATCCACATGGTGCTCGCCCGGTTGCCCGATGCGCCGGCTGGCACCCGTGGCATCTCGTTGTTCTTGGTGCCCAAGCGGCTGGTGAACGCGGACGGAACCCTCGGCGCTCACAACGACGTCGTTTGCGCCGGGCTGGAGCACAAGCTTGGCATCCATGCCAGCCCCACCTGCGTGATGAAATATGGCGAGAACGATGGCGCCGTCAGCTATCTGGTCGGCGAGGAAAACCGCGGGCTCAACGTCATGTTCATCATGATGAACGCGGCGCGGCTGGGGGTCGGTGTGCAAGGTGTTGGGATGGCCGATCGTGCGACGCAGCATGCTGCGGCCTATGCGCAAGAACGACGCCAGGGTCGTCTCCCCGGCGCGACCGGCGGCGAGATGGTGCCGATCATCGAGCATCCGGACATCAAGCGAACCCTCATATGCATGCGGGCCTTGACCCAAGCCTCGCGCATGATCTGCATGGCCACGGCTGCGGCGATGGATGTTGCGGTCCGCGCTGGCAGCGACCTCGATCGCGCGGCGGCGGCGGGCCGGGCGGCGCTGCTCACCCCGATCGCCAAGGCGTTTCCCACCGACGTTGCGGTCGACGTGGCCTCGATGGGCGTCCAAGTGCATGGCGGCATGGGGTTCATCGAGGAAACCGGTGCCGCACAGCATTTGCGCGATGCCCGGATCCTGCCGATCTATGAGGGCACCAACGGCATTCAAGCGATCGATTTGGTCACCCGCAAGCTGCCGTTGGACGGTGGGCAGGTGTTGGCCTCATACATCGCCGAGTTGGAACAAAACATCGAGGGTGTAAGAGCCTCCAATCATCCCGCGTTCGCCCACGTCGCCGATCGCCTGTCCGCCGCTGTCGACGATTTGAAGGCGGCCAGCGCGTGGCTGGGCGAAGCGCTGAACTCCAATCCGAATGCGGCCTTGGCGGGCGCGACGCCTTACCTGAGATTGTTCGGGTTGGCCGCTGGCGGCGTTTATCTGGCCAGAGGGGCGCTGACGGCGCAGCGCGACGGTGTGGGGAGCTGGCCGACGGCGCTGGCCCGGTTCTTCGCTGACAACCTGTCGACGGAGTCCTCACGCCTCGCCGCATCGATCATGAGCGGCGCCGACGTCGTCGTCGCGCAGACCACAGACCAACTGGCCGGATGAGGGCCAGGCGCGATCGTCGCTGAGCCGGAGGAAAAGCCTGCGGCCATGCCGCAATGTTGGGTGCACAGGAGGAGCAGCGATGCACCGTCGGCCAGCAGGGATCGCCACCTTGGTTGCGGCCGCCGTCGCGCTGGTTATGGTCTCGACCTCGCAACCGGCCGCGGCGTGTTTTGCGCTGGTCAAGGTGACATTTGCCGAGGACTCGCCAGACGTGTTTCGGGTCGCATTCGAGCGTGGCGCGCTGTTTGAGCTGCTGCGCGTGCGCATCGATTTGCACACCTCCGCTGGACGATCGTTTATCGACACGCCCTACGGCGGTTCACGGGCAGGGGGCAAGGGCGAGCCGGTGCTGCAGGCGACCGAAGGTTTTGTCGAAGGTGCCCGGGCCTTCACGCTGCGGTTCAAGCGCTTTCAGGTTGGCCAGGTGTATACCCTGATGGTCGATCTTGATGACGATATGTCCCATCGCGACCGCGATTTGGATCACCTCACCGACGGTGAGTTGGAAGGGGCTCGGGCCGAGGCTTGGTTGAGGGGTCCGGACGGTGACGGTTTTCGGGTCGAAGGTCGGTTCGGCCGCGATGGTGTGGCGGAGTTGGGCGGCGGGGCTTGCAGTTGATCTGCCGGGCGGCGGTCGGGAGCCGGATGCGGCACAAGTCAATCCCGCGTTATAGCGTTTCAGTATGAGCTGGAACCATCCCGCTCCCCTGCCCGTTGCTCAACTGGGCCACCCAGACCATCATGCCTTGGGTGGCGAGTGGAGGAACCGGGCGGGGGAGCGGGCGCTTCCGGCTCAGGCCGACATGCTGTAAGCCGCCGCTATGCGCTGCGCGCGAGTGCCGCAACCCCTGGCAGCTCGCGCCCTTCCAGCCACTCCAGGAACGCGCCACCGGCCGTGGACACATAGGTGAACTCGCCCGTCACACCGGCGGCATTGAGCGCCGCCACGGTATCGCCACCGCCTGCGATAGAGGTGAGCTGGCCCGCCTTGGTCAGGCGCGCCGCTTGCCGGGCGAGGGCAAAGGTTCCTTCACCGAACGGCGCGATCTCGAATGCGCCCAGTGGACCGTTCCACAACAGGGTTCTGCAGCCCTCGATGACGGCGGTCAGGCGGTCCACCGACTTGGGCCCGATATCGAGGATCATGGCATCGGCCGGGGTCGCCGCCACGTCCACCACCCTCGATGCCGCGCCGGCTTTGAATTCGTTTGCGACCACCGCGTCGACCGGCAGAACGATCTCTCTGCCCAGTCGTTGCGCTTGATCGAGAATGCTGCGTGCGGTCGTTTGGAAGTCCGGCTCGGCCAGCGACCGACCGATGGCGAGCCCCTGCGCTAGCAGGAACGTGTTCGCCATGCCGCCACCGATGATCAGCTTGTCGACCTTCGCCAACAGGTTCTCCAGCACCGGAATCTTGGTTGAGACCTTGGCCCCGCCCACCACCGCCGCGGTCGGTCTTGCGGGGTTCTCCAACGCGGTGCGCAACGCGTTGATCTCCTCCATCATCAACGGGCCGGCATAGGCCGGAAGCTGGTGGGCAATGGCCTCCGTCGAGGCGTGGGCGCGATGCGCCGCGGAAAACGCATCGTTCACGTACAGATCGCCGAGGCTGGCGAGCGCGCCGGCCAGCGACGCGTCATTCTTCTCCTCGCCGGCATAAAACCGCGTGTTCTCCAATACGATTACGGCGCCGTCCGGCAAACCGTCGATTTGGGTGGCGGCCGCTTCGCCGATGCAGTGTTCACCGAACTGCACCGGCGCCCCCATCACGCCGGCGAGCGCCGCCGCAACCGGCTTCAATGAGAGCGTCGGATCGGGACCCTTGGGGCGGCCGAAATGGGAGATGACGATCACCTTCGCCCCACGCTGGGACAGATCCCGCAGGCCTGGAACCAGCCGTTCCAGCCGGGTGAGATCGGTGACCTGGCCGTCTTTGATCGGCACGTTGAGGTCGGCGCGAACGATCGCGCGCTTGCCTGACACGTCGACGCCGGCGATCGGCTTCAAAAGATCTAAATCCATAAACGGCACCCAATTCGATGGACAAGCAATGGCTCAGCAAATGGGGATCGGGCCCGACCCGCGCTCGATACGCGCATAATCGGCCGGCGGCGGCAAGCCCTAGCGGGAAAATCGCCGCGCCGCAAATTGTTCCCGCTGGCCTATTCTGGACAGCCGCGCACCCCAACTATAAGACATCCGATGGCTCGCCACGGTGGCTTCGAACAATCCGGCTGTGCGATGGACGGGTCCTGCCACGTTGGGCAGCACGCCCGTGTTATCGTGCCGCTCGGGCCGGGCCGGCCTGTCATTGCAAGCTGGTTGATCGCGGGGCGGCCGACGATCGCGGCGCTTCCCGTCGCACCGTGGGCCATCACAGCAACGATTGAGGACACAGATATCGATGAGCGGCCTGACCAGAGGCGGCGTCAATGAGATCCGCAGCGCTTTTTTGGATTTCTTTGCGAACAACGGCCACGAGGTTGTGCCCTCCTCGCCGCTGGTTCCGCGCAACGATCCAACGCTTATGTTCACCAACGCCGGCATGGTGCAGTTCAAGAGCGTGTTCACCGGCCAGGAGCTGCGACCCTATACCCGCGCCGTGACCGCGCAGAAATGCGTGCGCGCTGGCGGCAAGCACAACGATCTCGACAACGTCGGCTACACCGCCCGGCATCACACGTTTTTCGAGATGCTCGGCAATTTTTCGTTCGGCGACTACTTCAAGGAGCAGGCGATCGAACTGGCATGGACGCTGATCACCAAAGAGTTCGCGATCGATCCCAAACGGCTGATGGTGACGGTTTTCGATGCGGACGACGAGGCTTATCGGATCTGGAAGAAGCTCACCGGTTTCGGCGATGACAAGATCGTACGCATCGCCACCGCCGACAACTTTTGGCAGATGGGTGATACCGGACCGTGCGGGCCGTGCTCGGAGATCTTTTTCGATCACGGGCCGCATATTCCCGGCGGTCCGCCGGGCTCGCCGGACGAAGACGGCGATCGCTTCATCGAGATCTGGAACTTGGTGTTCATGCAGTTTGAGCAGCTGGCGCCGGACGAGCGTATCGCGCTGCCCAAGCCGTCGATCGATACCGGCATGGGCCTGGAGCGCATCGCGGCGGTGTTGCAGGGCACCCACGACAACTATCAGACCGATTTGTTCAAGGCGCTGATTGCGGCTTCGGTGGAGGCGACCGGCGTCGCCGCCGAAGGCGAGCACATCTATTCGCACCGTGTGATCGCCGATCATCTGCGCGCCGCCAGCTTTCTGATCGCCGACGGCGTGTTGCCTCTCAACGAGGGCCGCGGCTATGTGTTGCGCCGGATTATGCGCAGGGCCATGCGTCACGCCCACCTGTTGGGCGCAGAGCAACCGCTGATGTATCGGCTGGTTCCGGTGCTGGTCCGACAGATGGGCGAAGCCTATCCGGAACTGGGCCGTGCCCAGGGGCTTATCACCGAAACGCTGAAGCTTGAGGAAACCCGGTTCCGCAAGACTTTGGAGCGTGGGCTCGGTTTGTTGGCCGAGGCCTCCGCACAGCTGCAAACCGGCGACACGTTCTCAGGCGAGACCGCTTTTCGCTTGTATGACACCTACGGTTTTCCGCTTGACCTAACCCAAGATGCATTGCGCCAGCGCGGCATTGCGGTCGATCTGGATGGTTTTAGCGCGGCGATGGAGGAGCAGCGTGAGGAGGCGCGGCGGGCCTGGAAGGGTTCCGGTGAGGCCGTCACCGAGACCGTCTGGTTCGAGATCAAGGAGCGTGAGGGCGCCACCGAGTTTTTGGGCTATGACACCGAGACGGCAGAGGGCGAACTGCGTGCCATCGTTGCACAGGGCCGTGAAACCGCCACGCTGAAAGCCGGTGAAGACGGCGCGATGGTGCTCAATCAAACGCCGTTTTACGGCGAGGCCGGCGGCCAGGTTGGCGACGAAGGGGTGATCCGGGGCAACGATGGGGCAGTGTTTCAGGTGACCGACACCCAGAAGAAGCTGGGTGATCTCACCGTGCACTGGGGACGCGTCGAGCAGGGGACGTTTCAGGCCGGCGATGCCGTTGGGCTGGTGGTGGATCACCGCTCGCGCTCGGCAACGCGCGCCAACCACTCCGCCACCCACCTGCTGCATGAGGCGCTGCGTCAGGTGCTCGGCACCCATGTCGCGCAAAAGGGCTCGCTGGTGTCGCCGGAGCGGCTGCGTTTCGATTTCTCCCATACCAAGCCGGTTACGCCCGAAGAAGTGGTCGCCATCGAGCAGCTGGCCAACGCGATCGTGCAGCAGAACGCGCCGGTTGAGACGCGGTTGATGGCGCTTGACGACGCGTTGGAGTCGGGCGCCATGGCGCTGTTCGGCGAAAAGTACGGCGATGAGGTGCGCGTGGTGTCGATGGGTGCGCCGGCGGCCGGAGCGGCGGCCAACAAGGCGTGGTCGGTCGAGCTATGTGGCGGCACCCATGTCCAGCGCACCGGCGACATCGGGCTGATCAAAGTTGTGGCGGAAGCCGCGTCGGCGGCCGGCGTGCGCCGCATCGAGGCGCTCACCGGCGACGGGGCACGCGCCTATCTGACCTGCCAGGACGAGCGCGTGCGCGAGCTGGCAGGTCTTTTGCGCACCAAGTCCGAGGACGTGGTCGACCGCGTCAAGGCGCTGGTTGAGGAGCGCCGGGCGCTGGAACGTCAACTGACGGAGGCCAAGCGTCAAGTGGCTTTGGCCGGCGCCACCGGCGGTAATGGATCGGCGGCGCAGCCAGCTACACCGATCAAGCAGGTCGGTGGCATCAAGCTGTTGTCGCGCACCGTCCAGGGCCTGAACCCGAAGGACCTGCGTGGTCTGGTCGATGACGGCAAGCAGCAAGTGGGCACCGGCGTGGTTGCCATCGTCGGCGTCACCGAGGATGGCAAGGCCGGGCTCGCGGTCGGCGTCACCAAGGATTTGGTGGCGACCTACAATGCGGTAGAATTGGTGCGCGCCGGTGCCGAGGCGCTCGGCGGCAAAGGTGGCGGCGGCCGACCCGACATGGCCCAGGCCGGTGGTCCGGACGGCAGCAAGGCGGCCGCCGCGCTCGACGCCATCGAGGCCCGGCTGGCCGAGTGAAGCCGGCGGCGCCCCGCCACAAGCAGTTGACAGCGCGAACCTCGCCGCGCCAACGTTTTCGCCGTACCGTAGAACGCCGGAGCGCCTGTCGATGCCGTTCGAGCCTGCCAGCGACGTGCTGAAACCCTACACCGTGCTCGATCTGACCCGGGTGCGCGCCGGGCCGACCTGCGTGCGCCAGCTGGCCGATTGGGGTGCCAACGTGATCCGGGTCGAGGCGCCGGTCACCGCCGCCGGCGCTGGCGGCCAATTGGGCGGCCCGCGCGCCGGTTCCGACTTCCAGAACCTGCATCGCAACAAGCGGGCGATCGCCATCGACCTCAAGCAGCCGGCCGGTCTCGAGGTGTTCGGCCGCTTGGTGTCGCGGGCCGACGTGGTGGTCGAGAATTATCGGCCCGACGTCAAGGGCCGCCTCGGGATCGATTATCAAAGTCTCGCCGCCATCAATCCGCGCATCATTTTGGCGTCGATCTCCGGGTTCGGGCAGGACGGGCCCTACGTCGATCGGCCTGGTCTTGATCAGATCGCGCAAGGGCTCGGTGGCTTGATGTCGATCACCGGCGAGCCGGGGCGTGGGCCGATGCGGGTGGGTATTCCGCTGGCGGATCTCACCGCCGGGCTGTTGAGCGCGCAGGGCATCTTGATGGCCCTGTTGGAGCGGGAACGCTCCGGAACAGGCCAATGGGTGCAGTCCTCATTGCTGCAGGCGCAGGTGTTCATGCTGGATTTTCAAGCGGCGCGTTGGCTGATGGATCACGAGGTGCCCAGCCAGACCGGGAATGACCACCCGACCACCATCCCGACCGGCGTGTTCAAGACCGCCGACGGCCACATCAACATCGCCTCGGCCGGCGAGGACCTGTGGCGGCGACTGAAACAGCTGCTCGCCGATCCCCAGTTGGACGCGCCGGAGTTCGCCGATGGCGCCGCCCGCTCCACCCATCGTGCGAGCCTCAACGCCATCATCGGCCAGCATACGATGAAGCAGACCTCGGCTTATTGGATCGAACGGTTGAACGCGGCCGGCGTGCCGTGTGGCGAGATCCACACCATCGACAAGGTGTTCGCGGACCCACAGGTGCAGCATCTGGGAATGGCCGCCGACGTCGACAGCCGCGAGCGCGGCCGAAGCCAGATCGTCGCCCAAGCGATCCAAATGAGCCGGTCCAACTGGTCTGTGCGCCGACCGCCACCCGGCGCTGGCGAGCACACCGCGGAGGTGCTCGAAGAGGTCGGATATTCAGCCGGCGAGGTTGAGCAGCTGGCCGCGGCCGGCGCCATTCAGCTCGGATCGCCGCCAGGCGCGGCGCCAAAGCCCGCCAAGTCCTAACCCGCCAAGTCCTAGCCCGCCGACAGACGAGGTTCGCCTTATGTCCGAACGCCAAGAGCCCTCCGTAGAAGCAAAACTGCTCGCCAGCAGCCAGGGTGGGGTCGGCCAAATCGTGTTCAATAACCCGGCTCGGCGCAATGCGGTTTCGCTCGAAATGTGGGCGCGCATGAGCGACCTGTTGAGCCAATTCGCCGCCGATCCAGCGCTGCGGGTGCTGGTGATCAGCGGTGCTGGCGGCAAAGCGTTCGTCTCGGGCGCCGACATCTCCAAGTTCGAAAGCGAGCGCGCCAGCGCCGAGGCGCAAAAGCGGTATTCTGAAATCGGTGGCCGCGCCTATCAGCAGCTCTATAACTTTCCAAAACCAACGATCGCCAAGATCCAGGGCTATTGCATTGGCGGCGGTATGAACCTGGCGGCCTGTTGCGATCTGCGCATTTGCTCCGAGGACGCACGGTTCGGTGTGCCCGCTGCGCGGCTTGGCCTTGGCTATGGCGCCACCGGGGTCAATCGGTTGGCCGAGATCGTCGGCATCGCCTTCGCCATGGAGATGTTCTTCACGGCGCGCCAATTCACCGCCGAGGAAGCGCTGCGCATCGGCCTGGTCAATCGCGTCGTGCCGGTTGGCGAACTCGACGCCGCGATCAACGAGATAACGGGCCAGATTTGCGACAACGCGCCATTGACCATCGCCGCCATCAAGGCCGCCGCCCGTGAACGCTCGAAGCCGCCTGGCGAACAAGATCTCGCACGTGTCGAGGCGCTGGTGGAGGCTTGCTTCGACTCCGATGACTACATCGAAGGCCGCCGTGCTTTCATGGAAAAGCGTAAGCCGAAGTTTACCGGGACGTGATCGCCCTTTCCCGATAGTTATTCAGAGTGAGCTCGAACCATCCCGCTCCCCGTCCGGTCAGGCGATTCCGCCAATGGCCGAAACAATCGAGCGTGGGCGGCCGGCTATTCACACCCGCGCTTGCGGCAGATGAGGGCTCAGCCCGTAAATGTGTCGGAACGCCAACGACAGGAACGCCATGTGCACGGCACCACCGGCGATCCCGGACACGATGCCGATCAATTGATGAACCCCGCTGGTTGGCCCCAACCCTGACGCTTGCAGCGCGATACCGGCAAGGGCAGCCAACAGGTACAGCGGCACCATGGCCAACGTCGCCAGCAACCGGCCAGCGAGCAGCGTCCAGCCATGGGGGGCGGTCATCGCCCAAACGCTATTCAGCGTTACGTTGCGCGACGCCAGTGCTTTGGCCGGGAGGATCAGGCCGAGCCTGGCCGCGATCCGGAGCGCGATCACAGTGCAAACCAGCAAGGCCGCCAGGATCCACAGCCTGGCGGATGTCAGCAACGCAACGATCAGTACCGGGATGTAGATCACCGTTATGCAGACAGCGAGAAGGACATTGTAGCCGGCGTAGATCAGTATTCGCCGGTCAATGTCAAAATACCAGGCTTGCGCCTGGCGCTCGCCGAGCAAGATGAAGCGACTCCACGCCACGGCGATCATCGCCCCCACGAGCACAAAAAGCACCCAGCACAGCAGCGTGAGCACACTGTAGGTCACGCCGTCCACTTGTCTGAGCAGCAAGCTAGAGCAACCTGCCTTTAATCGGAATCGGCTTTGCGGTTCCGATTAAAGGCGCAAAGATGATCTAGCCACCAACAGCACGACAACGCCGAGCCAAGCGATTCTGGCCAAATAAACGAGATTGGAATAGGTGAAGAGGGCCACCATGATGGCCGTCTCGAAGATCGGCAGAGGCCTGACCTCGCAGTCCACGGGCTCATCCGCCTGCCGACAGTTGTTGGCGCCAAACGCTGAGGTCGGTCGGCTGCGTGTCGTAGGCCGGGGCCGATGGGTCCAATTTCACCCACGGCTGCTTGCGACAGACCCAAAGATGGCCGGCCACCTTCAGTGCACTGGTATCGTCGAGCGTGCCGCCCTTCAACGTGGCCCGATCGGGCGCCGCCTTGGGCTGATGGTAGAGCCGGCTGCCACAGGCCGGGCAAAACCAGCATGCCGTCCGTCCACCGCTGGCGGTGTCGCGCTCGTAGGCTCTCAGCGCACCGCTGATGTCAAGGTCTGCCAACTGGATCGGCACCGACAATCCGAACGCCGAGGCCGATTGTTTTTGGCACTCCAAGCAGTGGCACGCGTAGATCACAAACCTTTCCACGTTGAGCGTGTAACGAACTGCGCCACATTGGCAGCCGCCTTTGAAGGTTGGCATGTTGCACCTCTTGGTCGCGTCGGCCCCGACTGTGCTGCGTAGCCGATGGCCATCTGGCTATCCCGCGCGGACGATGGCGCAGGCCGCCGAGCCACCGACCGGGCACTGGTGAATAGGGTCGAATGTGTTGAACGCGCAGGTGGTACCGAGCAGACCGGCCATCAGTCCGGATTGGGCGGCGCGCACGTGCTTTTCAACCGCTAGGCCGGGCTCGAACAAGGTGGTGCGACGGCCATGGATCACACCGTCGGCCGGGATTCCGGACTTCACGATCATCGCCGCAATGCGTTTCGGCGTCGCGATCTCGCCATTGCGATCAAGCGTCAACCCTGCCTTGACCAGCATGCGCTTTAGCGGTCGCATGTCGGCGAGATCGCTGGTCACCGTCGAGCACGCGATGAAATCACCGCCCGCGCCGGCGCGGTTGCCGATGACGATCGCCTCCACTTGCTTCACGGTGGGCCCCGCAAACGTTTGAACCCGCCGGGTGAAAAGATCATGGGCCGCCATTAGGGCGGTCTCGCGAACCTTCCCCGCCTCGATCTCACCCAAGCCGATCCCGGCACCCAGCGCTGCGACGGCCCTCGCCTTGCGGCCGCGCGCGCCGATATCACCGCGCATCGGTTGCGGTGTGTTGACAATCGCGGTGACGACATCGGCCGGCTTGAGCTCAGCGTCGGCTACTGCCGCCGTCACCACCTTGGCGACGTGCAGCTTGAAAGCCGCCCGGTCGAGATCGTCGTCAGCAGGGATCGGCCCGTGCGCCAAGCCAATGGCCAAACGCTTGGAGCGATCGGTTGTTTTACCGTCGTCGATGTCGGCCAACACGTAGCCGAAAGGCGTGGCCAGACCCTCGCATCCCACCACCGTCACCATCTCCGCCCGGTGCTCCAGTCCATGCTCGCGCAGCACGGTGAAGGCGGCATTGCGCGCGCGCTCGCGCGAGCCGTCCTGATACTCGCCCTCGACCTTATAAAGCAGCGCGAGCTTGCGAATACGCTCCGGTTTCCAGCTGCTCAGCTGCCGGGCGAGGCCCGAGGTATCATCTTGCGCCGCGAGCACGATCGTTGCGATTTGCACCCCCACCCGGCATCTCCCTTGGCTTGCTGGATCTGGCCCTGGCGCCCACGCGCCGCGACGGCGATCGTTGACGCGCCGTACCGAGCGGAACTGTACTGGGCATCAACGGGAAGGCAAGCTTGACGATATAATCCCGATCGTTACGCCCTTGGAGGAACATGGTGATATGCCAGACATCGACCGCATCTTGATCGTCGGCGGCGGGCCGGTTGGCACCATCACCGGGCTGCGGCTGGCCATGCACGGTATCCCGGTGACAGTATTTGACCGGCTCGACAAGCCGGCGGAGGATCATCGTGCGGCGACGCTGCAGCCGTCCACGCTCGACCTGTTCGCGACGTTGGGACTGACCGACGCGCTGATCCGCCAGGGCTTGGAATCGCCGCTCTTTCAATGGCGCGATCGCATCACGCAAGAGATCGTGGCCGAATTCGATTATCGATATCTGGCCGGCGACACCGACTATCCCTTCGTCATCCAACTGGAGCAGCACAAAACCGTGTTGACCGCCTTGCAGGCCGCGGCGCGCTACCCCGATTTCACGATGCGGCGACCGGTCGATGTGGTCGCCGTGCGCCAGGGACCCGATTGGGTCGAGGCCACCGTCCGCCTGCCCGACGGCAGCCAGGAGGTGCATCGCGGCCGTTGGCTGGTGGGATGCGACGGCGGTCGTTCGATCGTGCGCCAAGCTTTGGCCGTGAGTTTTGAAGGCTTCACCTGGCCGGAGCGCTTCAACATCGTCACCACCACCCGCGACTTGGAACAGGCCATGGGCTTCCGCCTGCGGAATTATTGCGCGCACCCGGAACGCTGGGTTGCTTTGATGAAGGTGCCCGGCGAGCAGTTCGAGGGGCTGTGGCGCTGCGTTTTTCCAGCCAAGACCGGGGAATCCGACGAGGACGTCATGAGCGATGCGTGGATCAACGCCCGGTTCGCCGAGTGTCTGCCTGGGGCCGGATCGGTCGAGGTCGTCCACCGCAACATGTACCACGTGCACCAGCGGGTGGCCGGCGCGTTCTATCAGGGCCGGATCGCGCTGGCCGGCGATTCAGCGCACATCAACAACCCGATCGGCGGTATGGGCATGAACAGCGGCTTTCAAGACGGCCTCAACCTGGCCGACAAGCTGCACGAGATCTGGCGCGGCGCCGCGCCCGAGCCGCTGCTCGCGCGTTACGACCGCCAGCGCCGATTGACGGCGATCGAATACGTTCAGGCGCAGTCGATCGCCAACAAGCGCACGTTGGAGGAGCGCGACCCAAAGGTCCGACAAGCCAATCTCGATAACTTGCGCCGGATCGCCGCCGACCCCGTCGCCCACCGCGACTTCGTCCGGCGCAGCTCGCTGATCGCCATGCAGCAGCGCGCAGATGAGATCGTCTGACGTGCGCGCGCGCTCGTTCGGCGGGCTGCACCCACCGTTGGCGTCGTTGGTGCCGGCCAATTCATATCCGCCTTAGACCGATTTGCCGTGCCGGCCCGCTCCCCGCTTGGCCAGCCCATGGCGCGACGTTGCCGGTGGCTGGAAGCGGGAGCGGGATGGATCCAGCGAACTGAAACGCTTTAGCGACGCGCCTCGTTCAACGCGGCATCGACTGCAGCCGCGCGGGGCGTCAGGACCAACCAAGCCCCCAGGCAGATGGCCGCGGCGACGGCGAAGGCGACGCGCAGACCCAGGCTTTCCGCCGCTAGCCCGATCGCCAGCGTGCCGAACGCGGGCATGCCCCGATAGATCATGGCATAAAGGCTCATCACCCGGCCACGCATGTCGTCGGAGACGGCCATTTGGGTCATCGTCGCGATGCCCGTCGACATCACGGTGAGCGCAAATCCCACCAGCATGGCAAACGTGGCGCCCCATAGCAGTTGCTCGGTGCCCGTAAACCCGAGCAGGGCCGCCGCCATGCCTAACGTGGCGAAGCCGATGATGTGAGTCATGCCGCGGGTATGCCCCCGCATTGCAATCCATGTCGCTCCCGACAACGCGCCGAGGCCGAGCGATGAGGCGAGCATGGCCAAGCCATCGACCCCTGATTTGAACACCACATCGGCGAACCCCGGCAGAAAATCTTGGATCGGGCGGGCGACGGTCGACACGATCGCTAAGGTTATGAACAACGTGACGATACCGGGCTGATTTCGCACGTAGCGCACACCCTCAAGCACTTCGGTCAGCAACCGCTTCGGCCGGGATTTGCGTACCGGCGGTGGAATCCGGGTTCGCGTCACGTTGAGAATAAAGATCGCGCAGCCGGCGACGTGAATCAGGAAAGCATAGCCGATGCCGAGGTGCTTGATCACCAACGCCGCCAGGATCGGACCGATGAACCGCGATCCATGAAACAGCGCCGAGTCGAGCGAAACGGCGCTGGGGTAATCACTGCGAGGGACCGATGCCGGGACCAAGGTCTGGCGCGCGGCATTGTAGAGCGAGATCAGCGCGCCATTGATCAGCGCCAGCGCAAACAAGATGTCGATCGTCATGACGCCGCCGAACGTCGCCAAGCCCATGATCGCGGATACGCCGAGCAGGCCCGTCAATGTGAGCTTCATCTGCTTGGCCGGGTCCCACCGATCCACCAGCGCTCCGGCGAACGGGGAGATCAACAGCATCGGCGCCAATTCCCCCATCGCCACCGCCCCTAGCCAGGCCGGGGACCCACTCAAATCCCACGCCAACCAGCCGATCGCGATGCGCTGGATCCATCCCGTGGTGTAATAGGGGCCGATGCCCGACATCATCAGTGCAAAGTCGCGATGTCGCCAGACCCGGATGACGGGCGCTCTGGCCAACGCCGACAAAGCGGAGCTGCGGTTACGCATCGATGCCAAGCCCTGACGTTGGTGGAGGGGCAGGGTGGCCCGGGCCGTCCACAGGTGCAAGGGAGAAGGCGGTCCTGCGCCGCGCCGGTCACGGCGCTGCACGTGGCGGCCTCCCGCGCGCTCACGACGACGCTTCAGCAACGGCGGTGGCTGTGGTCGAGCTGACGATGGCGTTCGAGGTGCGGTCGCGTTGTGGGGATGGATCGGCTTGGTCTGCCTCAGCCGTCGGGAGCTTGATCCGGCCGGACGGAACCGGTGATGGGTCTCACGTGCCGGATGACGTGGCACAATGGCGCGTCAGAGTGCGCTGGATCGTTCCCGCTCTCCCACCCGGCCCTCCATGGCCCGCTGGTGTGGGTGGCTAGGATCAGGATGGTTCGAGCTCGCGCTGGAGCGCTCTTGGCGTCGGTGGCGAGGCAGCGCTGAGAGGTCGGCAAATACTTGCCCGCCCACGCGTCGCCGGCGTCTCGACAGACGATATTTCAACAGGTTATCCGTGTGGGAATCGGATGCGTGGCGGCTGGTCGGCTAGCCAAGAATGGTGGAGTTCTGCTATTGGGACTGCGAGGGGGGCGTGTGCCAGAGGCAAACTACGAGCTTGGATGGATATTGATCCGCGGAGGCATTGGGCCGCAGCATGAAATTCAATGTAACCATAGTGCATGCGTGGAACTTGGCGGGCTTGATCGCTTGACGGCTCGAACTTGGAACACGCCCATGGTTTCAAAGGCTGAACTCGGTGTCAGCCGTGTGCGGACGCTGGTTTTGACGTTGGTCTATCCAAGCCGCGCCGCCTACTATGACGACTGGCGCGATGCGTTTTGCGAGAGCCCGGAATTCGACTGTCAGGTCGAGAACCTGCTGCACATGACGCCCAGTCGCTTGGCTGGCATGGTCGAGGACTTCGATGCGATCATCATGCTGCATAGCTGCAACAGCGACACGTTGGAGTATTTCGCGCCGATCGCGCCCATTCTGGGAGAGCGCAAGCGTGCGAAGCTGCTGAGCTTTGTCGGCAACGAGTTCAACTCCCCTTACGTCTCGCTGCTCGAGAAGGTGCGGCTGTTCACGCTGGCGCGCTGCGACGTCGTAGCAACGCAGCTCCTCGCCGAGGCCGGAACCTTTTTATACGGCGGCAAGGGGCTGCGGATCATCTCTGTTCCGCACGCGCTCAATCCCAAGATTTTCAAGCCTGGTCCTGCCTTTTCCGATCGTTGCTTGGACATCGGCGTCAAAGGCTATCGCTACCCGGCATTTCTCGGTGACGATGATCGCAACGGATTAATCGGGTTCTTTCGCGAGAACGCGGACCGTTTCAAGTTAAATGTTGATATCAGCGAGGACAATCGCTTAAGCCGCACGCAGTGGGCTGCGTTTCTGGCGAGGTGTCGCGCCACGATTTCGACTGAGACGGGGAGCTGGTATTTGGAGCAGGATGACGCGCGCATTACGCGGATTCACTCCTACCTGAAGCAAAAGCGGAGCAGCCTCACAATTTCGAACCAGGGTCCGCTGCGCGGCCTGGCCAGGCGCCTGCCTTGGTCGGTGAAATCCACGATTTGGGGATTGCTTAAGCGCAGCCCGGTGAAGTTCGAAATTTTCGAGGATTTCAAGACTCCGTTCTCCGAGCTGCATGACCTATTTTTCCGTGATGCGGAGCCCGCCCCGGTGTACGGCAAGGCGATCTCTTCGCGCCATTTTGATGCTATCGGTACCAAGACCTGTCAAATTATGTTGCGCGGGCGGTTCAATGACATTCTGACGCCCGACGAGCACTACATCGCATTGGATCCCGATTACGCCAATGCTGCCGATGCGGTCCTGCGGTTAAAGGATTGGCGGAGCTGCCAGCGCATTGTCGACCAGGCACTTGATCACGTCCTCAGCGCACATACCTATCGGCATCGTGCTGCGCAAGTTCGGGCCGAGCTTGAGGGCGTGGATCAGGCGACCATGGGACGTCTCAGGCGCGAAAGCCCGTAAGCGGTCAGACTTTGCCAGGCGCCGCAGCAAGGTTCGCGCGCCCGCTTGCGCGGCGCCAAGTCTGCAGCGCCGCGACCGCGACATGATCTCCGCTGACGTGCAGCGCAACGCTCCGCGTTGAGTTCATTTCCTCGTGACGCGGAACCGCCGTGCCGTCCCGCTCCCCCGCCGGGTCAACCAGAACATCATGCCATTGAGTGGCCGGGCGGAGGCGTGGGATGGTCCCAGCTAACACTGACGCGCTTTAGACCGGCCAGCCATTGCGGTATCTGCCCTCGTCCTTGCGAACGGCGGCCAAGAACGGATGTTGCTCACCCTTGTTGAGTTCGATATCGGCCGTTCGGATTTTCGCAACCGTTTCGATGGATTGACGGACCTCTTCAAGTGGAAAGCCATTGCCGGCCATGATCTCGCGATAGCTCAACGTGTGAAGGTCGGTGAACCCTTCTGAGAACTCCAGCTCCTTGCCATCGACCGTGATGGAGCGGAACGTCCGCTGCTTGTCCCGTAAATGGGCCGGAACATCACGCACGTTGATCGACAAGAACCAGCGAACGCGGGCGCGTTGATACTCGAGATAGCCGGCCGCGCAGTCCGCGGCGCGATGGTGGACGACGTTGCGCTTCAAGCCACCGAACACAAAACCGAGCATGTCGAAAAAGTGGACACCAATATTGGTGGCGATACCACCTGATTTGGCCTCATCGCCCTTCCAGGAGGTATAATACCAACGCCCCCGTGAGGTGATGTAGGTTAGGTCGACTTCGTGGATGCGGTCGTTGGCGCTGTTGCCGATTTGCTCGCGCAACGCGATGATGGCCGGATGCAGCCGCAGTTGCAGGATGGTGTTGATCTTGCGGTTGGTGTCGCGCTCGATCGTGGCCAGGCCAT
Source organism: Hyphomicrobiaceae bacterium (assembly GCA_965223035.1). Taxonomy (GTDB): domain Bacteria; phylum Pseudomonadota; class Alphaproteobacteria; order Rhizobiales; family Hyphomicrobiaceae; genus CAMDPA01. Next base: position 5,625,873 of record OZ244980.1, on the reverse strand, counting down.
CGATGTTCCAAGGATTAAGGACGAGCGGTTTTTCGCAGATCGCCTCGGCGCCCGAGCGCAACGCGAAACGGACGTGCGCATCGTGCAGATAGTTCGGCGAGCAGATGCTGACGTAATCGATACCTTCTCCAGATCGGCGTTTGAGGTCGATATAGCGGTCAAATCGCTCGAACTCGGTAAAGAACCGGGCGTCGGGAAAGTGGCTGTCGATAATCCCGACCGAATCCGAAGGATCGAGCGCTGCCAGCAACAAGCCATTGTTTTCTTTGATCGCCCGCAGATGGCGCGGCGCGATGTAGCCGCCCACTCCAATCAACGTAAACGTCTTTAGCCGATCACTCATCGCGATACCCCATTTTGCCGTCAGCCCGTTGCTGACCGCCCGTTACCACCAACCGATTGCCGTCAATCGTGTCCCGTGCCAAATCGGATCCCATTGGCAGACCTACGTGCCGTTGCCAACCGCTTCGCCGCTGACCCCGTTTCCCTCTGCCGAGCCCGCGCTCGCCATCGCGCCAAACTAAAGGCGCGCATCGCTCGCGGCAATTGAGAACGCCCCTTTCACGTCGTAGATAAAGCCCGTCGACGGCGTCAACATCGCTTTGAGCCGTTCGACACCCGCCTCAACGAACGCGCTGTGCCTGACGGCCAGCACGATGCCGTCGAACGGACCTTCCGGCCAGGCGGTTGCCACCTCGTATCCATACGCCTCCCGCGCGTCGTCCGCGTCGACGAAGGGATCGAAGATCACGATCTGGCGTACGAAAGAGGTGAGTTCTTCCACCAGCTCGGCGACCTTGGTGTTTCGCGTATCCGGGCAGTTCTCCTTGAAGGCAAAGCCCATGACGAGAATCCTGGCAGAGCCCACCGCCATATTTCGTTTCAGCATCACGGACACCACATCGTGCGCCAAGAACTGGGCCATGTCATCGTTGGTCCGCCGACCCGACAGGATCACCTCCGGGTGAAACCCGAGCATGTTGGCTTTGTGGGTCAGGTAATAGGGGTCGACGCCAATGCAGTGGCCGCCGACCAGGCCCGGTCGATAGTTGTGAAAGTTCCACTTGGTGCCGGCCGCATCGAATACCTCGCGGCTTTCAACCCCCATCCGCTTGAACAGCAACGCGAGCTCGTTGACCAGCGCAATGTTGACGTCGCGCTGAATGTTCTCGATGACCTTGGCCGCCTCCGCCACCATGATCGAGCTCACTTTGTAGGTGCCCGCGGTGATAATGCTCGCATAGACCTGGTCCACCAAATCGGCCACCTCCGGCGTCGAGCCCGCGGTGATTTTGGTGATGGTCGGAAGCCGGTGCTCATGGTCCCCCGGATTGATCCGCTCCGGGCTGTAACCCACGAAAAAATCCGTGTTGAAGACGAAACCGGACGTGCGCTCAAGTATGGGAACGCACACCTCTTCCGTCGCGCCTGGGAACACTGTCGATTCGTAAACCACGACAGCGCCGGGCGCCAGCGCCCGACCTACGGTCTCGCTCGCCTTCTCTAGCGCGGTGAGATCGGGTCGCTTGGCGGCGTCGATCGGCGTGGGAACCGTGACAACAAAGAAGTTGCAGGACGCCAGCACGTCGGGGTCACTGGTGTAGTCAAGCAGGCTCGCCGCGGTCAGCTCTTCGGCGGACACCTCGCGGGTGCGGTCAAGCCCGTGCCGCAATTCACCAATGCGCCGGCTGTCGATGTCGAAGCCGATCACCGGAAATTTTTGCCCGAAGTAGACAGCAAGTGGCAAGCCCACATAACCAAGGCCGATGACGGCGATTCGCAGGGTGTCTAGGGCAGGAAGGGTCATCTTTGTCCTCTCACGACGCCGGGCTCGCTGTTAGCTGCGGCATTGGACCGATTGGCGACACCTAGATCATCGCGCCTTAAATCGGAACCGCAACGCCGATTCCAATTGCGCCGGTTCCGATTTAAGGCGCAAAGATGATCGCTCTTAAAGTGGTGAGCAACTTTCTGCCTTTAATCGGGATCGTTCCGATTCCGATTAAACGCAGGTTGCTCTAGGCAATGAAAGGGCACGTGCTGCGTCATGACGGTGTTAATGCATGTCACAAGCAGTTCCGCGCCGGGTCAGCGCTGCGATAGCGCTCAACTTTGGCATAATCGCGAGCGATTACCGCCCCCTTGGCGCCAGCTGTTGGCGGGCGGCTTGTCGTGTGCCGCTCACCAGATCATCGGGTAAGACTTCGAAACCGTGATTACTCCCAGAAGGTCGTCGATCGTGCGTCTTCGACAAGCGACAGCGGCCGCGGTTCGGGTTGGTGGGATGATCGCGATGGCAATCTGAGGCACGACAAACTCACACGCAAACAACCTCGCTCCGCGCGAGCAAGGATCGCGGCGTTCTGTTGCAGCCCAGCATTCTGATCCACGGCACCGCCCGCTGCGATCGCGCACCACCTTGGTCATTCGACACGACAGCTGGCCGCTTTGTAAACGAGCGTCAAGTGCCGGTGCGGGCAGTTTGAAACCGGAGCAGAGATATCAACAGTTTCGGACGTCGAGTTTGAACCCGTGCCAGGCGCCGTCACCACCGACCGTCACGGAGAGCGTGGCCAGCAGCGCCGTTGCAGGTACGTTAGAGCCATCGACGCGACGCAGGTCCAGGCTGAGCCGATCACCACGGCCCAGGGCCAGGGGATCGGCGCCGGGCCGACGTCAAGTTGTGTGGCGGCGACAACGACGGCAATGCTGCTCACCACCGCAAGCGCACTGAGCCCGTCGTCGGCCCAACGATTTGCCAATGCGGCGAGCAGAAACAACCCGAGCAGCCCACCGTAGGTGTAGCCCATGATCTTCAAGCCGAACCATAGAATCGACGGTTGCGCGCCGAACGAGATGGCGATCACGACCAGCACGATCGCAAACAGCACAACCATCATTCTAGGTCCGAAAAGGCCGGTGTCCGATGTGAACCATCGCGACGCCTTGAGGTCGAAATGCGCTGTAGAGGCGAGCCCGGACAAGGCAGAATCAAGCGATGACATCGCTGCCGCGAACAGCGCGGCCACCAACAGGCCACGAAGTCCGGCGGGTAAGTCGTGCCGAATGAAATGCGGAAAGATGTAATCGTATCGATGTTGTGCAGCCAGATCCACGACTGCTTGTTGGGGAAGGGCATTATAATAGGCGAATACGGCGGCACCAGTCGCCAGGAACAGGAGGGTGCTGAGCAAGTCCGCCGCTCCCGCCGAGACCACCGCGATCTTGGCTTGTCGCGGATTTGGGCAGGCCAAGGCGCGTTGCGCAATATCCTGATCCGCTGCACCCGTCGCCAAGCCCAGAACAAGGGCAAACACGTTCCCGGTCCAAAATGTGGTGGCGTCAGCCAAATCCAGCCCGAAATTGAAAATTTGAAATTTGTCTACCGACGATCCGATTGCGACGATATCGACAAAACCGCCGGGCAGCGCCAGGCCCACGTAAATGATGGTTGCGACTGCGCCAGAGAGAAACAGCACCAGTTGCAGGGTGTCGGTCCAAATCACGGCACGTAGGCCGCCGGTAAGCACATAAATGACAGCTATCCCGGCATTGAGAGCGATGGCCTGGATCAGCGAAATGCCGAAGAAGACGGACACAGCGATGGCGCATCCGGCCAATCTGACCGCACTGGCCAGGCAGCGGCTGACAATGAACACCAAGGCGGCGCTGGTCCGCGTATGGGGTCCCAGCCGGTGGCCGAGGAACTCATAGACCGTGGCGACACGGAGCCGGTAGAATGCCGGGATGAACAGCACCGCCACCAGATAGGCGGCGAGGAATGAACCGACCCATAGCTGCGCGTAGGCGAAGTTGCCGGCGATCGCCGCTCCGGGAACGCCGATGAATGTCAATGCCGAGAGCTTTGTGGCCCACGTCGATGCTGCAACCGGCGCCCAGCCTTGCCGCCGACCCGCCAGGAAGTAGTCGTCTTGGTTCGCAGATCCCCGGCCGGCGGCAAACCCGACCAACAACACGATGAGGCCGTAGCCGCCGATCACCAGCCAATCGAGCACGGTCATCGCGACATCCACGATGGCGAACGCGCCTCAATCGGGCTCGAACGCGCTTGACCGGGCGTCGGCCGGCAAGGCGCTTCCGCCTTCCGAGTCAAGGATCCAGGCGTCAGCCGAACAGCCGTTCGCGCCATCTGATACCCGATCCGGATCGCGCCCTTCATGCCCAGCCCCTTCAGCGGCCTGCTGCTGTGTGATCCGGCGCGGCCGCTCCCTCACCGATCGGGGTCACTGGGCATCAGCATTGGGGCTGAAGCGTGAAGACCTGTTGCGATGTTCACCGTGCGCCGCCGCGCCATCTGTCCGCAAACCGTGCGCCTCAGCCGCGCTGACCGGCAAAGCCGTCGAGCGAGCAGCAGCAAAAGAACGCAGGCGTTGCCGGCGGTGGGGTTTGCCGGCTGGTCCCGGACACCAGCGGCACGCCATCGACCAGAACATGAGAAATCCCGGGCAGGTCGCCGTTGGAGATGGCCTCACGCAACGACGCTCCCATCGATCCTTTCACCGGCCCACATACGATCAGATCGGCGGGTTTGCCTACCTCGATCACGCCCACATCGAGACCATGCGCCCGTGCCGTATTCCCGGTCGCGACCGCGACAGCTTGGCCCGGCGTCAACGCGCAGATCGACGACAGGAACAAGATGTTGCGCAGCATCCCGCGCGGGATCACGCCAGTGCCGCCTGGCGTGTCGGTTCCCAACGTGAGGCGGGCGAGCTGGCCGGTGGCGCTGAGCCGTCGGACAGCCCGTTCGGTAGAGCGATAGTTGCCTGACGAGCAGATCTCCAATGCGAACCCCGTCTGCGCGATCACCTGATCGAGATCCTGATCGCTCATCGGAATTGGACCGCCGCTGACATGGGCGGCGATATCCGGCTGCAGCCACGACAAGACCTGATAACCGCACACCGCGCTCGCCCCGGAGCGCGACACCCCACCGGTGTGAACCTTGACCCGCATGCCGCGTTCTCGGCTCCAGGCGACATAGCGTTGCGCTTCCTCGATCTCGTCACCGAACGGATAGAATAGAAACTTGGTGAACTTGGTGCCGCCGGCGGCCAAGCGATCGAACTGCGCGGCTGTCATGCCAGGCACCAGCAGCGCTGTGCCCGCGTGAACCTTCACGCCGCTCCAGCGGACCCGCCCGGTGGTCGCGGCGGTGACGATCGCCAGCGACGTGACCAATTCAGGTGTCAGCTGCTGGTAGTCAAGACCGGGCACGTGCAACTCACCCGCCGAAACCATGCTGGTGGTGCCGCCGTGCAGGTAGTTTCCGATCCAACCCAAGGCGTCCTGCGCCGGTGTCCATTCGCCGAACACCGGGTGGACGTGGCCGTCGACCAGACCGGGCAGCACCGCGCCGCCCGCCGCGTCGATGATCAGATCGGCCGGCGCCGACGCCGCAGCGGCCTCCATCGCCACGATCCGGCCGTTCTCGATGCGCAGCTCTCGGACCGCCGCTTCCGGCCGATCAATGTCGCCGGTGAACAGTTCACCAATGTTGCGAATGACGACGCTCGGCATGGCAGCGTTCCTGATCGAGTTGATGGATCGCCCGCGAAGTCTGGGGCGAATGTCAACGGGCGGGCCGTGCCGCCCCGACTGACAGCCACAGTTTAGGTGACGAAGTGGTGGCGACCAAGTCGGCCGGCGTGCCGGCGCCGAACCGGGCGAAGGCATGCGGACCGTCATGGCCGGTCGGCCCGCTTCCGGTGCCCAAACAATCCGGCGGTGCCCAAACAATCCGGCGGTGCCCAAACAATCCGGCGGTGCCCAAACAATCCGGCGGTGCCCAAACAATCCCGGCAGTGCCCAAACAACCCCGGCAGTGCCATGGCGGCGGAGCGCCAACGGACCGGTGCCGTCATCGCCTTGCGCTACCGATTTGGCCGGCCGGGCGTCACGCCACCAACGGCCGTGGACTTGGCTCAACAGCGGGGTCGGTTGCTCGACAGATGGGCGCGCCGCCATCGTGGCGCTACCGGCAAAGCCCCTGCCATCGCCGCCGCTGGATTCGGCTCCCCAGTTCGGCGCGCCGGCCGCAGGGCTATCGATCGCGCCGCCGCCATGCGCGCCGCCATGCGCGCTGCCAACCAACGCTGCCACGGTCCGGCGTCATGTGAGCCATGTGTTCACGCCTTGCGGCGGTCATGGAATTTTCCTAAACACGCCCACACCACGCGTGGCCCCGTAGCTCAGCCGGATAGAGCATCAGATTCCTAATCTGAGGGTCGCAGGTTCGAGTCCTGCCGGGGTCGCCAATGATTTCAGGGGGTTAGGGATTTTTGCGGCGGAACTTATGCGGAACAAAAGGGAACGTCCGACTTTTTTGAAAGTCGGACGTCCGACTTTTCGCTGAGTCTGTTCCGGATCTACCCCTCTGGCCCGGCCGCCGCACCCCCTGGCCAGGTCGGAGAAAATTCACGACCAGCCAAAATCCAACACCGATCATCAGTGCGCAGGTGCCCGGCGTCAGGTGGCTCTAGGGGCGTCCTTTAGCCGACAGATGCCGCGTTGCAACGGGGGCGAACGCGGCGGCCACCTCTTGCTGAAGGTTTCTGTCTAACCGACACTGTACAATCGCCTTTTGCTGATGGCAGACCGGGAGGACCGCATGGCGCTACTGATCGTCGACCTGCACGTGTTTATCGGTGATGCCGAGCAATGGCGCAGCGCCTTCGCACAACACCTGCCCGATCTTGACGTCCGCTTCTGGCCGGATGCGGGGGACGTGGCGGACGTCAAGTACCTGGCGTTCATGCGGCCCGATTTCGATGCCCTACCGGCGTTTCCCAATCTGGAGGCGATGTTCACGCGAACCGCCGGAATTGAAGGCTTCGCGGGTCATCCGAAACGACCAAGGGTGGCGCTCGGCAAGCTTGAGCCGCCCGGCGGTGATCCGATGATGACGGAGTACGTCATCATGCATGTGCTGCGGCTGCATCGCGAGTTGCCGAAGTACGAGGCGGCGCAGGCGAGGCGCGAATGGCTCAAGGATCCGATCGTGAGGCCAGAGCAGCGGCGAGTCGGCTTCCTGGGCTTGGGTATGATGGCCAAGGCGCCCGCGCTCGTGCTCAAGTCGCTGGGATTTGCGGTCTCAGCTTGGACCCGGTCGCCGCGTAGCGAAGACATGCTGCAGATGTTTCATGGGACTGCGCAACTGGAGGCATTCCTTGGTCAGACCGATATCGCGGTCTGCCTGCTGCCCCTGACGCCGGTGACCGAGGGCCTGCTGTGTGCCCGCACGTTCGCCATGATGCCGAAGGGCGCGATGATTGTGAACCTCGGTCGCGGCAAGCATGTTGTCGACGACGACCTGATCGCTGCATTGGACTCCGGCCAGCTCGCCCACGCGTCCCTCGATGTCACTGCGCCAGAGCCCCTCCCCCCCGAGAGCCCGCTGTGGGCCCATCCGGGCGTCACCATCTTACCGCATATCGCCCGCCGCCCGACCGTGCAGCAGGTGGCAAAGGAGCTTGTCGCTAACATCCAGCGTCTGCGTGCCGGCGGGAAACCCTTGCAGCAAATCGATATGGCGAGGGGGTATTGAACCGCGCCAAAAGGCTGAAACCAGCAAATCCTTGTTCGGAGTTAGAGCAACCTGCCTTTAATCGGAATCGGAACGATCCCGATTAAAGGCAGAAAGTTGCTCACCACTTTAAGAGCGATCATCTTTGCGCCTTAAATCGGAACCGGCGCAATTCGAATCGGCGTTGCGGTTCCGATTTAAGGCGCGATGATCTAGCGCCGGCCCGGTAAGACTGGCAAATCGGTCGTTCGCTGGTCACGGTGCCCGATTGCAGTTGTCGTGATCATTCGCTCAGGCGCTCCATTCAGCGCGTTCCGAAAAAACCCAAGCCGACTTTAAATGCCGCCCATGTAGGCTTCCAGTATGGCTGGGTCAGAGGCGATCTCGTCAGACCGGCCCTGTTTGGTGATGACGCCGCGATCCATCACAAAGGCCGCCTGGGAAATGTCGAGCGCAGCTGCCACATCCTGCTCGACAAGAAAGATGGCCACGCCAGAACGTGCCAGCTCCTTCAGGTTCTCCGACAGTTGCTCGACCAGGATCGGGGAAAGGCCGAGGGACAATTCGTCGATGATCAGTAGTTTGGGCGTGCTCATCATGCCGCGGCCGATGGCGCACATCTGTTGCTCGCCACCCGATAGTGTTCCCGCCGGCTGCCGTCGCCGCTCCCTCAGACGCGGAAAGATCTCATAGACCCGCTCAAGGCTAAGCTTTATTTCTTTGCCGCCATCGGTGCGAGAAAACGCGCCCATCATCAGGTTTTCTTCCACTGTCATGGGGCCGAACAGCCGGCGGCCTTCCGGCACGAGGGCGATTCCGTGCCTGAGAATCTCCGCCGTGCTGGCGCCGACAAGACTGGTTTCGCCCCACATGATGCGTCCTGCGCTCGCAGGAAGAAGCCCGGTAATTGTTTTCATCAAGGTGGTCTTGCCGGCACCGTTGGATCCGATCAGCACCGAAATGCCGTCGCCTGGAACGGTCATCGTGACTTCCCACAGGACCTGGATGTCGCCATAACCGGCTTGCAGGCCCTCAAGGGTCAGTGGCCGGGTCATTGGCGGCCTCTCGCCCGTTTGGAAAAGGCCTGGCCCAAATAGGCGCCGATCACGGCCTCGTCCTGCATGACCTGGCTGGGTGTGTCGTCGGCGATCAGCCGGCCTTCCTTCATGACCAGCACACGTTGGCACACGCCGACCACGACTTTCATGAGATGCTCAATCAGGATGATGGTGATTTCCCGGCTGGTCAGCGCCCGGATCATGTCCAGCGCCTGGTCGATCTCGGAACTGTTCAGTCCGGCATTCACCTCATCGAGAAAAACCACCTTCGGTTCCATGGCGATGACCTTAGCCAGTTCCAGGCGCTTGCGCATGGCCAGAGTAAGGGTGGAGGCGGATTGATGGGCAAACCTTTCAAGCTTTACGTCGCGCAGCACATGTTCCGCCCGTTCGCGGGCTCGACGAATGGAGGTCTCGCCGTGCGCGAACAGAACCGAGGCGGCGACATTGTCGAGCAGGTCGAGTTCCTGATAAGGCCGCACCACCTGATAGGTCCTTGCGATGCCGAGTCGGGCGATCTGATGCGGCTTCAGCCTGGTGATGTCCTTGCCGTTAAATGTCACCCGGCCGCTGGAAGCCGGGTTGACCCCGGTGACCACGTTGACCAGCGTCGTCTTGCCGGCGCCGTTGGGGCCAATCAACCCGACAATCGTTCCCGGCTCGAACGTGACCGTAACATCATCGACTGCGGTCAGGCCGCCAAAGCGCCGCGCTACGGACCTCAGCTCAAGCATGCGTGAACATCTTCTTGAAACGGGTGAGTGAGGCGAGGCCGCGCGGCAGGAAAAGGAGCAGCAGCACGATCAACACGCCCAGCATGGCAGTACTGATCTCCAAGAAATTGCGCCAGACGATCTCCTCGATGGCGATATAGACAAAGGCGCCAACGATGGCGCCAATGGTAGAGCCGACACCGCCGATCAGCGACATGACCACCGGCTTGATAGAGAGCAGGATGTCAAACACGTCGGACGGTTCAATGTAGGCAACCCAGGAGGCGTAGAGCGAACCGGCCACGGCCGGCAAAATCGCCGACAAGCCAAATGCCAAAGCCTTGTATAGCATGGTATTGAGGCCGGACGTTTCCGCCGCCTGCTCATTGAGGCGGATACAAGTCAACCCGAAACCAAGCTTGGTCTTTTCGATCACCAGCCCCGCTACGGCGCTGATCGCCAGCAGCGTCCACATGGCGTAGAAGATGATGATCGCCTCGCCCAGAACGCTGATGTCCGCAACGCGCGGCACGTTTAGCCCCATGCCACCGCCGGTCACCCCCGTGGCTGACAGTGCCACCTCGCGCAGCACCTCAACGGTGGCCAAACTGGCGATGGCGAAATAGTGGCCTCTCAGCCTGAGCAGGATAACGCCGAGCACAAAGGCGAAGACGAAGGCAAGGGCTCCCGCCACCGGCATAGCGATGAATAGCGGCCATCCGGTCACCACCAGCAGGCCGCCGGTATAGGCGCCAAGCCCGAAGAAGGAGGCGGTGGCGAAGGAAGGATAGCCGGTCAGCCCGCCGACCAGGTTCCAAGAAGCAGCCAGCACGGCATACATGCAGGCGATGGTGCCAAGCCGTAGCACATAGCCGTCCTGCGACAGCGGCAGCAGCAGCAACAGCGCGATGCAGATGGCAAATGGCAGATAGGTCTTCATTCAAATCCCCATCTACCCAGCAGGCCCTGTGGGCGCACCACAAGAAAGATGATCAGCAGGCTAAAGGCGATGGTGATCGCATGCTCTGCTCCGAAAAACAGCGCGCCGAAGCTCTCGGTGATGCCCAGCACCAGACCTCCGACAATTGCACCCGGCACGCTGCCCAGTCCGCCCAACACACACACCACGAACGCCTTGCCTAAAAACGTGGTGGAGACGACTGGTGAAAACGGGAACACCAGCGCCATCAGCACGCCGGCGCAGCCGGCCATGGCAGCGCCGATGCCAAATGCGATGGCGTAGATGTTGGGCACGTTGACGCCCATCAGCCTGGCGGCTTCCGCATCGACCCTAACGGCGACTATGGCGCGGCCGATGCGCGACTGGCGCAGCAGCACATAAAGCGCCAAGGTCATCAGCAGCGCCAGGACCATGGCACCCAGCCTGTCGGCCGGGATAATGATGGGGCCGAACTCCACCGAGCCTAGCGACGGGGTCAGCAGCAGCCGCCGGTAATCGGCTGTAAAGACATACAGCATGGTGTTGCTGGCGATCAGTTCCAGTCCGAAGGTCAGAGTGAGGGTCACCAGCACCGGCGCCCCCATGACGCGGTTAATGACGATCCGTTGGAGCAGGTAACCCAGTAAAAAGAACGGCGGGATAGCAAGCAGCAGGCTATACCAAGGCTCCAGACCTAAGCCGGTATAAAGGCCGAGCGCCATATAGGCGCCCAGCACGATGATGGAGCCGTGAACGAGATTAATGACATTCAACACGCCCCAAACAAGCGAGAACCCGGAGGCGATGAGCGCATAAAGGCAACCAAGCACCACTCCATTGGCGAGGATCTGCAGATAGATCACGCTCTAGCCCCCGGACACGCGCCGTTTTGGTAACTTCAGTCTTTGTCGCTATTTCCCGATCAGGCGGAACTCGCTCTGCTTCACCACGTCGGGATAGATAATGGCCGTCTTTCCGTCCTGGATCTGGAAGACAGGCGGTTCATATGAATCGGCCTGTCCGGTTTTGGAGAAGCTGATCGGCCCGTGGAAGGTGTTGGTCTTCAGCGCGACGAGCGCTTCGCGGACCTTCTCCGGATCGATGGAGCCGGCCTTTTCGATGGCCGCTTGGAAAACGACGCCTACGGCCGTGTGGGAGGCATGGCCGTAATCAGGAACGAAACCGAATTTCTTCTTGAACGCTTTCACATAGCCCTCAGTGGATCCGAAGATGTCGTTCGAGTCGTATTTCAAGGCGGGCTGCCACCAGGCAGCGCCTGTGATATTTTCCGCGCCCGCCTTGCCGGCTGCGTCTATGAACTCGGGATAGGATGGCCCCGTCAGCATAGTGATCACTGGCGCCGACACCTTCTGGTCGACCATCTGTTTGACGATCAGCGCATTATCGTTGATGTAGCCGGCGACGAAGATCCAGTCGGGTTTGGCCGCCCTCACCTGGGTCAGCGTTGCCGAATGGTCCAGCGTGCCGACGGCAAACTTCTCTTCAAGGATGATCTTGATCCCTTTGGCCTCGGCCGACTGTTTCATTTGGGCTGCCAGCGCGAGTGGAAAGAAGTCGTTACGCGCTAGAAGCGCCATCGTCTTCAGGCTTGGATCCTTCTTCTGCACAATGTCTACCAGCGGTACAGTCAGCGTGGCGTTGGGGGTGTAGATGCCAAATAGATATTTGTTGCCGGTATCATAGACCTGCGGCGAAGAGGCGGTAGGCGCTAGCGTCACGACCTTATATTTGGCAGCCAGCGTGCTGGAGGCTTTGGTGGCGCCCGATCCGAACGGCGCGAACAGGAAGTTGACCTTTTCCTGGGTTATCAGTTTTTCGGCTGCCTGTACCGCTTTGGGCGTGGCCGACTGATAGTCGGTATACACGATGCGGACTTTCATCTTCTTGTCGCCGACCTTGATTCCGCCAGCGGCATTCACCGTTTCGAGCCATAGATTATAGCCCTGTTGGGCTTTTGCCGCTTCGGGTGCAAGTCCTCCGGTGATCGGAAGCGGCGCGCCGAAAACAATTTCGTCTGCGGCAAATGAGTCTGATGGGGCAAGGCTTGCCACGGCCGCTGCGGCCATCGCCAATATGGCACTGCGGGTGAAGCGCTGGTTAGTTTGTCCCGTTTGCAACTCGTCCTCCATTCTCTCCCCAGCCGCATCAGCGGCTACGTTTCTACCGTTTGTACGCAACTGAGCCACACCCTCATTGGGCGCTTGCTACTTGCGGGCGTGCAGGCTAGGCGATGCTGGTTCCACCGCTCCGGCGCCGTAAGACCATGGCCTCACCTGTTGGGCGGGGAGCTGCTCCTTAGGTGAGTTTGGATTGCAACAGATCGAACTGCGAATGACAATAGCATTCCAGTTGAGGGCCAGATCAATTCCCTGCCACGGGTCTGCAGAAGTTGAACAACAGATCCTGGGGTGTCCTTGATGTTCTCCCCTTGAAGCCTCGCGACATTGATGACAGCGCCTGCGCTTGTCACAGACAAGCGCGCGTCCGCTCTTGGTCGACACGTCAGTGACCGGACCGGCAAAGCGGTCCAGCCTTGACGTTAATTCAGAGCTGGTCTCGGCGCTAGAGCAACCTGCCTTTGATCGGAATCGGAACGATCCCGATCAAAGGCAGGTTGCTCTACACTTTAAGGCGCGATGATCTAGGGCAACCGGCCTTTGATCGGAATCGGAACGGTCCCGATCAAAGGCAGAAAGTTGCTCTGCACTTTGCGGCACGATGATCTAGGGAACCCTTGAGCTGCCGCTGTGCCATCGAGTGGAGGCCGCGGCCAGCAGTCGGCTACAAGCCCCGTTCCGCAGTGGCGCAAGACGCACGAGCCCGCTGTCGCTATGCGATCTTTTCCGTGGCCCCGGATTGACCGGCAACCTCATTGCCGGCTGCTCTTAACCGGCCTTTGCGATGGGTCCGGTCGACCAGCCAGTCGTCACGCATGAGCCGGGCCGTTTTCGCCTCTGCCGCGGTCCACACATGCCCATCAGCATCGGTCATGACGATGGTGAACACAGCATCGCGCCACAGCGTTGGTTCTCTGATTGTCGCGTCGGTAGGGTAGACCCAGTGGGCGCGCCGGTCGGCGCGGGCTGCAAATGGCTGGATATCCTCCGGTCGATCGACGACGACCACCGTCTCCACCGGGATGCCGGCGCAGCGCGTTTCGAAGCGCCGAGCGATCGGCGGCGGCGCCGTCTCGTCTCCGATCGGGAGATAGAAGTCGAGGCCGTCGACTACGACGACGGATCCTCGCGGACCACCGATCTGCAGTTGAGCGCCGACCCTCGCTGACAGCGCCCAGACGGTGGCTGGTCCCCCATTGTGCCGGACAAAGTCGATCCGCAGTGTGCGTTACGCGGCATAATGGGTACGTGGGGTGTCGTCGCGCATGCTGAAGCCTTGCGGCACCCGCGTATCGCGAACAAACAGTTTCACAAGGTCGTCGGGCGACGGGCTCTGGAAGTCGTCGAGATCGGGTGACGTGAATTCGATCCGACGCATTCGACGGCTTTACTCAGTCATGCGCGAGACGATGACGATTCGACGCTTCGGCTCGCGACGAAAGCGCACGATGCCGTGTTTCGCTGGAACCATCGTAACCATCCAAGCGGGCCTTAAAGCCGCTCGATTTTGCGCACGGCTTCATCGATCGCATCCGCGACCGCGAACACCAGGTCCTTGGCGGGCTTGTCGGCCAACCGCTGCCTGAGTGCCGTCTTAAGGTTGGACATGGCGCGAAAGATTGGTCCAGTGTCGAGCGCCGCATCCCTGTGCGCAAGCGCTTCCAACCGGGCGAGTGCAGCTTCAGCTGCAGCGCGATTTTCCTGGAGGTGCGCGGCACCGGCTGACGTGATCGCGAACAGCCGTTTCGCGCCTTCTGATGCGTGGGCTTCGGCCTGTCCAAGCTCTTCGAGCAGGGTGAGAGTCGGGTAGACAATGCCGGGGCTTGGTGCATAAGCGCCCCCGGTCCGCGTTTCGATTTCGCGGATGATATCGTAGCCGTGGCGCGGCTCCGCCTCCATCAGCAAAAGAATGACAAGGCGCAGTTCATTGCCCTCGAACATGCGGCGCCGTCTGCGTCCTCCGCTACGGTCATGCTCGCCACGGCGTGCCAAGCCTCGCCCGCTCCTTCGCTGCCGGTGCCCACAGCGCATGGCTCGCGGCGCGGATTGCTCCCACGCCGGCAGCTCGTCGTCGCGCCATGGATGCCGGTGGTGTTTGTTGCGATGTCTCATCGGTGTCCATCCGTGTTTGAACCGTCCTTCTTTAAAGACAGCTATAAGATATATCTTAGATATTATTTGTCAAGCGGGCGAGCAGGGCATGTTGGTCCCGGAGGCGCACTCAGGTAGCGCCTCTGCGATGGCAGCGGCTGCGGATCCGGCCGCGTCGGGTATGGCCTGCTTGGGGTTGGCGTCGGGTTGGCGTCGGGCTGGCGCAGCGCCGCGAACTTCGTTGCGCTGGACGAAATGCGCCACGCCTTACCATGTGCGCCGTTGCCAGCTACTCACGGGGCGGGTGCCGACTGTGCCAGAATGCGAGCGAAAGACGCATTGATCGACGCGCCCACCACTGCCATCGTAGCGTGCAAATGACAGCAAGGTGCATCAATGAAAATCGAGATCGAATACTGCGGCCTTTGAGGTTACGAGCCACGCGCCCGTGCGGCGCGAGATCTACTGATGAAAGTTGCGCCTGATGCCAGCGTGAGCTTACGCCGCTCTGGTGGAGGCGTCTTTGAGATCACTGTCGATGGGCAGCTGCTCTACTCAAAAAAGGCAACCGGCAAGTTCCCGACAGAGGCGGAGATAGAGGCCACGCTTGGGACCTGACCGAGCCCAATGGTTTGGTCTAAAGCGACATGGAGTTAGCTGGAACCGTCCTGCTCGCCGAGCTCTTCCGCCCGATGGCACGATGTCGTGGGTGGCCGGCTAGGGGAACGGGCAGGCAAGGTAATGACGCCTAAGGCGGAAATGAACTGGAAATAGTTTTGCAGTGTCTGCGCGCTCGATGGGTTGGCAGCAGGCCTTTCCAAACCACAGACTGCAACGAGGCATCCAGCTGATTGAGTTTGCGATGTCGCACCATTGCCGAGTGAGACGGCCGTTGCCACACTTTACTAAAAAACGGCAGGCGTTCTGCGTTTGCTGGCGGCCGAGATTATCGCCCGCTTTCGCTCTAGTCATTTCAGCTATGATGTTGCTCTGCGTTGAAGCGGGCAAAGCCCAAGACGTGCCGGACACAACCAACTCAAGAGCCACCAACGCGACAGCCCTTGCCGATCACAACGTCACGGCCCGCGAATTCGCCCAACGCATCATTCCCCTCACGCGCGCGGAGCTGACCGAACTCGCCAAGAGTTGGCTTATGATCACGCAAGGCGAAGTACACAACTTGACCTCCTTGAGTATAGACCTGTCGCGCGCCAACGAAGCGGAACGGCAGCGCATTGAGGCGCAAATCAAGCAAACTCTCGAACGTCGCCAGCGCTTATTCCGCAAATTTGCAAGCCTCATCGAAGAACTGGATGCCAAGGGCGCTAAACCAGAAGATGTCGCTGAATTCCGAAAGTATACGGCAGCCGTGGTGCGCAAGGAGTTCGAGATTACGGACCCCAAGACATTGAACCAAATGGTAGTTCAATGGCTGACGTCTCCTGAAGGCGGCATCGAGGTTGGTAGGATACTGCTGTCACTCGTGCTTTCGCTTGCTGCGGCAGTGTTGGCCGCTAGCGTCACCAGTGCCATGGTACGCCATGTGATTTCGAGGGCCCGCGGCATATCCAGCCTACTCCGGGATTTTCTGTCGAAGGTCATGTTTTGGCTAATACTGTTCGTGAGCATCCTGCTTGCAATTTCGATGAATGGGATCAATGTCACGCCGCTGCTTGCTGCATTTGGCGGAGCGAGTTTTGTTATTGCGTTCGCCACGCAAAGCACGCTGAGCAACTTGGCCAGCGGTCTGCTGTTGATGATCAGCCGGCCGTTTGACGTCGGCGATGACGTCACCATTGCCGGCGTAACCGGCAAAGTTCGCAACGTGAGCATCGTCTCGACCATTATCCGTTCGCAAGACGGCCAGACCATCATTGTGCCCAACACCAAGGTTTGGGACAGCATCATCGTCAACATGCGCGAGAGCGTGGCTCGTTAACGATCGACATGATGCCGGCCGGCGGGCGGCGTTGTCATCATAGGTGCTGATGCTGAAGGTCCTGACCGAACCCCCGGGTTTGGCGCACGGCCAGTTGCGCGCCCCCGCCCGACTGGATCACCGTCAGCGAGAAGCGGTCCGCCTTGCCATAGGGAGCGGAGTGCGCCAGCATGCACATCACAGCCATTGTCAGCCACCTTCAAGGATGCGTCAGGACGCGTTGCAGCCTATGGCCCAGGTCAACAATATCCTGTTCATCATGTGCGACCAGCTCAGGTGGGACTATCTGTCCTGCTATGGCCATCCGCGACTGCACACGCCGCATATCGACGGCCTTGCCGCGCGCGGCGTACGGTTCTCGCGCGCCTATGTACAAAGTCCGATATGCGGCGCCTCGCGGATGAGCTTTTATACCGGCCGCTATGTCCATGCACACGGCGCGAGCTGGAATTTCGTGCCGCTCAAGGCTGGCGAGATGACGATCGGCGATCATCTGCGCCCGCTCGGTGTGCGCACGGTTTTAGCCGGCAAGACGCACATGCGTGCCGACACGATCGGTATGGCGCGGCTCGGCATTGATCCACAGTCCATGATTGGCGTCAGGATCTCAGAGTGCGGTTTCGACCCGTTCGAACGTCACGACGGCGTGCACCCCTATTCAGGTCATGATCCTCATCCGCGCTACAACGATTATCTCCGCGAGAACGGATTTCCCGGTGACAACCCATGGGAGGAGTGGGCCAACGCGGCAGAGAGCGAGAGCGGCGAGCTGCTTTCGGGCTGGTTCCTCAAAAATGCGCCGCGCCCGGCACGCGTGCCCGATGAGCATTCGGAGACGCCTTACATCACCCGGCGCGCGATGGAATTCATCGACGGGGCTGGCGATCAGCCATGGTTGCTGCACCTCTCCTACATCAAGCCGCACTGGCCATACATCGTGCCGGAGCCCTATGCGTCAATGTACGCGCCGGCCGATGCCTTGCCCGTTGTGCGTAGCGAAGGGGAGCGTGCCGATCCGCATCCGGTGTACCGGGCGTTCATGAACCATCGGGTCAGCCGGGCGTTCAGCCGAGATGAGGTGCGCGATGCCGTCTTGCCCGCCTACATGGGTCTCATCAAGCAGATCGACGATCAGATGGGCGTGCTGTTGCGATTTCTTGAGGAACGCCGGTTGATCGATACGACAATGATCGTGTTCACCTCGGACCACGGCGACTACCTGGGAGATCATTGGTTAGGCGAGAAGGACCTGTTCCACGAGCCGTCGGTGAAGGTGCCCCTCATCATCTACGACCCCGACAGCCGGTGCGATGCCACGCGCGGCACGGTCTGCAACCATCTCGTGGAAGCGATCGACCTGGCACCCACCTTCATCGATGCGTTTGGCGGGGCGCAAGTGCCGCACATCATCGACGGGCGATCGCTGCGGCCCCTGCTGTCTGGCGAGACACCGGCCGGTTGGCGCGAGTACGTCGTCAGTGAATACGACTATTCATTCCAAGATGCCAGAAGTGAGCTTGGAACGCCGTCGCGCGAGGCCTGGCTGCGCATGATCTATGACGGGCGCTTTAAGTACATCCTGGCGGAGGGCTATCGGCCGATGCTCTACGACCTCGAAGCGGACCCCAATGAGCTCGTCGATCGTGGCGGCGATCCTGCGCTGACCGGTGAGCGCGCGCGGTTGCACGAGGCACTGTTCCGATGGGCGCGCCAGCCGCGACAGCGTGCGACCGTGCCGGACAGCCTAATGGAGGCGACACCCATCCAACAACGGATCGCGCAGCAAGGCGTGCTGATCGGGTATTGGGATGAGGGTGAGCTGATCGAAGCGCGAAAAGCGTTTCGACCGATATTCGCTGCCAGCAATCCGCTGCTTCGCCCGACGCTCGACAAATTGGAGCGTCCACGCAAGCCGTCGGCACCGGCAACCGAGAGCGGATTGGCAACGCAGGACCACAAAAAATGACGGTTCCTCACACGCTCAGCGCTGGCATAACTCCGGCAAATACGGGACTCGACGGCATTGTTTGGAACGTTCTGGGTCAGGCTTATGTGCCAAAGCAGGTGAGCGAGGCCAGCTTCGCTTGGCATGCGACGCTGCCAATCGAGAGCTTCGTGCCACCGCACATCCACGATACGCAGGACGAGTTCATCTATCTCATCGATGCCGATCTCGATTTGCTGCTCGACGGCCAATCCTTGCGTGCCAGCTCCGGTGATCTGGTGCGCATGCCGCGCGGAGTTTCGCACGGCATCTTCAACAACTCCGGACGGCTGGCGACCACCCTGTTTTGGGCCACGCCCACGGCGAAACTGTTCGACCTATTCAGAGCACTGCACAATGTGGCCGATACCGCTGAGGTGGTCAGGATCTCTGCGGCCCATGACGTGCGGTTCCTGCCGCCGGTGCTCGGCTAAGGCGAGAAGCGATTGCTCGGCCCTAGAGCAACCTGCCTTTAATCGGAATCGGAACGATCCCGATTGAAGGCGCGATGATCTAGCGTTTCAGAGTGAGCGGGATGGGTCCAGCTAAAATTGAAACGCAAAAGGTGGCACCTTAGAGCAACTTTAAGAGCGATCATCTACCCCGCCGTCGCCTTTGCTTGCGCTTCCCGGCGCGCGATATAGAGCGAGGCGGCAAAGATGATCGCCATACCGAAAATGGACAAGCTGTCCGGTATTTCCCCGAAAAGCGTAAAGCCCAATAGTGCCGCGATCGGTAGCCGCAGGAAATCGAGCGGCGCGACGATCGTCACCTCGGCCGCGCCGTAGGCGCGGGCGAGCCAGTCTTGGCCGACAGCGCCCAACAGGCCTGCGCCGAACAGCCAGGCAAACTGCACCGGACTCGGCGTTTGCCAAGTGACAATGGCCGGCAACAGCAGCATCACCGTGCCGAGTACGAAAAAGTAGAACACAATCCGTGTCGGCGGCTCGGTCGTGCTGAGATGTTTCATCATGACCATCGCAAGCGCGGTAAACAGCGCACTGCCTAAAGCGATCAGAGTTGCCGGTTCGATCCCGCCTTGCGGTTTCACGATCAACAACACGCCGGTAAAGCCCAGCAGCGTCGCGGCGATGCGACGCGGCCCCGCGAACTCGCCGAGGATCGACGCTGAGACGACGATCGACCAGAGCGGAGAGGTAAACGCGAGTACGATTGCGTCGGCCATCATGAGCTTCGACAACGCGTAGACCACGCATGCAAATGCGCAGATGCCGAAAAATGAACGGATTACGTGTGAACCCAACCGCTCCGTCTTCAGCCCCTGAGGGCCGACCCGCACCATCCACGGCACCAGCAGCACCAGCGCAAAGCCGGTGCGCATGATGGCAACCACGAATACGGGCAACTCTGTCACCATCTGTTTGACGATGGCGAACATCAAGGTCAGAGCCATGACCGCCGCCAGCATCCACATGATGCCGCGCAGGTTGTTCAGGGTCGGGCTATAAGGCGTCGGATTGGTGGGCAGGATGTCTTCCTCGGGCGGTGTCCTGAAAGCTCGAAAGCGCATCCTGAACGGCTATGGCACGCTTGTCGCCGCGACCTTTTCAGCGATCCAGAAGGAGGGATCAATGGCGTCGGAGCGGGCAGCCAAGGCGATGTCGCCCGAGTCGGAAATGACCAAGCCAAACATAAGCTCAACTTGATCCCAGAAACCAGACCGCCGAACACCGGATGGCCGACGCGTCCGCCGATCCGGAAAGATCGGCCGGCTGCAACTTGAGCCGCTCCATGTCCGACATTTGATCGCGGATGTGATGGATCAGCAGCTCGCCGGCGGTGCTGAGGCGGACGCCTCTGGCCAACCGCTCGAGAACCGGTACACCGATCTCCTGTTAGAGCGCAAGGATCCACCGGTTGAGAGCTGAAGGCGTGATCGCCAACGACTCTGCCGCCTTGCGGATCGCACCGGCTTGCGCGACCTCGTCGACGAAGCGGTAGATCAGGAGATGTCTCATCATCCGCTCAGCATTGGCCAGGCCCTACTGTTGCAAGTCCTGCATCACAGTTAGCGAGATCTAGCAGCTGACACCAACAGGCGCGATGCCTAGGTTTTCGGCACCATCAGCAATGGCCGCCGAACCACGCGGCTCGGCCCGATGCGGGGAGAAGTTGTTCATAAGTGATCGTTGCAGGTTTCGCAGGACTTTCAAAAAGCGCTGGCGCAGTAACCCCCGGCGCCGGCATGCTGCCGCCTATCAAGGTGGTGCCGGCGCAGGCAACACGCGCGGACACCGCGACGGCGCTCGGCTGGTCGGTCGCCATACCCGGCCATTCGCTCGCGCCCGACGTCACATTGACGGACATCGTCGCCAAGATCGATGCCGCGCTGTCATCGAGATGCTTCGCGCTCCCGACCGCATGCCGGTCCGCCAACTGCGGGCGCGGGTCGATTGATCCGCCTCCAGCAGAAATAAGCTCAGTCGAGCCATCGAGTGTTAAAGAATCAGCCATTCCGGTAGCCATGCCGGCAGCCGGCCGGACAACAACGGCGCGATCAGCGGTTCGTGGAATGTCAGGTGGATCACGCGGTCGTAAAAGCCGACCAACATCGCCCACACCGCGATCGCATAGGCCACTGCGACCGCGATCGGATAGCGGCCCCAAACCAACAGATAGGCGGCGACAAAGAGCGGCAGCGCCAACTTCTGGCCGATCACCATCGCCAGCACGATCGCCGCAGCCATCCAGAGCAGGAACCAGACCGACCGGCCCAGCACGGCTTCGCGCGCGCCATCGAGCAACGGCGCGCCGCCGGTCGTGAGCGCCCGAGCGTCCGTTGCCAGCGCAAAAACGGCGAGCAGCAAGCCGGGGACGGCCATGATCAACGGAAACAGACCGACCTCCCGCTGCCAGCCCCAGGCGATCCAGGCGCCGCCAGCGAACACCAGCGCAAAGATCAGCGACACCGGTGCGGACATCACTGGATTGATCGCCCGTCCCTCGCCAGCTTGAGGCGACTGGCTGCCGCCGGCGGCGTTCGACCTCATAGTGCTGCGCACGGACAGAACGATGGTGGCGATCCCCAGTGCGAAGACCACGACCACGATCGGGTTCATCAGCCAGCTGAGGCCGTCGTAGCTCTTCATGCTGAGCAAGAACCGGTTTTCCACGATGGTGCCGAGGATCAGGCCCAGGATCAGTGGCGGCCGGGCCCAGCCGCCGACCTTCATGAGGTAGCCCAACACGCCGAACCCGATACAGGTCACCCAGGCTTCGATTGTGGTTTGCCCGCCGAGCCACGCGCCCATCAGCACGAACACCAGAACTCCGGGAACCAACAAATGCCCGGGCACGAACGCCAGCCGCGCCACCTGCCGGCTCCAGACCATCAGCAGACCCGCCGCCAACAGATTGGAGATCACCAGCATCCATACCATCGAGAAGGTGAGATGCAGCTCCGACGTCAGCATGTCGGGGCCAGGCCGGATATCCTGCAGGATCAGCGCGCTCAACAGGATCGCGGTGCCGAGGCTACCGGGAATGGCAAAAGCCAGGGCCGGGATCAGTGCACCGCCCTTGACAGCGTTGTTGGCGGCCTCCGGCGCGATCACGCCACGGATATCACCCTGCCCGAAGCCGCTCTTGTCTTTGGCCGACTGCACGGCGTGCCCGTAGGCCACCCAGTCGACGATGGCCGCGCCAAGGCCCGGCAGCATTCCGACGTAGGTGCCGATCGCCGCGCACCGGGTTGCCAGCCACCAGTGCTTGACGGCATCTTGCACGCCGTCGCGGATGGAACTTTTCGACTGGCCGATGTCCACACGCCTGGCGATGGCGATATTCCGCGTCGCCAGTTCCATCAGCTCCGGGATCGCGAAGATTCCGAACACCACAGGGATCAACGGCAAGTTGTCGATCAGGAATTCGATGTCGAAGGTATAGCGGTCGATCGGCACGGTCTGCGCGGTGCCGATGGTCGATAACCACAGTCCCATCGCCGCCGCTGCCAGGCCCTTGACCATTGAGCCGCCACTCAGGGCGCCGACCATCGTAAGGCCGAGCAGGGCCAGCGCGAAGATTTCCGGGGATCCGAAGGCGAAAATCAGCGGTTGGATGATCGGTAGTGAGATGGCCAAGGCAAAGGCGCCAAACACGCCACCGAATGCGGAGACGGCAAAGGCCGCGCCGAAGGCACGAGGCGCCTCGCCCTTTTGTGCCAACGGATAGCCGTCGAGTATTGTCGCCTGCGATGCCGCCGTGCCGGGGATGCCCAACATCACCGAAGCGATCGTATCGCTGGTGGTGGTGACGGCGAACAGGCCAAGCAGCAGCGCAATGGCGCTCAAGGCCTCCATCTCGAAGGTGAACGGCAGCAGCAGCAACATGCCGATCACGCCGCCCAGACCGGGCACCGCACCGAACCAGATTCCGATGAAGATGCCCAGGCCGAGAAACACCAGGACTTGCGTCTGGAAGATGGCAACGAGGCCGGTGACGAGCGCGTCAAACATATTGCCACCTAAGCCGGTCGGACCCTTCGACGGAGTGCAAAGACAACTACACCGGTCGCCCGGGCTGCATTGTCAGCAGGACGCCAACATCGATCGCTGCGAGGAGTCGTCAGTGCATGATCGACTTCAGATAGGCCTGGCCCGCCGGGCTGAGCGACTTGTAGCTGGCCAGCAGTTTCGCAGCATCGTCCCCGTAGCGCACGATGGGGTCGAGCTTGGAGCTCTTCTTGAAGCTGGCGATTGTCCGCTTGTCAGCCCAATTTGCCGCGTAGGCCTTGCGCAGGGTCGCGACCACGTCGGCCGGTGTTCCAGGCGGCAGCATCGTCCACATCGACCAGGTCTGATGTGAGGCAAACCATTTGTAGGTCTCGTACTTGGTCCCAGATGGCGCCTGACCTTTCAACTGGGTGTAAAATGATACGAATGTCGGCAGGTCGCCGAGGTATTTCGACAGATCGAGCGGCGTATCGCCCTCAAAGGCCGAGTGATAGAACAGGTCTATCGCGCTGCCATTTTTCAGCAGATCCTTCTTATAGAACACCCAGTAGCCGATATTGCCGGTGCTGATCGCTTGAATTTCATTCTGCATCAGCGCCGCTTTCAGCTTCGGCTGGTTCTTATAGCCGACGGTGAAACGGTAGGGCAGGCCCAACATGTCAAATGAAAGGCGGGAGAACATCCCCAGGCCGCCGCCGGGGACACGAGCCCCGACCACGAAATTCTTGGCTTTGACGATATCCTCGCGGGACTTCAGGCCGCCGGCTAGGTCAGCGCGCACGACAGTCATAAACGGAATGCCCATCACGCCAAGCGGAATGAATTTGGCTGGATCGTACTTGACGCCCCTGAGACCGGTCAGCAAGGCCGGAAAATTCATTGGTCCCCAGAGCATCTGAGTTCCGTCTTTCTTCGCTCTGTTGAACACGTAGTTGATGCCCTTCTGGCCGCCACCGCCCGGCATCGGCTTGACGATGATGCTCGGCTTGCCGGGGATGTGATCGCTGAAGGTCTTGGCAAAACGCTGTGCATTACGGCTCAGGCCCCCGCCGGCACCGGCCGGCACGATGAGCTGAATGGTCTTACCGGCAAAATCTTGAGCATGAGCCGGCAGACCACCGACCACCATGGCGATGCTCGCCAGGCTACCGATCGCAGTGGTGCGTGGGTGACGCATCAGTCTCCTCCCTTTGTGTTCGCGGCAAACTTTCAGTTCGCCGCACGTTGTACTTCGTCTAGCCTAACCCAGCCCCTCGCACCCAGCAAATGGGAAACGACTACGGTCGCGGCTGCAACCCATTCATAGGGCCGGGGTCTTCAATCCGCCGAACACCTCCCAGCCGATCACATCATGAGGATCTTCCACGTGCGCCTCGAACACGACGTCGCGCGTGGCGTTGCGCTTGTATTCGCGAATCCGGGCCCAGTAGGAAAAGTCGCTCATGTGCCAGTGGGTGCGTGCGCGCTCGCCCCATTTGAGGTCGGCCTTGCGAATGTGCCCGGCTCGGTCCAGCGGATCGGCTTTCGGTAAGACGAAGCTGTCGATCACCAGCATGTTATCGGTGGCCGGCAGGCGGTGGGCATCGCCCATCGCCCACGATGTCACGCCATCGTCCTGGCCTCCGTCCAGCGACGACCAAACCTGGCGGACCTCCATCGCCGCCTCGTCGATCGCGTACTCGACGGCACGGGCCAGGCATTGATGCGGCGGTTTCGGCGGCTCATAGGGGCGCGTCTGGAAGATCGCGTTATCGTACATGACGATCGTGCCTTGCGGCGTCACGCGCGGATTGTGTCCATGCCAGGGCCATTGCACCTCGCCGACCGGCTTCAGCAGCTTGTCCGCCTTGTCAGCGCTCCAGCCATCATGGGTGCCCAGGATCCATTTGATCTCACCGCTTGCCTTGTCAACCTTGATCACCGCGTCCTGCGCCCTGAGCGACATGATCACGGAGTTATCACGGTGGTCGTAGCAGACCCCGTTTCCGTGCGTCCAATCGGCATGCCCCGGAAAGCCGCGCGGGTCCCAATAAGGTTCCAGCGTCTGGTAGCCGACCCGATAGGGATCAAGGTGGTCGAATGTGTTCCATGACCACACGATGGAGCCCTTCGCGTCGAATTCGATGATGCGGTCGCCAACGACCTTGATGGTCTGTCGCGGCGCGGTCGGATCGGTTTCCGACGAGATGTAATTGTCAAGCTCGCGCGCGTTGGCCGTCATCGCCAGATAGTTGCCGTTGGGCATGATGTGCGGCTGGTGATGCATCGATTGTGCATCGATCGGGATCGCGCCCGGTGCCGGTCCAAATGGTCGCTTATCGGCGTACCAGGCGCCGATCTGGTTGCCCAAGATGTCGATTTCCACCGACTGAAAGTTGACCTGGTGGAAGAACAGGTTGCCATTCGGCAAGCGGTCGATGCCGGCGATCCGGCTGTCGTGCTTATAATACCAGACGACCTCGCCGTCCTCGTCGATGGCAATCAGCATCGACCAGCGGGTGGCGAATACGAACTGCTTTTGGCTCCACCAGATCTGTCGCATCACCGGCCGGCGCCGGACGCACAGCACCATGAGGCCGGGTTCCATGTCCGCGGGACGGCTCTTGACCACGTCGATCGGCGGAAACTCCAACGTGCTTTCCGGCAACGGCGGCGGGGTGTAGTCCAGCGCAACCGGTGGCAGCGCCGCGCCGGTTCGGTCGTGGGCTTTCAGCGTGAGCCTATGCGGCTGCCCCGCCCGCATGCCGACCACCGGCAACCGGCGCTGTTGAGCATCGGCGAAGCTGAACGGCGAAGAGCGAGCGCGCTTGCCATTGTCGATCTCGATTTCGCCGGCGACCGCAACGTCGGTGGCAAACGAGAGCACAGCCGCCAACGGCACGCGCGGATTTGGGTTCGGCTCGACGCGCGGCGGAGAGGTGAAGCTGGCCATTCTCTGTGATCCTATCAGTTCCGCCTTACAATGAAGGTTTGTACTTGGCGCGAGTCGCCCAGCACAATGGCGGCGGGTCCTTTTTGGATCCGTCGATCATGGTTCAAGCACGCGCGCGAAGATCGCTTTTTCTCGATGCTGCGGGAGAACACCAATGCAGCGTTGCTCCCGCCGGAAGGGTACCCCCGATCCTGTGGCTGTATACCTCGCCAACGACGACGTCGGCCAGCGAAAACAGATCGCCATCGAAGTGGCCATCGTCCTTACGGGTTCTTGAATATCATCTGTGACTGCATGGGCTCGTGCCGGCTCGGACGGAACGCGGGCAGGTCGCGCCGCCACGGCAGCGGCGCACAAGCCGGCAAGTCGCACGCTAGATCATCGCGCCTTAAATCGGAACCGCAACGCCGGTTCCAATTGCGCCGGTTCCGATTTAAGGCGCAAAGATGATCGCTCTTAAAGTGTAGAGCAACCTGCCTTTAATCGGGATCGTTCCGATTCCGATCAAAGGCAGGTTGCTCTAGCTCACGTCCGCCTCAGGCGGATCAGCCGTGCCGGTCCGCTGCCCCTCCCGGCCGCCCACACAAGCGTCCAGCCAGCCCTTGTTTCAGGCGTCCACGAACCATATCACCTTCGAAAAACAGCCGGTCGGCCGCCCGTGCGCCGTCGGGCACCGCAGTGCCGATGACTGGGATCGAAACATAGCGAACACGTACGAAAAACCCAGGCTCTTCAAAAGGCCCATGACAAATTCCCAACAAACTCTCCACAAGAACGACAAACCTGATGAGGCTAATCGCACCACAATCAGGTGACAAGCAATGACAAGTGCAGTTTCGAGCAGCCGCTTGCCTTTGCAGCAACACGACCTTCAGCACCGGCGGGTTGGCGCACACATCGATGGGCCGCGCAAGCTGAGCCGATCGCGGGCGCGCGGCCAGCGGTGTTACGGCGCCCAATAATTGACCAGGATCATGGTGGCTAGGTTGGGCGGTTGCTAATTGAACCGTTTCGATGACACCAGCCGAGCAGTCATCGGCACATGGCGAAGCTGCTTGGTGAACCGTTAACTGGCGCAACCACACGTGCCAGCTCAACGAGGGGACAGGGTGGGCCCGATTAGACAGGGTGGGCTCGATTAGATTGTCCCGCGACAGCCCTTAGGGATAGAAATGCCGACAACCCCTTCAGACCCTAAGCCCAATAGGTCGGGTGGTCCGAACGGATGGCTGGGCATCGTGCTGATGGGGTTGGTGCTGGCGGGATTTGTCTCGCTGTCAACCTTTCATGGACCAGGCCCAACCGTCCAGGTCATCCCCTACAGCGAGATCAAGCAGATAATTCGCTCCGGACGCGTCTCGGCGGCGGTGCTGGAGCAACACACCATCACGGTGATCGCCGACAAGACACGCTCCGGAGCCGCGCAACGGTATCGGGCCGTGACCCCCTCGCAGGGCGATACCGAGCTACTTTCCTTGCTTGAATCCAAGGGCATTCAGGTCACGGCCCGAAAACCGCAAGGGTTCTCCATTTTAACCTACATTCTGCCGTGGATTCTGATCCTGGCGGTTTATTTGTGGTTACAAAGACGGATGCTTGGCGGGATTGGCGGCGGCATGAGCACGCGCGACCTCGGCGATCTGTTCTCGGGGCGCTTTTCGAAACCGAGCAAGCTGAACAAGCGCATTACCTTCGACGACGTCGCCGGACAAGATCAGGCCAAGCGCGAGGTGGCCGAGCTCGTTGAGTTCCTGCGCGATCCTGAGCGATTTCATCGGGTTGGGGCGGAGGTGCCGCACGGCGTGCTGTTGATGGGTCCGCCGGGGACCGGCAAGACCTTGCTCGCCAAAGCGTTGGCCGGCGAGGCCGACGTGCCATACTTTTCCATGTCAGGATCGGAGTTCATCGAGGTCTTCGTTGGCGTTGGTGCTGGTCGGGTGCGACGCGTGTTCGAAGCGGCCCGCAAAGCGGCTCCGTCGATCATCTTTATTGACGAATTGGACAGCATCGGCCGAACCCGTGGCGCAGGTCTCGGTGGCGGTCACGATGAGCGCGAACAAACATTGAACCAGATCCTGGCGGAATTGGACGGCTTCGGCGGTAAGGAGGCGGTCGTCGTGCTGGCCGCAACCAACAGGCCTGATGTTCTGGATCCGGCTTTGCTGCGGCCGGGGCGCTTCGATCGGCACGTCACGCTCAACCTTCCTGATAAGCGCGCACGGCGGGCCATTCTTGATATCCATGCGCGCAACCTACCGTTGGTCAACGCATCTGACCTGGACACCATAGCCGAAGGGACGCCAGGCTTCTCCGGCGCCGATCTCAAGAATCTTCTCAACGAAGCCGCGATTGGCGCTGCGCGGAAGCATTGTACGGTCATCAGCGAGGAGGATCTGCACGAAGCGCGCGACAAGGTCTTGATGGGAACGGTCCGGACGCTCGCAATTCAGCCCGAGGAGCGCCATCGCCTGGCCGTTCATGAAGCCGGCCATACGGCTGGCGCCTATTTCATGCCGGGTGCCGATCCACTTTATAAGGTGACGATCATTCCGCGCGGCAGCAGTCTTGGCGGGACACATATGTTGAGCAAGGAGGAGCGGCACACCTTTTCGGAGGACGACCTTCGTGCTCAACTCGTTATGCTGATGGCGGGACGCGCGGCCGAGAAGCTTTTGATCGGATCCGTCAGCTCCGGCGCCGACGATGACATCAGGCGCGCAACGCAGCTTGCCCGGTCGATGGTTTCAAGATGGGGAATGGACGACGAGGTGGGGCCGGTCGATCTGCGGCGTAGCGAAGACAATCCGTTTCTTGGCCAATCGATGGCCCAGCCGGCGGCTCATGCCGACGAAACGGCCGCGCAGGTGGACCGGGCGGTCATCGATCTTTTGAAAAAGTCTGAGCAACAGGCAACGGAGATCATCATCAAGCACAAGGAAGAGGTCCAATATCTTGTTCACGAGCTGGAGGAAAAAGAGGTATTGGATCTCGACCAGATCCGCAATTGTCTCGAAGCGCACGGCAAGATCACATCGTTGGACCGTAGGCGACACTCAGGCGAACCAAGGCCCACATCGAAATAGCCTCAAGGCGGCCGGATCGCGGCCCAATCTCCCAGTGATGTGCGATCAACCGCGCACCGATCAGTGAGGCGCCGGATTGCGCTTGTTATGACCGCCATTTAAGTTGGGCCATCAAAGTTGGTTAAGCGTGGCATCCAAGCATGATGCCAGCAGAGTGGGAGACAATACGTGTACAAAAATATTTTGATTGCGACCGACGGTTCGGAGCTGGCCGGCAGAGCGGTGACGCACGGATTGCAGCTGGCGAAGGCGTTGAATAGTCAGGTCCGGTTTGTCGCCGTCACGGAAATATGGTCGGCCCTTGACGTGGCCTATAAATTTCAAGCGGGAGAGAAGGACCCTGCCGGCTCATATGAGCGGGCTGCCGCAGCGTGGGCCAACAAAATCCTGATCGCAGCCCAGGACACGGCAAAACAGGCCGGTGTGTCAAGTGAGATAGAGCACATCAAAGATCGCCCCGCAGCTGAAGGAATCGTTGAAGCGGCTGAACATAATAGCTGTGACCTGATCGTCATGGCTTCCCACGGCCGCCGAGGCTTCCAGGCGCTGATGCTGGGAAGCGTCGCATTGGAGGTCCTGACCAAAAGTAAATCGCCCGTCATGATTATCAAGTAGGTGCAGGTGTTGGGGCTCGGTTTGCCGCGCACGAGCGTTTGCCGCACCAAGATCGCCTTGACCCTCATCAATGTAAATCTTGTTCTTTCCAATAGGACTTGGCACAATGTCTGCTCCCGCGACTAACTGTACAGTCGCAGGCGGCAAGACAGACTTTAACTGAGGACGGGTCGGCGCGCATTGATTTGCGGTCTCGTTAAAGTTCGACCCGCCATCGCATGAATTGGTTGGAGGTCGGTATGAACGTCAAGCAAGCCATGCACATTGGGGCTGAGTGGGTCGAGGCGACGACGCCGGTTTTGACGATTGCCAAAAAAATGCGCGATCTTGATGTCGGTGCCATTCCCATTGGCGAGAATGATCGTTTGATCGGAATGGTGACAGATCGCGACATCGTGTTAAGAGCCGTGGCGGAGGGCAAGCCGTCCGACAAGCTGACGGCGCGCGACGTGATGTCGAAGGGGATCGTATACTGCCGCGACACCGAGGCGGTCGAGGACGCCGTGAGGATCATGGAGCAAAAGCAGATCCGGCGCCTGCCGGTTCTGGACGAAAACAAGCGCATGGTCGGAATGTTGAGTTTGGGCGATGTTGCTCACAGCGCCTCCCATATGATCGCCGGAGAAACCATAACCGCAGTATCCGCTCATCACGACTGAAACATCATCCGATCGGTCGATTGCCGCGGACGGTGGTGTCCGATGGGGTCGCGCTTTAGAGCAGCCTGCCTTTAATCGGAATCGGAACGATCCCGATTAAAGGCAGAAAGTTGCTCACCACTTTAAGAGCGATCATCTTTGCGCCTTAAATCGGAACTGGCGCAATTGGAATCGGCGTTGCGGTTCCGATTTAAGGCGCGATGATCTAGTCCGTCTACAGAATAATCGCACCTACAGTAGATTGCCGACGTCTCGCCGCAAGCGCCAATTTCGATCCGATCGGTGCGGCGGGATCAACAAATCGACGTCTTGAAGGATCATCACTTGTCACTCTTGATGACGTCGACCTAACGCCAGACCGGAGTGCTTGCGAGCTCTCTCGCGGTGAGCGGATCGATATCCAACGCAGCGCGACCCGCACCGGGATGGCCACTGTCGTCCGCCAGTCGTGCTGTGCCATCGGCCCGTCGGTATCGCCGGGCCGCGACCGGTGCAGGTCCCGGCCGACGCCGTTTGCAGGCCCGGCGCACCACCCGCTTGTCCGCCGATCACGATCGCGCATTTGTTAACCCGTGCAAGCGGCGATGATCAACGCCTCCCTTTCCTCGACCGCCGCTTGGCCTGCGTCGATCGCCTCGGCGGCACGGTGAAACTCCATGACGCCGATGTTCCCGACGCTGGGCACAATAAGGATATCAACCGGATCGGCGGCAAGTCGGACGCGGGAGATAAAATCCTGAACGATGAAAAAAGATTCTCCAATCACGTCGATATAGCTGGGTCGATCGGGTTCGGTCCGCAGCGCACCGCCTTCTGGGGCGTTGCGCGCAATCGGTACCTCGCGTGGCAGACCAAGCGACAACCATCGCAACCATTGTGACGTGTTGGCGTCTTGTCCGTGGTTTTCCGCCGAGCCTTCCGGCTGCAGGCTTTGCAGCCGGCTGGTGAGATCGCCATTGAGACTGACGCCGATAATGACGTCCGCGCCAAGCGCGCGGCAAAGCGAGACGGGAAGCGGATTGACGAGTGCGCCGTCGACCAGCCACTTGCCCTTCACGCGAATCGGCGTCAGCAGACCGGGAATGGCAATTGAGGCTCGAACCGCGTCGATAATCGAGCCCGATGTGAGCCACGTCTCTCGGCCCGTGTGAAGCTCGGCGGCCACCGCGCCATAGGTCGGAACCGTGTTCTCGATCGCTGTATCCTCGACGTTCTCCTCAAAAAACTTGACGATGCCACGTCCCTCGATCAACCCTGCGCCAGCAAAGCTGAGGTCCATGTAGCTCAACACCCGGCGCCAGGTTAACGAGGTGGCGAGCCTGCTCAAGGTCTTCAGGTGACCGGTGACATAAGAAGCGCCGACCAGCGCGCCAATGGAGCAACCGCACACGATGTCAGGTTTGATCCCACGGACCGCCAGCGCTTCGAGCACGCCGATGTGGGCCCAGCCACGAGCGACGCCTGCGCCGAGCACGACACCCACCTTGCGATCACCGCTCATATCAACGCGCCCAAGGATGCAAAGCCCAAATGTATTTCCGTGTTGACCATCCTCGATCGACCAGATCATCGTGCCTTTGGTTGGCGCCGCTAAGACAGTGCCAATATAACGCACAAAGATGATCGCTCCTGAAGTTTAGAGCAACGTCCTGCGTATGGTCGCAAGCCTCCCGCGTCCGATCAAATGCAGGATGCTCTAGCATGTGTGCACGATCATCGTCACTGCGAATTTTGACAGATCGACGTGACGGACGCCGGATGCACGCTGCAAAAATGGGCGATTGGATTGGGCAGACTTCAATGGGAGCTGTTCCAACCGTTGGCTGAACATACGGACCGCGGAGCATGTGCCTTGGAGTTTCAAGAACTGAGCTACGCTTCGCAGGACGATCCACCGCTAAAGCGCAATCTCATTCATGCCATTGAACATTTGTCGGGACGCCCACGGCTACTTCCCATCTATCGGATCTGGCGCGAAACGGCCGCTGACGCACCGGACCGCATGATGCGTGAGCTGCTCTCGCTGATCGACGTCAAACTGGAGATCATGGGCTGCCGCTGGCCGCCGTCGCTGAGCTCTGGCGGTCCCTTGATCATCGTTGCCAACCACCCGTTCGGCATCGGCGATGGTATTGCCCTACTGGCGATGGCCGAAACTCTTGGGCGACCCTATCGCGTTTTTATCGATAAGAATCTGTTGAAAATTCCGGAAATTCGACCATTCGCACTGCCCATCGATTTCGACGAAACCCGCCAGGCTACCGAGACCAATTTACAATCCAGGCGCGAAGCTCGCGAGTTCCTGACAAAAGGACACACCATCGTCGTGTTTCCCGCCGGTGGCGTCGCGACGGCAAAAATGCCGTTTGGTGAAGCTCACGATCTGCCGTGGAAGAACTTCACGGCGCGCCTCATTCAAAGCAGCAGGTCCGCTGTATTGCCGGTCTATTTCGAGGGTCAGAACAGTCCTCTTTTTCATTTATTTAGCCAGATCAGTCTGACATTGCGCCTGTCTCTGATCGTTTCGGAATTCATCAGGCGGTTTCGAGGCTCTACGGTGAAAGTGCATGTCGGGCCGCTGGTCACTTTTGATCAGCTTAAAAATACTCATAATGGAAAGATGCTCACCGCAGAGCTTTATGGGCTGGTACATTCGTTGGCGCCCGACGGCGCTCGACAATTGGGACTGGACTGACGGCAGCTTACGCGTCGTTGCTCGAAGCGATGGCCATAATGTCAGCCGTCGATTGATCAGCCAAAGGACCAGCGGAAGCGCTGCGCTGACGAGAAGCGACGACGTCAACGGCACGTAAAGGCGAAAACTGCCCTGCTCGATCACAATATCTCCGGGTAATCGCTCCAACCCGAGCTTGCCCAACGGCGGAAACAGCAGTCCCAGAGCTATGAACACGATACCGAGCACGATCAGAAACCATTGGATGGACAAGCTACGATCTCTCCCCAGCCGAGGGCGGGGCGGGGTGGGCGCTCTGCCGGAGCGGAAGGACTTTGGCCGGAGCGGAAGGACTTTGGCCGGAGCCAACTTGCCAGTATTTCATGGTCGTCAGGTGGCGCCCAACGGTCATCTACCGTCTCAAGCTCATCTGATCACGCTAACCGTTGCTCAGCTAGATCATCGTGCCTTGATTTGGAACGGCTTGGAGCCGCTTGGAACCGCTTGGAACCGCAGTGCCGGTTCCAATTTAAGGCGCAAAGATGATCGCTTTTAAAGTGTCGAGCAACTTTCTGCTATTCATCGGGATCGTTCCGATCCCGATGAATAGCAGGTTTGCAAGGTCGCCACGATCTCGACCCACAACAACCCGGAGATTGACGATCCGGTCACCGAGGCCATGGACCCGGTGGGAGCCAAGGGCCTCATCACCGTTGAGGAGGCCAAGACCGCCGAGACCACCCTCGATGTGGTGGAGGCTATGCAATGCGATCGCTGCTTCATCTCGCCCTATTTCATCACCGATGCGCCAGCAATGGCCGTTGCGATGAGCGGGCCGCAAATTCTGATCTAAGAGAAGCAGCTGTCGAGCCTGCAACCGCTGTTGTCGCTTTTGGAAAAGATCGTGCAATCGCGACGTCCGCTGCTGGTGATTGCCGCAGACGTCGAAGGCGGTTCGCTTGCCACCCTCGTCGTCAACAAATTGGGCGGGGGCCGATGGTCGCCGCGGCGAAGGCACCTGGATTCGGCGATCGCCAATGGTCCGATGCCACCTGCTGCCTGTTTCCGGCGCCGTATGCGGCGAAGGTAACAGCTGTCGAAATTAAGGCGCACGGACCGGGCAGTACAACCGGCATGATCACCGAATAACGTGCACCGAGCAGTGCGCGTGGCCGACGATATTTGATGCCGTCGAGCCCAGGAAGAATTGCTCCAGCCCCGGCTTATGCGAGTAGATGACGATGCAGTCGATATCGTGATCTTTGGCATAGTCGAGGATGCTACGGCTGGCTGCACCCTTTAAGATGACGTAGTCCGTACCTGGCTTGCCGGCACGTGCGATCTCGGCCAATTCCGATCGTAGGCTATCCATGCCCGACTCGAGCACGTCTTGCGGGATCTCCGCACTGACATAAGCCGGTATCGCCTCCGTCACATGCAGCAGCGTGATTTTGGCATCGGGCTCCGCAATTGCCTCCGCGATCTTGAGCGCGGCGCCGGCCTTGTCGTGATCGGGGAGGATGGGAACCAGCAGGCGATGATACATAGCAACACCCTTTTTATTGCGTAGTTTCCACCCTGACACGTTACGCCGGCCCCGGCAATCTCACGCGCGGCGACCCGAGCGACCTCTACCTAACGCCCCGGCGCCGATGATCGGCCTGCCGTGAAACCTGACAACGCGGCGAAACAACAACGCGCCCGTCGCCAGATGCTGCGCGGTCGGCGGGCCACGTCATTATATTGCGACCGCGACGCCCTCAGTCGGCCCTCTTCACCTCAATCGACTTCGTCTTTGAGTTTTCTTGGATCTCCGCGGGCTTAGCTAGCGTGACCTTTAGCACGCCGTTTTTTATTTCGGCTTTCACCTCATCTGTATCGAGGATGTGCCGTTGGTTGGCGGCAAGAACGCCGCGCTGGGCAGATGGTTCGAAGGCTGACGCCGCTCGGCGTACGGGTGCCGGGGGTTTGCCATCACCGCTGAATGCCTTCGCGCATCCAAGGTCCGGGAAGGCTTCGCGCTCGAGCGTCAGGCCATGCGTCGCGTGCGCAGTGCCATCTCTGTGACCAATGTCAAACTGATGGTCCCACTTTGTCGACGGGTGGACGAGGCGCATCGCGTCGAGCGCATGGCTGAACACGGGCTTGAGCGCGGTCAGGACGGTCTCCAAATTTGCGTGATGTGGGAGATCGCAAATAACGTTCTGTCGATCGATGGCGTTTCAGAGATGTTCGAACGGTTTGCGATCGGCTCGAACGATCTGACGCAGCTGGTGCTCTGCGCCGATCGTGGTTCAGGGATCGTTGCCTTCGACTATGATGAGCGCGATGCCGGCGGGCTGGAGATGGTCCGGATGGCGATCGAAGGCGGGCGACGAGATGGTCGGCATTGCGGCATTTTTGGGAAGGCGCCATCGGATTATCCGGAAATGGCGGCGCTTCTGGTTTGCGCCGGCATCTGCTCGATTTGCCTCACCCCCGACACCGTGATTGCGACGACGCGCGCCAGTCTCCAGTTGGAACACGCATTGGCTCGAGCGCCCCGACCGGATCGGTTGCTCACCACTTTAAGAGCGATCATCTTTGCGCCTTAAATCGGAACCGGCGCAATCGGAACCGGCGTTGCGGTTCCGATTTAAGGCGCAAAGATGATCTAGGGTCGGCCGGCGGGTTCGGTCCGATCCACTAACGCGCCCACCTCGACAAGCTCGACAGCATCAAACCGCCGTTCAACGGTGCCGCTGGGCGTTGGTTGGCTGGCCGATCGATGACAGTGGTGCAAGCCACGTGAGCTGCCGTTCAAGCGCGCACGCACGCAGCGCTGGGATTGAAATTTGTGACTGGCGCCCCAATTTAGCTCGGTAAGATTTGATTGCTTCTACCCTTGAGGCACCACGTCGACCTGCGGCTATTCGGAACCGATGCGACCCCGACCTGAAGCGGCGTGTTGCGCAGTATGCAAAGCGCGATGACCTGAGCGCGCGGACCTAGAGCAACCTGCCTTTAATCGGAATCGGAACGATCCCGATTAAAGGCAGAAAGTTGCTCACCACTTTAAGAGCGATCATCTTTGCGCCATAAATCGGAACCGGCTTTGCGGTTCCGATTTATGGCGCGATGATCTAGCCGGCTCGGGCGCGCAAAATCATGTGGCTGGCCAATGTGTGTGACGGCCAACCGGTGCTTGGCCACGATGCTGTCCAGCTGACCGGCTTCGGCTCAACAATGCCCGACGGTCTGTGCCGATGACCGCGCAACGGCTTGTAGGGTAAGCGGCATCCAGCGGAAACGGATCAGTAACAGCAGATGTCAAAGCAGCACAAAGAGCTCCGTCGCCCCGTACGGGCCGGGCCCGCGCCGCAACCGGACGCCGGGAGCGGCCCCGTCGACCTTGCGCGCCACCCCGCAACCGATCACAGCGAACTTTTACGGCCGGCAGCTCACCACCTGCGAGAACCCGTTGAGACCGGCGCCGCGCGCATGACATCAAAGACCGACGACAGGCCGGCAGCTGATCGAGAGCGTTGTGTCCCCGTCGATGCGCGCGATCTTATGGCGAGCTACGCGCGCGACATGGCCGGCGCCGAGCCGCTGTCGAGCGCGGACGAGGTCGGGCTGGCCAAGCGCATCGAAGCCGGGCAGGAGGCGATCATGGTCGCACTGTTGTCCACGCCTTTGGGCGCACGCATCATCACAAGTTGGGCGCACCAATTGCGTCAAGGAACACGCCGAGTTCGCGACCTCGTTGGGTTGTCGACACCGGTGGAGGACGGTGCTGGCGCGGCAGTGCACGACCGGCCGACGCTAGCGGACCGAGAATGCGAACTGCTGGCGGATATCGTCGATCGTCTGGAGCGGATGGGTTCGCTTTCAGAGCAATTGGTGTACCACCAACGCGGTCGGTCCCTGGCCGCCGTGCCCGGCGACGCGCTTGACGCTTCCAACGCGATAGATATGGAAAAGCGCGTCCGCCAGATCGTGATCGAGATCCGTCAACTGGGCCTGCGCGCCGATCGCATCTTGGATCTTGAAACAGCCCTGAAGTGCGAATACCAGGCGTTGTTGAGGGTTGAGCGCGGTGTCGAGCGGCGAAGCGAGAACGCCGCTGACGCGACGTGTGGCGCGGATCTGCATCGTTCGGCAGGGCAACCGGCCGTCGACCGCACCATGCTTGGAAAGGAAGCCGTGGGCGCTGTCGAGCAGCGGGTCGGTCTGACCGCCCGGCAATTGCACGCCGTCATGGCAGATATCGCGCGCCATCGTCGCGACATCGAGCGGGCCAAAGAGGCGCTCGTGCGCTCCCAGCTTCGTCTCGTGATCATGATCGCGAGAAAATTTCAGGCCCAAACCACGCTGCACCTCCTTGACCTCGTCCAGGAAGGCAATCTGGGGCTAATGCGTGCCGTCGACAAATTCGACCACCGACGCGGCTTCAGGCTGTCCACCTATGCGAGCTGGTGGATCAGGCAGTCGATCACACGGGCCATCGCCGATCAGGGACGCACGATCCGCGTTCCTGTCCATATGACCGAAACCGTTCGCCGCGTGGCGCGTGAAAAGCGCAGGCTCCATCAGGAGCTGGGTCGCGATCCCACCGACGCGGAGCTGGCGGAGCGATCGCACCTGGCGCCCCACCAAGTCCAGCGCGTACAGTCGATCGTCGCCGAGCCGGCGTCGCTCGATGCGCCGGCCGGTGAGGACGGCGATGCTACCTTGGGCGATTTGATCGCAGGAGGCGATGTGCGCGATCCACATGACGTCGCCGAAGCCAGCGAATTGCGTCGCGCGCTGGCGGAGGCGCTGGCCGAGCTGACCCCGCGAGAGCAGGCGATCTTGCGGTTACGGTTTGGCATTGAAGACGCCAATGACCATACGCTGCAGGATGTGGGAGAACGGTTCGGCGTAACCAGGGAACGGATCCGCCAGATTGAAGCCAAGGCCTTGCAGAAGCTGCGATCGCCGAAGTTAGCCCGCAAGCTATCTACGTTCGTCACCGAATGACGTCGGTGCTTGCCCTCGATCATGTCCGCCTTTGGCGGAACCGCCAGGCGGGGCGTAGTCTGCAAGCCATGGACCGCCAGGTTATCTTGACATAAACCGCGCCTGACCGTTTTCAATAAGCTCTTTCAACGGCTTGTCTGAGCAGTTGGTCGGTACTTTCCCTTCGCCACCTTTCACTATGCCATCCACTATCGTGGCACCCCTTTTGCCGCTAGGCGTCACATAATACGCGCGACCGCTGGCTTCAACGCGATCCAAATACCCGTAAAACGTGGTTCCCTTCACCTCACACAGTATCACTTCAGGGTAACCGCGATTGTCGTCCGCAGCCCGAACTGCACAAGAGCCGCTGACAAGCGCCAATATGGCCATGGCAGTTGCGACCTTCGCCGGCATTCGGCTCATCATCGGCAATCCTTAATCGGCGTTGAAATCGGTAGTCTCAAACTGCAGCGCGGTTTATCGGCTAGATCATCGCGCCTTTAATCGGAACCGCAAAGTCGGTTCCGATTAAAGGCAGGTTGCTCTAGCATCTGTCTACCAAGGTGAGCCTTGACACCCGTCAATTGTCAAATACTGATTTTTCGACCCAACCGAATGATGACGCCATGAGTCGTGGCAGCAAATACCGGGCCATTGCCGCGACACCAATGCAAAATCGGCAACTCAATCTTCTGTTACGCTTTTGGGGTAACATTGCAGGTTAATCTGTTTGACATCAGTCAATCACGTGACCTGATCGGGGCGCTACCTATTGAAGCCTGCAAGTGCATGCGGCTAAAACCTTCCACTTCAAACAAATAGCGCCGATAAGCAGACAGGCGGCATAGTCTTTGTTCTTAGTCAAAAGGAGATCGGTCAATGCTTAAAGTGGGTGGCAAATTGGCGACAGCGGTTGTGATTGCTGCCTTTGCTGGCTCAAGTCCGGCTCTGGCCAAGGTTGGCGGCTTTGACGTCGAGCGACCGGCAGTCGCAGCCAAGGACGTGCGCGCGAAGGGGATCCAGGTGGCGGCGTTCGATGGTCGGGCATTCTTTCGCTCATTGGAGAACCAAGGTGTCAATATTAGAGGCATTGACGGAGAGAAGTTCTTTCAACAGCTGGAGAACCAAGGCGTCAAGGTACAGTCACTCGATGCTCGCAAGTTTTTCC
Organism: Hyphomicrobiaceae bacterium; assembly: GCA_965223035.1. Lineage (GTDB taxonomy): Bacteria > Pseudomonadota > Alphaproteobacteria > Rhizobiales > Hyphomicrobiaceae > CAMDPA01. The sequence goes on along the minus strand of OZ244980.1, from coordinate 5,586,878 downwards.
AAGAGCTTGAGAATCAAGGTGTGAGATCGAAGGGAATTGACGGCGAAGCCTTTTTCCGCGCGTTGGAGAACACCGGCGTCAATGTCAAGGGTTTTGACGGCAGAAAGTTCTTCCGGGACCTCGAGAATTCCGGGGTGAAGGGGCCTGGCATGATCGAAATGAAAAAGTAGCGACGTAACGTCTTTCGCCCAAAGATCAAGGATCGAGGATCGAGGATCAAGGACCAAGGTGGAAGGCGCACGCCGTCGAGGGTCGACGGCCAGTTCGGCATGCCGCAAGGCGGAATCCTGACGTTGGTTTCGCCTTTTCGCGCAAGCAGAACGAGGTCAGCCATTCGAGCAGCGGCCGATTTGAAATGGCGAGCGTGCCGAACGCGATGGGACGCGGCGGGCGCAGGCTTCGGCCGCGACCAGGATCATTTCCGCATTAAGCAGATCAGCCTTGCCGGCTTGCTCACCAAACCCGGCCAGCCACATCATCGTGCCATCGTGCCATCGGGTGACCGGGGGGTGGGACGGTTCTAACTCACCCTAACACGTTCTAAGCCGACTTCATCGCCGCGCTTTTCCAGACCTCCCAAGCGTCTTCAAGCCGTTTCGGATCTTGGGCTTCATCCGCCGCAACAAACGTAATCGTGCGCTTGAACGACAGGGCGATGGCAAGTTGTTGGGCGTTGATCTCGGTATAAAGCGCGCGATGAACGACGCGTATCACATCGGGCGCCACCACCACGTTGCCGTGTCCGCGCATCAACGCGACTGGTCCGTTGCCGAGCGACTTGGCCAATGATTGGCCCTGCAGGTTGTTGGTCACCAACAGGCCTTGGGTGGTGCCGACGTCGCGGATCTCCCACACCGGCACCTCGTCGACCAGAAACGACGCGATGTGGGAGACGGCTCTCAACGGCTCACCGGTAATGCTGAACGGAATGACCGTGGGCGAGTGGCTGTGGACGACCGCGTTCACATCCGGCCTGGCGCGATACATCTCGCCATGAATGAAGCGTTCAAGGAACATCCGCCGGTCGCGCTGATCGACGGGCCGGGAATCGAGATCAAACTCCATGATGTCCGCCGCCGAAACCAGCGCCGGGGCTCGCGCCCGGGACAGAAGGTAGCGCTCAGGATGTGACGGGTGCCGGATGCTGACATGACCCCAAGCGTCGAGCACCCCATGTTGCGCCAGAATGTGGCTCGCGGCGACCAGGTCGTCGATCAGCGCCGCATCGACAGGACCGGCAGAGGTCGGGGAGGGATTGGTCAAGCGTCACCTCAACTTCCAGTTCGCAGATCTACGCACCGCATCAGCCGTGCACCAAGCCATGCCTCGATGCCATGCCTCGATGCCATGCCTCGCCGCCGCTCAGCAACACATTTGTGCGCACAGCCCCGCGCGATCGTTCCGGTCTGAGACCAGCCGCGACGGATTGAGGAGCGCGCTCACGTTGTGAGATCGGGACGCGGCGGGACTGGGCAGCGGGTACCCGTGAGCGCATGGAGGCGACATGAACCAGACAAGGCGAACGTGGATGCTAAGTCTTCTGGGCGGGTCGTTGCTCGCACCCGTGACCGCGGCTGCGCAAGGTGTGCGCCGACGTGCTCGAGCGGCCCGCAATGCACCGCCGATCCCGAACAACGATGGAGAGCGGCGGGCCTTGCAGGTACTCGCCGACATTCGGCGCAACCAGCGTCATTTCAACATTTCGCAGGAAAACGGTCGCCTGCTCCGTGTGCTCGCCGAGGCGATCGGCGCCAAACATGTGGTGGAGATCGGTACCTCGACCGCCTATTCCGGGGTCTGGCTGGCGCTGGCGCTGCGGGGCACCGGCGGTCGGTTGACCACCTTTGAGATCGACCCGGCGCGGGCGGCGATAGCGCGGGCGAACTTCAAGCGCAGCGGACTCGATGACATCGCCACCGTCGTGACCGGCGATGCTCACCAACAGATCGTCTCCCTGAAGGGCCCCTTGGATCTGGTGTTCATCGACGCCGACAAGAGCGGCTATCCCGACTACTTGCGGAAATTGGCCCCGCTCGTCAGGCCCGGCGGTTTGATCATTGCCGACAACATGAACTTTCCAAGGCCGGATCCGCGCTACGTGGCGGCGGTTACATCGGATCGCGGCCTGGAAACCGTATTCTTAAACATGCACGGCAGTGGGCTTGGGGTGACGCTGAAGAAGCGCTAGCTGCGGAGCCGGAGCCGATGGCCAAGCGTACTCGCGAGCGCATCTGAGGAGTGCCCTTTAATCTCCCCAGCCAACCCGCCGCTGCCCAGATCAAGAGCGCAACCGAAAGGACCCGCCACATGGCCGCTCTGCGCACGCTGTTGAACGCACCGTCCACGCTGTGGGCGCTGTTAGCCCTGCCCTCGGTACCGATGATTTTAGGATTGACCAGCGGCAGCGCCGACCCGGAGCGGCTGTTGCATCCCACCGGCGAATTTGCAGCGCGGTTCATGATCATCGCTTTGGCGGTAACCCCGCTGCGGCAGTTGTTCCCGAACGCCGGTTGGCTGAAATGGATGATGCGCCGGCGCCGTTACTTCGGCGTTGCCGCCTTCGGCTATGCGGTGCTGCACACGGTTCTCTATGTCATTGATATCGGGTCCCTGCGCGCAATGATGGACGAGTTCTTCGCGCTTGGCATATGGACGGGCTGGGCCGCGTTCGCGATTTTCCTCCCGCTGGGACTGACCAGCAACGATGCCGCTCAACGTTGGCTCGGCAGCTGGTGGATGACGATTCAACGGTGGGTCTACCCGGCCGCCCTGCTCGTGCTGGTCCACTGGATCTTCGTCCACAACACCTTCGGTCCGGCGCTGGTCCACTTCATTCCGCTCGCCCTGCTTGAAGCCCATCGCGTTTGGATATTGAGCCGGCACCGTCGGCGCCTCGTCACCTCTGCGCCGTCATGATCGTGAAAATCAGCATGAATTTGCTTGGCTGGGAACGGGCGCGTGGGCGCCAGCGACGTTGTGCTCACCCGCCTGCGCGGCCAGATTTCACACATGCGTGTCCGGCGGTCGTGTCAATTGATGCCGCGTGCCGGCGTGTCCTAAACCTCGATCCCGCATCGGTTGAACGGCGGCCTTCAGGCGAATTCACTGTCTAAAAGGATACGCGCCGCTCTATGATCATCTTCAAGCCACGGGACCAGACGTTCGCGCGCGGACCAGCGGCGCTTGTGACGTAAACGCCTGATCCGCAGCTTGAGCCTGCATCTAGAGCAACCTGCCATTGATCGGAATCGGAACGATCCCGATCAAAGGCAGGTTGCTCTACACTTTAAGAGCGATCATCTTTGCGCCTAAAATCGGAACCAACTTTGCGGTTCCGATTTAAGGCGCGATGATCTAGCGTTTCAGTGTAAGCTGGAACCATCCCGTTCCCCTGCCCCGTTTCTCCATTGGGCCACCCAATGGCATGATGGTGTGGGCAGCCCAAAGCAGGAACAGGGCGGGGGGCGGGCCGGCAAGTCTGATCCGCCTCAGGCGGAATTGAACGAGCCTAGCTGTCGGCTCCGGTGACGCCTTGTGACGTCCAACCCTGGACAACCTCGATAGGGAACACAGCAACCATGGCTAAGTTGACGACCGGCGAGGCGATCGCGAAAGCGCTCATCATGCATGGTGCCGACACCGTGTTCGGCATTCCAGGCGCTCATATGTACGATTTTACCGACGCGCTGGCGCGTGAAGGCGACAAGCTCAGATTTATCACCACCAGGCATGAGCAGGGCGCCGGCCACATGGCCTTCGGCTATGCCAAAGCGAGCGGCCGAACTGGGATTTACACCGTGGTGCCCGGGCCGGGCGTTCTCAACTCGGCGTCGGCTTTGTGCATCGCCTATGGTGCCAACGCACCGGTGCTGTGCGTGACGGGCAACATCATGTCCCACCTGATCGGTCAAGGGCGCGGCCAGCTGCACGAGCTTCCCGATCAGTTGGCAACGCTGCGCAGCTTCACCGGTTGGGCGGAACGCATCGATCACCCGACCCAGGCGCCCAGTTTGGTGGCGGAAGCCTACCGGCAGATGTACAAGGGGCGGGTCCGCCCGGCCGTGATCGAGGCGCCGTGGGATGTGTTTGGCCAGGCGGCCGATGTGGACTTGGACGTTGACCGGACCATACCGCCGCCGTTCAAGCCGGATACCGACCGGGTTAAGGAAGCGGCCAAGCTGGTTCTGGCGGCGAAAAACCCGCTGATCCTGGTGGGCGCGGGAGCCCAGCATGCGAGCGAAGCGGTCGAACGGTTGGCCCAGCTGCTGCAAGCCCCGGTCACGTCGTTTCGCAGCGGCAAAGGCGTGGTCAGCGATGCTAGCCCCTACGCGCTGCTGTCGGCCGCCGCCTACGAATACTGGCCCAAATGCGATTTGTTGATCGGCATCGGCAGCCGGCTGGAGTTGGTCCACTTCCGTTGGCGATGGTGGCCTGACGGCCTCAAAACGCTGCGCATCGACATTGATCCCACCGAGATGGTGCGGTTGCCGCCCGACGTCGGCGTGGTGACGGATGCCAAGCTCGGAACGACGGCACTGATCGATGAGCTGGAGCGATCCATCGACAAGCGCCGGTCACGGACGGACGAGTTCAATGGTTATAAGAAAATCGCCGAGGAGAAAATCGCGGTCGTGCAGCCCCAAATCGGCTACTTGCAGGCGATCCGAAACGCGTTGCCGAAGGATGGTTTCTTTGTTGAGGAGATCACCCAGGTCGGCTTCACCGCGCGCTTTGCGTTTCCCGTCTATGGTCCGCGCCAATACGTGACGTGCGGGTATCAAGATAGCCTCGGCTTTGGGTTTCAGACCGCCATCGGGGTCAAGGTCGCGCACCCCGACAGGTGCGTGGTCTCCATCTCCGGCGATGGCGGCTTCATGTTCGGCGTACAGGAGCTGGCGACGGCGGTGCAGCACCGCATCAATCTGGTCTCAATCATTTTCAACAACAACGCCTTCGGCAACGTGCGGCGGGACCAGTTGACCAATTATGACAACCGCCTGCTGGGCGCCGATCTGGTCAATCCGGACTTTGTGATGCTAGCGGAAAGTTTCGGCGCCAAGGGCGTGCGCTGCAACGACCCCACCGCGCTGCAAGCGGCCATTGTGCAGGGTTTTAAGGAGGCCGGTCCGGTGGTCATCGAGGTACCGGTGGCAACCGGGACGGAGGCTTCGCCGTGGCCCTTCACCCACCCGACGGCGGACCGTTAGACCGTGCCCGCCCCCACATCCAGCGACCCACTGGCAGGCTTGTGTGGGTGGCTGGGCGGGGAACCGGGATGGGTCCAGCAAGCTTGGAATCGCTATAAACGGCAAATTCTATCGCGCGTGGGTGTTGATCATCCGCTCCAGGTTGCCATCGAGAAAGTGGCGCAGGTTGGTCTCGAACTGCGGCAATGCGTTGTCGACGTAGACGTCGCAAAAGCCGCCGAGGTGTGGGGTGATGATGGTGTTGGGCGTCGACCAGAGCGGGTGGTGCGGTGGCAATGGCTCCTCGACAAAGGTGTCAAGCGCCGCGCCGGCGATCTCGCCGGCGTTCAGGGCTTCAACCAGAGCCTTCTCATCGACGACACCGCCACGGGCGATGTTGATGAGGTAGCCGCTGGGCTTCATCGCCGTGAACGTCCTGGCGCCGACCAGATGATGCGTGTCCGGCCCGTACGGGACCAAAACGATAAGGTAGTCGATACGTGAGACCGCATCATCGAGTTGATCTCTGGCAACGAAACGGTCGATGCCGGGCACCGCGCGCTCTGTCTCAGAAATGCCAATGACGGTCATCCCGAAGGCTTTGCAGCGCGGCGCCAAGTCCTCGGCAATCAGGCCAACGCCGAGAATGCCTGCGGTCTTACCGCTGAGCAGTTTGGCCGGCCAGCGCTCCCAACGGCTAGCCGCTTGCGCACGGACCGTACGCGGAAAATCCCGGCTCAGGGCCAACATCAACAAAAACGCCATCTCCGACATCGGCACGCCGTGGATGCCACGCGTTGATGTGATGATGACGTCTTTCGGCAGCGACGGCGCGTCGGCGATACCGTCAACGCCGGTTCCCAAGGCGTGCACCCACTTCAATGACGTCGCACGCTGGAACACGTCATCGCGCATCATCGCGCCGAACGTTATAAGCATGTGCGCGTCGGCAATGGCCTTTGACGCCTCCTCACTTGTGCTGACCAATTGAAGGTCGACGTCGGGAAACTTGGCCGCGATTTTTTCGCAATACTGCCGGCGGACTGCTTCCGGCAAGGTCAGGAAGATCAGAAGCTTGGGCACGTGACGCGGTGTCCCTAAGATGGTGTCCCTAAGATGGTGGCCTTAAGATGGTGGCCTTAAGCTAGCGGGCCGGTGCTCGCGCGACCACCCTCAAATCCGCTCGCGCGAGCACCTTGCGCACTTCAACGCAGCATGGCCTTATCGCATGCCGCCGTGATCGGCCAATTCGGATGCAGGGCCTAGCACCTTCGCAGGCGCGATGAGCGTGATTGCCAGCAGCCCGAACGATGTGCGGCGCGCCCTTTGCGCTTCTTACCTCAGCGGGTGAGCCAGATGCGGTTGCACAACCAGCTGAGGGAGGGGTGAAAAGCTCAGCCGGCGAGAAGGAGCCCGAGCCATGACCGGATTGTCTGAACGCCTGAACATGCCGATTTCGACGGCCGAGCTGGAGCGTCGCTGGAGCGCCGTTCGCGCTGCCATGAAGCGGGCCAACATCGATGTTCTCTTGCTGCAGAACAACAACGACCACATGGGTGGCTACGTCAAATATTTCACGGATTTGCCCGCCACCAACGGCTATCCCCTCACCCTGGTTTTTCCGATCGATGATGAGATGACATTGGTGTCACAGGGACCGTTCGCCATGGAGGTGGCGCCGGCTGGCGACGGCGTTCACCGCGGCGTAAAGCGGCGCTTGACGACACCGAGCTATGCGTCGTGTCACTACACGGCTCCCTACGATCCGGAGTTGGCCGCCAAGGCCCTGCAGCCCTACGCCCATGGTACCATCGGGCTGGTCGGCCGCTATCAGATGTCGGCCGCTGTGTCGGACCACATGCGTAAAGAGTTCCCACAGGCCCAATTCGTCGATGCCTCGGAACTCGTCGACAGGATCAAGATCGTCAAGAGCGCCGAGGAGCAGCAGTTGATCACGCGCACCGCTCGCATGCAGGATGGGGCGATGCGCGCCGCCTTTGCCGCCATTGAGCCCGGCATGCGCGAGCGCGATGTCGCCGCTATCGCCCAGTGTTACAGTCAACGCCATGGCAGCGAGAACGGCATTTATCTTTGTGTCTCCGCCCCGCTTGGGACGCCGGCGATGATCTCACAACGCCATTATCAGAATCGGCTGATCGAAGAGGGTGACTATTTCATGTTGCTCGTTGAAGATAGTGGTCCCGGCGGATTTTATACCGAGCTGGGGCGCACATGCGTGCTCGGCAAGGTCCCCCAACAGATGCAGGACGAGTTTCAGTTTACGCTGCAAGCGCGTCAGTTCACGCTTGATCTTTTGCGGCCTGGTACACCGTGCAAAGCGATTTGGGACGAGTACAACGCCTTCATGCAGGCCAATGGTCGCCCGCCCGAAGCTCGCCTTTACTGCCATGGCCAGGGATATGATCTGGTCGAGCGCCCGTTGATCAGGCATGACGAGCCGCTCGCGATCGAGGCCGACACCAACATTGTGGTGCATCCCACCTATATCATCAATGGGCAAGCCTCATGGGTGTGTGATAACTACCTGATCGGCGAGCGCGGTCCGGGCGAGCGGCTCCACCATTATCCCGAGGAGATCGTGGAGATCTATTAAGGCACAGTCGAATGACGCGACGTCGATCCGAGGGAAACCTCAATTGACCAAATCAGTGCTGATCATTGATGGCTTTGCCGAGGCCTATCGGGACGAACTCGCGCGCCATTTCCCGTCGCTGAAGCTGCATGCGGCCGCTTCACCGGACAAGGTAGAGACCGGCTTGTCCGATATCGATGTGCTGATTTCCTTTGGCAACGATCTGACAGACGACCTATTTCGCGGCGCCACCCGGCTCGCCTGGGTTCAATCGCTTGCCACCGGCGTTGATCAGTTCCTGCGCCATCCCAGTTTCAGGCCACACGTCATACTGACCAGCGCGCGCGGCATTCATGCCGCACCGATGCGTGAGACGGTGGCGCTCCTGATGCTGGCGGTCAGCCGCGCCGTTGAGCGATTGGTCCGTGACAAGCACGCAAAGCGCTGGGATCGCGGCAGGCCATGGCCCATAATGGCAGGTAAGACCGCGGTGATCGTCGGGATTGGCGTCAGCGGGATCGGCATCGGACAATTGCTCAAGGCCTTCGGCATGCACGTAATCGGCGTGTCCCACACGCCGCGGCGGATTGCTGGTTTTGACGAGATGATGCCCGCCTCTGCGCTGGCCGATGCCGCCGGCCGGGCGGATTACCTCATCAACGTGTTGCCGGGCGGCAAGGATAACGTCGCCGCGATCGGCCGAAACGTGCTCAATGCCCTGTCGAAGAATGCAATTTTCATCAATGTCGGCCGCGGCGAGACCGTTGATGAGGCGGCCCTGATCGAGGTCCTGCAAACGGGGCGAATCGCCGGCGCGGGTCTTGACGTCGTCAGCCAGCGCCCGTTGCCGCCCACGAGTCCGTTTTGGGACATGCCGAACGTCTTTCTAAGCCCTCACATCGGCGGCTATTTTGCGGAGTATGAAGACCATGTCATGCCGATCGTAGTGCAAAACATGCAGGCTTTTCTGGCCGGGCGGTTGCAGGACCTTGTCAATGTCGTCGAGCATTAACGATCGGCAACGGCATTTCGCGCTCGCCCCATGACGAGTATGGGCGTGGGGTTTGCGCACGCGCAATGAGGACTTGGTTAGAGCCGGCCAGCATTGGCAAAGCGACGACAGCGATAGCCCAAGGGAGACAAGCCATGATCATCGAGTTGGTCACTTTCAAAAATCGCGACGGCTTAAGCCGTGATCAAGAATACGCCGGTGCCCGTGAGGCAGTGCAACAATGGCTCGCCAATTCCGAGCTGATCGCCAAGCATTTTCTCCGTGACGGCGAGTATGGAGGTGCGGTTTACGTGTGGCCATCCAAGGCGGCGGCACAACGTGCCCACGACGAAACCTGGCGCCAAGCCGTCATGGCGCGCACCGGCGGACATGAACCGCAAATCCGCTATTTCGAGCTGATGATGACCGCCGATCCGAAGGCGGGCAAGGTGATCGAATATGACAGTCCGGCGCAAGCCGCCGAGTAGCTTCCGCATTGCCCGCCGGTTTTTTGTGGTTTTTCGATGCCGGCCCGCCCCCCTGCCCGGCCACCCAATCGCATGATTTTCTGGGTGCCCGGGCTGGAGGAGCAGGATGGTCCCAGCTTGCATCACTCGTTCTGCGCCGTACGGTACGGCTACTTGCGTGTCGTGTGATCCAAGGCGTGTGATCAAATGTCGAGCTGGTAGCTAATGGGAACCCATCGGTATGCGTCGCCCACCTTTTCTATAAATCCGACGGCGGGAAATGGCATATGATATCCCGTCGTCGGAACTTTATCGGCGGCGGCCATATCGAGAATTTTTTTGCGCGACGCGATGGCCGCGTCCTTATCCATATCGAATATCACGTGCCATTCTGGCTTTTGCAGTGAGGCCACATAATGGTTGGTCGCATCGGCGAACAGCAGCAGCCGTTTTCCATTGCTCTCAATGTTATAGATCATGTGTCCCGGCGTGTGGCCGAACGCTTCGATCGCCGTAATGCCGGAGACGACGTCGACGCCACCTTTGATGAATTTGGTTTTGTCGGCCAACGGCACGACTTTGGATTGCACCAATTTGGAACGCGCCTGCATGTTTTTATCGGTGCTTTCGGTGACCCGCTTTGACGTCCAATAATTGTTCTCGGCCTCGCCGGTCACGTAGCGCGCATTCGGGAAAGTGGGCTTACCGCCTTCGCTGAGGCCGCCAATATGGTCTGGGTGGAAATGGGTCAACACGACGACGTCGACTTGCTCAGGCGACAAGCCGGCGTTCGCCAGCGCCTTCGTTAGGTGCCCGCGGGTGGGGCCGCGGCCGGACCCGTTGCCGGTGTCGAACAGCACCAACGCGTTGCCGGTATTGACGATAACCGGCGCAAAACCGATTTGCATTGCGTTGCCGGGCAGGTTGTTCTGCTGCATGTGGTTCGCGACGGTTTCGGCCGACTGGTTATGACCGAAAATCGGAAACACCCTCGACACATTCGCGAATCCATCCGAGACGGTCATAACCTCGAAAGCACCGAGCTTGATCCGACGAAATGGCGTGTAAGGGGCACCACCCATCGGTGCCTTGGCTAACGTCGGCCGCGATGCGGTCAGCGATACCGTAGCTGCGCCGGCCGCGGCAAAGGCCGTTCCCGCAATCGCCTCGCGACGTGAAATTTGTCGCCTGTCCTTGAGCATCTGTAACAGCCTCCCACGTTCCAGCTGAGTTATTGCCAGCTCAGGTCTAAACCTTCGTGTCTGTCGTCAGCGGTAGCCGCCCGTGCCAGCCACCATCGGCCTTGTTGGAGCGATGTATCAGACAGCCCGCCGCGAACGAAACGCAATTGAACATCAGGTGGCGCGTCGCACCGTCGCGGATTAGACTTGCATGAAGGGCACATTCAGCGAGCGTACCCTCTTTATGCCATCGTTGTGATGCTGGCCCCAAAACAGGGGCCAGCGCGTTGCACACAGCGGATCACCAGCCGCCAGGGCTGACCGTGAAGGCATCATTGGCCCAGCCGTTGCCTTGCACAACCTCATCGGCCTGGACAGTGGCGGCGCCGGCCAGCATGAGGATCGACAGGCTAAGCGCGGTAACAATGCTCGGCATGATCATCTCCAATCGACACTGTTCGGGACGGTTTGCGGCTGAGCACGGTTTGTCGTGCGCAGTCGACGGGTGATACGCCCGGCGCGGGAAGCCGATCTGTCTCCTCACGCGTTCGTGAAGTTGGTTGAGGTCCGTGGCCTGTTTTGGGCTGCTGCCCAGTCAAGCGCGTTGGGCGTCTCACGCTCGGATCCAGCCGGTGTGGTCTGGTGCGGCACAGAACGGCTCTGCGAAGGCGTACGAGCAACCTGCGCTGCATCGGATGCGGGAGGCTTCCGATGAGAACCAGAAAGTTGCTCGACACTTCGGGCACGACGCACTCGCCGAGCGCCACTCGGGCACCGGTCGATAACAAGCCGCCATTGCATCCTGACCGCAGTCGCTGGTCGTCGCGGTAGCAGCCTAGATCGCGACGTTAAGTTCGGTGACCTCGCGAAATCGGATACGATTGGACAGCATCGCTGGCGCTTCTAACCGCAGAGTCGGAAAACGGGAAAACAGCTTGCCGAATGCGATTTTGCCTTCGATCCGCGCGAGCGAGTTTCCCGCGCAGATGTGAACCCCAAGACCGAACGACAGATGCCTGTTTGGTCGACGCGCGATATCAAACTTATCCGGCTGCGGGAATTGTGCCGGGTCTCGGTTTGCGGCCCCGATCATCATATGCACCGTGCTGCCCGCCGGCATGGGCGTGCCGGATAGTGCGGTGTCTTCAATGGCGCGGCGGTTGTTGATCTGGATCGGCGCTTGAAACCGCAGAATTTCCTCAACGGCGCCCTCGATCAACGACGGGTCGGCGCGGAGCCTAGCGATTTGATCAGGGTGACGTAACATCTCGTGCACCCCATGTGAAATCATGTTGGTCGAGGTCTCGTGCCCGGCGTTGAGCAGAAAAATGCATTGGTGCAACAGCTCGATCTCACTGAGCTTTTCGCCATCCTCCTCCGCTTCGATCAGCGCTGTGATGATCTCGCCTTCTCGTGCGCTACCGGGGTTGGCCCGTCGCTCGGCGATGTGCGCGCGCAGGTATGCCTTGAAGCCCTCCACCGCCTCGCAGCCAGCGTTGAACTGGGCTTCGCTCAGCACCGGCTCCAGCGCCCCGAGGATTTGCAGCGCCCAGTCGCGGATCAAAATGCGGTCGGAACTCGGTACACCCAGCATATCGCATACGACCTCGACCGGCAGCTTGAAGGAAAAATCGGAGACGACCTCCATTTTGCGGCGATCCTCCAATTCATCCAAATAGGTGTCGACCAGCTGGTCAATGCGCGGCTCCAATGCCGCCAGCGCCTTGCGGGTGAAGGCGGCCTGGAACAGCTTACGAATCCTGGTATGGTCAGGCGGATCACGAAAGACCAAGCTCGTCGTGTGGTGCTCATAGAGGGGCGAATCGCCAAACTTGGCATTGAACTCGATTTTTTTGTCCGAGCTCCAGACCGCAGGGTCGCGGTAGACCGTCAACAGGTCATCGTATTTGGTCAGCACAAACGAGCCATCGGAATTGCGGTGGATCGGGCTGTGCGTGCGCAGCGCCGCGAAATAGCTCGGTGCCTCCGGCACGAAATCGCTGGGCAGTTTCAGCAAATCAAAGCTGGCGATGTCCGCCAGGTGCGGACGCTCGGTGTCGCTCGTGTCGTTTGAGGCCCTGTCGGTCGCCATGTGCATGCCTCCCAAGTTACGTATTGTTTAATCGTGTTTCACATAGTAAAACTAGAGCCCCGTTTGTCAATCCAGCAAATTCGCCCATGACCAAGCATCTTGAAGGCAGAGCCCCGAGCGGACGAGCAGATCATGCCCGCCCGTCAAGGCGCGGTATCGGCGCGATCGAGGTCGGCATGGGTTTGATCGACGTATTGGCCAGCGCCGATCGCCCAATGCAGTTGAAGGACATCGCCGTCGCCGCCCGCATGCCCGCCGCGAAAGCGCACCGCTACCTTGCCAGTTTCGTCGCTTGCGGCATGGTCGTGCAGTCCCAAGCATCGAATCGCTACGATCTGGGACCGATGGCGCTCCGGGTCGGCGTCTCCGCACTTAACCGCTTTGACGTCATTGATCGGGCCGGCGCCGGCCTTGTAGATCTGCGTGATGACATTTGGGCCACGTGCTTTACGTCGGCCTGGAGTGACAAGGGTCCCATCATCCTGCGATGGGAGGACAGCCGCCGGGCGCTGACGGTGATCGTCCACGTCGGATCGACCATGCCCTTGCTGAGCTCCGCGACCGGCCGCGCGTTCCTCGCATTTCTACCTCCCGAGCTTACGGCCAGCCTGCTCCAATCGGAATTGGAGGACAGCGCGGATGCGGAACTCGTTGCGCGCATCGATGCGGTCACGCGTGAAACGCGTGCCTCCGGCTTGGGCCGCACCCTTGGCGAATTCCAGGCAGACATCGCGGCACTGGCAGCGCCGCTATATGATCCGCTGGGCCGGATGGTTGGAGCTGTGACGGCGCTTGGCTGCAAAGACGAGTTTGACGCGGCGTACGACGGGACGGTTGCCCAAAAACTGCGCGCCTACACGGCGCGGCTGGCAGGCGAGCGCTAAAGGGGGCGGCAACGCCATTCCGGCTAAGGCAAAAATGATCTGGACGAACTATACGCCAGTCGCTGCAGGCAACGAAATGGCGATTGTTCGTACGATCGAATCGGGTCAATAACGTTGATATTGGAAGTGTTATAGGCGGCGCGACGCTCGGTCGTCTAACCGGCGTCCGGTGGACGACGGGTCGCTCGGCGTTGGTCGCGTTCGCCAGCAGCAGCCACCAGCTTTATCCAGCATTAACAGGCCGACTTAATATGCAAATTTCAGGCTGCGGGGGATTTGTCAGAACTGGCGATCGGTGTCCGCATGCCTGTAAAAATTGCAGCTTTATCAATAAGCTGAGGTCAGGCGGCCTGAGCCTTATCGCCGGGGCAATGGCCGCGATAAGCCAAAACTGCCACGGCAGGACTCGTTGCTTGCAACGGCCTTAAGTTGTGGACGGAAAGCCAAGCCAACAACGAATTTTCCGCGGCGGTGTTGTTTTTGCGCTCCGGTAGGTGCACAACAGTCGGAGCAACCTGTGCGGAAAACCAGTGCCAAGGCGTTTGTGTTCCATGACTGAGGGAAAACCATGGCTGCACTCGCTGAAGAGCTCGCAATCCTAAAAATGCGTCTCACGGATCAAATGGCGGATGAGTTGAAAACCGTCCGCGATCTCGACCGTGCGCTGATGCTGGCCGACAATGAGCTGCGCGCCCAGATCGAAGCCGTTGTCGCTGCGCACCTGCAACGTCGCGAAGGCATTGCGGCCGCGCTGGTGGGGCTGGCGCAGGGCCTTGGTCGGTTGCCTAAGCCGGCCAAGTTCGAGGAAGCGCTGGAGGGAATTGGCTACAGCGAGGACTCCTCCGCCGGACCCACCCTCGAAAATGACGCGGCCGACTTAATCCGTCACGAACACATGCAGGTCGCTCAGACGAGCGAGCGTGCGAAGCCGGAAAGTCCCACGGCGCCAGCATCCGGATCCGTAGAAGGTGCTATTCGCGAGCAGATCGCCCCGCTGCTGAACGGCTAGATCATCGTGCCTTAAATGGCAACCGCAATGCCGGTTCCCATTTAAGGCACAAGATGATCGCCCCTAAAGTGTCAAGCACCTTTCTGCTTTTCGGCGGGATCGTTCCGATGCCGATGAATAGCAGGCTGCTCCAAGGTGTCTGACGGCGCGGCGCCCAAAGTGTGCGTCGATGGAAAATTGCTGACATCCCGCGAATGGACGATGTCTCGCCGCCGTCGCGCCTGTGGGAAAGATCCACCAAGTCATCGCGAATCACTCATTTTTTTGGCAATTGTTCAGCGGATTTGTTGAGCGCTATATAAAACAATTTTTAGGTTGCGTTTCAAACGCAGGAATTTCGATGCCGATGACAAATGACGTTGACATCATGGAAGCTCTGAATGCCCTCCAACTTCGAGCGGAAGAGAACCATGCTCACGAACTCAGCCTTGTCCGCGAAGCGGCACGTAGGCTGCAACTGGCAAACAATGATTTGATTGCCGAAGTTGAACAGGCCATGCGGGAGTACCAGGACGGTCGCGAGCGATTGGCGCGGAAGCTTGTCGATGCAGCAACGCTGATCGGCCGACTTCCGGCTCCACCGAAGCCGGAGACGTTGTCCGTCAAGCCGGGCGGTGTGGCTGCACTGCCAAACCAGCAGCAATCCGATCCCTTCAAAATATTCGCCGACCCTGCTTAACCGTCGGATCGCGGTCCAACTGAGTTGCCGCAAAGGCGGGCGTTGACACGAGAGACTGCGCGATAGCGTGTGCCTTGAGCGCTGCTCTTTGCGTCATGCTGACCGGCTCCCTGGCGGCTGCCGATGATGTGGTTGGTCTAATCCATGTGCCATCTTGGCTTTCGCCGCCACGCCTGCTGATGGGCTGAGATATCTCATTGTTGGAGTTTTAGGGGTGTGTGCTCGCGGTCAGCTGATAGGTCTGGTGGGCGGTGCATCGCGTGCAGGTGGGGCTGGGGAAGCGGGATGGTTCCAGCCCACACCGAAACGCTTTAGGATTGCCCAGCTGGCAGCGACAGTCATGACCATATCGGCCGGTGGAGCCGCTGCCGCTGAGGCCAACGAACGCGGTCAAGCTTCTGGCGGCGAGCCTAACCGCGGCACGCATTTAACAGCGTCAAGTCAACGTCATTTGTTGCAGGAGGGTGCATGACGCCGCGAGATCATATTCTCGCCCTCAAGTCTCTTATGGGGACGTCGATCATTGGACAACAGGCCGTCATCGAGCGCCTTGTCATCGGGCTTCTAGCGAACGGAAATCTTTTGGTCGAAGGATTGCCGGGGCTCGCCAAGACGCGCGCCATCAAAGCCATGGCACGCAATCTGGAGGCCGAATTTAGCCGTATTCAATTCACGCCCGACCTATTGCCTTCTGACGTGACAGGTACCGAGGTCTATTACCAGATTGATGGCGAAGGCCGGTTTCGCTTCGAGCCGGGACCGATATTCGCCAACCTCGTTCTGGCTGACGAAATTAACCGGGCACCAGCGAAGGTGCAAGCCGCCCTGCTTGAGGCCATGGAGGAACGACAGGTCACGGTGGCCGGCAAGACCCATCGCCTGGAACCGCTGTTTATGGTGATGGCGACCCAGAATCCGGTCGAGCAGGAGGGGACCTATCCGCTGCCGGAAGCCCAGATGGATCGATTTCTGATGCACGTCCTGATCACCTATCCCCCCGTTGAGGACGAGGTGAAGGTGATCCAGTTGGTGCGCGGCGAGGAGAGGATGGCGGCGTCCGGCTCTGAAGCTGATGTCGCGCCGCCTCCAGCGGTTCCGCAACAGGCGATTTTCTCCGCGCGCCATGAGATCGCAGCCATTCACGTGGCGGACGCAATGGAGCGCTACATGGCTGATTTGGTGTTCGCGACGCGAACGCCGGAGGTTTATTCGGACGACTTGAAACGATGGATCGAAATTGGGGCCAGTCCGCGCGCCTCATTGGCGTTGGACAAATGCGGACGCTCCCATGCATGGTTGCACGGGCGCGATTACGTCGACCCGCAGGATGTCCGGGCGATCATCCACGATGTGCTGCGCCACCGCCTGACGCTGAGCTATCAAGCGCATGGCGACGGTGTAACGCCAGACCGGGTGGTCGATGAGATACTGACGCTGGTTGCTCTGGCCTAGAGAATTGCCGAAAAATGGGTCTTTGTCGTGAGAATTAACGTGGTTCGCTCGGGCCGCGACCTCGAGTTGGTTGGCGAACAGCCACGAGGTGGCCGGCAGAATGTCGACATCCTCCTGGTGCACGGAATGAGTGCCGGCGCTTGGATGTGGCAGGAGGGGGCGCTTAAGCATTTCGCCGACGTCGGCTATCGCTCGTGGGCGCTCAGCTTATCCGGTCATGGCAACAGCGCCGATAGCGCTGCCTTGCCTTGGGCGCCGCTCGAGCATTATTCGACGGATTTATCCGAGGCACTCGATCACATTGCCCGGCCAACCGTCGTCATCGCCCATTCGCTCGGTGGCGCCGTCGTGCAAAATCTGCTCCGTCGCGGTCGACGTATTCCGGGCACGGTGTTGTTGTGTTCGGTTCCGCCCTATGGCCTCTGGCGCGCTTCCATGGAGATGTTTTTTCGCAATCCGGAACTTTGGCGCACGCTTGCAGAATTCGCGGTGATGGGGTGGAATGATCAACGGCTTGCCGTGATGCGTCGGCATTTGTTCCCAAACGGCATCGATGATGCGTTGTTTGCGAAATTGGTGGCTTGCGCCCAAGATGAATCTTTTTTTGCGATGCATGCGGCGACGGGCTGGCGACCACTGGCACCGCCACCGCTGTCCCAGCAACGGATGTTGGTGATCGGCGGGGCTTTGGATTCGCTGGTGCCGGCGACGGACGTCCAATTGACCGCAATCTATTACGGCGTCAAACCGCACGTAATCGACAACGCTGGGCACATGATGATGTTTGAGCCCGAGGGACTGATCGCAGCGGACATTGTCTTGCGGTGGATTACCGGCCTTGATGCCGAACACTGCTAGAGCAACCTGCCTTTAATCGGAATCGGAACGATCCCGATTAAAGGCGCGATGATCTAGGATTCGATGGATATTCGGTTGGCGCGACGGATATGCGCGACGAAGCGGCACGAACACGGACGGGATTGGCGGGTCGACCGCAGACGCGTGATGAGCACGATGCGCGAATACGCGTAACGCTACGCGATCTCATGGCCTTCGAACGCCGCGCCACTGCGGTGAGCTTTTTGCCACGGCAACCGGCCCGCAGCGCCCTGAATGGCCGTCATGCCTCGCGGTTGCGCGGACGCGGGTTGAACTTCGAGGAACTCAGGGGCTACCTGCCGGGCGATGACGTGCGTGCCATCGATTGGAAGGTGACGGCCCGAACGGGCGAGCCCCACGTGCGCGTTTACAGCGAGGAGCGTGACCGCCCGGCACTGCTTGTCATCGATCAGCGCATGTCGATGTTCTTTGGTTCGCGCCTCAACATGAAATCGGTGACGGCGGCTGAGGCCGCGGCGCTTGTTGCTTATCGGGTTCTCGATCAAGGCGACCGGATCGGCGCGTTGGTGTTCGGCGATGAGACCTTGGTCGAGATCCGTCCACAACGCAGCCGCCGGACCGTGAATGTGATATTGACTGCGGTCGCGGAAGCCAACGCGAAGCTCCACGCCGAAGCGGCCACGGTCGAGCCCTTGCCGCTGAACCGACCGCTGGAGGCGGCCGCGCAAATCGCGCGACGGGACCATCTGATCATCGTGCTCAGTGACTTCGATGGCGTCGATCGCCACACCGAAAAGCTGCTTGGCGGCTTGGTGCGTCACAATGACGTGGTGCTTGTGTTGGTGACCGATCCAATGGCGCAGGAGATCCCGGACCACTTGCGCCTGATCGTCTCGGACGGCGAGCTACAGGCTGAGATTGATTCAGCCTCCGGCCGTGTCAGGCGCGCCTTGGCGGAGCTGTCGTCCGGCCGCCTTGCCGAAATCCTCGGCTGGCAACAATCGTTGCGGCTGTCGGTGCTGCCGCTTTCGGCGGGAGACGAAACGCTCCCACAGATCCGACGGTTGATGGGGCGATTTGGGGGTGCCCATGGCCGATGATCTGTCGAAGCTGACACTGGTCGAATTGCTGGAGTTGCTCGAGCCCGTTCCCGAGCCGGCTGCGGTGTCATTGATGCCGCAGACGGCCGGTTGGATTTGGCTCGGTGCCATCGTTGCCGGCGCCGCCGCTTGGGGATTGCATCGTTGCTGGAGGGTGTACCGTTCAAATGCCTACCGCCGCGAAGCACGGGCCGCCATCTCCGAGGCGGGCGATGACCCGGTGGCATTATCGGCCATCATCCGCCGCAGTGCGCTGGCTGCTTATCCGCGTGCCGATGTGGCGGGGCTTTACGGCGAGGCGTGGCTCGCCTTTCTCGACCGGGCATATGGCGGAACCGGTTTTCAAAGCGGTGCCGGCCAGGCGCTGGCGAGCGCACCTTATAGGTCACAAGCGCCGGTGCCCGGCTTGGCGGACTTAGCCGTCGCGTGGGTCGATCGCCACCGCACGAGCCAAGGGGATCGGTCGTGATTGAACTGGCGTTCCCGTGGGCCCTGTTGATCGCGCCGGTGCCGTGGCTTGTCTGGCGCTTGTTTCCGCCTTACCGGCAAACCGTGACGGCCTTTCGGTTTCCATTCTTCAGGCGGATTGCGGCGGCCGCCGGTGCCGAGCCGGCCGAGGGCTCGGTCGTCGTCGAACGACGCAACATTGAGCTGCTGGCGGCCATCCTGGTTTGGTCGCTGCTGGTGGCCGCATTGGCCCGCCCCGAGCGCGTCGGCGATCCGATCGAGTTGACCAAGGCCGCGCGTGATGTGGTTTTGGCGACCGACATATCGGGCTCGATGGACGATCGCGACTTTACCGCCACCGACGGGACCAAGGTGCAGCGCTTGGAGGCCGTCAAGCGCGTCGTCGGCCGCTTCATTGAGGCGCGAGAAGGTGATCGCCTGGCGCTGATCGTTTTTGGATCGAAGGCTTTCGTGCAGGCGCCGTTCACCGAGGATCTTCGTACCGTGCGCGAGCTTCTCGAGCAGACCGAGGTCGGGATGGCCGGTCCCAACACGGTGATCGGCGATGCGATCGGTCTTGCCATCCGCACCTTCGAAGCACGCGAGATCGAGCAGCGCTTGTTGATTTTGCTCAGCGACGGGGCCGACACCGGCAGTAGAATGAGCCCAATCAACGCCGCCGAGATCGCAGCCAGCAAGGGTGTCGACATCTACACGATCGGCGTCGGTCGCCCCGATGGGGCCGAGCAGGACCGCGTCGACCTGGCGGCGCTGAAGGAGATTGCCGCCAAAGCCAATGGCGCGTTCTTTTTCGCCGACGATGAAGCCGGCCTGGCGGCGATCTACGAGCGGATCGATGGCCTGACGCCGCGCAAGGTCGAGACCATATTATTTCGCGAGCGTGAGCCGCTGGGGCACTGGTTGGTTGCGGTGGCGGCGCTGTTGGCGCTAGCAGCCCTCGCTTGGCAGAGTTGGAGCATGAGGGGGCAACAAACGGCATGAGCGGGTTTGTGGCCGATTTGCAGAACTTCCATTTCCTGCGCCCGTGGTGGCTGCTGCTGCTGCCCGGGCTCGGGATCGTTTGGTGGCGGCTGCGCGCAGCGGCCCGATCCAATGAGGTGCTGCAAGCAGGTTTGGCGCCCCACCTTGCGGCTGCGCTGAAGATCGGCACCGGCGGCCGGAACCAAACCCTTTTGATCGATTTGGCGGCCATCGCGATCGCGCTGATGGCGACGGCGGCGGCCGGACCATCCTGGAGCCGGGTACCAAATCCCTTGATCGCGCAGACCGCGCCGCTGGTGATTGCGCTTGAGGTGTCAAACACCATGCTGCAGTCCGATATCCCGCCCAATCGGCTTGAGCGCGCCAAGCAAAAGATCCTGGATCTGCTTGCCGCCCGGTCCGGCGCCCGTACGGCGTTGATCGCCTATGCGGGTTCGGCCCATCGGGTCTCTCCGCTGACTGAGGACCCCGACGTTCTGAAGCCGTTCTTGGAAGGATTATCGCCTGACGTGATGCCGGCGGACGGCCAGAACGCGACCGCCGCTTTACAGCTTGCACGGGACGTGCTGGCGACGGAAACCGTACCCGGCGCGTTGCTGTTCGTGCTGGATGACCTCGATCGCGCCGATCAGCCAGCCTTTGCCAAACATGCCGCTGATGGCGGCGCGGCCGTCGTGTTTTTGATGCTTGGCGGGTCCAAACAGGCGATTGCTGATCTTAACAGCCTGCCCGGCGCTGCAGTGATCAAGGCGACCCATGATGCCGCCGACGTCGCGCAGATTGAGCGGCGGGTCGCCTCGGCCTATCGCGCTGCGCTGTCGCAAGATGGGCGGCAGCGTTGGAGGGACAATGGCTGGATGTTGGCGTGGCCTGCGGCGCTGTTGGTGCTGTTCTGGTTTCGACGTGGATGGACCCTGCGTCGCGGCGTGGCGCTCGGTCTGCTCGCGATCGTCTTGCCGGTTGGGGATGCGCGCGCCGACGGCCTCGTCGACTGGTTTTTCACCCCCGACCAGCAAGGCCGCTTGGCCTATGAAAGCAAGGACTATCTCGCCGCCTCACAGCTGTTTCAAGATCCACTTTGGCGCGGCCAAGCGCTTTACCGCGCCGGCAAATACGAGGAGGCTGCCGAGGTTTTTTCCAAGTTGCCGTCGGCCGATGCCGCGTTTGCGGAGGGAATGGCCCGCTTGAAATCCCGTGCCTACAGACAGGGTGTCGCGGCGTTCGAGACGGCACTTAAGCGCGATCCAGGCCATGCTGCCGCTGCCCGTAACCTTGAGATAGCCCGAGCGATCGTTGCCTACGTCGAACGGGTACGTGAGCAATCGGATACCGGCGAGGAAGCGGGTATTGGTGCAGATGACGTTGTCTTTGACAACGCGGCCAAGCGCGGCGCCGACACCGAGATCAGCGAAGAGGAGGCTCTGAGGCCTGAGTCCGCCGAGCAGTGGATGCGTTCGGTCGATACCGAGACGGCCGATTTCTTGCGCACCCGCTTCGCGCTCGAAGCCGCCAAGGCACGTCAATGATCAAAGTGCTGGCAATTGTGAGTTTGCTACTCGTTCCGCAGCTTGCGTTGGCGCAGACCGCTTCAACGCCGCTGCTTCGCATGGAGCTTGACAAAAGCGCCGTCATTCCCGGCCAGCCGATGTTATTGCGGGTCAGCCTCCTAACGCCGACCTGGTTTCTTCAGCCGCCGATCTTCCCCAGTTTTGAAGTTGCCAATCTGATGGTGCGACTGCCCGAAGGCGCATCGGGGCCGATCAACGCGCGCGTCGGTGACGAGACGTGGTCCGGGGTTGGACGGACTTACCGCCTGTATCCTATGACGGTTGGACGCTTTCGGATTCCGCCCCGCCCGATCGAGTTGACCTACGCCGATCCACAAACCCGGAAGCCGACGAAAGCGACGGTCCAGACCCGCGAGATAACTGTCACGGGCGTGGCGCCGGCCAACGCGGCCGAGTTGAAACCGTTCATCGCCGCCCAGTCGTTGAGGCTCAAGCAGACCATCGATGGCAAACCCGACGACATGCAAGCCGGTGACGCCCTGACCAGGGCCGTGGCGGCCAAGGTGGTCGGCGTCTCGCCCCTTGCGATCCCTCCCATGATCCCTTCGCTGTCGGTCGAGGGGCTTGCCGCCTATGCTAGGGAGCCGATGGTGCGTGAGGCCGAAGCGACCGATCAACTATCCGGACAGCGGACGGAAAGCGTGACCTATATCGCGGAAGCGGGCGGCCGCTTTCGTCTGCCGGCGATCAGGCTTCGGTGGTATAACCTGTCAACCCAAACGGTGGAGACGGCTGAGGTCCCTGGCTTTGGTGTCGCGGTTCGTGGCCCGCCGCCGCCAGCTACGACGACCAATGATTGGCGAGAACTGGCGTTCTGGGCCGGGCTTAGTGCGATGATCATAACGCTGGCTGGCTTTGCGCTATGCCGGTTGTGGCCGGCGATCGTTGGATGGCGAGATCGGCGACGCGCGCGCACCTTAGCTTCGGAGGCTCATGCCTTCGAGCAAGCCAGATCCGCCCTAGATCAACGGCGCTTCGCAGACGCCGTCCGCGCCATCTCGCTCTGGTCTGCACGATTGCCGTCCATCGAGTCTGCCGAGGACGCAGCGTTTGAAGGGACGATGACTAAGCTCGGCGCCGCGATCTACGGTAACGCGGATCGATCGCCGGCCGAGGCTGACTGGGTAGCGGCAGCACAGGCGCTCACCCGGGCGCGGCAAGCGCGGCTCAAGCGGCATCGTGCTTCATCGCGCGGTGGCTTGCCACCGCTCAATCCGACCGGTGAGGTGGGCGAACCCTCCATGGCGCGTTCTGATCGGCTGCAGTGGCGCCAAACCGTGGTTGGTTCGCCGATCGGCATCAGCAATGGACAAAGAAAGCTCATCACACGTCACCAGCAACGTTGAACCGACATGAGCCGTCAAAGCAAGACCAACAGCGCAGCGTCGTCGGCGGTGGCGATTATTGACCCAGAAATTCACCGCCGCGCCAAATGGCGCAATCGGATCAACACCGCCCTCATCCTGGGCGGTTTGACCCTGCTGCTCACCGTCAGCGCGTGGGCGCTGTTCGGCGTGACCGGGATCGTCTGGGCGATGGTCATGGCCATGGTGGTGTCGATGATGACCCCGCGCGTCAGCCCGGCGATGGTGTTGCGGCTGTTTAAGGCGCGGGCCATCGCTGAGCACGAGGCACCGGAGCTGTTCCGCATCGTTGCGATCTTAGCGCAGCGCGCAGATCTCCCTGCGGTGCCCAAGCTTTACTATGTGGCGAGCTCCAACATGAATGCGTTCGCCGTCGGCCGCCCGGAAGATTCGGCCATCACTGTCACCGATGGACTGGTCAGGGCCTTGGACCTGCGCCAATTGACCGGCGTGGTGGCCCACGAGGTGAGCCACATCGCCAATGAAGACCTGAAGGTTATGGGTCTGGCCGACATGGTCAGCCGACTGACCGGAACCATGCAGACGATCGGCATTTTCCTGATCCTGCTGGGCTTTTGGAGCGGCGGCGGCACGATTTTGGCGGCCATCGTCTTGATCTTGGCGCCCACCGTCGGCACGCTGCTGCAACTGGCTTTGTCGCGTTCGCGCGAGTACGACGCCGACCTTGGCGCGGTACAGCTGACCGGCGATCCGGTCGGTCTAGCATCAGCGCTGCAGACGTTGGAGCGCAAGCAAGGCAGCTTGTGGGAGAGTATCGTGCTGCCGGGCGGACGCACACCGGACCCGTCGTTGCTGCGCACCCATCCCAAAGTCGAGGACCGGGTCGCTCGGCTGCTGCTCCTGAGCGCAGAGCCCAGCACCCAATGGCCGCAGACCGGCACAAAGCTTCAGCTGCCGTCTGCCTTACGGCCCGTCGTGCAGCCGCCCCATTATCACCTGTCGGGGCTCTGGTATTAGCGGGCGACGTCTAAATCCTGTGTGCCTGAGGCGGATCAGCCGTGCCGGCCCGCTCCCCCGCCTGGCCACCCACACAGGTGCCATGGGCTGGCCGGGCGGGGAAGCGGGAGGGTCCCAGCTCACATTGCACCGCTATCAGCGGCTAGATCATCGCGCCTTAAATCGGAACCGCAAAGCCGGTTCCGATTTAAGGCAAGTTGCTCTAGCCTCCAGTGGTCGCACATCGTAAGCTCGTTGCATGAACCGTCGTGCCGTAGTCCTCGCGTTGTTGTCCGCCGCCTTGTTCGGGATTTCGACGCCGTTGGCCAAGGCCCTGCTCGGTGCGATCGATCCGGCGGTGCTAGCGGGGCTGCTCTACTTGGGCGCCGGCCTCGGCGTCGCACTGCTTCGGCGCGCCGGCCGCAGGCTGATCGGCGGCGCGGAGACGGCGGAAGCACCGCTGGGACGCGGCGATTGGCCATGGCTTGCCGCGGCGATCGTTGCCGGCGGTGTGGTCGGGCCGATCTTGCTGATGGTCGGGCTTGCCCGAACCGACGCCTCGGCGGCCTCATTGCTGTTGACCTTGGAGGGTGTGAGCACCGCGTTGCTCGCTTGGTTTGTTTTCGCAGAACACTTCGATCGCCGGGTAGCGATCGGCATGGGCTGTCTGGTCGCTGGCGCCGTCGTTCTGTCCTGGACCGGCACGCCGACGTGGGCCGGGTTGTTGGGCCCGCTGGCGATCGCGGCTGCTTGTCTGGCCTGGGGCTTTGACAACAACCTGACCCGCAAGGTTTCGCTCGCTGACCCGCTGCAGATTGTCGAGCTCAAGGGCCTGATCGCGGGGCCGGTCAATCTGATGCTGGGGCTTGGGGCGGGCGGGACGGTGCCCGCTCTCCCGCTCGTTGTCGCCGCCGGGCTCGTGGGCTTTGTCGGCTACGGCGTAAGCCTCGCCCTGTTTGTGCTTGCGCTTCGCCATCTCGGTACCGCGCGAACGGGTGCTTACTTCTCGACGGCACCATTTATCGGCGCAGTCGCCGCGATTATGATCCTGCATGAGCCGATGACGCTGCAGCTCATCGTTGCCGGTCTGTTGATGGCCTGCGGGGTATGGCTGCACCTGAGCGAGGATCACGACCACGAGCATGAGCACGAGACGATCGAGCATTCCCATGCCCACGTCCACGATCAGCATCATCTACACGAACATACCGCTGACGATCCACCCGGCGAGCCGCACGTCCACCCCCATCGGCATGCGCCGCTGCGCCACCGCCACAAGCATGTGCCCGACATGCACCACACGCACCGCCATTAGATCATCGCGCCTTAAAGTGTAGAGCAACTTTCTGCCTTTAATCGGGATCGTTCCGATTCCGATTAAAGGCAGGTTGCTCTAGCTCATGTCCGCCTCAGGCCTCATCGCTTTGAGCCCGCTCCCCCGCCCCAATCCGCCACTCGCCACTCAGAACATCATGCCATTGGGTGGCGAGTGGAGGCACGGCGCGGGGGGCGGGATGGTGCCAGCTCACCTTGCAAAGCTAATAGCGCGTGTGAGCGCGGTGCCCGCCAAAATCCCAACGGTGGTTCCTTGGCGACGTGCTCACTCGAACGGCAATCCGACGTAGTTCTCCGCCATCGCCGTCATGGCGGCGCGGGAACTGAAGGTGTACTCGAGTTCCGCTTGCTGAATCCGCTGGCCAAAGGCGCCGTCCTGGTCGACGCGGTGCAGCATCATCGTCATGTACCAGGAGAAGCGCTCGGCCTTCCATATCCGCGCCAGTGCCTTGCGGGAGTAGTCATTGAGGCCGACCTCGTCGCTGTGCCGAAAGTACTGAACCAGGCCGTTGAACAGGAAGTAGACGTCCGACGCGGCAAGGTTCAATCCCTTGGCGCCGGTCGGAGGCACGATATGGGCGGCGTCACCGGCCAGGAACAGCCGTCCGTGGCGCATCGGCTCGGCCACAAAACTGCGGAGCGGCGCAATCGATTTTTCGATCGATGGTCCGGTCACGAGATCGCCAACGACGTCGGCTGGGAGCCGGTTTTTTAACTCATCCCAGAACCGATCATCCGACCAGTCGCGCACATCATCGCTCAACGCAACCTGCACATAGTATCGGCTCAAAATGCGCGATCGAAGCGAACACAACGCAAAACCATTGTTGTGGTTGACGTAGATCAGCTCTTGACCGATCGGCGGCGTTCGCGACAGCACTCCGAGCCAGCCGAACGGATACACTTTCTCGTAGGTCCGCAGGACGCTGGAGGGAATGGCTTGGCGGCTGACCCCATGGAAGCCATCGCAGCCGGCAATAAAATCGCATTCTAGGCGATGCACCTCATCGCCCTTGCGCCAGGTGATGTAGGGATTTGCGGTTTCGATCCCGTGCGGCGTCACATCCTCCACGTCGTGCAGAATGATGCCGCCGGTGGCGTCCCGAGCCTCATAGAGGTCCCGTGTCAATTCCGTCTGGCCGTAGACCATCACCGTTTTGCCGCCGGTCAGGCCCGCCAGATCCAGCCGATGCCGGCGGCCGCCAAAGGTGATCTCGACTCCTTCATGGATCTCTCCTTCGGCGTCCATCCGCGCTCCGACGCCGGCCTGACGCAACAGATCCGTCAGTCCCTGCTCGATCACGCCCGCGCGAATGCGGCTGAGCACGTAGTCGCGAGAGCGATGTTCAAGAACGACGCTTTCGATCCCCTCAAGGTGGAGCAGCTGAGACAACAAAAGCCCCGACGGTCCGGCGCCGATAATTCCGACTTGCGTTTTCATACCGTCCTCCGCTGCCTAAGCGTAGTTTCACAGATCGTCGATGCGGCTGCTGTCCCAGCGCCGCCGCAGGTCCTCAGCGACCGTCGCCTGCGCGATCAAGTGGCCCGCTCCCAAGCCAACCACACCTTCACGCGCCGTGGCGCGGACCGACACGGTGCGAGACCGCGGCGTCATCGCACTGGTGCGGCGAGCAGCTGGTCGCGGCTGGCTTGCACAGCATCACCCGCCAAGCATCAATCACCCTACAGCGTTTCAGTGCGAGCTGGAACCAACCCGTTCCCCCACCCGGCCACT
Source organism: Hyphomicrobiaceae bacterium (assembly GCA_965223035.1). Lineage (GTDB taxonomy): Bacteria > Pseudomonadota > Alphaproteobacteria > Rhizobiales > Hyphomicrobiaceae > CAMDPA01. The sequence continues at coordinate 5,559,996 of OZ244980.1, read as the reverse complement.
GACAACACCGTGCCCATGGGTGGCCGGGTGGGGGAGCGGGCCGGCAAGGCAATCCCGCCTGAGGCGGACATGATCGAGCAATACTTGGCAGGCGTCTCCTGATCGACTGTCTCACGCTATCACAAGGCACCAAGCCAGCCAAAGCCCCGGCCGCTGCGAACCCGATGTGGTGGCTATGAAATCATCAGCCGTACCGCACAACCCGATGTTGAGGCAGATCAAAAAACGGCTTGACCAGGCCCCATAGATAATCCGACAGGCAGCATGTCGGCGGGATCGCTCGGCGCTTCGGCAATGCCACCCGGGCGCTGGCCGGACCGGGTGCCGAGGCGTGCCCTCATCGCAACCGCGACCGTCATGGGGAGATGAACGTCGATGGTACATTGGATAGACGCGACCGCCGAGCACAACAAACGGCCGGTGAAGGTTAACGCCGATGCCATTGCGTACCTGGTCAGAGAGGACCGGAACGGGCCCACCCACATTCGCTTCATGGGCTCGAATTTCGCCTCTGGCAAGCCGGACCTGCTCGTCTTGGAGGAGCCCGACGTCTTGCTGTCGCGCATGGAGCGACCCCGATAGTGTTCTGGATCGAACGCTTGGTTGCGCGCGCAGGTCGCCAAGCGTTCGCGACCCCAGAACACAGACAAGAGGTTAGGCTAGGGATCCAGGCTGACGCTTGGGTCCCACGCGTTAACATCGGGGTACTAGATCATGTCCGCCTCAGGCGGATTAGCTCTGCCGTCCCGCTCCCGGCGCGGCCACCCAGTGGTGCGTTGGTAGGGCGGTCGCGCCGGGAGCGGGACGGTTGCAGCCAACTGTGCAACGCTATAGCCGCCAACATTGGGACGCCATGCGCCGAACAAGGTCAGCGCCTGCTCAAAGAAAGCGGCGTACCGAGATGGCCCCGCTGGCTAAGCTAGATCATCGCGCCTTAAATCGGAACCGCAAAGCCGGTTCCGATTTAAGGCAGAAAGTTGCTCTAGCAGATTGGGGGAAGCGGGTAACGGCATCGGTGTCACGCCGCCAGTTTTCCGTCGCCCCAGGCGGTGTTGCTGCTCGGTCTCTCGCAATGACCGCGACCAACGCGTAGCCCTGCTTGGTTGTTGGGATCACCGAAATCGCCATCGCTTCCCATCACTGGTGGACGCGCTGTAACGATAGGAACAGCCCGCGGATGCAGGATTTGGTTAATTCGATAACAGTACGGCGTAGGCAACTCGCCGTCCACCCAGGCCCCCGCGTCACCTAAGGGAACCGAGCATGACCCATGTAAAACGTCTTATCCTCGCCGCTGGCATCGCAATTGCGTTCACGACGGGAAGCCTCGGCCTGTTGACGGAGCGAGCTAGCCTCTTGGCGGCGTCGCCGGCCCAGGCTGGATACCTCGATAGTGCTAAGAAATATCTCAAATTATTCGGGGGCAGTGCAAAGAAATCCGGCCAAAAGGCAAGAGGGAAAACAAGTTTTAAGCCAAAGAAGAGATACGATTATCTTTCGGTGATCCCGAAAATATCGAAAAAGGCTTTGCGGAACTGGTGACCGGTTGGATCGACGTCTTCCTCGGCGCGCCAGTCGGTATGGCACCGGCATAGCAACTTGCTAGCGGCTAGCCGATCTTCGCCTCCAACCGCGATCGCGTAAGGGGTTCATCCCTATTCGAAACGCTCAACCAGCTATTACCCTTTTGATTGTGTGCGACAGCAACCAAGTTGCTGAAAAGCCAACGGGTTTCGATTGTTCTTGGGCTTGCGAATTGTCGAGCACGAGACGATCAGCGCCGTGCTCAGCCGCTAGCTAGAGCAACCTGCCTTTAATCGGAATCGGAACGATCCCGATCAAAGGTAGAAAGTTGCTCTACACTTTAAGAGCGATCATCTTTGCGCCTTAAAGGGAACCGGCTTTGCGGTTCCGATTTAAGGCGCAAAGATGATCTAGCAGCACAGGCTCGCCAAGATGGAGGAGGGCGCGGCACATGTTACCGTTTCTGGTTCGTAATTGGCCTCAGCGACGGACCTTAGCGGCGAAGCAACCCGCTCCGCAGCTCTCAGTCTACCGGCGCCGGACCTCTGGCCGATCGAGGGTCGTCGCGAAAGGGCCGACGCCGTCCGACAGCCCTTGCGCGTGCAAGGGTTTGGGCGGGGCCGGCCATGCCGGCTGTGAGTGCGAACAGGTAACGATCTACCTGGCCAACCGGCTCGCGTCCAACGATGTCTTCGAAAATTTGACCGGTACAATGGCAAATTTCGGAGGCAAATTTCGGAACAGCCGGATGGAGCAACCCGCCTTTAATCGGAATCGAGAGAATGCAGGAAACAGGATAAAGGCAGAATATCGCCCTAAACGCCACGTCAGGAGGGACCATCTTTCTGGCTTGAATTGGAGTCATCTTAGCGGTTTCGACTCACAGCGCGATGATCGCGTGGTCACCAATTTCGGCCAGCATCGCTTTGGCGCCGTCAATGATCCAATCGGGCGAAGCCGGGTATCGCTATTGTTCCAACTCTCGCTTGGCCAGCGCCGCCACGAGGTCTGACCGCCAATCCAAACCGGGCAGTTTGGCAGCTGCGGCCTCGATCTCAGCACGGGTCTGACTGTAGAAGTCTATGCCTTCAATGAGAGTATCGAGATGCATCGATGTCAGGCGAAGCCGCTCAGCTAGAATTGCCGCGATAGAGCGATAAAGCCGTCCGGCAAAGCCGGGATCCTTTTCGATCAGCCCGTTGACGGTCGCCTCGTCGATGACTCTCAGCGTCGTCGGCGCATCGGCAATAATTCTGGCGCTGGTTGGCGCGCCATCGATATAGGACATCTCGCCAAAGAATTCACCGGCTTCCAAAAGGGCCAGGGGAACCGTCTGGTCCGCCTCTCGGCGCTCGACCCGCACCGCTCCCTTTTCGATCAGGAAGATGGCCTTCAGTTGGACATTCTGATCGAGCACGAGTTGGCCGGGATCAAACGATTTGATCGGGGCAGTCCCCAGAACAGCACTCTCCTCGGCTGGTTCCAAAAACGGAAGGAACCGCGTCGTCTGTGTTGCGGCCACCATCATATGCTCCATAGGTCGCGACTATCCATAGTCCTTGCATTTGACCACGTAGCTTCGAGTAAGGCAACATGACTGCGCGGAGTCCTTGTGGCTTTCGAGCCTCGTCTGGTTTAGGCTGTAACGGCAGGAACAGTGGCTTTTGGCACGAGCCATTAAAAGCCGCCAACACGCACGACGGCATTAAGCCCGGCCCCGCGCTCGGTGCGTCAATGCGAAAGGTATCAGATGACCAGCCAAGATGTGGGATCGCGAGAAGGCTCTTGGTATGCTGCGGTTGAACGCGCGCCGGGTGGGGTGAAGGGTGCCGCACGGTCGCTCGCCAAGGCGCTCGGCACGCTTCAATCCGCGGAACCGGAGCCGACGTTTAGGCCGGCAATTCCGTTTGGCGAATTGCATATCTTCCAGACGATGAACAAGCACCGTGCCCTCGCAAGCATGTTCGCGCTGACCAACCCTTTCTATCGGGTGCACGCCGGGCGGCTCGGGGCCATCGCGCTGCACGAAGGCCGGGAGCTCGTAAACTTCGCTTCCTACGATTACCTGGGGCTCAACCAGGAGCCCGCCGTCGCCGAGGCCGCCAAGGCCGCTATCGACGAGGGTGGGACATCGGTATCGGCGAGCCGGCTCGTCGCAGGCGAGCGCGTTTTGCATGGTGAGCTAGAGACGGAGTTGGCCGAGTTCTATGGCTCGGATGCCTGCCTCACCTTCGTCAGCGGCCATGCCACCAACATTTCGACCATCGGCATGTTGATGGCGCCGGAAGATCTCATCGTGCAGGACGAGCTGATGCACAACAGCGCGATCGTTGGGGCCAAGCTGTCGCGCGCGACCACGATTAATTTCCGTCACAACAACCCGGACCACCTCGAGCAGGTGCTGCGGGAAAATCGTGGCAAGCACAAAAACGCGCTGATCGTTGCCGAAGGTCTTTATTCGATGGACGGCGATTATCCGGATCTGCGCCGACTGGTCGAGATCAAGAAGCGCTACGGTTGCTGGCTGATGCTCGATGAAGCCCATTCGCTGGGGGTTATGGGCAAGACCGGTCGCGGCTCATTTGAGCACTTCGGACTGGATCCGCGTGAGGTCGACATATGGATGGGCACGCTCAGCAAGACGCTCGGCAGTTGCGGAGGTTATATATGCGGGAGCCACGACCTCATCGAGATCCTAAAGTACCAGGCCCCGGGTTTTGTGTACTCAGTTGGACTGTCGCCTCCGGCGACTGCCGCTGCTCTCGCCGCGCTCAGGATCCTCAAAGCGGAACCGGAGCGTGTCGCCAAATTGCAGGCCAACGGCCAGCTGTTTCTTGAGGAGGCCAAAAAGGCGAATCTCGATACCATGACAAGCGCGGGTCTTTCCGTCGTGCCGTTGATGGTTAGCGATCCGGTGCGGGCGGTCCGGCTAGCGGACAAGCTGTTAGAGCATGGCATCAACGCGCTGCCGATCATTCACCCGGCCGTGCCCATGAAGGCGGCACGATTGCGGTTTTTTATCACCTCCAAGCACACGCCCGAGCAAATCCGCAACACCGTGAAAACCGTTGCCGAGGAACTGGTGAATGTTGCCAAGCGTCAGTCGCTGGTGGAGCGGGCGTCGCTTGCCGTCGTTGCGCGCTGACACACCAAATGCGAGATTGCCGCGAATTTGATACCAGACGTCGCTGCCCAATCAGACGCGCTGCGGCAAATCAGGGAAGCATGGTGGCGTGAACCCGACAGAAGGCACTTGGCTAACAAAGGACAATATCAAGATCCTTCTCCTCGAGGGGATCTCGGATACCGCCGTCGCTGTCCTGAAGGATGCGGGCTATTCGAACGTCGAGCGTCTGCCAAAAGCGCTCGATAGCTCGACCTTGAAGCAGGTGCTCGGGGGCGTACATTTGCTTGGCATCCGCTCTCGCACCCAGCTCACCGACGACGTGATCGAGGCAGCTGACCACCTTATCGCAGTGGGGTGCTTCTCGGTCGGCACCAACCAAGTCGACCTGACGGCGGCTCAGCGCAAGGGCATCCCGGTCTTCAACGCACCGTTCTCCAATACGCGCAGCGTCGCCGAGCTGACCGCCGCCGAGATCGTGATGCTGCTGCGGGGCGTGTTTCCCAGATCCGTGTCCGCGCACCAGGGTGGTTGGGACAAGTCAGCGGTTGGTTGCCACGAGGTGCGCGGCAAGACGCTCGGCATCATCGGCTACGGCAACATAGGCAGCCAGCTCGCGGTCCTCGCGGAGGCGATGGGCATGCGCGTGCTGTATCACGACCGCGCTGACAAGCTCCGCCATGGCAACGTCGAAGCGGCCTTCAATCTTGAAGATCTACTGGCGCGCAGCGACGTCATCACCATGCACGTTCCCGAGACGGCAGAAACGCAGAACATGATCGGAGAGCGTGAGGTTCGGCTGATGAAGCCAGGCGCATATTTCATCAACAACTCGCGCGGCACGGTCGTTGATCTCAACGCGGTGGCCGCAGCACTGCGGGACAAGCATTTGAGCGGAGCTGCCGTCGATGTGTTTCCCGTCGAGCCCTCGTCCAATGCGGATGGGTTCGTCAGCCCGCTGCAGGGCCTCGACAATGTCATTCTGACCCCGCATATCGGCGGTTCAACGGAAGAGGCGCAGGAGCGGATCGGAGCCGAGGTCGCCCGCAAGTTTGTCGACTACGCCGACAATGGGTCCACCACCGGCTCGGTCAACTTCCCGCAGGTGCTGTTGCCGCCCAGATCATCGGGCATTCGTTTCATCCACGTGCACCATAACGAGCCTGGGGGCCTGGGGCGGCTTAACGACGTGTTTGCTCAGCACGGCGCCAACGTTGCCGCACAATACTGCCAGACCGACAGCGAAATCGGCTATGTCGTTGTCGACGTTGAAGGTACTGTGCAAGACGCGCCGGGTCTGCTGGGGAGAATTCAAAGCCTCCCCGGCACCATTGGCGCGCGGCTGTGCCTGAGCCGCGCCACCTCGAGAACGTTTCTCATTAGCACGCGGGCTTCGTCGGTCTGGCTGCGTTCGGCCCTGACGGAACACGCCCCGTCGCGTTCTTCGAAACGATCGCAGGGCACAGCCCGCGCGCTGCAGGCCGCGCTGAGGTACAGATCCCGTGGAGAGCGCGCGCTGGAACAACCTGCTCTTAATCGGAATCGGAACGATCCCGATTAAAGGCAGAAGGTCGATCGCTTTTTGAGGATGGGAGCGACCCGGTCCGCTCCCGTGTCGGGCCTGGTGATACCAGCGCGCGCGGGCAACGGTGCGCCCAGCTGCAACGGCCGACCGATCGCATTGTTGACCATGTCGAGCCAGACCAACACCGATGCAAGTTTGCTGTAAATCCTGGCTCGACCGCTAATGACAGGGAACTCGATTTTCCGCCCGATGCGGAAACGCCTTGCCGGCCCCCGCTCGCCGCCCTGCCACTGAATCGCACGATATTTTGGGGCCCGGCCGGGGAAGCGTGATGGTTCCGGCCAACTCTGAAACGCTCCAGAACAAGGGCCGCTATACTCCGGTTTAATGCCGGCCGACCAAAGGTGCCAGCGGAACTGACGATGAGCGGTGTTCCGCAAGGGACAGCCCGGACGCCACGATATAATTAATGTCAATGCAGTTTCACAGTATCGCGAAAGCCGGGCGAAAACCTCCGACAATGGCGAGCACCCCAATGAGCCTATCGCGACGAGATCCAAAAAAAAAAGCTCGAAACCAAGCCGGAGTGAGTTAATCTGAATTCGGCCAACCACACATCAGAGGCGAAAGACCATGAAACCGCGCATTCTGATCTTATACTATACTTTCACCAATCAAACCCGCCGGGTTTCTGAAGCGATGGCAAAGGCGTTCCATGAGCTAGGGTTTGAGGTCGAGGAATGCACTATCGACTTCATCGATCAGCGATATCGCTTGCAGCTGTCGGACAAGCCGAAGTTGCTCCGCACGATAATGGAATTGCTGCCGGCGCAATTGCTAGGAAGGACCGGCCAGATCCGCGTGCCAGAAGAAATTCTCACGCGCCAATACGATCTGATTTGCATCGGTTCGCCGACATGGTGGTTTTATCCGGCGATGCCGATTGGATCCTTCTTGAAGTCACCTGCAGCCAGGCAATTGCTCGAGAACAGGCGTTTCGCCGTGTTTGCCGTGTGCCGCAAGATTTGGTGGACCAATCTGCGTCTGGTCAAGAAGTTGGCCAGCAAGCAAGGCGGCAGGTTTGTTGATGGGGCAGCCTTCTGTTTTGAGGGCGGCTACATCCGCTCGGAAATGTCGTTCATCAGCTATATGAGGAACGACGCCAATCTGGACCGATTCTTGGGCTTTAAGATCTACAAATTTGGTGTGTCGGACGAAGGCATAGCCAGGGCGAAGGAGTTTGCGCAGGAACTGGGCCGCGGGGTTCTGGACACAATTTCGCACCTTGGCATCGACCCTAAGCACACCCAACAGCCCGAAACGTCAATTCATGCAAGCCTCACAGAAACCTGCACAGTCGCAAAATATTGAGAGACGGGATTCCCGCAGAATACAGCTGTGGGGACGAACCGGCCAGAATGGCATCGACCGGTCAAAGGTACACTCGCCGATTTCGCTGACGAATGAGACGGAGACGCGTCCACGATTGTAACTCAATATGATCCAACTGAAGATGGCTGAGCGCCGAGGTGAGAAGTGTTTCCAATGGAGGATGATATGGCTTACCAAGAAATACCGGCGGCGATCAAAAAATTTGCTCCCCATCCACCAGCTGCGGACGAACTGGGTGCAATTGGCAGGCACGCTGGCGGACGGTCTGAGCATACAATTCCACTCGCCAATTCATTGACCTTCCACGTACCCACGCGAGCGATGCTCAAAGCCGCGCGGTTCCTGGAAAAAGAGATCTTTCGTAAACGACGCTACCACCGCACGGGCTTCGAAATTCGGCCCGACGACACGATTGTCGACGTAGGTGCGAACATGGGCATGTTCGTGATGTGGGCTGCGCCGCAGGCTCCCAATGGCCGAGTGGTGGCGATTGAGCCAATGAACGTCGTTGAGTGTCTCGACGCGAACATCCGGCTGAACAACATTGAAAACGTCACGGTGCTGAACGCAGCAGTTGGTCGCGACGGTGACGTTTTAAACTTTGTGGATTATCCCTCGTTCAACATAGTTACCCATCAGGTCGGCGTGCAGCCGGCCTGGACGACTCGGTTTGCAATCAAGATGCTAAACCTAGGAAATCAGGTTGAGCCGGTGTCGGTGCGGGCCCCCTGTATTTCGCTGGGAACCATCATGGATCAACTGGATTTGCAGACGGTCGATTATCTGAAGATCGATTGCGAGGGCGGTGAATATGAGATCTTTCGCAACCTCGCCGACGAGCATTGGAGCCGCATTCAGCGAATTGCGATGGAATTCCACGAATTGCAACCCGGTCAACAGCACGAAGAGTTGGTCGAGTTAATGGAAGCGCGGGGTTTTCAAGTTGAGATCAGCAAACCGTTTTTTGATTATCATTTGATGAAGTTTGGCGAGCTGTGGGCGCGGCGGCCATCCTCGCGTAACCCATGAAAATTCGCTAGCACCGTGCACCGAACGGGTCCTCCAGGATTTGTTCGGTCACCGTGTCCTCGACCAATTGGTCCATGGGGCCGTTCCACAGTCCTCGGCCAAGCAGGGACATCCAGTCTCCTGCTTGTCTTCGAAAAGTGTGAGGGTCGTTCACGTTCTTGCTGCACAGCATGGAGGAACCGGAAGATGAGTTGGGAACCAAGAATACTCATTGTTGAAAAGGATTTGATCGTGCGCACGCTCCTCATCGCTTATCTCGAGGACGAAGGCTATCTGGTGGATGCGGCGGCCACGACACGGGATGCCCAGAACCTAATGCATAGGCATGCCTATGATATGGTATTTGAGGCATCGCAGAAGGATCAACAGCTCAATCGCTGCGGCGGCCCAAACTCGTGTCACGAAGCAGCTAGACACAAGGATCTGTCGCTGGAACTTTACGACTTCCGATCTCGGATCCACTGATCTGGATCTAAGCCTCACGTTGGCGGGATGCTTTGGGCCAGCAGAGCTATTACCGGTAACTGTAGAAGTCGAGGAGACACGCGCGTCAGGTCATTGAAACCGCTCAAAAGCACTTCGATCCGCACCGTCGAAGCCCGTTGGGCGTTCCGAGGTCGAGGTCGAGACGCATCGGGGCAAATGTGTCTGAGATCCTGGCCATGCAAAACGTATCGCACGAGCCCCGGCGACGGGGCGCTGTGGGCAAAGACGAGGGGTTCGGTCAATCTCTAACAGGACCGCCCTATGCGCGCCGCGCTCCGCAATGTCGTCATTCGTAGGATCGCATCCGGTCAAGGCATGCTTCCTATTCACCACTATCATGGTCTCTAAATCTATTGGAAAGGTGCTGAAATATCGGCTCTAAATCCTTGCTCGAGGAAGCTGCAAATACTGAGCCACCAACCGCCGAAACCATTTTCATGGGAAGGTCGGATGCTGCTTTCTCTCGAATTTCGGCAATTTTTTGTTGTGCAGCTACGCCCGTCGCCTCGTTTGCAAAAAGCGTTATCACGCAAAAACTGAGATCGCCCGTTTTTACCATTTGCACCGAACTCGCACCCGTAGAAATGATCGACGGAACAAAAAATCGATTGGCTTGCTGCACCATTTCGGTTGTCCACTCAGTTGTGGTCCAGTGCGTGACAGTGACATACGCCATGATACGATCCTAACTCACCGACGGTGTATTCTATAATGGTGCAACGGCCGACAGTGGAAAAGACCGGCCCCATGCGGCGGTTAGCCTAGCGCCTCCTCGTCTGCGCGTCGATCTAGTTCACCGTGCCTTGAATTTGAACCGCAAAGCTGGTCCCAATTCAAGGCACGGTGATCACCCTTGAGGTGGTGAGCAACGTTCAGCCTTTAATCGGGATCGTTCCGGGTCCAACAGATTGCAGGCTGCTCTAGGGAAGCTCTGCTATGGGAACCGTATTTGAACGGCCTGACGATTGGATTGTCTAGATCATTTCCGCCGCAGGCGGGTTAGCCTTGCCGGTCTGTTCTCCCAGCCCTTCAGCCCAATGGCACGACGTTGTGGGTGGCGAGCTGGCAGGCGGGGTGGTTCCAGCCAACACTGAAACGCACAATAATGCCGTCGGCAGCCAGATGCGGCGCGCAATCTGGGCAGACAGCCGGACGGGCCTTATTGGCTGAACGGGGCCCGGGGAAGCCGCGCGGGTTAAAGGACCAGCCTGGCCAGAAAAACAACAACGATGGCGCCGAGCGCGGACGTTGCGATCTGCGATACCAGCTCGTTCTTGATGTCCAGATTGACTAACACAGAGAAGATATAGCCTCCGGCAAACGCGCCAACTAAGCCTGCTACCAAGTAGCCCAACGTTCCTGTGCCATCGAACATGGAACCGGCCAAAAAGCCTGCGAGAATGCCGACAATGGCAAATACGACAATTCGCTGAACCTGTTCATTCATAATTGGCATCCTAATCCCGTTGCCCGACGAACTCCGTGGCGTGATGACTGACTCCGATATCAAGACCAGCAAGACCATGTCGCATTTGGCTGATGATTGCCGTCGACAGCTTTGGCGTGTCCGACCACGGCGGATCTGCGGTGCCGGCTGGCTTGCCCAACCGGCCACTCGCACAAGCATGCCATTGGGTGAGCGGGCGCGGGAGCGGGACGGTTCCAGCACGCGCTGACAGGCTTTGGGCGCCTGATCGACGTTGATCGAGAAAACTGCCGAAAAGCTGTACCACAGGCATCTCTCGCCGTCTTTGCCGCCGCTTTCGTTGCCGGGTCGTCCCTGACATCACGGACCCACCCGCAGATCGGTGGGTAGCGCATATCCCAACACCCGACCGAGCCAATGATCGACCCATGCCATGATCCCCTGCCGCTCGGTCTCGCCGATGGGACGGGTGCGGGCATGGACCAGCGCGGCAAGCTGGCCCGGGTCCGCAGTCATCCCCCGCATTTTGGCCCGATCCGCGATGCCGGCGTAATCGCGTGTCCACAGCGCCCGGATCATGCCCAGTGGAGAATAAAAGCCCTTGTCGAGCACCAAGGCACGGTGACCTTCCTCGTGCGCCTCGGTCTCCTTGTTTGACTCGACATGGTAGACGCTCCAATGCCGGGCCGGCTTGAGGTGGTGCTCCACGTGGAAGTCAGCGCCGAGGTGTCCGTGCTCATAGCCCTGAAAATTGACGGTGTTGCCGTGCACGTTGGTGACGTCGTTGGGGTCGATCAAACCATGTTGGAAGAAGCAGAACAGTGACAGGATCTGTCCACCCACCAATCGGCTGACGAGGATCATGGCGGCGGCGATGGGGTTGAACGGGGCGATGGCCAGCACGATAGCGTAAAAGACCGCCATCCCATGCAGCAGCTCTCGGATCTGGCGGGTTTTGCCCTTGCGCCGCAGATAGGGGATCACCAGGCAACCGGTCAGCAGATCGAGCCCTTGCAGCAACGCGTGGCGGCCGAAATCGAGGACGCTCGTTCGGTCATAGGCCATGGTCGATTGCGTGTCGTTTGGGCCATTGTCCTCAACGTGGTGCACGTAGACATGCTGGATGCGGTAGAATTCCGGCATGCGGATGGTGAGCAGGGTAATCGGATACTCGAAGAACCACCTGATGGCGCTAAGGATACGCTTGACCCGATTGCTTGCGCCGATCTTCGGCGTGAATAGGCGATTGTGCATGTGGGTGTGTTCGATCAGGTCCTGCGGGAATAGCACCAACAAGAGCACGGCACTCCAGGTGGCGAGAACGAAGTAGTTGATGGTCGATGGCAGGATCAGCAGCATGGTGACGGGGATTGTCGCTACCGCATTGCCGATCCATATGCGGGTGAAGGCTGCGTCGAGGGGATTGTGCAGGTGAGTGGCAAACCAACGATCCGGCCAGCGGTTGGCCACGCTCGCCGTGATTTCGTCAAAGGTCGCCGGCTGCTCGGTATAGATCAGGTAGCAGCGCGCGAACACGCCGATCCCGCACCACAGTGCCAGCTCTCGCAGGATTTCCATCGGGTTGGAATAGTCTGGAAAGAAGCCTTCGATGGTCTGGGTCAAGGCAGCGAGCGCAATTGAGGAGATCAGCAACACGGGCAAGGCGATGCGTTCCAACTGCCGACGCGGCAGCAGCACCGCGAAAGCGGCCGCCGGTAGGAATGAAAGCCAATAAATGCAAAAGGCAACGATGACGAAATAGATCGTGACGATTGCCCCGATGGCCGTCGTCAGGCCTTCCGTGACAACCGCGGGCTTGTCACTCCAACCAATCGGGTTTGTGTCGTCGAGCACCTCAGACATTCAAACCTCCTACGAGCACCCCGACCGGGCACCGTTGCTGACCCTTTGCAACGACACCTACAGCCAACGTCTGTGAGTTCCTGTTCCGCGCGGTACTCTCAGCTCGGACTTGTTGCCGCCTGCCGGTGCGCCGTTAGCCATTTCGGCGCAGGCAGGTTTGTTGGCCGCTTACCCCCGAAAGTGCGCAGGCGTGACGCCACCGGTGGCAGATCGCCGCCGGCCGACTTGGCGCTGCTCGAGGTCGAGGGTCGACCAGCGACGAGGCAACGTCTCGACTCCCACCGTGCTCAGAGATTAAGATTCGGGTTCTGACAGGCAGCCGGGTTCGATCGCGCCGGTCACAGCCGGCGCCGTCATCACCCGATCGCTGTTGATCCCGCGCAACGTATGTGCCGGAACACGAAGGACAATTCGCCATGGCCAACGATCAGATAGATCCCCGAATCTATGAGCTTTACGATGACTATTGTCACGGCAACGTGCAGCGCCGCGAATTTTTGGCGAAAGCAGCGAACATCACGGTTGTTGGCGGTGTGTCAGGCTTGGCGATGGCCGAAGCGCTGCTGCCGCAGTACGCCAAGGCACAGACGATTTCGTTTACCGATCAGCGTATCAAGGCGCGCTACGTGACCTATGGTTCGCCCGGCGGAAACTCGGGCAAAATGCGCGGGTACCTGGTTCAGCCGACGTCCGCCGGCCCCTACCCCGCCGTGCTCGTTATTCATGAGAACCGAGGTCTCAATCCCCATATCGAGGACGTCGCCCGCCGCGCCGCGATCGAAGGCTTTTTGGCGCTCGCACCGGACGCGCTGACCGCCGCGGGCGGCTATCCAGGCAATGACGATGACGGCAAGGCGCTGCAGCGCAGCCTCGATCGACAAAAAATCTTCGTCGACATGCTCAACAGCGCCAAATTCCTGAAAAACCACGAGCAATCCAACGGCAAGCTCGGGGCAACCGGGTTCTGCTTCGGCGGCGGCGTCACCAACTACCTGGCCGTCGAATTGGGCGCGGACCTGAATGCCGCCGCGCCCTTCTACGGTGCCGCCCCAAAAACCGAGGATGTCGCCAAGATCAAGGCGCCGCTGCTGATCCATTACGCGGAGAACGATCCGCTCATCAACGGCATGCGGCCGGCTTATGAAGCCGCCCTCAAGGCGCAAAATGCGCAGTACGAGATGCATACCTATCCCGGTACGCGCCACGCCTTTCATAACAATTCGACACCTCGGTATAATGAAGAGGCGGCAAAGTTGGCCTGGCAGCGGACCATGGACTTTTTCAAGAAGCATCTGTCCTAGATCCTGTCCGCCTTGGGCGGGTTGCCCCTGCCTGCCCGCTGCCCCGCCCGGCCATCCACACACACGCGCCATGCGGTGGCCGGGCGGGGCAGCGGGATGGTTCCAGCAAACGGTGAACGCTCAAGCGCGCCCATTGGTCGGGTGGCGCTTTAACGCACGTGTCAAGGGTGCGACGGATTGCGGGAAGGTTCTTTCCATCCGACTGCTCACAGCCGATCCGGCGCCGCCGTTGGCGTCCGTTTCCGAAAATCTCGATTTCCCCAGATTCGTGCGCGATCGGACTTTCGTCGCATTAAATTAACACATTAACCTTGCTCCGCTACATTCCTGAAAATCAATAGACAAATTTATCCGCACCAAGTTCTAATAGGCCCACGGGCTGGCCTGCCATCGATCCTTTTCTGCCGGCCCGAGTCAAGGAGTATATGGATGAAGACGTCATTGATGTTCGGAGCTATTGCAGCGGCCACCCTCATGATCGTTCCGGCCACGGCGCTGGCCGGAGGCAAAGATCGCGGCATTCGCAAGGACTGCATGCTGACCAGAATGATGACTTGGACCCGTCCGGCCAAGCGCAAGACGAGGGTTGTTGTCACTCACTCGCGGCGCATGGATTGGGGCTTACTACGCTCGCGTGGTCGCTCCAAGGGCCGCTGGCGCTAACGCCAGCGCCGCTCCGCGACGGCCGGTCATGTGCGAACTGTGTGCGATCGCCGGCCGGTCGGGGAGCTGGTGGACGCCGCCGATTTGACGGGCCGTCGACCGCGAACCGTGTGCTGAGCCTAGATCATCGCGCCTTAAATCGGAACCGCAACGCCGATTCCAATTGCGCCGGTTCCGATTTAAGGCGCAAAGATGATCGCCGTTAAAGTGGAGAGCAACCTGCTACGAATCGGGATCGTTGCGATGCCAATGAAACGCAGGTTGCTCTACAACGCCATAACGAGCGTGGCGCCGATCCACGATGGTGCGTCACGCACGGACCGGGCGGCCATCATCCGATGTTCGGCTGCCAGCCGAGCGTTGCTCAAGCCTCGCCGCTCTCGATGGTCATGTACCTGGAGACATATCTCTCCTCACCGATCCTACGCAACAGATCCAGTTGGAGTTCCAGCCAGGCCTTATGGCCCTCCTCATCGAGCAAGATGCGCTCAAAGATCGTGCGGGATCCGATGTCTTTCGCCTCGGCTGCGGCCTGCGCCGCATCCGTATAAAACCTGATGGCCTGCCCCTCGTCCTCCAAATCAGTTTGGAACATATCGCTCAAACCTTGGGCACGCTCTGGCACTTTCGCCGCCTTCAACACGGGGTTGCCCTTAAGAAACATAATGCGGTGTATGAATTGTTGGGCGTGACCCAGCTCTTCCTGCATTTCGTTGCGCATCTTGGCTGCGAGCTGATCGAGCCCCCAGTCCTCAAGCACATGCGCATGCAGCATGTACTGATTGACCGCCGCCAACTCCATGGCCAGCGCCGTTTGAAGGTTTTCGATGCTGCTAGAATTCGTCGACATGAGATTCGCTCCAAACTGTCACTTTAACGCGTCGAACAAGCCGCCAGCACATTTTGTCGTTTTGTCAAAGTCAAATAGTCAAGATAGCAAGCCTGCAACCGGTATATCGCATGACGTGGCCCGATGGATCGTGCGATTTTGGCGCACCGACCACGCCAACCGACCACGCCAACCGGCTGGGCCCCCGCCACGGTTGACCGACCGCGACGATCGTTTATCGCAAGTCCCAACCCGATTTCGCCGTTTTGGGACTCACTTGAGTGCCCCAACCTATCGTTGGCGACCCGGAGGACTTGGTTAAGCGCTCTGAGGGCAGCCGGGAATCGGATGCGACGGGGCGGCTACAGCGTCGAGCGTACACCCTGTGAAGCCTAGAGCAACCTGCCTTTATTCGGGATCGTTCCGATTCCGATTAAAGGCGCGATGATCTAGGGCTTGCTGAGCCATGCGGTGGCGGGTTCCCGGCCGATGTCGAACAAATGCCGCAGGAACGCCCACTCGGTATTGAGCTTTGAAGAAACGCCGAGCGGATACATCCGGTCGCGGGCCTCGATCATGTGCAGGCGGACCTCGCGATCGTCGGACGCTTTCAGTTTTCCTGCCCCCGCCAGGCGGGCGATGTGATCGATCGCGCGCAACTCGGGCATCAGCGCGCTATTGGATGTGATCTCGTTGATCCGATTGAGGATATCGCGGGCCTGGCGAGGGACGCTCGGCCGCACCACGGGCTCGTTTGGCCGGCCTCATGGATCGCCTGCCAGAACTGGTGCAAGGCCAGCCTGGTGCCTTCGGCTTACCCGTCGCACATCCCCTGCGCGGCAACGACGGCATTCATGGCCCCGGTACTGGTCCCGCTGATGCCCTCGATCCAAATCCAATCATCTTCGAATAGTCGGTCGAGCACGGCCCCGGTGGAGGCGCCGTCCGCGCCACCACCTTGAAAGGCCAAATTCATGCGTTTTTCGAGGTGAGCCCGCACGCATTATCTGAAGCGTTCACCCTGCGACCCAACCGTGGCTTTCGTGCGCGACTTCACGCGGCGGTCCAGCCACCGTCCACGGGAAGGGCAATCCCGGTAATGTTCTCCGCGGCATCCGAGCATAGGAACACAGCCGTCCCGCCCAGTTGTTCCACCGTGACGAACTTTTTCGTCCACTGCGCCGCCAGCAAAACGTCGCGTTTGACCTGCTCTTCGGTCAGGCCCCGCGCCTGCGCCGTTTCCGGAATCTGCTTCTCGACCAAAGGGGTAAGGACGTAGCCCGGACAGATCGCGTTACAGGTGACGCCGTGCTCGGCCGCCTCAAGCGCAACAGTTTTGGTGAATCCGATCATGCCGTGCTTGGCCGTGACGTACGCCGATTTGAATGGGGAGGCAACGAGCCCATGGGCCGATGCGATATTGATGATTCGGCCCCAACCCCGTGATTTCATACCGGGCAACACGGTCCGAACCGTGTGAAAGGCCGATGACATATTGATCGCAATGATGAGATCCCACCGTTCCGGCGGAAAGCTTTCAACCGGCTCTACGGTTTGAATGCCGGCATTGTTCACGACAATGTCGACACCGCCGAACCGATCATCCGCGCTTCGGACCATTCGCACAATGTCGTCGGGCTTCGACATGTCGGCGTTATCGTAGACGACCGTCGGGCCAAGCTGCTGAAGCCTTGTTCGCGTAGCCTCGATCTCGTCGGCGTCGCCGAAACCGTTGAGTACAACGTTGGCTCCTGCCGTGACGAAGGCCTCGGCGATCCCTAAGCCGATGCCACTGGTTGAACCCGTTACAATCGCTGTCTTGCCCGTCAACATATCCCAATCACCTTCAGCTCTAGAGCAACCTGCCGTTAATCGGAATCGAAACGATCCCGATTAAAGGCAGGTTGCTCACCACTTTAACAGCGATCATCTTTGCGCCTTCAATCGGAACCGGCGCAATTGGAACCGGCTTTGCGGTTCCGATTTAAGGCGCGATGATCTAGACTTCTGAAACTCAACGCCGAGGCCGCGACTGCTGCCCGACCCGTTCAGCATTACCGGACGGGCCGCGCAAGCAATTGACTCGGACAAGGGCAACATCGACGATCAATCGCCAATCACGTCAAGACGAAATGTCACAGATCGAGTTGCCTCAGACTGATGGCGGTATGAATTCAGGTTGGTCCGAAACAGCACCGGCTGTGGTGATGCCAATCGAAAAAAACCGCCGGCTCACATCGGGAGGCCGTAGCTCGGGCCATGTCCGATCGAGTTGTCAAAGCCGGTGCCGCTATCGAAATGCCTGCGGGTTGCTGCAACGCAAGCGCGACTTGGAGCCTTTGCGTCGTCATGGGCGTAGCCGCAGCTGGCAAGGATTGCTAGTGCCGTCGGACACATTAAAAGATACAGAGTTACAAATATTTAATGCCGCTTAAGCCGTCAGCGATTGAGACATCGGGCCACGCCCGTCGGCGCCGACAGCCATTATCCATGAGCGCATTGACCGGTTGCTCAGGATTTCATGTCACTTTACTTCCGAGCTATATTTAATCCATAGCATGGAATTAGTCGACGGATTTACACCAAATGGCGAATGCGGGCGCTGGCCGACGGGTTGTCGTTACGGGATTGGGCGTGATCACGCCGATCGGCAGCACGCTGGAGGAGTTTTGGTCCAACTTGCTCGGCGGAAAATGCGGAATTGGCCCGATTGAGGGTGTCCCGGGCGATCATCGGCACATCAAGATCGCCGCGCAGGTGAAAGATTTCGACCCAAAGCAGCATTTGAGGCATTGGGCGCGGGACAAGACAATCCTCCATTCCGATCGCTATTCCTGGCTCGCAGCTGCAGCCGCCTCGCAAGCCGTTGCGCATGCGAAACTAAATATGCCATTCGCCGATCCCTATCGAGCCGCCTGCATAATCGGGTCCGCAGCCGGCGGCCAGATTGCCGGCGAGAAAGCCTGTCGCGATCGCTTTATCGATCAAAAGCGCGCCGTGCATCCGATGTTTTTGCCCCGCATGATCGCCTCTTCGGCCGCAGCGCATATTGGAATCGAGTTCGGCGTGAAGGGTCCGACTTTCGCGATCTGCAGTGCCGACGCCAGCGCGTCCCATTCGATCGGCGTCGGGTGTGATTACATTCGTCGCGGCCTCGTCGATCTCGCCATCGTCGGTGGAACGGATAGTCCGATCACCTACGGTGCGTTACTCGCGGGCCGGGCCCTGAACCTGCTGTCCCCTGACGGCTGCTTTCCTTTCTGCGCGCACCGCAATGGCACCGTGTTGGCGGAAAGCGCCGGGGTGCTGATCTTGGAGTCTGAAGCCCACGCCAACGCCCGCGGCGTGAACAGTCTTGCCGAGATCTGCGGCATTGGCATGTCCTCCAACGGCTGCGATATGATCACACCGCTGCCAACGGCGATGCGCGATGCGATGGGGTTGGCGCTGAAAGATGCAGGATTGGCACCGACGGATATCGACTATGTCAATGCGCATGGCACCGCCACCGTGCTGAATGATCGTGCGGAGACCATTGCCATCAAACAGCTGTTTGGCGATCATGCGCGCAAGATGGGTATTTCCTCAACCAAGTCGATGCATGGTCATGCCATGGGCGCCTCGGCCGCGCTGGAAGCCGCGGCATGCATCAAAGCGATGGGCGAAGGCCGTATGCCGCCGACCATCGGGCTCGATGCGGCAGACCCCGATTGCGACCTCGATTACGTTGCGAATGTCGCCCGGGAGCGAGAGCTCACCTATGTCATGTCGAACGCCTTTGCGCTGGGCGGGCTCAATGCCGTGATGGTGTTCGGTTCACCTCCCGGTTGATCGGCTATCGCCGCTGATCTCACCTACCGCGCACGAGCCTGCTGACCCGCGTTGCTTCACCAAGGCGCGCTCGGTCCCTCGACGTAGGCTGTACCCGCTCAGGACGGCCGCTTTGTACCGCGGCTCCGCCGAACGAGGCTGCGGGGTCACGCCCGACCTCATCAACACCCATCATCATCTATTTCGATCGCTCACAAAGGCGGTGCCGGGTGGCTAGAGCGCCATGCTGTTTGACTGGCTGAAGGCGCTTTGTCCGACCTGGCCGCGCTTAAGCCCGGAAAATATGTTCGCTGCCCCGCAAATGGGTTTGGCGGCGCTCGCGCTTTCCGGCTGCACGATGAGTTCGGATCACCTTGATCTTTATCCAAATGGCGTCCGGTTCGATGATACGATCGCTGCCGCCCTGACCATCGGACTTCGTTTTCACGCCCCACGCGGCTCCATGAGCATCGGTGAACGTGCCGGAGGGCTGCCGCCCGCTCCCCCGCCGCGGCTGACGAGGTGGGCCGCCCCACAAGCGAGCCATCGGGTGGCGAGTGGAGGACGGGTGGGGGAGCGGGAGGGTTCCAGCTCACACTGAAACGCCATGGCACCCGGCAAGCGCACCGATCTCGCCAGTTGGGGCGTTGCCGGGCCCGAAGCCGCCGGCACATGGGATCCGGTGGCGGCCCTGGAGCCGAGTGGTCCGCATCGGGCCTGCGCTGTCCGGGTCGACGGTCAACCCGTTGTCCGCACCGGTCGGCTCAGCACGGTCAACGCTGACGAGATCGTCACTCGCGCCAAGCGGCGCGCCGTTGCGCTCTATGGCCGACGCCGCACCAGAGCAAACGACGTTTGATCGGAAGCGTGAGGCTTCCGACTGAGCACAGAAACATTTCACTTAAGGCATGGTGATCTGGTGCCCGCTTCCAAGGCAACCAGGCGGGCGGTAGCACAGCTTGACGGCAATTGTCATCGAATCGGCGCTTCGGGGCTTGTCAAGATAAGGAGAGTGGCGGACGATCGCCGTCGACCGATCGCCGTCGACCGATCGCGGCCGCCCGCTTTCCCGCCGGTCGCGGAGCGGCGGCCATCAACGGAATTGGCGTGCTGCAGGCGATGGTCGGGCTGCCCGCATGCCAGGCCACCCACACGCGCAGCGGAAGGCGGCAGAATTGTTGTGGAGGCGGATGTTCGGATGGCCATCGATCTGATGCGGGCAGCAACAGCTCGTTGTGACCAGGCAGGCGCTAGGTTGCTGGCGCGCGCCGCCAACATCGGGGGCGACCCTATCAGCCTCACCCAACCGGCCCACGATCGATGGCTGGGTGGTACCGGCTTCCGGCGTGGCGTCGTGACGGGCGATATCGCCGCGCGCCGTGCCTGCGGTCGCGGCTGAGGTATTGTGGAAGAGCGCGCCGGATGAGCGAGAACACCAGGCTGCCGAGCGGACACGGCGAGGGTCAAAAACAGGACCCCGACGGCCACCTGCTTGAACTCGATGCGCTGACCAAGTCGTTTCCCGGCGTCGTTGCCAATCAAGATGTGACCTTCTCGGTCGGCCACGGCGAGATTCATGCGCTGTTGGGGGAGAATGGGGCCGGTAAATCGACCCTCGTTAAGATCATCTACGGCGTTCTGCAGCCCGACGCCGGGACCATGCGCATTCGGGGCGAGGCGTACCGGCCGTCGCGGCCCTCTGACGCGCGCGCCCGCGGCATCGGCATGGTGTTTCAGCATTTCTCCCTATTTGAAGCGATGACCGTTGCGGAGAACATTGCGTTAGGGATCAGCCCTCACTTGGCGAAGGGAGACTTGCGGCGGCGGATTATCGATGTGTCGGAGAACTATGGTCTGCGGCTTGATCCGGAGCGGATCGTCGGTGAGCTGTCGGTTGGGCAACGCCAGCGCATCGAGATTGTACGCTGCCTGCTGCAGGACCCGCGCCTCATCATCATGGACGAGCCCACATCGGTGTTGACGCCACAGGAGGTCGACGTCCTGTTTATAACCCTACGGCGGTTGGCCGACGAGGGTCGCTCGATCCTTTATATTTCCCACAAACTGGAAGAAATCAGAACGTTGTGTCAACGGGCGACGATCTTGCGCGGCGGCCGCGTGGTCGCGACCTGCAGCCCCGCACAGCAATCGACCAAGAGTCTCGCGGAGATGATGATTGGCGCGATCGCCATGCCCGCCAAACGACACGCCGTCACGTTCGGCGATCTCCGATTGCGGCTTGATCGGCTCAATCTGCACGGTGAGCAACAATTCAGTGTGGATCTCAAGGATATTTCGCTTGAGGTGCGCGGCGGTGAGATTTTCGGGATCGCCGGCGTTGCGGGAAACGGTCAGGAGCAGCTGATGGCGGCGCTGATCGGCGAGCACGCCGTGGATCGTGCCGATGCCATTCAGCTCGACGGGCGGGCCATCGGCCGCAAGGCGCCCAGCCAGCGTCGGGCGTTGGGCATGTGTTTTATTCCCGAAGAGCGGCTCGGCCACGCGGCGGTGCCCGGCATGACTTTGACTGAGAACACGGTGCTTTCGGCGCGATCGCGTGCAGGACTGGTCCGGTCGGGATTTATCGATGCCCGGCGAGCGCAGTCGTTCGCTGAGCGCGTTGTCGATCGCTTCAACGTAAAGACGGCCGGCGTCGATCATGTCGCCCGCAGCCTATCGGGCGGCAACCTGCAAAAGTTCATCGTCGGACGGGAAATCGAGCAGGCGCCCATGGTCTTGATTGCGTCCCAGCCAACCTGGGGCGTCGATGCTGGCGCGGCAGCGGCAATCCACGGTGCGCTGCTGCAGTTGGCCAAGGAAGGCGCTGCGATCCTCGTCATATCGCAAGATCTCGATGAGCTGTTGGCGATCTCCGACTGCATATCCGTCATCGCTGACGGCCAGCTGTCAGCGCCACAAGCAGTCGAATCCCTGACCGTTGAGTCCATTGGCATCAATATGGGTGGTCAGATCGGGCAGGCCCCCAATGCTTAGAATTGAGCCCAGAAAGGATCCTTCGCCGGCGATGGCCTACGCGACGCCGCTGATTGCGGTGGGATTATCGATTCTGTCAGGCTTTTTACTGTTCGGATTGCTCGGCAAGGACCCCGTGAGGGCGATCACGCTGATTTTTTTTACGCCGCTCACGTCGCTTTACTCCATTTCGGAACTGCTGGTGAAGGCCACTCCACTGATCCTCATCGGGGTCGGACTGGCCTTGGGATTCCGTGCCGGCGTCTGGAACATCGGAGCTGAAGGCCAGTTCACCCTCGGTGCCTTGGCGGGCGGCGCGACTGCCTTGGCGCTGTACGACGTCGAGGGATTGTGGGTGCTGCCCCTCATCTGTCTGGCCGGCTTGCTCGGCGGAATGGCGTGGGCGGCGATCCCCGCGCTTCTACGCACGCGGTTCAATGCCAACGAGATTCTCGTCAGCCTGATGTTGGTTTACGTCGCCACTTTGTTGCTCAGCCTGCTGGTGCACGGGCCGCTGCGGGACCCCGACGGTCACAACTTCCCCGAGAGCCGATTGTTTCATGATTCCGCTCTCCTGCCGTTACTGATCGCTGACACACGCGCTCATATTGGATTTGTCATCGCCGTGCTGGCGGTCATCGCGGTTTGGGTTCTGCTCGAGACCCATCTGATCGGTTTCCAGGTCAAGGTTGTCGGCCAAGCCCCGCGCGCGGCCCGCTTTGCCGGCTTTTCGGACGCCAAGATCGTCTGGTTCACGCTGATTTTGTCGGGTGGATTGGCCGGCCTTGCCGGCGTATTTGAGGCGACGGGCCCGGTTGGCCAATTGGTGCCGGCGCTTCCCGTTGGTTACGGATTTACCGCGATCATCGTGGCGTTTCTGGGTCGACTGCATCCTTTGGGCGTACTGTTGGCCGGGCTGCTGCTGGCCCTCACCTACATTGGCGCTGAAGGTGCGCAGATCGCCATGAGCCTTCCCAGTGCGACCACCCAAGTGTTTCAGGGAATGTTGCTGTTCTTCTTGCTGGCGACCGACATCTTCGTCAATTATCGCCTGCGTTGGACTTGGTCCCGGCAGCCGCTCGCAAGTACCGCGAACACCCGCCAGCCGGCCGAGTGAGAGGACAGCCATGGAGTTGTTGACCAACATTGCGATCGGCATCATGGTTGCGGCGACGCCGTTGGTGTTTGCTGCGATTGGAGAGCTTGTCGTCGAAAAGTCCGGCGTGCTCAATTTGGGTGTCGAGGGCATGATGATCGTCGGTGCGCTGGCGGCTTTTTCCGCGACCGTCGAGACCGGCAGCTTCGTCGTTGGCATTGGCGCCGCCATCGTTGCCGGCGCCGCCATGGCTCTGCTGTTCGCCCTGCTCACACAAACTTTGCTCGCCAATCAAGTCGCCACCGGTCTCGCTCTCACGCTGTTCGGTCTTGGCCTTGCCGCTCTGCTCGGTCAGCAATACTCCGGAGCGTCGACGCCGAATTTTCCCAAGCTCCAGCTTCCGGTTGTCAGCGACATTCCAATGCTCGGCCCTTTGATATTTGGCCAAGATTTCTTGGTCTATCTGTCGATAGCTTTGGTTGCGGCGGTCGCTTGGTTTATGTCTCGCACACGCGGCGGCCTCATTGTCCGCGCCATCGGCGAGAACCATGATGCGGCGCATGCGATCGGCTACCCCGTCGTCGTCTACCGTTACGCGGCGATCTTGTTCGGCGGCGCCTGTGCCGGTTTAGGGGGCGCCTACCTGTCGCTTGTGCAGGCGCCGCTTTGGGTGGAAAACATGACCGCCGGCCGCGGTTGGATTGCGCTTGCGCTCGTTGTGTTCGCCGCTTGGCGTCCGTGGCGCGCCTTGATCGGGGCCTACCTATTCGGCGGCATCACCATCGTTCAGCTGCATAGCCAGGGCTTGGGTCTCGACATCGAGCCGCAAATTCTCTCGATGCTGCCTTACCTGGCGACGATTCTGGTGCTGATCATCATTTCCTACGACAAAACCAGAGCCAGACTCAACGCCCCGGCAAATCTCGGGCAAACATTCTTCACAACAAGCTAGCGGTGTTGCTTCGGTCATGGCAGATCAAAAGACAGCGAAGGAGGTCGCAAAATGAAACAATCCAGCTTGAACCTGATGGTCGCCGGCCTGGCGGCGATTGCCGTATCCGCGGCACCCGCCGCGTGGGGGGCGGACAAGACCAAGGTGGGCTTCGTCTACGTTGGTCCGATCGGCGACCACGGCTGGAGCTATCAGCACCATGAAAGCCTCAAGGCGGTGAAGCAGGCCTTGGGCGACACGGTTGAAACCACCCACGTCGAGAAGGTCTCGGAGGGTCCCGACGCTGAGCGCGTCATTCGGCAATTGGCGCAACAGGGCCATGACATCATTTTCACGACGTCGTTCGGGTTCATGAACCCCACGGTCAAGGTGGCACGACGCTTTCCCAAGGCCAAATTCGAGCATGCGACGGGCTTCAAGCGCGCCAAAAACGTGGCGACCTACAACATTCGGTTCTACGAGGGCCGATATGTCGCCGGTATTATTGCGGGTAGAATGACAAAATCGAACATCATCGGCTATATTGCCTCGTTTCCGATCCCCGAGGTGATAAGGGGCATCAATGCGTCCTACCTGGGTGCAAAAACCGTCAATCCGAACATCAAAATCAAGGTGATCTGGGTCAACACCTGGTTCGACCCCGGCAAGGAGGCGGACGCGGCGAAAGCGCTGATTGATCAAGGATCCGACATTCTCTTCCAACACACGGACTCGCCGGCGCCGCTGAAGTTGGCCGAGCAAAGGGGCATCTACGCGCTTGGCCAAGCCTCAAATATGGAGGCGTTTGGGCCTCGGGCCCATTTGACATCGTTGGTCGACGACTGGGCACCGTATGTCGTTTCTCGCGTGAAGGCCGTGCAGGCGGGAACCTGGACGTCGACGGACACATGGGGCGGCCTCAAGTCCGGAATGCTCAGCCTGGCCGCTTGGAACAAGAGCATTCCCGCTGACATCATTAAGCTGGCCGAGGCCGCACGCGACAAGATTATCGCGGGCAAACTGCATCCGTTTACCGGTCCATTGAACAAGCAAGATGGCACCCCGTTTTTGAAGGATGCCGAGGTGATCAGCGACAAAGCCTTGCTGAGCATGAACTTCTACGTGGAAGGCATGGAGGGCTCGCTGCCCAAATAGCCATCCGCTCCCTTCCCTTTCGCGGCATGCCGGCCTGGGATTGAGCATCGGGGCTGGCAGGCCTCTATGCGGCTACGATAGCGATATGCCAATCAATGAACCGTGCAGCGATGGACCATGACGACGGCAGGTTTGCGCTGCGCGGCCAGGTTCTGTCCTACGCCGACGACCCGTTCCGTGTTGCGCCCGCGGACGCCGTTGAATACGACCCCGACGGTGCCATCGTTGTGGCCGACGGACATATCGTCGAGGTTGGCGCTGCCGACACCGTGCTGGCGAAGCATCACGGGCTCAAGGTCGCGCACTATCCAAATGATCTGCTGATGGCAGGCTTTGTGGACAGCCACGTGCATTATTGCCAAGCCGAGGTCATCGCCAGCTATGGCGTAGAGCTGTTAGACTGGCTGACGCGCTACACGTTTCCCGCCGAAGCCAAGTTTTTCGATGAGGATTACGCGCGCGCCGTGTCCGAGCGCTTTCTGGACACCTTGCTGCGCAACGGCACGACAGCCGCAGCGGTCTACTGCACGACCCATCCGCAATCTGTAGACGCTTTTTTCAGCGCGGCCGAGGCGCGCGGGCTTCGGATGGCCGCCGGCAAGCTGATGATGGACCGTAACGCGCCGCATCAGTTGCTGGATACGGCTCAATCCGGCTACGATCAGAGCAAAGCGTTGATTGACCGCTGGCACCACCGCGACCGGTTGATCTACGCGATCACCCCCCGCTTCGCCGTCACCTCAACGCCAGAGCAGCTCGAAGCCGCTGGCACGTTGTGGCGCGAGCATCCAACCGCGCTCGTGCAAACCCATATCGATGAGAATCTGCAGGAGATCGCGTGGATCGGGTCGCTTTATCCCGATGCGCGCGATTACTTCGATGTTTACCAGCGTTACGGCTTGGTCGGTGAAGGAGCGATCTTTGGCCATGCCATTCATATGACTGAGCGGGAGTACGCGGCGCTGAGCGCCTCCGCATCCGGCATCTCGCATTGTCCAACCTCGAATTTGTTCCTCGGTTCCGGCCTATTCGATATGAAGCGCGTGCGGGAAGGCGCATCACCGATTGAGGTCGGTCTGGCAACGGATATCGGCGGTGGATCGTCGTACTCGATGCTGCAGACCATGAAGGGCAGCTACCAGATCTGCCGCTTGAAGGGCTACAACCTTCACCCTGCAAGGGCCTATTACTTGGCCACCGTGGGAAGCGCCCGAGTCATGCGACTTGACCACCAGATCGGCAACATCAAAGCGGGGTTGGAAGCCGATATCATCGTGATCGATTTGAACGCGACGCCGGAGATCAGTCACCGCATGCAATTTGCTGACGATCTGTGGGAGGTCTTGTTCATTCTAATGATGATGGCGGATGATCGGGCGATCCGCGCGACCTATAGTGGTGGACGCCGGGTTTATGCGCGGCCAGAGCTAATGGCCGCACACCGCCATGCGGATCAGCAGGATGGTTCCAGCACAGTCTGAAACGCCCAAGCGAGGGGAGCCCGAATTGACCATGGGACGACTGTCAACCCACGTATTGGACACGGCCCACGGCCGGCCTGCCGCCAACGTCGCCATTGAGCTTCACCGATTGGCCGATGATGACCAATGGATCTTCCTGAAGCGGAGCCAGACCAACAGCGATGGTCGCAACGATGCGCCCTTGCTGACCGGCGAGCAATTGTTGCCCGGCACCTACCGCTTGAGCTTCTTCATCGGCGCCTATTTTTCACAGCAAGGCAGCTCGGCGGGAGCGCCGTCGTTTCTTGATATCGTGCCCGTGCGGTTTACCATCGCCGAGCCCGATCGGAGTTATCACATCCCGCTGTTGGTCTCGCCGTGGGGTTACACGACCTATCGTGGGAGTTGACCAGTTTTGAGTGGCGCGCGAGGACGTGACGATGGATGACAAGCCCTATCCGCGCGATCTCATCGGCTACGGTCGCCGGCCTCCCGATCCACGCTGGCCGGGCGGCGCCCGCATCGCCGTGCAGTTCGTGCTGAACTACGAGGAGGGGGCAGAGAACTGCATTTTGCATGGTGATGCCGCGTCCGAGGCATTCTTGTCCGAGATCGTCGGGGCCCAGCCATGGCCCGGTATGCGGCACATGAGCATGGAGAGCCTCTATGAATTCGGTTCCCGCGTGGGGTTCTGGCGGCTCTGGCGGCTCTTCACAGCGCGCAATCTGCCCGTCACGGTGTTCGGCGTGGCCACCGCAATGGCGCGCAATGCCGAGGCCACGGCGGCGATGCGTGAAGCCGGCTGGGAGATCGCAAGTCACGGCCTGAAATGGATCGACTACAAGGACTTCACACGCGAGCAGGAAGCGGCGCACATTCAAGCAGCGGTGCGACTTCATACCGAACTGACGGGAAGCCGACCGCTCGGCTTCTATCAGGGTCGGTGCTCCCCCCACACGCACGATATTGTCTTGGCCGAGCAAGGCTTTGTCTATTCAGCCGACAGCTATGCTGACGAAATCCCCTACTGGGTCGACGGGCCATTCGGGCCCCAGCTGATCGTGCCCTATACGCTGGACGCGAATGATATGCGTTTCGCGACCATCCAGGGCTTCAACGCCGGCGACCAATTCTTCTGCTACTTGAAGGACAGCTTTGATCTGCTCTATGCGGAGGGTGAAGAGCGGCCGCGCATGCTGTCGGTCGGTTTGCACGCCCGGCTTGCCGGACGGCCAGGGCGCGCCGCCGCGCTCGCAAGATTCTTGGACTACATCCAGGGTCATGACCAGGTGTGGGTCGCATCCCGATTGGCGATCGCCCGCCACTGGATCGCATCCCATCCCCCACCGGGGGGATATCAGCCTTCGCGGATGCCGCGCGGGTTATTCCTGGAGCGGTTCGGCGATATATTCGAGCATTCACCCCACATCGCCGAGCGCGCCCATCGGACGGGTCTGTCGGTGAACGAAGACACCGCCTTAGGCCTGCATGCGTCGCTTGTTGCTCAGATGCGGGCGATGGGCCGCGATGACAAGCTGGCGTTGATCAACGCCCATCCGGATCTGGCGGGTCGGCTCGCGATGGCCGGCCGATTGACCTCGGACAGCGCGGCCGAGCAAGGTTCTGCGGGGCTAGATCGCCTCACGGCCGATGAGCTTGCACGTTTCACACAGCTCAACGACAGCTACCGGGCCCGCTTCGGTTTTCCGTTCATTTTTGCGGTCAAGGGCCGCACCAAGGGCGAGATATTGGATGGCTTCGAGCGGCGCCTGACCCATGACAGCGACACGGAATTCGAGGAAGCGCTGCGGCAGATCGAGCACATCGCCCTGTTGCGATTGCAGGACCGCCTCCCCTAAAGCATGATCCGCCCTGACCGGATCGGTGATGCCCTGCACGGATCGGAACAAGCGATGCTCTGACGCCGGTGAAGCGACAGACGGCCGCAATCCAACGCAAGGCATGGGTCAGGTCACCCCTTTCGAGGAGGTGTTGATGGCACAGCCGACCTACTACGCGCCCCACGGGGGCTTGCCACCGCAGTCGGCGCTCCTGACCGATCGCGCCGTTCTCACCGATGCCTACGCGGTGATTCCGAAGTCAGTGATGCGCGATATCGTCACCAGCGCTTTCCCGTTTTGGACCCAGACGCGGGCGTGGATCTTAGCGCGGCCGATGTCGGGCTTCGCGGAAACCTTTTCCCAATACATTATGGAGGTCGGCCCGGGCGGAGGCAGCGACAAGCCGGAGCCCGATCCTACGGCTCAGGCCGTGATGTTCGTGGTTGAGGGCCAATTGACCTTGACGCTCGGGTCACAAGTCCATGCCATGGACGCTGGCGGATATGCCTATATCCCTCCGAATACCCCGTTTAAGGTCTACAACGGCAGCACAGCGCCGGTCCGGTTCCATTGGATCAGGAAGGCTTATGAGCAGGTCGACGGATTGGCCGTGCCTGAGGCGTTCGTCACCAACGAAAAGCATGTCAGTGCGGTTGCGATGCCGGACACCGACGCGCGCTGGACCACGACGCGGTTCGTCGATCCCAGTGACCTGCGTCACGATATGCACGTCAACATCGTCACCTTGGAAGCCGGCGCCGTCATTCCGTTTATGGAAACCCATGTCATGGAACATGGGCTGTACGTGCTGGAGGGCAAGGGCGTTTATCGCCTCAATCGTGATTGGGTTGAGGTGGAGGCCGGCGACTTCATGTGGCTGCGGGCGTTTTGCCCACAGGCCTGTTATGCCGGCGGTCCCGGTCGATTTCGCTACCTGCTGTATAAGGATGTCAATCGTCATGCACCGTTGCGCGTTGCGCGCCGGTTTGGCGTTCGCTGAAGGTGATTGCGGTATGCAGCTGACGATCGCGGTCGCCCCGCTGACGGCCGAAGCCTTCACCCCGTTTGGCGACGTCATCGCGGCTTCCGGCGCGCCGAGTTCGCTCATCAACCGCGGCATGTGTGGACGCTATCACGATCTGGCCCGCCTCGATTTTGGACCTGACGGCCGCGCTGGCATCAGCATATTTCGCGGCGATCCTTATCCGCTGCCGCTCACCTTGCAGATGGTGGAGCGGCATCCGCTTGGCAGCCAGGCATTCTTGCCGTTATCGCGCGATCCATTCCTCGTGATCGTTGCCGAGGATCATCAGGGTCGCCCCTCCAACCCGCGCGCGTTCATCACCAAGCCGGGACAGGGCGTCAACTATCTGGCCGGCACCTGGCACGGCGTGTTAACGCCGTTGCGTCGGCCTGGCGATTTTGCCGTCATCGATCGCATCGGTCCCGGCGAAAATCTTCAAGAGCACTGGTTTGACGTGCCCTATCTGGTGGTCCAGGCACCGGGAACCTGAGCGTTGACCGATGAGCGGCGCCGCGCGCCGCCATGATCGTCGATGATCGCCGATCTTGCGTGATGATCGATCGATGCCGGCCCCGCCCGCAGCGGCCATGACACTGTGGCGTCCGACGGGCCTATGCCTGAGACATGGTGTGGGCGGCGAGCGCTATCGCTTCCGGTGTCGCCGGTGCATCGAGCGGCACCAGACGTCCCGGCGCGAGCGAGGACAACGCATCGACAATGGCGGAGAACACCGACGACGCCAGCATCAACGGCGGCTCGCCGACACCCTTCGAGCGGTAGATGGTCGGCTTGGTGTTTGCCGAGGACGTGAGCCGAACCCGAAAGTCGACTGGCGCGTCGGACGCGACGGGGATCTTGTAGGTGGACGGCGCGTGGGTCGCCAGCCGGCCAGAGCGGTCAAACCAGAGCTCCTCGGTGGTCAGCCAGCCCAGGCCCTGCACGAAGCCACCTTCGATCTGGCCGATGTCGATGGCCGGATTGAGCGAACGCCCGACATCCTGCAGGATGTCGACCCGGATCACCTTGGTCTCGCCGGTCTTCGTGTCGATCACCACTTCCGAGCACGCCGCACCGTAGGCGAAATAGTAGAACGGTCGGCCGCATTTGTTGTCGCGATCCCAATCGAGATCCGGCGTCCTATAGTACCCGGTCGCCGACAGATGCACGCGCGCAAGGCGGCTCTTGGCCGCCAGCTCGGCGAACGGCATCGAGCGGTTTCCGGCCACCACTTGGCCTTCTCGAAACGAGATCTCGTGCGACCCCACGCCCCATTCAGCGGCCGCCACCGCAGCCATGCGTTCGCGGATCTCGCTCGCGGCGATTTTCGCTGCCATGCCGTTGAGGTCGGAGCCGGCGGAGGCCGCGGTTGGCGACGCGTTGGGCACCATCGCCGTGCTGGTCGCCGACGGGCGGACATGATCGAGCGGCACGCCGAACTCTTCGGCCACCACCTGTGCCACCTTAACGAATAGGCCCTGACCCATTTCCGTGCCGCCGTGATTGAGCAGAACCGAGCCGTCCTGATAGACGTGCACCAGAGCCGAGGCTTGGTTCATGTGGGTTAGCGTGAATGAGATGCCGAACATCACCGGCGTGAGGGCGATGCCTTTGCGCAGCCCAAGACCTGTCCGATTGAAGCCGTCGATTTCGGCGCGCCGCCCACGATAGTCGGCGCTGGCTTCGAGATCTTCCACCAGGTTGAGAATGAAGCCGGGCTGCTCGACGACCATGCCGTAGGGCGTCACGTCGCGGCTCGTCGCGTACAGATTGCATTTGCGAACATCGAGCGGGTCGCGCCGCGTCGCCTGCGCGATAGCATCCATCACGCGCTCGACGGCGAGGATGCCCTGCGGGCCACCGAAACCGCGGAACGCCGTGTTGGAGACGGTATTGGTCTTGAGCCGACGCGAGCTGATCATCACATCCGGCACGTAGTAGGCGTTTGTCGCGTGAAACATCGCCCGGTCGACAACCCCGAGCGACAGATCAGCGGAGCAGCCGCAGCGGGCGTTGAGCGTGACATTATAGGCCAGCAATCGGCCGTCCTGATCGAAGCCGGCCTGCCAGTCGGCGCGAAAATCGTGGCGCTTGCCGGTGGCGGCAAAATCGTCATCGCGATCGAGCCGCAGTTTGCACGGGCGACCGGTGATGCGCGCGGCCAGGGCGGCCAGCGCGACCCATTGGTTGGCCTGGCTCTCCTTACCGCCGAATGCGCCACCCATCCGCCGGGTTTCGACCACCACCGCAGCCTCCGGCACGGCCAGAACCCGGGCGGTGATGTGCTGGGCCTCGGCCGGATCTTGGGTCGAGGCATAGATCAGCATGGCATCGGCCTCGCCCGGCACGGCCAGCGCAACCTGACCTTCCAAATAGAAATGCTCCTGTCCGCCGATCGTCAGTTGCCCTTCGAGCCGCCGCGGGGCTGCGCCAAGCGCGTCTTCGACGGAACCTCTGCCGAACGCATAATCAGGCAATACCGTCGTGCCGGCCTTGAGCGCGTCGGCGATGGTGATGATCGGCGTTTCATCGGCAATCTCGATCTGGGCCAGGCGAGCGGCGCGGCGTGCCGCTTCGCGCGTGCGGGCCACGACGACAAACATCGGTTGACCCAGGAACATCACCCGATCGTTGGCCAACAGCGGCTCGTCCGCGAGCTTTGGCGCGATGTCGTTGCGCCCGGGAATATCTGCGGCCGTGATGGCGGCCATCACGTCCGGCGCTTGTCTGACCGCGGCGAGATGCAGTGCGATGATTTGACCACGCGCCTTGGGTGCAAGGCCGCACGCCAGGTGCAGCGTACCGGCCGGCTCGCGGATGTCGTCGATGTAGGTCGTGCCACCTTGGACATGCAGTAGCGCGCTGTCGTGGGGGTGCGGTTGCGTTACGACGTCAAAAGGAGCCGAGCCGTTGGCGTCGGCAGCGTCAGAGGGCTTACCGTCCGCCATCTCGCGCCTCCGAATAGGGGCCGATCCGGGTCGTCGACTGCGCGGCTCCGGCGATCTCGTGCAGCGCCTTTTCCAACAGATGACGGGCAACCAGGCGCCGATAGCGAGCCGACGCGCGGTGATCCGTTAACGGCGCGAATTCGTCGTGTACCTGGGCCAGCGCCGGTTCCCACGCGGCCGGGTCGCTGAGACAGAGGCCCGCCAGCTTCGCTTCCGTCATCGGTGCGCGGGACGGGATCCCAGCCATGCCGCCGTAGGCAAGCCGCGCTTCGGCGATCTGCTCGCCTTCAAGCCTGAGCGCAAACGCGCTGAGCACGGCGGAAATGTCCTCATCCATCCGCTTGGAGACCTTGTAGGCCCTGAACCGGAGGTCTTGCTCCGGCCTTGGGATGATAATGCGACGCAGGTACTCAGCCGTCCGCCGATCCTGTTGCCTGTAAGCGATAAAGAACCGTTCCAGTGGAATCGACCGCGTGCCGTCCGGGCCCGACAGCTCGAGGCGGGCGTTGAGCGCGATCAGACACGGCGCGAGATCGCCGATCGGAGAGCCGTTGGCTAGGTTGCCGCCGACGGTGGCGGCGTTGCGCACCTGCACCGAGCCGAAGCGCCGCACGACCTCGCCGAGATCGGGCGATAGCGCCGCTAGGTGCGCAGCGGCGGCGGCCAGCGTGGCGGTGGCGCCGATCACAAGGCCGTCGGGTGTGTCCTCGATCAGATCTAGACCCGCCACGCGGCCCAACCAGATAACCTGTTGCGGCTGCGCCAGTCCCTTCGTGATGGTCAAGCCGACGTCCGTCATGCCGGAGACGATCAGCGCATCGGGATAGCGGGACAGCAAGGCAACGAGGGAGCCTTCAGACTGCGGTGCGGCGAAGAAACCTCCGCCATCGCCGGCGAAGACATCGCGGTGATCGTCGAGTGCGGCCAGATCTTCAACCGTTCCTGCGACCACGGGATCCGTTGGTGGCTCCAACGCGGCCTCGCGCGCCGCTTCGATGATCGGCCGATAACCCGTGCAACGGCATAGATTGCCGGCCAGCTGATCGCAGATTCCGAGATAGGTCAACGGACGCGGGTGATCTTGGTGCTGCGCGAACAGGCTCATAATAATTCCCGGCGTGCAAAAGCCGCATTGAGAACCGTGCTGACGCACCATTGCCTCTTGCAGCGGATGCAGCTGTCCGCCTGGTCGCGCCAGATCCTCAATCGTTATCACCTCCGCCCCGTCCACTTGCCCGACGAGGAGGATGCAGGCATTGACGGCCTGATGTTCAATGCGGTCGCCGGTGCGCCGCCGCAGCACCACCGTGCACGCACCACAATCGCCCTCCGCGCATCCTTCCTTGGTGCCGACCCGGCCACATTCGATCCGCAACCAGTCCAGCAGCGTGACGCGGGCATGCTCGCCAGCAACCTGCATTGCTGTGCCTGCCAGCCGAAATGCGATGTGGTCTCTCATCGATCTGGTTCCCTGCGACCAGTGGCCGACTGACGTCTCCAGGCAGCCAACACGCTGCGCTCCGCTTGCGTCATCTCCGTCACATTGCTCGGCGGCATCGCATTGGATGCGACGGAGTTGATGTAGATCGCCTGGGCATTGCGGTGGATCAACGCGGGGGTATCTAGGATCACGCCCTTAGGCGGTTGGTAGATGCCAAGCCAGGCCGGCTCGGCGGCGTGGCACAT
The DNA here is from genome assembly GCA_965223035.1 of Hyphomicrobiaceae bacterium. Classification (GTDB taxonomy): domain Bacteria; phylum Pseudomonadota; class Alphaproteobacteria; order Rhizobiales; family Hyphomicrobiaceae; genus CAMDPA01. Next base: position 5,525,913 of record OZ244980.1, on the reverse strand, counting down.
GCTGCACCGCGACAGGACGATGTCCTCGACGTCGGTGAACGCCACCGCTTGACGATGGTCCGCCCGAACCGACTGACCGTCGGCCGGTCCCAGCGTCGACAGCCAGACCATCAGGCAGGTGCACACCGCCGCTACGCCCCAAGTCCGCCAGGGCGAAGGCAGACCCTTATGGCGCGTGTTGTAGAAATGACGGATCACCGCGCCAATGATCAGCAGCAGCGCAAGGATCAGCCAGTTGAACCGCGTCGCGTAGACCAAAGGGTAATGATTGGCCAGCATGATAAAGATCACCGGCAGCGTCAGGTAGTTGTTATGAACCGAACGTTGCTTTCCGCGCTCGCCGTGGATTGGGTCGGGCTCACGTCCCGCGATCAAGTCCGCCACCACCTTGTGCTGGCCGGGGATGATGATCATCAGCACGTTGGCCACCATAATCGTACCGATCGTGGCACCCATTTGCATGAACACGCCGCGTGGGCTGAACACGAAGGTATAGGCAAAACCCAAAGCGACAAGGAAGGCGAAGCCCACCAGGGCCAGCCGCGTCTCATCCTTGCCTATCGCTGACCGGCACATCAGATCATAGATGATCCAACCGGCAATGATCCCGACAACACTGACGCTGGCCGCCACCAGCGGCGACATGGCCAGCACCGCATTGTCGATCAAAAACAGCTCGGCGCTGAAATAATAGACCACAACGACCAACGCGAACCCGGAAAGCCACGTCGCATAGGCCTCCCACTTGAACCAGGTCAGCTCGTCGGGCATGCGCGCCGGCGCCACCAGATACTTGACCATGTGATAAAAGCCGCCGCCGTGAACCTGCCAGGCTTCACCGTAGGCTTTGTCGGGCAGTCCCTCGCGTTGCTTGAGGCTTAGGTCCAAGTGAATGAAGTAAAACGAACTTCCGATCCAGGCAATGCCGGCAATGACATGCAGCCAGCGCAACAGCGCCTCGCCCCAGACCCAAACAATATCTGTCACGACGTCGTACCTTTTCAAATGCGCGAGCGAGTTTGGCCGTTCCTTCGACCAGTGGCAATGGGCTATGCGGCACATGCCGTGGCAACTGCGGCTCTCGGATTCAGGTCGCATTCCGACGTGATCAATTTGAACGCGGATTGACGTTGCAACCGGTAGATGTTTGGGTTCTTGCCCGAAATCTGAGCTGCGCGTGGGATCGGGCGAGATGCCCGCGAGGTGGTGACGTGACGTCTCAATTCGTCCTCAAGCGGCCCGAAAGAGGGGCCAACGTACGATTTTGTGCACGGGATGAGGGGAGTGTCCGCATTTTTGACTTGTCAGCGCTCGCAATTGGCGGACAACTACGACGGCGGTGCGGTCGATTGCATTTGCACGATCTCGAGCCCGTTGGCTCCAGCGCCGTACCTCATGGTGTGCGCGGCCGAGGTTTGGCCGGTATTCCCGGAGTTCAACGTCAGATGCGATTGGAGGCTTCTTGATGAGTAGACTGTTTGTTAGGATCGCGGCGCTCGCCGCCAGCGCTTGTCTCGGTGCAGCCTTTTTCCCAGCCGCGGCGACTGACGTCCGCTTCACCCTCGATTGGAAATTCGAGGGACCGTCGGCGCCCTTCTTTCTGGCCATCGACAACGGCCACTTCAAGGCGGAAGGCCTCAACGTCACGATCGATACCGGCGCTGGCTCACGCGAATCGATACCCCGCGTCGCCACCGGCACCTATCAGATGGGTTTCGGCGACATCAACTCGCTGGTCAAGGCGATCGACAATCAGCCGGACTTGAAGGCGAAAGCGGTGCTGATGGTCTACGAGCGCCCGCCGTTTGCAATCATCGGCCGCAAGAGCCTCGGTGTCACGACCCCGAAGTCGCTGGAGGGCAAGACGTTGGGAGCGCCACCGCCCGATGCCGCGTTTGCCCAATGGAAGGCGTTCGCGAAGGTCGCCAATCTTGATCTCTCGAAGATCAAGATCGAAAGCGTCGGGTTCCCGGTGCGCGAACCGATGCTGGTGCAAGGTAAGGTGCAAGCGATCTTCGGATATTCGTTTTCATCGGTGCTGAACCTCAAGGCGCAAGGTGTGAAGGCTGACGACATCGCGTTGATCTTGATGGCTGAGCATGGTCTCGATCTTTATGGCAATGCCATCATGGTCAACACCGACTTTGCCGCCAAAAATCCGGATGCCGTCAAAGGGTTTCTGCGGGCTTTCATTCGCGGCATGCGCGATACCGTGAAGGACCCAGGTGCCGGCATCGACGCCGTTCTGCGGCGCAACAACATCGTCAAGAAGGCGGTCGAGCTGGAGCGTCTCAAGATGGCGCTCGATCAAAACTTCGTCACGCCCTCGGTGAAACAAAAGGGGTTTGGAGCGATTGATCCGGCGAAAATGGCCAAATCCATCGAGTTGCTGAAGGTCTCGATCGGCCTCAAATCGCCGCCGGCGCCGACCCGGGTTTTCGATGCCTCGTTTCTGGAGCCGGCAGCCAAGCGTATGGTGCATTAGTCCGGGTACTTCCTGATCATTGATCCTCCACCTGATCGGCTTTGCTGACAGGTGGCAGGGCCATCTTGAACCTGACGGCGGAACCTTGACCTCCTTTGTTGAACTGAATGGAGTCGACTTGACCTACGGCGGGGCCGGGGGAACGCTTGCCGTGCAAGGTTTGGATCTCAAGGTTGAGCGCGGTGAGTTCGCCGCCGTTGTGGGACCATCGGGATGCGGTAAATCCACGCTGATGAAGTTGACGACTGGCCTGGTGAAGCCCCAGGTGGGCGAGGTTCTGGTCGCCGGTCGGCCGGTAACCGGGCCGGTCTCGAATGCCGGCATGGCGTTTCAGAACCCGTCGTTGTTGCCGTGGCGAACGACGCTGCGCAACGTCATGTTGCCGCTAGAGATCGTGCAACCCCACCGAAGTCAACTTGCCAAGCAGCGCAGCTCCTATGAAGCGCAGGCCGAGGCGCTGCTCGAGCTGGTGGGTCTGCAAGGCTTTGGCGCCAAGTATCCCTGGGAGCTGTCTGGTGGAATGCAGCAGCGGTCGAACCTGTGCCGCGCGCTGATCCATGCGCCCGATCTTTTGATGTTGGACGAGCCGTTCGGTGCGCTCGACGCGTTCACGCGCGAGGAGTTATGGGGCGTCATTCGTGATCTGCACCAGGAGAAGGCGTTCACGATCATTCTTGTCACCCACGATCTGCGCGAGGCGGTCTATCTGGCGGATCGCGTGTTTGTCATGAGCGCCCGCCCGGGTCGGATCATCGAAGAAAGAGCGATCGAATTCCGCCGACCGCGCCCGATCGATCTGGTCTATGAGCCCAGTTTCAATTCGATCGTCCACGAGTTGCGCGAGCATATCGCTCAGGCCAGGGTCACGTCATGAGCACATCACGCCAGCAGATTTGGCTCAAGGCAGCACCTTGGATCTACACCGTGGCCATGTTCGCCATTTGGGAAATATCCTGCCACGTCTTCGACATTCCCAAGATCATTCTTCCCGCGCCGAGCGAGATCGCCCGAGCGATTGTCGAATACTGGCCGGCCATCTGGCAGAACTCGCTGCAAACGCTCTATACGACCACGGCGGGCTTTTTGATGGCCGTGGTCGGAGGCATGGCGTTGGGTCTGCTGGTGGGATGGTCGCGATCCATCTATGCCGGTCTTTACCCATTGATGGTCGGGTTCAATTCGATCCCCAAAGTGGCGGTTGTGCCGATCCTCGTCATTTGGTTCGGAATTGGTACGATACCGGCGATTCTCACCGCGTTCCTGATTGCGTTCTTCCCGATCGTGGTCAACGTCGCGACCGGGTTGGCTACGATTGAGCCCGAAATGGAGGACGTGCTGCGCGCCCTGGGCGCCAAGAAAATGGACATCATGCTCAAGGTGGGAATCCCGCGTGCTTTGCCCTACTTCTTCGGGTCGCTCAAGGTGGCCATTACGCTCGCTTTTGTCGGTTCGGTCGTGTCGGAGACGGTGGCCGCCAATGCCGGGGTCGGACACATGATGCTGAGCGCCCAGAGCCAGTTCAACGTACCCCTTGTTTTTGCCGGTCTCGTGGCGTTGGCCGTTGAGGGCATCGTGATGTACGCCATCATGGCCTGGCTCGAGCAGCGCATGACCGGTTGGGCCCATCGATCAGCGGATTTCAGCGCCGCTTGATCGACGAGCGGCGGAAGTGGAGCGAACCCTTTTTAGGCCATCCTGCCGTTCTATGGTTTTTCCGTGTTGGCTCGCCCCATCCCGCTTCGCCCTCGACCACCCAATGGCTCGATGTTGTGGCCACCCGGTTGCGGTTGCGGGCCGGCGCAGCGCTTCCGACTTGGGCGGTAATGATCTAGGTGAGCCCAGACCATCGGGTCCGACCAGGCAACGGCCGCGGCGGTGGTCGGCGCGACGCTCATCGCCATTCGGCATAATCCGGTCGTCACGGTGGGGGATGGTCAAATCAGCTGCGAGCGCACCTGACTCCATCTGCGGCGCATGACATCCAGCGGCGGGGTATACACAAACCAACGCTCAAGCTTTTGATTGGGCGGGATTTTTACGTAGACCTGACGTAACCCGGGGAGTTGATCGGTTTCCTGTTCCAGCTGCTGTCGCAATGCCGGCGCCGATCCATCCGGAATCGTCATAACATTAGGGTTGAGGTCGATCAGGAAGTCCCGAAATCTTTCATGCTTGACGCCCGCGCTCGCCAACAAGCGTGTGACTCGCATCAAACGCGGATACTGGTTGAGGACGATGTGCCGCCCATTGGGCACGGTGAACCGCCCAGTTTGCAGCCCCTGCTCGAACCATGTCGCCAAATTTGTATGGATCCGATAGTTCATGTCACCGTTCCAACTCGTTCACCACTGCCCCGTGGCGCGCTACTGCGACAAATGACTGGGTCGGAGCATAGCCGGTTCTATGCTGCGTCGCAATATCGCAGTGCAGCAACGGCATCGCTTTTCCACCAAAATGCTGCGCCGCAGCTCGTCAAATCGATAACCATTGTAGGCCCTTGTGACCCATTTGCAGCGCAAGGACATCGTGCCGCAATGCGATGATTTTGCGGTGCGATGGGGCCGTCAGCTAGCTCCCCTAGAGCAACTTTCTGTTCTTCATTGGGATCGTTCCCGTTCCGATGAAGAACACAAAGTTGCTCTCCACTTTAAGGGCGAACATCTTTGTGCCTTAACTGGGAGCCGGCTTTGCGGTTCGCAGTTAAGGCACGATGCACTTGAGAGTGTTCGTGTTGGAACGATCCCGCCCCCTACCCGGCCACCCACACCATCGTGCCATCGAGCGGCCAGAGGGGGGAGCCGGCCGGCAAGGCTGATCCCGCCCAGGGCGGAGGCGATCCGGCGCCGGGTTCGATGGCGGACCTCATGCGCGGTGGCGGTTGAGCGGTCACCACCTGCCGGCACGGTGGTTTGGATTGGGCCACGCGCTGGACCGGCGCATGCTTCCGCCTATCGTCGGTGGGCCGCTTGGGTCGGCGTCACCGTCTCGATGGTTGGCCTAAGCGCAGCTTCAGCAGCGATCATCCTTGTGCGTTGAGTTGGAAGCGTCTGCGGGACCAACTCAAGGCACAAGGATGATCGAGCAACTCGGCATGGACAGCGCGGCATCCGGTGCTTAAGCTTCGCACAGTGACGTGCGCCGCAGTCAGCGCAGGCCCTCAACGACCCCAAACATCGGACTGATCGATTGACCGAAGCAGGCGGCAGCGCCGGGCAGGCGAAGATGCGCTGGGCCGAGATCTTCTCCGGGCGCTACGGCATCTACACCTTCGTGCTCAACCTCGGAATGTTGTTGTTCGCCATCAATCAGTTCGTCGTTGCCACCGTCATGCCGTCGACAGTCGCTGACCTGGGCGGTGTGGGCTATTACACCTGGGCATTCTCGCTGTTCGCGATCGGTGCCATTGTTGGTGCCGCAAGCGCGGGACCGTTGCGGGATGCATTCGGAGTCCGCCGCGCTTACGCCGGCGCCGGGATCGTCCTCGGCATCGGTCTTGTCGGCTCAGCCTTTGCGCCCGATATGCCCACCCTCGTCGCCTGGCGCTTGGTGCAGGGCGCTGGCGGCGGTGCGATCGCATCGCAAGCCTATGGTCTGGTGGCGACGATTTTTCCTGAACGGTTGCGAAGCCTGGTTCTCGGCGTGGTCTCGACGATCTGGGGCGTAGCCACGCTCGGCGGACCGGCGTTCGGCGCTCTGTTCGCCGAGGCCGGGATGTGGCGCGGCGCATTTGGGTCGCTCGCACCGCTGACGGTCGTATTCGCGTACCTGGCGTGGCGCTACGTCGACGGTGATCAGGGGCACGGTCGCCTCTCGCAGATACCGTTTTGGCGACTGAGCCTGCTGGCGGTTGCCGTTTTGCTGTTCAGCGTCGCCTCCCTGACGGTGCAGGCTTGGATGCAGGTGCTGCTGGTCTGCGGTGCAATCGGTTTGGCCGGCGCCGCATTCGTTTTTGACGCTAGGGCAAAGCGCAACATTTTTCCGCACGCCGTGACGGCTGTTACCACCGAACTGGGTGCGACCTACTGGATTTTCTTCCTCGTCAGCGTCGTCATGGCCTTCGTCAACACCTACACCACGTTTTATCTTCAGGCGCTGCATCACGTAACACCACTGACCGCAGGCTATCTGTTCGCGATCCAATCGCTGATGTGGACCGTCAGCGCCTTGCTTGTCGCCGGCCTGCGCCAGTCGTTGGCCACCGCCTCGATGGCAGGCGGCCTGCTCCTTCTGCTGTTGGCGTCAATCGGCATCGCGACCACCGTTGACACCGGTCCGGTGATCGCCATTGCCGTCGCCATCGGCGCCAGTGGAGCCGGTATCGGCATGATGAACAATCCGGCCATCCAACATATCATTGCAGTTGCGCCCGAATCCGAACGGCAGATCGCGGGAACCTCCGTGCAGGCGGTTCGCAATATCGGCATCGCCTTTGGCGCTGCGGCATCCGGCACGGTGGCGGTCTCCGCCGGGTTGGCCGATGGCGCCGAGCGCGCGACGGTCGCATTCGCCATGAAGGCGGTGTTCGGCGTCAACGTGATATTCGCATTGATCGGGCTGATGATCGCGATCCGAATGCTGGTCCGGCATCTCGCCAACACCAGCAATCGCGCTCACTGAGCCAGCTGCGGATCGGCGGCAGCCTCTCGCCGCCCGGCCGCTCCGACGTCGGTGTGGGTGGTGCCGTCGTCTTAGGCCGGTTGATGGGCATCTGCCAATGGGTGGCCGGGTGCGGGAGCGGGGTGGTTCCAGCTGACACCGAAATGCTCGAGAACACAGCGCGGTTGAGGCCGATCGCAGGTGGACGGGTTTCCGGCGGTTGGCCGCCGTGTTAGGAGATCGACCCAACCTTCAGCGGCTATTTGGATGGCCTTTTTTGCAGCGCTTACGACGAGAAGCGGCGACGCTCGTTGGTTATGTGACGCTGGCCGTGATGTTGGCGTTCGGCGACGCGCTCTCGCCGGAGGCCGTTGGCGGCGTCATCTCGCCGATGGTCATGACGGCGCTGTTTATCGTGATGCTGTGGTTGGCGTTTGCCGTCGTACGCCACGCCGAAAGTTTGGCGACGCTGTTGGGAGAGCCCTATGGGACGCTGATTTTGACGCTGTCGGTGATCGGCATCGAGGTCGCTTTGATTGCCTCGGTCATGGTCACCGGCGTCAACAAGCCGACGCTCGCCCGAGACACGATGTTCGCGGTGATCATGATCGTGTTGAACGGTCTGGTCGGCCTGAGCCTTGTGTTGGGTGGCCTGAAGCATCGCTTTCAAGACTATAACTTGGCCGGCGCCAACGCCTATCTCGCGGTGTTGATTCCGATCGCAGTTCTCGGCCTGATCCTTCCTCGATACACGCCCTCGGCGCCCGGCGGGGAATTGTCCCAGCTACAAGCTCTGTTCCTGATCGGGCTTTCGATTACGCTTTACAGCATTTTCCTTGCCATTCAGACCGTGACCCACAGCGACATCTTTCAGCAGCCGAGATCAAAGAGTTCACCAGGTGGCGCGTCCCATCACGACATCGTGGTTGAAACGGTGCCGCTGCACGCCGTGGGCCTGGTCGCGGCGATGCTGCCCATCGTATTGCTGTCGAAGAGCCTTGCCGTCCACGTCGACTTTGGCATTGCTGCCAGCGGGGCGCCGCTTGCACTTGGAGGGTTTCTGATCGCTGCGCTCGTTCTCACACCGGAAGGGCTTAGCGCCATCCAGGCGGCCCGCAGCGACCAGCTGCAACGCGCTGTTAATATTTGCCTCGGCTCGGCGCTGGCAACCATGGCGATGACCATTCCAGCGGTGCTGACGATCGGCTGGGCCACCGGACGTAACGTCGAGCTCGGACTGGATGCACCTGCGATCATCGAGTTGTGCGCGACGCTGCTGGTGAGCATTGTCACATTTACCAGCCAACGCACCAACATTCTGCTGGGCACAGTCCACCTCGCGCTATTCGCAGCCTACATCATGTTGATCTTCGACGACGCGTTCTGAGCGACTCACGTGATGCGCACCGGCGACGATCCGATCTGCCATCGCGCGGAACAAGGGACTGGCCGGCTCCGCCAGCTCAGCGATGATCGAGAAATGATTTGCCGTCGGCCGTTCCACCATCGACACATCGGCGCCGGCCCGTCGGCAGGTGTCTGCATAAGCTTCCGACTGGCGACGGAAGGCGTCGGACTCCCGGCCGCCCCAGGACACGATGACCGGCAGCTGCGCCTGCGGCGGTAAGCCGACCGGACTGTTACGCTTGATGCTGTCTTCATCGAGCGTCAGCCATTGATTGACAAATGCCGATCGCAGCGGCGCCAAATCGAACAGGCCGCTGATGGCCGTGGCCGATTTCACCACGTCCTCGGGCAACGACAGCTTTTCCGGCCAACCGGTCGCCGCCAGCATGCCGACGATATGACCGCCCGCAGAGTTGCCGCAAACATGGATGGCTTGGGGTTCGCAGCCGTAGCGACGGGCATTGGCGAAAAACCAAGCGACGGCGAAGCGCGCGTCCGACACGATCTCGTCAAGTGTGACCTCCGGCGCCAAGCGATACTCGACCGGGACCCAGCACACGCCGCGCTGATTCCATGCGGTGGCGGGAAACCGCCGCGACTCCTTGCTGCCACCCTTCCAATACCCGCCATGAAAGAACAGGATCGCAGGTCGATCCGTTTCCGGAGCCGGAAAGACATCGAGCCGATGGCGCTGCTCTGGCCCATAGGGCACGTCGAGCCAGGCGTCTTTGCGCTGGGCGACCGCCCCACTCAAGGTTGAATACCGGGCCTGAATCTCGGCCGCGTCGGGGATCTTCGATTCGATCTCGTAGTCGTCATCCACGTCTGGATTGCTCACGGCTGGATCTCCGCGCTGCTGTGCTCGGATCAAGGACGCACAAAGCATAACGGCGCACGATAGCATCACTTCCCCAATGCCAAAACCGGGCGGGCCGGCGTGGCCGACCTGGCGCAACCTGCCATTTATCGGAAGCGGTGCGATCCCGACTGAAAGCAGGCTGCGCTAGATCATCGCGCCTATAATCGGGATCGTTCCGATTCCGATTAAAGGCAGGTTGCTCTAGGGCCTGTTGTGATTCAGCGCGAGTGTATCACAGTTGCTGCCGCATAGATCATTGCACGGTAGCTGCTGTCAGTCTTCTCGCTGCGTGTGGCGATACGCTTGAACTCCTTGAGTTTGCAGAAGAAGTTCTCGATGAGGTGGCGCCATTTGTAGATCTCCTCGTCGATTTGGAGGCGCCGTTTTCGTTTTGGTCTTTGCGAGATGACGATGCCGGCACCTCGCGCGTTCAGCTCATCAATGATCCAGTTGCAATCGTAGGCCTTGTCAGCGATCAGCGCTGCGAACTCAACCTTCTCGATCAGCGGTGCGACGCCGACCGTATCGTAGCGATTTCCGGGCAGCAGAACGAAGCGCACGAGACTGCCGAGGGCGTCGGTCAGTGCGACAATCTTCGTTGTCCACCCGCCCTTCGACTTGCCGATGGCCTGACTTTGAGTCCCCCTTTTGCGCCGTGTCCGTGGCGATGGACATGGACGATGGTGGCATCGATCATCGCGCACTCGATGTCCGGATCATCGGATAGAGCATTGAAAATTTTCGCAAAAACATCACGCGCAGCCCAATAACGAAAGCGCTGAAACACCGTATTCCAATTGCCGAATTCCGATGGCAGGTCGCGCCATGGACTGCCCGTGCGAACGATCCACAGAACGGCTTCGATGAACACCCGACCATCACCACCGGTGCGACCGGCATCGGTCTTCTTGCCCAGACAAAGCGGCTCAATCTTTTCCCACTGACGATCTGTCAAACAGTAACGAAGCATTTGCAGCCCCCTGTTTTGGGAGCTTGAATCACAAACCAGGTCCAAAGTGAATCCTGATTCCCAACAGGCCCTAGTGGCGGGTAGGCGCATGCTGCCGCTGCGGTCAGATCCATCCGTCTTCCAGCCGATGGATCCGCGGCTCATCGCGCGTTGATCCTTGACAGACGACGGTGGCCGAGGACGACCGGCCATGCGGCTTGCCGATCGCGGCGTCAATCGGTCCCGATCGCCGTGCTCTCGATGCAAGCAATACCCAGGCGCGCAAAGCTGTCTCGAGTCGCACCGACCGAGCCGGCCACGTCGATGGCGCGGCACAAGTCTTCGATCACAATCGGGGTAAAGTCTTGTGTGGCCGCGTCTTCCGCTGTGAACCGGACGCAATAATCGAGGGCCAGACCGGCAATGAAGACCCGCGAGAACCCCCGCTCGCGCAAATATCCGGCCAGCCCTGTCGGCGATCGACGGTCATTGTCGAAGAACGCCGAATAAGAATCGATCTTGCGACGGTAGCCTTTGCGCAGGACCAGCGCAGCGTGGGGGATGTCCAAATCGGCATGAAAGGCGGCGCCTTGGCTGGACTGCACGCAGTGATCCGGCCACAGCACCTGATCGCCGTAGTTCGTTGCAATGCAGTCGAACGGCTTTCGTCCCGGGTGGGATGACGCAAACGACATGTGCCCGCGCGGATGCCAATCCTGGGTCAATAGCACCTGCTCGAACTTGCGCGCGATCGCGTTGATAGGTGCGACCACCTGATCACCTTCCGGCACCGGCAGTGCTCCGGCGGGACAGAAATCGTTCTGCAGGTCCACCACCAACAAGACGTCGGAGCTGCTGAGTGGGTAGCGGTCTGCCATCACGCGGTCCTCCGCCGCCCAGCTAGTCTCTGGTCGACGTCATCGGTGTATCGTTTTAGCTTTTGCGCCACGTCGACCGGGTAGGAAGCGGCCGGATCGAGCCGATGAAGCGCAACGGGTAAGCGTGCTAGATCGCGCGCGGCGCGGTTCCGGATCTCGGTCAACTGTTCGGCTGGACCAACACGCAGCCCGTCTTTCATGACGCGCGATAACAGCGGATCGCCATCGTGGTCGTCGGCATCCAAGCTCAGCACGTCTCCAGCCATGCGGCCGTCCGCGTCATACCGGCGCCACACCTGCTTGCGCCCCGGCCACGTCGCCTTGCCCGTTGCGTGCTTGCGGCGGCCAACGCCGGCATATTCTTGTAGCTTATAAACACAGTCGAGCGCCGGCAGATCGAACGAGGTGGTCAGACTGGTGCCAATTCCGAACCCGTCGATCGGCGCCTCGGCGCTGACCATTGCCTGCAACTCTTCGTCATCGATCCCGCCGCTTGCGAAGATCACGACGTGCTTCAGCCCGCCGTCATCGAGAATGGCGCGAACGCGGTTGGCGAGCGCGATGAGATCGCCGCTATCGAGCCGCACGCCCCGCAGCGTCAGCCCTTTTGCCGCCAGTCCCGGCGCCATGGCGACGACCTTATGCGCCGCGGCCTCAGTGTCATAGGTGTCGAGCAGCAAGATCAAGTCATTCGGCCGTGCTTGCGCGAAGGCTTCAAACGCCGCGACTTCATCATCGAAGGCTTCGATAAAGGAGTGCGCCATCGTGCCGTAAATCGGAATGCCAAACGCCTTGTCGGCCAGCACGGTCGCGGTGCCGGCATAGCCCGCGATGTAGCTTGCGCGGGCCGCCATCAGGCCAGCCTCGGCTCCGTGTGACCGCCTGAATCCGAAATCCACCAGCACCTTATCGCGCGCGATCAAGACGTGCCGGGCCGCCTTTGCGGCAACCAGCATCTGATAATGCAAGATGTTGATCAGCCGGCTTTCGACCAGCTGCGCCAGTGGTATGGGCGCGGTGACGCGCAAGATTGGCTCATCTGCAAACACCACCCGCCCCTCGGGCATGGCATGCACATCGCCCGTGAAGCGTAGACCAGCGAGGTATTCGATCAGGCCTTGGCTGAACCGTCCACTGCTTTTGAGCCAATCGAGGTCATCGGCAGAGAACGCCAGCGACTCCAGGAACTCCAGCGCTTGCTCCAACCCTGCAGCGACCAGGAACCGGCGGTGGCCGGGCAACTCTCGCACGAAGAATTCGAACGTCGCCGTTTCGGTTACGCCATGTTCCAGGTAGGCTTGGACCATGTTTAACTGATACAGGTCGGTCAGCAGGGGGCTGCGAAGTAAGTCCATACTGCTCACACTATCAATCAGCGGTTCGCCCACGCCTATCTCCGCTCCGATGGTCATCCAAGGCTTGCGGGCTGCCCGCGGTATCCATTGAGCGGCCCCGACCACCAGGGCGCCGGCGGTGGGCGGGCCGATGGACCACGCGAATGCCGTTGGAATTTGGGCGTCAACGAAAACCGGTTCCAGGTCAGATCACCCTACAGCCAAAATAGACCGAGCTCGACCGCGCCGTCAGCACTTATTGCCGCACCCGATCGGTAAGGTCGCGCCTTGGCCTTTGCGGCTTGTCCCCCTTCCGTCGTCGCGGGCACGAGCGTAACGTTCATGGGGCTTGCCGACCAGCCAAACACCGCCGTACAACGATGTGGTAGCATCGGTTTTGATACGCACTCCGAGACTTAAACTCGCAACCACCTCTGTCAGCACTGCCGCACAGGCATTAATTTTAATCGCTACTATTTTTAATGACGCGGCACGCGAGTGTTAATTTTCACCTCGCTTCCGCGACTTTTCCAAGCGGGACATCGGTTGTCCCTAGCGCGAACTGATCAGGGCAGCGTCAGTCCCATTGGTTAACGAGCGACCATCGAAAAGCTGTAACGACCAATTGACTTAATTAGCGTGATTATGCGGATGAGAAAATTGCGCCGATGCCTCATCGTGTTGTTCATCATATTGCCGGTGGCTGTGCTGACGAGCAGCTTGAGCGCACAATTGCCGCTCAAAGACAACGACACACTGCGAGCCACTGATGCGCCCTCCAGTTCGCCAGCGGCCGTCGATCGGCAAAGACCGGCAACGATGCTTGCAGGTTCCCCAAAATCCGCCGACATGGCGGTCGCCGAACCGCGCTTGGACGATGATCGGCCATCGCGCCGGTCGATTGGCTTCGAGGCGCAATCAAAAAATGCGCTCAAGCTTGGCAATGAAACATATCGGGCACTGCAATCCAACAACGCCAGCCTGAAAACCAAAGTTGCACAACTGCGAACCGAGCTGGCTGCCGCGTTGGAGGCCATGCGCGCCGTTGCCGGGCGTGAACGCGATCGCGCCGGCTCGAATGCGCGTAACGATGCGGTTAGCGATCAAACGCAAAAGGTCGTGATCGCGGCCTCTGACAAGAAGGTTGAGAATGGGAAAGAGGTCCCGAAGGTCGAGAACAAAATCCCCGTCAAATGCAATCTGAAGCTACCGAGTTGTCGAAAGTGGCTGTTTTTGCAGAAGAAGAAGTTGGAGCGCGAAAAACAGGGGTTGAAAAACGATTAGATCTTGTCTGACCGGATTTGCGGTCGGCGGCAGCTCGGCGCGGCCTCGCCCCTTATCGCAGCCGGCGTTCAATTGGAAGTCAGAGGCTTTCCAACAAGCGCGGAAAGTTGCTGTTTTCACTTTGGCAGCGATCATCGTGCCTGACGGTGCGCGGTTGCGTCTGCTAGCCTATCGGGTCAGCATGGACCGTTGCAGGGCGAAGCGCGCAGTGCGCGCGCAGGATAACGTCGAGCGGTCGCAGTGCGTACGGCGATACGGGAGGAACACCACGTGCTTTCGAAGCAGGACAACGACTTGCTTTGCCGCGTCGGCAGCGACACCCCGATGGGCAAGTTGATGCGTCAGTATTGGATTCCCGCGTTGCCATCCCGCGAATTCCCGACGCCGGATTCGCCGGTCAAGCGGATGATGCTGCTGGGCGAGAAATTTGTCATGTGGCGCGACACGAACGGGCGCATGGGCGCAATGGCGGAGGCTTGTCCGCATCGCGGCGCCAGCATGTACTTCGCCCGCAACGAGGATTGTGGGTTACGCTGCGTCTATCACGGTTGGAAGTTCGATATCGACGGCAATTGCGTGGAAATGCCCTCCGAGCCGCCGGACAGCAATTTCAAATCCAAGGTCAAGGCGCGGACTTATCCGTGCCGGGAAGTCAATCACATGATCTGGGTCTACCTGGGTCCACGCAAGGCGCCGCCGCCGTTTCCCAGTTTCGAGATCAACACGCTGCCGGAGCACCGGGTGGCGCCCCCCATCATCATGATGGAGGAGGCGAACTGGATGCAGAATATGGAAGGCGATCTCGATTCGGTGCATCTCGACTGGCTGCATGCCAAGGTCGCCAAGGATGCTCCTTATGCTGGCGTCGGCGTATCGGGGTTTTGGAACGACGACAAACGCCCGCCGCGGTTTGACGTGGTGCCGACCGACTATGGCGCCTATTACACCGCCAAGCGCACATTGGCCGACGGGCGCGAGTGGCACCGCATCAACCAGTTCATCTTCCCGTTCCATACTATGATCTCCTCTGGCACCCATGCTGTCTTGCGCTCGTTTGTGCCGATCGACGACGAGTGGGCGATGCTGATCGCCCAACATGGTCAGCCCGGTACCGCGCCGTTGTCGAAGATCATGCGTGAGCGTTGGGAGATGGCGGCGGACCCGTTCAAGGATTGGTACGGCTATGCGCCGCGCACCAATGACCCGCGCTCCTATTTCTATACCAATGCCAACCGTCACAACGACTACATGGTCGATCCCGAGATCGCCAAAACGTCGCTGATGTTGGGCATTCCGTTTATCATGAACCTACAGGACCGCGCGGCGACGGAGCTGATGACGGGCGCCGACGGCGAGCGCATCTACGACCGCACCCAAGAGCATCTGGGGACCTCCGACGTCATGATCATCGCCGTGCGCCGCAAGCTGATCGAGGCGGCCAAGCGCTTCGACCAATCCGGTGAGCTGCCGGCCAACGTGGACGACGTGAGCCTCGACCGCGTGCGCTGCGCGACCGTGCTGTTGGCGCAAGACGCTGACTGGATCGATGAGACCAAGCTGGCGCGCACGGCCGACGAAAGCCGTGAGCTCGCCTTCGAACATCACCTGGTTCCCGACATTGCCTGACGCGATCGGTCGGCACGCGCGAGCGTCACGCATCAGCACCGTGCTAGATCATCGCGCCTTAAATCGGAACCGCAACGCCGATTCCAATTGCGCCGGTTCCGATTTAAGGCGCAAAGATGATCGCTGTTAAAGTGGTGAGCAACTTTCTGCCTTTGATCGGGATCGTTCCGATTCCGATCAAAGGCAGGTTGCTCTAGGTAAGCGGAAAAACCCCGCCGATCCTGGCTCGACTGCAAAGGTCGATCGCGCGCGGCCGCGCCATTTGCGGTCGCCGTCTTGCCGATCGCCGGTGGCGCCCGCCGCTTGACCGTCCGCGCCCTGGCCGGCAAGATTGATGGTCTGTCATTGTTGGTCCGTCATTGTTTGTCTGTCCGGCCCGCATTTTGGACGAACAATGGTTGACCGCGACGGGTTCAAGCGGGGCAAGCGCTGATGTCGATTTACGAGCACTGTGATTATCCGGTCAGCGAACAGATCGCCACCGCGCACGTCGCGCAGCTGCAGCAGCTGGGTGAGCCCGGCACGTGGGGCAGCGGGGCGCAGCGGATCGCGGTCGCCGTGGAGGCGCGTCGGGCCGGCTACGATGCCGGAGTTTTGGATGAGCCCGCCACACCGGATTTGACCGCGGATGCGCCATTGCCGGAGGCGGCGCGAGCCTTCATTCGCAAGTTGGCCGTTGCGCCGAAAGACGTGTCCAAGGACGACTATCACTCGGTCCGGCAAAGCGGGGTCAGCGATGCTGAGTATGTCGAGATCGTGGGCATCGTCTCGCGCGTCACTAATTTTGACGTGTTCGCGCGTGGTATCGGCGTCCCGCTCCGGCCATTGCCGCCGCCGCAGCCGGGCCAGCCATCGCGGGAACGGCCCGCCGCCGCCAAGCAGGAGTTGGCCTGGGTGCCCACCGTTCCGGTCGCGCCAGAGGGCGGCGCGCTGGCCGAGGAGCTGTACCGCGGCAAGCCAGGCTCCTACATCATCCGAGCTCTCAGTCTGGTACCGGACGAGCTGCGGCGGCACCTGGCTCTGGAGGAGGCCCAGTACCTTCCTCTGCGGCGCATCCTTGAACTCGATTACGCCCACCACGACGGTCTGTCCCGTCCTCAGGTAGAGGTGGTCGCCGGGCGCGTCTCCGCGATCAACGCGTGCTTTTTCTGAACGTCCGGTCACGCCCGGTTCCTCCGTGAGAGTGGACGCGCCGCAAATTTGGATGTCGATCTTTTCGCCCTCATCGACCCGACGCGTGACAGCGGCGTGCCCGGCGGCACCGAGCTGCTGGCGTTTTCCGATGCCGTGCTGGGGCCGGACCGCGCCGCACTGGATCGGGCACGCACCGCGTTGACGCGGGCGCTCGGACCGGCGGCGGTGTCGGGTGCCGCGGCGGTCGCGGCGAACTTCACCAAGAATGACAGGATCGCCAACGGCTGCGGCATTCCCGTCGATCCGATGGTTCTCAAGATGACCAAGGACATTCGCGAGGCGTTGGGGCTCAATGCCTTTCCCTCCGCGGCCAACACGTTCGTGCATTTTCCAGGCGCCTGAGCGGATGCCCGGTGCGTCACCCGACCGCCGACAACGCTTGCTATTGACAGGCCGGATCGGGCGGCGAGACGGTTCCAACCCGCACGCAAACGCGCTAAGCATGTCGCCAAATTTCGCCGATCAACAAACCGTGTCGCCCACATCGAGACCATGGAGTGGCCATCATGATTACCGCTATCGTCCGCTTTCCGCTGCCAGCCGGCACGACATCACAGCAGGCCCGCACGCTGTTTGAAGGCTCGGCGCCGAAATACCAAGCTCTCGACGGGCTCGTGCGAAAATACTACCTGTTCGATGCTGAGAGCATGACCGGCGGCGGCTGTTATCTGTGGCGCGATCGCGCTGCGGCGGAAGCCGCCTACGACGATGCTTGGAAAACCATGATTCAACAGCGCTATGGGGCCACGCCCGAGATCAGCTACTTCGAGACACCGGTGATCGTCGATAATGCCATCGACCAGATCGTAACGGCGGCCGAGTAGATCTGCCGACGCATCTGCATCGCCGCGTAGCTGTATGTCGCGTCCGCACGGGCGATCGGTCGCTGTCGGGCTGACAGGCGTGGGGCAACGTTTGGCCGCGCGCCCACCCGCCCCGCATCGCGACCATCACGCCCGGCCTGGCCGCGGACGTCGCCGGCGCGCCACAACCTGACCCTCCATGACCGCTGAACCCGCCGCCACAGCTTGCCGCGGTGAGCACGTCTCAATCAGGTTTTGTGCCGGCATCGATGGTCAGCTTCAGCATGGCTGTGTTGTTTGCCGAACCCAGACGTTGCGGGGACAAGCGCAACTTTCGGGTTATAGTCCGCTCGTGAACACCGTGATTCGCTGGGATCGCCGCATGCGCTGCGTGTGCGAGCGCTTCAACAGGGTTCACCGTCCTGGCCGTCGTCGAAGTGCGTGCGTCGCATCAAAACAACCATGGTGGCAGATGCCGGTGTGGCGACTACACAGCTTCACAACGTCGATCGTGGCGATGCTGATGAGCTTTGCCGTGGCCGTTGCGGCATCAATGGCGCGCGCCGAGCCGCATAGCGAGCCCGAGCGGATCCCCTCCAACGCCGCTGAAAAGTACTCTCCCTTCGGCGAGCTTGCATTGCGAACTGAAGCCTTGCCAAGCGGGCCGCGCGTGCCCGTGCCGGAGGTGGCGCCCGTGGACGCGTTCGAACGCCCCGTCCTGCTTCAGCAACTCAAGCGACGCTTGGACCAAACAAGACCGTTTATTCGCGACACCGAGCTGCGCCTTTACGCGCGGACCTATTACTTCAATCAAAACAACTTCGATGGCACGCGATCCCAGGCATGGGCGGGAGGCCCGGTGCTCTGGTACGAGTCCGGCCTTGTTGACGGTCGGTTTCAACTCGGTGGTGCCGTAGCGACGTCGCAGCCTCTGTCCGCGCCGAAGGGCGAAGCAGGTACGTTGCTGCTGACCAACGCGCAAGGCCAGATCACGACGCCCAAACTCGCCTACGCGCGCATGCGCCTGTTGGGACACGAGCTGACACTCGGCCGGCAGCAGTTGAACACCGCGTATGTCAATGCGCACGACAACCGCATGATCCCGATCACATTCGAAGGTGCCGTCATAGCGTCGCGCAAGCATCTGTTTGACGCGATCAGGTTTCAAAGCGGCTTTCTGTGGCGCTTCAAGCCGAGAGACACGAGCACGTTCCAGCCGTTCTCCCGCGGCCTCAAGGTCACGGCCAACCGCGGCCTGCTGATCAACGGCCTGCGGCTAAAACCCCTCCAAGGGCTAACCGTGGGCGCGATCAACCATTGGACGCCCGACGTGTTGAGCACGACCTATGCCGAACTCGATTGGCTGTTGCCGTTGAGCAGCTACGGCCTGTCCTACCGGTTCGGCATCAATTACACGGATCAGCGCACGGTCGGCCAGCAACTGCTGGCGGGTGCCCCTTACCACACCTCACAAGTCTCGGCGCGGTTGGTCTTCAGCCGCGGTCGCTTGACGTTAACCGCCGCGGTTTCAAAAAATGCCGACGATGCCCCGATCCTCAGTCCGTTCGGCGCCTTTCCGGTGTTCACCGACCTCGACCAGGCGGATTTCGAGCGCGCCGGCGAACGCGCGGCGACGGTGAGCGTGGCCTATGATTTCTCCGAACTGATCACCCAAGGCTTGAAGTTTCAGATCGGCTACGGCGTAGGCCGCGACGCCGCCGACGGGGTGTCGCGTGCGCCGCTTCCCGATCGCAGCGAACTGGACCTCAAGCTCGACTATCAACCCAAGCTGGCCAGGTTCGAGAACGTTCGCCTGCAGCTTTATTATGCGCTGATGACCATGCCGGACCATCCGCGCCTGCGTCGCCAGCAACCGCGCTTCCGCGCCGTTCTCACCTACATGGCGAGCTTGCTTTAGGGGGGCGTAGGGTGGGGTGGGGTGCCGTTCGGCTCGCCCACCTGGCCATCCAAAACCGTACGTTATCCGTCAGTCGGCACGAGCGACTACATTAAGCGACAGCAACAGGAAAAGGAACCCAAATCCCGCGCCCGGGCAGACGCGGACTTTGGCACGTTTATGCCTTTGATTTATCTCTCATGATCCGAATGCGCGGCTCATCTGGAGTCAATTCGAACGATTGCGCAAAGCCAGTATGGCAGCCGTTGTTCTGGGAGATCTGATCCAATTCGCTATCTTTAACGCCAATATCGGCAGAGACTTCCTCGGGTATGAAAAGCTCACATCCGGGCGGAAGTTCTTTCACGATGCGTTCGATTTGATCCTTGAAGTCCATTTCACTTGCTCACTGACATGACGAGCAAATCCGATGGCCCTAGAGCAACCTGCCTTTAATCGGAATCGGAACGATCCCGATTAAAGGCAGGTTGCTCTACACTTTAAGGCGCGATGATCTAGAGGGCCAGCGTGCTCTGCGATGCATCCCCGCCATGAGATAGACGCCAGCGCTGAAGCCATTCGCCGTCAAAGCATGACATCGGAAATACTTCGACCACTGCCTAAAGCCGCCAGCTTCAATGGCGACGAAAATCGGCAAGCGCCCGCGAACACAGCGCAACGCCAGTGATTACCGCGGCTCCCCTGGACACGGAATGGCCATAAAGCGCAAGCTTGGACCTAAGCCGAAGCTATATTCTACACGGAAAAATACCACGAAACAGGTCAATCCTCTCTACAACGCCGTTGCCGAACATCGAGTCGCCCCATTTGCGTTGAGTTTGCTACACTTCATTTGCCGCATGTCCTAAAGAAGAGCGCGATACGATGACACCTGCTGATTACATGACGGAGATAGTGCTGCCAACAATCTACGAATTTCGCAAAGATCGCAGATCGCGTCGGTATGCGTATCTTGCGTGCATTACTTTATTTCACGTCAAGGATCACCTTCGTAAAGCGGGGGTAATGAAAATCGAAAACACCATCCGCGAACTGTGTGACAGCCAATTCGAGATTGTCAGGAGCGTGTGCAACGGGGCAAAACACCTCGAGACAAATCGGTCTCATCGGATACCCTTTAAGGCCGGTGACGACACGGATCGACCCCCCGCGGTGTGGGGAGCGGGCAAGTTTGGCATGTCTCGGTGGGGTGATCCGGTCGGAGGTCTAGAAGTTGAACACGAAGGGACCCGGCACGACGTGTACGCATGTGTGGCGACCGTGGCCAGGGTCTATTGCGACACCTACGATTGTTTAACATCCTGCGACCTGAGAGATCTTGAGGGGTAGGTATAGTTTGCCCACGCGTTATGTACCGCTGGCGTGGCCAACCGGGGACAGCGGCCCGGCAAGCCTGATCCGCCCAGGGCGGACATCATGCCAGCCGCTGAATGCTGGGATTATAGGAAATGCTGGTGCCCAGAAGAGGACTCGAACCTCCACGCCCTTGCGAGCGCTAGTACCTGAAACTAGTGCGTCTACCAATTCCGCCATCTGGGCTAGAGCGTGTCGGTGCGAGCGAGCCGGCAAGGCTCATCCGCCTCAGGCGGACACGGTCTAGAGCCCGTCGAGTTAGAGCGCGCGGGGCGAGATGTCAAGAATGCGCGGCTGTTTCGGCGCCGCCGCCGCTTGTGCTAGATCATGTCAGTGTGAGCTGGAACCATTCCGCTCCCCCACCCCGTTCCTCCACTGGCCACCCGATGGCATGATGGTCTGGGTGTCCCAATAAGGGGTGTCCCAATAAGGGGTGGCCCAATAAGGGGTGGCCCAGTAAGGGAAAGGGTGCGGGGGAGCGGGCCGGCACGGCGATTCTACCACGAGCGGAAATGAATTAAGACCGGGGCGCGAGGACAAATCATGCAGCAGCGCGCCACCAGCACCGATTTGCCGGCCATTCCCGTGGTCGCGGTTGGTCCGGACTTTCCGATCGAGACCTTGGAGGCGGATCTGCCGCGCGCGCACGCCTTGATCGATACGGCGACGCGGCACGTGCCGCGCGGCCTGTTGCGGGGGCTTGATGCCGTCTCCCGGCGGTGGCTGGCCAAATGGGAGAACGCCCACCTGCCGGAGATCGATCGCCTGGCCGAGCGGCTGGCCCGCCCTGGCGTCTACTTCTTGTCGGTCAACTACGAGTGGGGCTGCAGTGTCAGCGTCGGCCCGGCGCCGGACGGCGCTTCGGCGCGGCTGATGCGCGCCCTCGACTGGGTCACCCCCGGGCTGGGGCGCTATGTGATCGCGGCCGACGTCGCCTGCGATCGCGGCCGCTTTTTGAGTTTGACCTGGCCCGGCTTCACTGGCGTCCCGCAAGGCGTGGCCCCCGGCCGGTTCGCGGCCGCGCTCAATCAGGCGCCGATGCGCCGGTTGGCCGGCGGGCTTTATCCCGCCGATTGGCTGGCCAACCGTCGTCGCGTCTGGCGCTCGCCGCATATCGCACCGTTGCATCTGCTGCGCGCCGTGTTCGAGACCGCGGCCGATTTCGCCGCCGCCAAAGCGATGCTGGCGACGACGCCGCTCGCCACCCCGGCCACCTTTTCGCTGGCGGGCATCGCCGCCGACCAGGCCTGTGTGATCGAGCGCAGCGAGCACGACGCTCGGCTTTGCGCGGGGCCGGCCGCGGCCGTCAATCATTGGCTGGAACTCGACACCGCCGCGCGACCCCGCGGCATCGATAGTCCCGGTCGGCTGGCGATGATGCGCCAGATCGCCGCCATCGAGATGGACCCGTCGATGCCGTGGCTGAGGTATCCGGTGCTCAACAAGCTCACGCGGCTGGCCATGGTCGCCGACGCCAATACCGGCCAACTGCTGGCGCAGGGGTTCGAAGCCGCGCAACCGGCGACGCAGATGCTGGTCTGGCGTGCCGACGGGTCGGCTCAGCACGGATGATCTCATGGCAATCGTATGATCACCACACCTTGAAAATGGTCACACGTGGTGCCGAGCCACCCGCCTTGGCCAACGCCTTCGGCAAGCGGCCCGCGCGGTAACCTCAGTAACGGCGACGGCTGCGGCTGCGGCTGCGGCTCCGGCGACTGCTCCGGCGACTGCTGCGCCGGCTGCTCCTATAACTTCGAGAAATCTCGCCGGAATCGATCAAGGCATTGATGCAGCGGGATGATATCTCGCCGCCCTTGGCCCGCATGCAGGCCCGCATGCTGGCGCTGTTGACCTTGTAGCTCGGGCATAGCCGCTTGTAGTCCCATTTGCAGGCCTTGCGCACCTTCGCGGACACCGCCTCGGCCGGTGTCGGTGCGATGGCGCACATGGCGAACAAAAGCGCGCCGACCAACAGCGCCGCCCGTCCGCGGCCGCAAGCGATCAGCCCGCCGGAAGTGCTTATCATATTCGCGATAACCATCAGGTTTTGACCTTCTAAAACCAATGCACCAGAGCAACGTTTTGCCTGTCCTACCGGCTAGAGCAACCTGCCCTTAATCGGAATCGGAACGATCCCGATTAAAGGCGCGATGATCTAGCGCGTGCTTGAGGACCCTTTCGGGGCGATCAGCTTTTTCACAGCGATCATCTATCCGCCTTAAATTGCAACCGCAATGCCGGTTCCAATTTAACGCACATAGATGATCTAGAGTTACTGTGAGACGCGCGCAACGCCAAGCTAACGCGGCCACAAGGTTAATTCGTGGCGCCCACTGTCAGTGTGCAGCGAACGGGTTCTTACCCTTGCGGAAACTCAGCCGGATGGGCACGCCGGCAAGCTTGAAGGTGTCACGCAAGCTATTGATCAGATAGCGCTTATAGGTGGCTGGGACGGCTTCGGCGCGCTGGCAGAAGCCGACGAAGGTTGGCGGCCGGGTCGACGGTTGGGTAATGAAGCGAACCCTGATTCGTCGCCCGCGCGAGGTCGGTGGTGCATGACGCTGCATCGCCTGTTGTAGCCAGCGATTGAGTTCGCTCGTCGGCACCCGCTTGCTCCAGGTCGCGTTGGCCTCGAAAACAGCGCACATCAATTGCTCGAGGCCGCGTTCGCCAAGCGCGGATATAGGCACCAAGGGGACGCCTTTGATCTGCGCCAGGCTGTTGCCGACCGTCTCCCGCATCGCCTTGATCGTCCTCTGCTTTTCCGTCACCAAGTCCCACTTGTTGACGGCGATGACGATGGCTCGGCCGGCGTCCTCCACCAGCTCGCCGATGGTCAGGTCCTGGTGCTCGAACGGGCGTTCGGCGTCAATCAATAAAACCACCACCTCCGCGAATCTGATGGCACGAATCGTGTCGCCGGTGCCGAGCTTCTCCGCCTGCTCCGTGACGCGTGACTTGCGCCGCAATCCGGCGGTGTCGTGAAGGCGAAGTGCGCGGCCCTTCCAGTTGAACGCGCTTGCCACCGCATCACGGGTCAGGCCGGGCTCCGGGCCGGTCAACATCCGCTCCTCGCCGAGCAGGGCATTGACCAACGTGGATTTGCCCACGTTCGGCCGACCCACAATGGCAACCCGCAACGGCCGCGTGACGGTCACCGCCTCGGACGTTGGGCCATCGTCGGCCGACGTCTCGTCCGGCTCGGCATTGTCGATGGCGACGGTGTCGGCCGGCGGCGGCAAACCCAAGGCCGCTTCAATCTCTGTTACCAAATCGGCAAGCCCCTCGCCGTGTTCGGCCGAGATCGGCACTGGATCGCCGAGACCCAGCGCGTAGGCTTCGTACATGCCATCGAGGCCACGTCGTCCCTCGCATTTGTTGGCGATCAGGATGGTTGGCCGTCCATGCGCCAGTGCCAACCGGGCGAAGGCGGCATCGGCCGGGACGACGCCTTCGCGGGCATCGATCACGAACAGGATCACGTCGGCTGTCGCCATCGCCCGTTCCGACTGGTCGCGCATGCGCGCCGGCACCGTGCCCGCGGCCGCCTCTTCTAGCCCTGCGGTGTCGACCACCACTGCGTCGCGGCCAGCCAACTGGGTTCGGCCCTCGCGGCGATCGCGCGTCAATCCCGGCAGATCGGACACCAGCGCCTGCCGCCGGCCAACGAGGCGGTTGAACAGGGTCGATTTTCCCACGTTGGGACGACCGATGATAACGATGGCCGGGGGAGTCGTCATGCCGACGACATAAGCCGTCGACGGCGATGCTGCAACTGGCGCGATCCGGCGATCGGGCGACCGCACCGCGAACGAATCAGAAATCCACAACAGCCAAGCCGAATGCCGCGGTGATCAAATTTTCCACAGAACTATCCGAATATAAACCATCTTTGTAAGTAGAGCTATAAACAAGTTGCAATACCGCAACTTTCACAGTTCTCTTTTGCACAACAATAGACCAGTTAAAGGCAAAATATTGTTGGTCATAAGAGCATTCAAAACTATCACTTGATGCCTAACGGGCGTGCGAAGACAGCGCAGTGATGGGGTAGAGGTGAAGATGCATCAGATCTCGCGGACCGATCAAAAGCTCGCACACCTGCAAGACGTGTTGAGCCAAGCCAAGCGGGCATTGGAAACACAGCCGACCCCGGCCGAGCTGATCGCAGGCGCACCCCGATCTCATGCGACGCGCGGCGCAACGTTCGCTTGGAGACCGGCCAGCCGGTGGCAGGGCGCCTTGCGCGACTTCGCGCGCCAGCACAAGGTTTCGCTGTCATTTTTACTTGCAGCTTGGCTTGCCGCGTTTGCTGCCGTCTATGCCGTGACTGTCGAGACCAATGCATTGCCACATGCCGACATCGGACCACCTGCAGCCATTGCCGACAGGCTCGCGCCCTGATCGCGTGATCTCGCACGCCCCTCCGCGGCCATCCCGGCGAAACAGGGTCAGCACTCACGCGACCTGCGTCATTGCGGGCCTGGGACCACACTGCAACGTTATAGATGCGACATCGACGTAGGTTTTGAGGCCGGCGCCGCGTTGGCCGCGAGTCGTGGTCGATTGCCGTTGGATCGACTATCCTCTCGCCGGGCGAAAGCCAGCCAATGATCCGAACGAGAGGCGCAGTCGATGTCCGAGCAACCCTTCACCCTTGACTTTGATGGCGAACGTGCCGTGGCCACGGTCGAGCTTGGCCGGCCACAATCCGGCAATCGGTTGACGTCGGGTGAGATCGCCACGCTCGGCCGTGCGATTCGCGATGCGGGATGTCGGGCTGCGGTCAAGTTGGTCGTCGTGCGCGCGCAGGGCGAGGCGTTCTGTCTCGGCCGCGCTCCAGGGGAAGGGCCGCCCCCGGCCGATGCGCTTGGTATCCGATCTGAGGTCACCGACAAAATCCTGTCGCTTTATGCCGATGTGCGCGCCACCGACGTACCGGTATTGGCCATCGTGCAGGGTCCGGCGCTCGGCTTCGGCTCGGCGTTCGTGGGCGTGTGCGATTTGGCAATTGCCGCCGAAGAGGCGCGATTCGCGTTCACCGAGATGGCCCAAAATCTTCCGCCAACGCTGGCCATGTCGGCCGTGTTACAGAAGCTGCCCTACAAGCGGCTGATGCACATGGTGTTGACTCAAGAGCAGATCAGTGGCGCGCAGGCCCATGCGCTGGGGCTAGTCAGTGAGGTGGTGCCGCGCGAACGACTGCAGGAGGCGGCGGCGGCGACCATCGCCAAGCTGATCGATCGCGACCGCACCGCCTTGTGCACGGTGAAGGACTACCAGCTGCGGGCCTGGAATTTGGACGATGCCGCTGCTGCGCGCCTCGGCGCCAACATGCTGTCCGTGGTGCTGTCCTCCCAGCGCTAGAGCGAAGCGTGCGGTCGCGCGATGACCGCACGGCTCGGCAAGATCCCGCGTCAACGTCGTTCAGGGGCGCAGCGTTTCGGCGAGCCAGTCTATTGAAAGAGGGAACCGAGCCGATGTCGTCCTACCAATTGTTGGCGGTACTGGCGGCCGTCGCGGCGGTTTTCGCCGATGCGGTCCCGAACGGGGCACGCGCGCAGGGCGGGCGAGTCATCCCCCAAGGTGAGCTGTCGCTGCCCAAGCAAGAGGGCTATTTCAGGCGACCGAGAAAGGACCGGGTGTTTCGCGGCGCCGCGCTGGCCCGGGCCAACGGCAACATTCGCGCCGCCTGGTTTTCCGACCCCACCGACCGTTATCGTCACAATCCGTTCGGTGGTAGGCACCACCCCGCCACGCTCACGGTCTCGACCTCGGATCTTCTTGTTCTGAGATTGCCGTTGCCGAAAGATAGCGTGTTTGAGGACCGCAAGCCGCGGATTGTCGATGTCGACGGCGATGGGCGCGACGAGGTCGTGGTGATTCGGGGCTACTTGCACAAAGGTGCGGCGTTAGCCGTTGCGGTGGCACAGGGCAGAAGCCTGGCGATCATCGCTGAAACACCACCGATCGGTCGTCCGTTCCGCTGGCTCAATCCGGCCGGGTTCGCGGACTTTGACGGTGATGGCAAGACCGATATCGCGCTGGTGGTTACCCCGCACATCGGCGGCATCCTGCAAATCTGGACCTACCGAGAACGGCGCTTGATCAAATTGGGATCGCTGGAGGATGTGTCCAACCACGTCATGGGATCGCTGCATATGGATTTGTCGGCGGTGGCTGATTTCAATGCTGACGGGATCGCTGACTTAGCCATCCCGAGCGCCGATCGGCGGCGATTACGCTTCATCAGCTTCGCTGGCGGTCGCATGCGAGAGCTGGGCTCGGTGCTGCTGCGCGCGCGGGCCAGCGAGAGCTTCGCGGTGGCGAGCGTCGACGGTCAGCCTGCGGCGGTTGTGGGCTTGAGCGGTGGACGCAAACGGACCATCGTTCCATGCCGCGAGATTTATGACTGGGAGCTGGTGTCCGGCCGCTGTTGGTGACGGTGCGGGGCGGGCAGCAGGATGTTTGCAGCGATCTCTGAAAAGCCATAGCGCCGTCGCGGGTCGTGTCATGGCATTGCAAACCGGAGCCATCGCGGGTGCATTGGGCGGACCACAATTGGTTTTGAGATTGCGAATCAGCACGATAACCTCTCGTGCGAGACCGCAGTCGCGATCCGACGACAGTTCAAATTGACACAGGGAGGTCTAGATGGGCCGACTCGACGGACGGGTGGCCATCGTTACCGGTGGTGCGAAGGGGATCGGCAAGGTTTACTGCCACGGCCTCGCCGAAGCGGGGGCCACCGTGGTGGTTTCGGACATCGTTGACGGAGCTGGTGTCGCCGCGGCGATCTGTGCCGCCTATGGGGAGGGCAGGGCTTACGCGGTCACCTGTGACGTCAGCGATGAGGCGCAGGTCGCTGGTCTCGTCGCGCAGGTGATCGAGCGCAGCGACAAAATCGATGTCCTCGTCAACAACGCGGCAGTGTTCGCCACGCTCCAGCCGACCGAGCCTTGGGACATCGACGTCGAGCTGTGGGATCGGGTGATGGCCGTCAACGTGCGCGGGCCGTTCCTGATGATGAAGCACGTCGCGCCGCACATGATTCGCGCCAACTACGGCAAGATCATCAACATCGCCTCCGGCACGGCCTATCGTGGCATACCGCATATGCTGCACTACGTGACATCGAAGGGGGCGATGCTCGGCTTCACGCGGGCGCTGTGTCGCGATCTTGGCAAGCACGGCATCCGCGTGAACACGCTGGCCCCGGGACTGATCATGAGCGACAGCATCGTCGAGAACACCGAGCATATCGATGAAATGCGCGACGCTGTGATCGCTGCGCGATCGATCAAGCGGGATGGCCATCCGGAGGACCTGATCGGGGCCTTGATATTTCTGGCTTCCGCGGAAAGTGACTTCGTCGCCGGTCAGACCCTCGCCGTGTGCGGTGGCACGACCAACACATAGACAGCACGTGTTGGGGCGCGCGCTGTTCCAATCTGGCCAGGGCGGACGCGGAGCGTTGCACGATGTGCGTCGTGGCGGCGAGAGCCACTTTAAGGGCGATCATCTTCGTGCCTTAAAGGGAAACCGGCTTGGCAGTTGCAAGTGAAGGCACGATGATGGAGCCGGCCGTGGCGGACAGGCGCACCCAGATGGGGTCGTCTTCGAACGCCGGCGCCCGTCACGGCAAGTGGTCGCCAACTGAGTGCCAGCCCTCATTGCGTGCCAACCCGCTGAGTAGCCGCCTACTGGGCGGCCGCCAACGGACCGGCAGTCTGCTGATTGGCAACCAGCAGCGTGGTAGTTCACGGAATGGCTGACCTCTGACTGGCTCAGGTCGCCGACGAGGCAACAGCGGGTCGTTGGTCGCGCACTGATGTCACGCATCGGTGTCGCGCACTGGTGGGGATGCCCTCTCAACCAACTGCAAAAAGGAGGTCAGCACCGACCCGGCGGGGGCGTTTCGGTGCCGACCATACCTCCCCCAGCAACGGATGCAGGCGACGCATCCGTGGTCAAAATTTATCCACATTTTATCCGACTGCGTCGAGTCGATTCGGGCGGGGGCAGCTGGACAGCGTTGCGCTGTGTTAGAATTGCCACAAGCCTCCGATTCGCCGAGCGATCCGTGCCGGCGCACCTACTCGCGCCGCAACACCGAATCCACCAGTCGGTTGGCCCAGCCGTTGGCGGTGAACGTCCGCTTCAACTCATCTGGATCGTAGACCGTATCGACCCAGTCGATGAAGGCGATCGATCGGCGCTTGGTGTCATCAAGGTAGCGTTCGAAGAAGGCATCCAAAATGCCGGTGTCAGCCTGCCGGATGTGACCGAAGCGCCAGGACAGTTGCTTCAAGGCCTCAGCAATGGGAAGGCCTTGGTGCAGGTGCATGAACAGCACGCTCATCAATCCGGCCCGATCTGATCCGGATTTACAATGCATCAGCATCGGATAGTCGGTGTTCTGGAACAGTCGGTGTGCCGCCCTGATTTCCTCGCGGCTGGGCGCCGCGCGCGAGCGAACCGGAAAATTGACCAACTTGATGCCATGCCGCGCGCAGGCCTGCGTTTCGAGCCAATAGCTGCCGCACAACCGCTCACCTCTCAGGTTGACGATGGTGCGTACACCTTGCTGGGCGAGGCGGTGGATATGGTACGGAGCCGGCTGGGCTGAACGCCACACCGTGTCGCTCAGGGCATGTTTATTCAAATACAGTATGCGAAAGATGCCATGATCCAGCAACAACATGTCGAGGTAAGATGCCGTCGGTCCGGCGAACCGGCGCAGCCACGCGGGCGAATCGTCGACGAGTGATTGTCGCCATGCCAGAGTGACGCGCTTCATGGCTCGCCGGGTCTGCTTGCCAAGCTTGCCAACTGCCATCGGTGATCGCGTGCCCCATGAAGTTCTTGAAAACCTGCGGGCCCTATGGCCCGTCCGCCTGTCGTCACCCATACCACGCACTGAACAGGCTTTGCATTTGCTCCATATCCGCTATAGGAACCTCTCGCAAGAGGTGCTGTCCGCACTCTACCGCACAACTGGATAGCCGTGGCCGAGGCCCGTCACGAAATGGCGCAAGTGCCCATCGAGAAAGCACGGCTGAGCCGATTCTCCGGCCAATCCGTGGCGAATTTCATCGATCTTGTCCACCGAACTTCGCGGCTGGTGACGGAACCAGCCGATATCAACGTCTTTCTTGCCGAGCATCGACCCGCGATCATCGCGGTATGGCATGGTCAATTCCTGTTGGCGCCGAAGATTAAGCCGCCGGACGTGCCGCTTGCCGTGATGTTGGCCCGCCATGGCGACGCTGAGCTCATGGCCCAGGCGCTGGCGCGCTTCAACACGACGCTGATCAGAGGCGCCGGCGCCGGCACGCGGCGTAAGGACCGCGGCGGTGCGGCGGCGTTGCGCGGCGCTCTCAGGGCCCTCCAGGACGATATCTTTGTTGGCATGACCGCTGACGTACCGCCGGGCCCCGCCCGCCGCGCCGGCGAAGGCATCGTTGCCCTGGCCAGACTGTCTGGCCGGCCGATTATCCCGCTCGCCGCCGCCACCAGCCGCTTTATTCCGCTCAAAACGTGGAGCCGGATGACCATCAACCTTCCGTTCGGCAAACTATCTGGCGTTTTTGGCGATCCCATTTACGTGCAGCGTGATGCCGACCCCCACGAGTTGGAGATCGCTCGGCAGGCGGTGGAACGCGGCCTCGATGAGGTCACGCGGCGGGCCTACCGGCTGGTCGGAACCAGCCCTCGGCGTGCAACGCCACCCGAAGCGTTCCAGCGTGCGGGCTGGCGCCACGCCGGCTCGCTGTCGCCAGGCATCGGCTTGCGCTCCTACGAGTTGGCCACGCGACTGATGGAGCCGGCCGCACCGTTTTTTCTCGGCCAGCGCGAGCAGCGGGGCAAAGAGGACAAGGCGCGGCGGGCCGAGCGACTTGGCCGGCCAAGCGAACAGCGTCCCACAGGCCAGCTGGTCTGGATCCATGCCGCCAGCGTCGGTGAGTTGAGCGCCGTTCTACCATTGTCCATGGCCTTGCGCGCGGCGCGGCCCAACCTGAAATTGCTGTTCACGACAGGGACCACGACCTCAGCCGGGTTAGCCGCCCGCCGCCTGCCTGAGGGCGACATCCATCAGTATGTCCCGCTCGACTCACCGCGCTACGTCAATCGGTTTTTGGATCATTGGCGACCGGACCTGGCGGTGCTGACCGAAAGTGAGATCTGGCCGAATTTCATCCTGGCGATATCGGCCCGAGCGATACCGTTGGCGTTGGTCAATGCGCGCATGTCGGACCGCTCGTTCTCGCGCTGGCGGCGGTTGTCGCGGGTCGCTAAGTCCTTGTTCTCGCGCTTCGATGTGGTGATCGCGCAGAGCGAGCGACTGGCCGAACGCTACCAGGAGTTGGGCGGCACCCGCTGTCTGGCGGCCGGCAATTTGAAGATCGATGCCCCACCCTTGCCATTCCACGAGGCCGAGTTCACTCGGCTCAAGCAGACCCTGTCCGGCCGGCCAACCCTGGTGGCTGCGAGCACCCATGACGGCGAAGAGCGCGTGATCGCGGCTGCACACAAGCGCTTGGCCCGCGACCGCCCCGGCTTTTGCACGATTCTCGCGCCGCGCCATCCCGAGCGTGGACCGGACATCGTTCGCCTGCTGGGCAGCTACGGCCTGCGTGTCGAGCAGCGATCCCGCCTGGTGCTGCCCGACGCCAGGACCGACATCTACCTGGTCGATACGATTGGCGAGTTAGGCACGGTTTACCCGCTATCGCCGATCGCGTTCGTTGGCGGTTCGCTGGTGGATCGCGGCGGTCAGAACCCGATTGAAGCAATTCGCAGTGGTGCGGTCGTGCTGTCCGGCCCGCATTGGGAGAACTTTGCCGATGCCTATGGCATGCTGCATGTCCGCAAAGCGGCGCTGGTGGTCTCCAATGCGGACGAATTGGCCGCCGCGGTCAGTCGCCTCCTGAGCGACGAAATGGAGTTGAGGCGGATGCAGGCGGGTGCGCAGATGGCGCTGGCCAGCTTGTCGGGAGCCTTGGAGCTGACCGTTGACGAGCTGCTGCGCTTTTTGCCGGACGACAAGGGGATGCGACGTGCCGGCTGAAGAACCACGATGGTGGTACGAGTCCGGCTCATCCGCCATGCCAGGCATCTTGGCGCCGGTGGCTCATGTTTGGGGCTTCATTGCGGAGCGGCGACTGCGCGCGGATGAGGCCTACCGGTGCTCGCTGCCGGTTATTTGCGTGGGCAATTTCACCGCCGGAGGCACCGGCAAAACGCCACTTTCCATCAAGATCGCACGTGAACTGGCACGCTGCGGTGAGCGACCCGCTATTCTCACCAGGGGCTATGGCGGCCGGCACGTCGGCCCGCACCGCGTTGATCCGGCGCTCGATGTGGCTGCTGACGTCGGCGACGAATCGCTGCTGCTGGCGCGCCACGCACGAACCGTGGTTGCCCGCCGGCGTGCGGCCGGCGCGCAAATGATCGAGGCCGATGCCGGTCAGACACCGCCGACAGTCATCATCATGGACGACGGTTTCCAGAATCCGGCCTTGCATAAGGACCTGTCGATTGTCGTCGTCGATGGTCGCCGCGGTTTTGGCAACGAACGCGTTATTCCGGCCGGTCCACTGCGCGCACCCTTGGCCGCCCAGCTTGAGCGAGCCGACGCGTTGGTCGTTAACCGTCCGCGGCATCAGCGAGAAGGGGATGACGCCGTCGCGGCGATGCTTCGTCAGCGCTTCATGGGCCCGGTGCTCGAAGCATGGACCGAACCGGAGACCAACGGCGACGCACTTGCCGGTGAACGATTGCTGGCGCTGGCCGGGATCGCCAATCCCGGCCGATTTACCGAGCTGCTGCGGGCGATCGGTGCCGAGGTGGCTGAAACGATCACGTTTCCCGATCATCACGCCTTTCAAGCGCACGATGCGTCCTATGTGCTGGCGCGGGCGGCTAGGTTAGGGGCCAAGATCGTAACCACGGAAAAGGATTGGGTGCGCCTGATTGGGCAGCCGGGACCGTTGGCGGAGTTGCGCGAGGCGGCACAGCCTGTTCCCATCCAACTCAAGATGACGGTCAGGGATGAGAAACGGTTGATGTCGTTGCTGATGGCGGTCAGCGAGGGGGCTGCACCTCATGGTGCGGGTGCCGCTCAAGCCTCGTCGTTGCGCTCTCGCACCTGCAGATAGCGGTTGAGCGAAATATGGGCGGACGCATACGCCTCCTGCAAATCCACATTCCAGTAGCGTAACTCAGCCAAGAGGATCGGTTGGCCGGTGACGGCGCAGCGAACGAAATCTCCGGGCGACAGCACTTGATAGTCGCCGTGCCGGAACCGGAGCCGCGCCTCGCCTTTAAGTCCGAACAGCCTGTCTACCATATTCATCCATTCATCCTGCGCCACTGCCGATCCACAGCCATTGTGCCCCTTTCAGTTGCCGGGCTGGAACGCCGGCGTCAAGAGCGGATGCAGTGGAGCCGGATGGGCCCAGCCATCTGTTCTTGGCAGGACCCGTTTCGCGCATGGCGCTGCTGCAATGAGCCCTGTTCGCGAGCATATCATGCTTGAATGCCGCGGGGGGGGGTGACGTCGGACACGAGCCACCTTCAAGATCGCACGTGCCGCAAACCAGGCGGGCGCCGGTCTGGACAGGATGAGGGCTGACTCAGGATGCCTTTTGGGGCACGGTGACGCCGATCGCGGCGCGCTTACACGGAGATCAGGTATGTTTTTTGAAACCGCTAAGAATGACCACGGGCTGCGGCACAATCCGGTCAAAGCGTTGGTGGCGCCGCGTCCGATCGGATGGATTTCGACAATCAGCCCGGCAGGCGTCGTCAATCTTGCGCCCTTCAGTTTCTTCAACCTCGTTTCGGACATTCCCCCGGTTGTCATGTTTGCGAGCGGTGGCCGCAAGGACAGCGTGATCAATGCAGAGCAGACAGGTGAGTTCGTGTGCTCGCTGGCAACCTGGGATCTGCGCTTCGAGATGAATGCCAGCTCCGCCGAAGTGCCACCTGAGGTAGATGAATTCGAAATCTCGCATTTGACGCCGGCCCCGTCCACACTGGTCGCCCCGCCCCGCGTTGAGCAGAGTCCAACGGCATTGGAATGCCGCTATATCCAGACCGTTGAGACGCCCCGCCACGAGCCGACGGGAAAAATGCACTGGATCGTGATCGGCCAAGTGGTTGGCATCTATATCAACGACAACGTGATCAAGGACGGATTGGTTGACACCGGGGCGATTCGACCGATCGCCCGACTGGGCTATCATGATTATTCGGTCATAACCCCAGACAGCGTCTTCACGATGAAATTTCCAGACGTGGACGAGCACGGCAAAGTGAAGGGGCCATGGGAAAAAGCAACCTGAGGCGCGTGCCCTTGCCGGCCGGCTCCCACCCAGCCATCCAAGGGGACGGTGTGGTGGGTGGCCCGGTTGGGGAAACGGGATGGTTCCAGCCAACTCGGATACGCCTTAGACCAAGTTGAAGACGCGCACCGGCCGGAATTCACCGTGTTGCATGATACCGATGGCGAGCGGTTTGCCACGGCAGATCGCGTAGGCCTCACCTTCTAGGACCGGGGCATCGCGGCCGCGGATCAGGATCGATTGACCGCGGGTGATGCGGCCGGCGTCCGACTGACCGACGCTCAAAGCGAACAGATCTGTCAACGACGCCTCTACGGGAAGCAGCGCCTCAAACAGGCCCGCGCCATGATCGGCTTGGGCCGCCAAACGTTGCAGTCGGTCGAGTGTGACGGCGTCCGCCTCCGCAAATGGGCCAACCCGTGTTCGCCGCAGCGCGATGACGTGCGCGAACGCGTTTAATGCGATACCGAGGTCGCGGGCGAGCGCACGCACGTAGGTGCCCTTGCCGCATTGGGCCTCGAACACCGCGGTATCCCGGTCGGGCACATCCACCAAGCGCAAGGCATCAATCACCACCTCGCGCGGCTTGAGCTCGACCTCCTCGCCTTCGCGCGCCAGGTCATAGGCCCGGTAGCCGTCGACCTTGATGGCGGAGTAACGCGGCGGGGTTTGCAAAATTTCGCCGATGAAGCGCGGCAATTGCGCCTCGATATCCGGGATTAGCGGACGCACTTCACTGGTGTTGGTGGGTTGGCCTTCGGCATCGTCGGTGTCGGTCGCAATGCCCCAGCGCACCGTGAACCGATAGCCTTTTTCGCCGTCCACGGCGTAGGGAACCGTCTTCGTCGCCTCACCCAACGCGATCGGCAGAATGCCGGTTGCCAGCGGGTCCAGCGTGCCTGCGTGCCCGGCCTTTCGCGCGTTGAATAACCGGCGAACCGCACCGACCGCGCGCGTCGACGTCAGGCCTTCAGCCTTGTCGAGCACGATCCAGCCGCTTACGGGATTGCCTTTTTTGCGAGCTGCCATGGTTCGGATCAACAGTGGAACAAAGTGTGCTGAGGTCAAACGTGCGAGGCCCAGATCATCGTGCCTTAAATTAGAACCGCAAAGCCAGTTCCGATTTAAGGCACACAGGTGACCGCCCTTGAAGTGAACAGCAGGTTGCTCTCCATCATGTCCGCTAAGGCGGAATCGCCCGAGCCGGCCCGCTCCCCCGCCCGGTTCCCCCACTCGCTACCCAATGGCCTGATGTTCTGGATTGCGAGTGGAGGAACCGGGCGGGGAATCGGGAGGGTTCCAGCTAACACTGACACGCTATCAGGTCAGCCACGGCCGTTGGCGGTACGGCGTCGAGCGGCCGTCAACCAACCGTCAATCTTCGACAGTCTTGCGCGCCACGTCCGCGCGCACCTTTGGGCTTTCTAGCAACGCGTCGATGCGTGCGGCTTCATCGAACATCTCATCAAACCGAAATCGGATCTCGGGTGCATATTTGAGGTTCACGGCGTGGGCGATCTCCCCGCGAATGAAGCGCTTGTTGCGATTGAGCGCGCTCAGCACGTCGTCCGCATGCTCGCCCCCAAGCGGCATCACATATATGGTAGCCAGCTTCAGATCCGCCGTGAGCCGGACCTCCGGGATCGTTACGACATGCTCGGCCAGCGTATCGTCGTGAATCTCGCCACGCGACAGCATTTCGGCCAGCTTGTGGCGGATCAACTCGCCGACCCGCAGCATGCGCTGGGAAGGCCCGGCACCCCGGTCTTGGGATTTTCGTTTCGCCATAATTTTTCCTGCGGCGGGACCGAACCGCGGTGGCCTCCTTCAAAAACCAAATCCGATCTGTGACGCGCAACAGCGCTTGTGTCCAGGCGGATGATATGCCAGCTCATTTTCGCCTACGGCGGCTTGGCCAGGCCACCCAGCTCCCGCCAAAAAGCTATAGCCGGCCCAGGGCCTTGCGGCAAAGGCGCGCCGATCGCGGGCGGACATCGAAGCGGATGTTCAAACCCAAATTCGGTCCACCTGCCGCAAACACCACTTGCCCGACCAAGCTGCCGGTCCGCATCCCGTTTCGGCAAGCGGATTGGCGACGGTGCCCACCTGTGGCTGTCGCGGGGAACCAGTCCCCAGGCTGCCAACGATTCTCCGTCGTCAGCGGCGGAGCGTCAAACACAGACGCGTCCGGCATCGCATCCTTACAGGCTGCGCTGGATCACCTCCACTTGGAAGCATTCGATCACGTCCCCTTCCCGCAGATCCTGGAAGTTCTCAAAACCGATCCCGCATTCCTGTCCGGCGGGCACCTCGCGCACTTCGTCCTTAAAGCGCTTCAAGGTCGACAGTTTGCCCTCCTGCAGCAAGACAACGTTATCGCGCAACAGCCGCAGCCGTGCGCCGCGCTCCACCTTGCCATCGGTGACACGACAGCCTGCCACCTTGCCGACCTTAGAGATGTTGAACACCTGCAGAATTTCGGCGTGCCCCAGGAACACTTCCTTCTTGGTCGGCGCCAGCAGCCCGGACATGGCCGCTTTCACGTCATCCACCAGATCGTAGATGATGTTGTAGTAGCGGATCTCCAAACCGAGGCTGTCCGCCAACTGCTTGGCCTGGACATTGGCACGCACGTTAAAGCCGATCACGATCGCTCGGGACGCGTTCGCAAGCGCAACGTCCGATTCGGTAATCCCGCCGACGCCGGAGTGAATGATGCGCGCTTCCACCTCCTCGGTGGAGATTTTTTTGAGCGCGCCGGCTATCGCCTCGACCGAACCTTGAACATCACCCTTGACCACCAGCGAGAACTCTTTTTTCCCGGCCTCCTTCAGCTGCTGCATCATCGCTTCAAGCGTGCGCGCGGTCCCGGCCGAACCCAGTTTGTCGCGCCGCTTTCTGATCCGATAATCGGTGATTTCCCGCGCGCGGGCCTCATTGTCGACGACCGAGAATTCGTCACCGGCCTCCGGTGCGGAATCAAATCCCAACACCTCCACCGGCACGGCCGGCCCGGCGTCCTTGACGTTGCCACCGGTGTCGTCGATCAGCGCGCGTACACGCCCCCAGGCTTTTCCGGCGACCACGATATCGCCGACATGCAAGGTGCCACGCTCCACCAGGAGCGTGCCCACCGGTCCGCGACCACGTTCCAGCTTTGCCTCGATGACAAAGCCGTTTGCCGTCCGGTCCGGATTGGCGCGCAGCTCCAGCAGCTCGGCCTGCAACAAGACGGCCTCGCAAAGCTTGTCGAGGTTGATCTGCTCGGTGGCAGAGACCTCGACCTCCAGCACGTCGCCGGACATGCTCTCCACCACCACCTCGTGTTGCAGCAATTCCGTGCGGACACGGTTGGCGTCGACGCCCGGTTTATCGATCTTATTGATGGCCACGATCAATGGGACGCCCGCCGCCTTGGCGTGATTGATCGCCTCGATGGTCTGCGGCATGACACCGTCATCGGCGGCCACCACCAGGATCACGATGTCGGTGACCTTGGCGCCGCGCGCCCGCATCGCCGTGAATGCCTCGTGGCCTGGTGTATCGATGAAGGTGATCTTCTGCCCACCCTCAGTCGTCACCTGATAGGCGCCAATGTGCTGGGTAATACCGCCTGCTTCCGCGCTGGCAACGTTGGCCTTGCGGATCGCGTCCAGCAACGATGTCTTGCCGTGGTCGACGTGGCCCATGATGGTCACCACCGGCGCGCGCGCCTGCAGCCGATCATCGGCATCCTGCTCGCCGATGAAGCCTTCCTCGACATCGGCCTCCGAGACGCGTTTGGCCGTATGCCCGAATTCGGTGACGATCAATTCGGCCGTATCGGCATCGATCACGTCATTGATCTTGTGCATCGCGCCCTGCTTCATCAGCAGCTTGATGACGTCGACGGCGCGCTCCGTCATGCGGTTGGCCAGCTCTTGGATCGTGATCGCATCGGGGATCACAACCTCGCGCATGATCTTGTCACGCGGCTGTTGGACGCCCATCGCCTTCATTTTCTCGCGCTCGCGTCGACGCTTCAATGACGCGAGTGACCGCTGGCGTTGGGTTTCGTCAAATGCGTTGGTGATGGTGAGCTTGCCGCGGACGCGCCCATCGTCGCCCGACCTGGTTCCCGTCCTCACCACCTTACCACCGGCGCCACGCCGCTTGGCCCGGGTGTCCTCCTCCTCCGCCATGTCGGCGACAGCGGGGCTTGGCCTGGCCGGCCGCTGCGGCTTGGCGACCTCCTCTTTTTTCGCCGGTTCCGGCGGTTTCGGAGGCGGCCGGTCCGTGCGGGTCACGATCATTGGACGGGTCATGCCCACCGGCTGCATCAACGGTTGCCCGGAGCTGCCGTCGACCCGCGGCTGCTGGTAGGGCTGGGCGCCCTGCGCGCGAACCTCTTTTGCGGCATCGGCCCGCTGACCGCGCCCCCGGGCGGCACCCGGGGTTGCGCGCGGCGCCGGTCTGGACCTCGATTTGCCCTCGGCCACACCCGACGCTGTCGGTGCGTCCTGCGTCACCGGAGCGCGAGCGCCACTGGGAGTTGCGTCGGCCTCCGCCGGCGGCGTCGGCTCGGCCGCCGGCGCTCCCTCGACGTCGGGCGCCGCATGGCTCTCCGGTGGGCTGTCAGGCGCCTGAAGCTCGACCTTCGGGGTCACCATCGCAGCCGCTTCGGCGGTGGGCTGAGCCTCAGCCTGGGCACGTTCTTCGGCAGCCTGCTGCTGGGCTGTTTCGCGGGCGGCTGCGGCGCTTTCCGCCGCTTCCTGCTCCAACCGCTGGCGTTCCGATTCCGCCGCCAACGCCTCCGCGCGCGCCTGCCGCTCTTGCTCCGACAACGTGCGTTGTGGCGATTGTTGAGCTTGAGCCTGGCTCGGCGCAGGTGCCTTGGCCGCACCGGCGCGCGGTGGCAACACCTTGCCGGTCGTTGGCTGCGGCTGAGCGGTCGAAGCCTCGCCGGCCAGCGGCCGCTTGCGTCGCTTTTCCACCACGACCGACTTGGACCGCCCATGACTGAACTTCTGTTGCACGTGACCGGATTCCACCGTCCGATTCAGGCTCAGCGGTTTGCGCGCTCCAGATCGTATCGTCTTGTCAGAGGTTTCTTTCGTTTCGCTCATACTCTTCCTGTGATCAAACTCGTCGTTCGGGCAGCCGCGACGCGGCCTGTTTACCGTCAGGGCGATCGAGACGTTCGGCCTTGTATTGATGCAGACGCCGAGCCTCGGACATAAACAAATCCGTCGCGCCACCCGTCGTTAGCGCAGCATGTACCACATTTGACCGGCCTAAGGCCAAACTCAATTGTTCAATCGTCAAATCGCGGACGATCATCGGCCGGCGATTGGCATCGCGGCACATCGCCAAGTAGCGACGATCGAGCTTATTGACGCCATCGTCCGACGCTTCCGCGCCGTGCACCAGCGCTGCGACGCCGCCGCCGGCGATCGCCCCTTCGACTTTGGCCGTGCCCGCGACCGCGAGACCGGCCTTGTTGGCGAGGCCCAAGGCGCCCAGGGTGCGCTTGATCAACAGGCGTTCAACAAGTTCAACGAGCGAGTCGCAGGCTTGCACCGGCCGTTGTAGGCTACGGGAAAATGCTTTTGTTTTTATAGCCTTAGCGACTGCATCGCGGCTGCAGCTGATCCAGACACCGCGGCCGGGGAGGCGGTTGGACAGATCCGGCGTTACCTGCCCTAAGGGGTCCAGAACGAAGCGTACAAGCTCGGGCTTCGGCCGCTCCTGCCGTAAAACGGCGCACGTTCGCTGCTGCGCACTAAGTCTGCGCGATCTCGCTGTTTCAGCTGCGGCGACGCCCTTCGTCGGGATGTTGGCCTCCTGATCATCTTCGCTTAGGTCTGCGGTGCAGCGGACCCACTATCCGCTGTCGACCCACCTTCGGCGACAAGTGCATCGGCTGCACTTGCCTCGCCCGCCTGCTCGTCACTCTCCAATTCGCCGGCCACAGCCGCTTGTCCGTCATCCCCTTCCGCGGCCTCGGCGGCGTCCGCGTCAAGCTCAGCTTCGGGCGCAATGAGATCTTCAGGCTTGATCCAGCCAGCCACGATGCGGGCCGACAGAATCATGTCCTCCGCCTCGGTCTTGGAGATCTCGAAGCCGTCGAGAACGCCCTTGTGCCGAAGCGGTTCCGCGCCCTTCTCTTTTTTGCGCTCGGTCCAGCCGATCAGGTCGTCGGTTGCACAATCGGCCAGGTCCTCAACTGTCTTGATATCGTTTTCTCCCAACCGGACCATGATCTGGGTCGTCACCCCGGCAACCTTGGCCAGATCATCGGCGACACCCAATTCACGCCGCTTGGCATCACGCTCGGCCTCTATCCGCTCCAGATATTCCCGAGCCCGCGCCTGGATTTCGTCAGCGGTATTCTCATCAAATCCTTCAACCATCGCAACCTCGGCTGGATCGACGTAAGCGATCTCTTCGATCGTTGCGAAGCCTTCCGTCACCAACAGTTGGGCGATGACCTCGTCCACGTCGAGACTGTCCATGAACAGCTGCGACCTTTCGGCAAACTCCTTCTGCCGTCGCTCGCTTTCCTCTTCCTCCGTCAGGATATCGATATCCCAGCCGGTCAACTGCGAGGCCAATCGGACGTTTTGCCCGCGTCGCCCAATCGCCAACGAGAGCTGATTTTCGGGAACCACCACCTCGATGCGGTTGGTATCCTCGTCCAAGACCACCTTGCTAACCTCGGCCGGTGCCAAAGCGTTGACGATAAATTCCGCCGCTTCGGCTTTCCACTGGATGATGTCGACTTTCTCGCCCTGCAGCTCGTTGACCACCGCCTGCACACGTTGTCCACGCATGCCGACGCAGGCGCCGACCGGATCGATCGAGGAATCCTTCGAAATCACCGCGATCTTGGCGCGTGAGCCCGGATCTCGGGCGACCGACTTGATCTCAACGGTGCCATCGTAGACCTCCGGTACCTCCATTGAGAACAGTTTGGCCATGAACTCCGGCCGCGCCCGTGACAGGAAAATCTGCGGGCCACGCTGCTCGCGACGGACATCATAGACGTAGGCGCGAATGCGGTCGCCGTAGCGGACATTCTCACGCGGGATCATCTCGTCGCGGCGAATGATGGCCTCTGCGCGACCCAGATCGACGATGACGTTGCCATACTCGACCCGTTTGACGGTGCCATTCGCGACCTCACCGATCCGATCCTTATACTCAGCAAATTGGCGTTCCCGCTCGGCGTCCCGAACCTTTTGAACGATCACCTGTTTGGCGTTCTGAGCGGCGACGCGACCAAAGTCCAAAGGCGGCAGCGGCTCCGTGAAGGTATCGCCGATCGCTGCGTCCGGATTGCGCTTTCTAGCCTCCTCAAGACCGATCTCGGTCGACTCGTTTTCCACCGTCTCAACCACCGTCTCCACCCGGGTTAACCGTGTTTCGCCGGTCTTGGGATCAATTTCGCAGCGAATATCATTCTCCGCGCCGTAGCGGGATTTCGCCGCCTTCTGGATGGCATCCTCCATCGCTTGGATCACGATCGTCCGATCGATCGATTTTTCGCGCGCCACCGCGTCAGCGATCTGCAGAAGTTCCAGTCGGTTGGCGCTTATACCTGCAATTGTCATCCGCCGTATCCCTATCCACGGTCCCCTGTGTCCGAGCAGTCATCGCCTGCGGGCACTTGACCATCGTCGCGCTGTTGAGCGCGCCGGCGTTGCT
The DNA here is from genome assembly GCA_965223035.1 of Hyphomicrobiaceae bacterium. GTDB lineage: Bacteria > Pseudomonadota > Alphaproteobacteria > Rhizobiales > Hyphomicrobiaceae > CAMDPA01. Next base: position 5,484,189 of record OZ244980.1, on the reverse strand, counting down.
GTTTGCTGCTGCTCAAAGCATTCCGTATCAGCTCGTCGCTTAACATGAGCTTGGCGTTATCCACCATCGCCAACGCAAATCCGACAACCTGCCGTCCTTGCCCTTCGATCTCGCAAATCAATCGCACCTCGCCGGCTTCGAAGCCCTCCAGTTCACCGCGCCAGCGGCGGCGACCGCTGACCGGCGCCTTGAGCTCGATGCGCGCCTCATAACCCCGCCATCGCTCGAAGTCACCCGGGCGGACCAGCGGCCGATCAATCCCGGGCGAGGATACCTCCAGTCGGTAGCTGCTACCCACCGGATCGTAGCTGTCCAAAACGGCCGATAAGTCGCGGGTCACGATCTCGCAATCGTCGATCGTCATCGATCCGTCGGGGCGCTCAGCCATCACCTGCACAGTTTGCCCATCCCGGCCGCTCACTTCGACTCGCACGAGCCGGTAGCCCAGCCCCTCCAACACGGGCTCGGCGATGGCGGCAATCTCTGCCGCCAACCCTTGTTCGCGATAAAACCGCCGCCAGACGCCGGCCGCGCTATCATCCGCGCTGGTATCCTGGAGCATGGGATCAAATCGCTACGAGACCGCGAAACTAACCAGCCAACATGACGATCTCAAAACAAAAAGAGCGGACCCCCAGGGGCCCACTCCCGAAGTTGAGATGATCATGAGCACTTCAAACTTATTTGATCCAATCCCCAGATTCAAGCGTAAATCGTCGCCCGGTGTCAGTTTTGTTTCGACTGTGCCTAAGTCGTTGCGATTGTTGAAAAACGGTTCTTCCGACGACGATGAAAGCGGAAGTAGTAGCAGGTCCGACCGGCGGCGATCGCTTTTCGCTCGTAGCGTGTGTCCGGCCAATCGCCGCTGCGCTGGCGCCAATCGCGCGGACGCAGCGCCGGCCACTCAAAACCACCGCTCGCGGTGATCGCCAACAAGATGGAGCGCGCGTAGTCGCCGACGTCAGTGGCGATCCGAAGTTCAGCGCCGGGCGTCATCAACCGGGCCAGCAGACGCAACGTCTCGGCATTGATCAGCCTGCGCTTGGCCTGTCGCCGTTTCGGCCAAGGATCGGGGAACAGAACGAACACCCGGTCGACACAGGCTGGCGGTAGCGCGCGCAGCACCTCGCGTGCATCGCCAACATAAAGACGAATGTTCGCCAATTGACGCTGCTCGATCTGCGATAGGACCTTGACGATACCGTCGATATAGGGCTCGCAGCCAATCAGGCCAACGTCTGGGTGGTTGGCTGCCTGCCAGGTCAGGTGCTCCCCGCCACCAAACCCGATTTCAAGCCATAGCTGGCGGTGAGCAGCGGCGAAGGACTGGGCCAATGGCTGTTCCCCAGCCAGCGGCGTCCGCATTTCGAGCGTTACGCGCGGTAGCACCTTCTCCAGCAGCTGCTGTTGGCGCGCGCTCAGCTTGCGCCCTCGTTGTCGGCCGTAGGAGCGCAGGTCGGCGCCGTGCGGCCTAGCCTGTTCGAACCCAGACATACCTCGATCTTAGAGCAACCTGCCTTTAATCGGAATCGGAACGATCCCGATTAAAGGCAGAAAGTTGCTCTACACTTTAAGAGCGATGATCTAGCCACCGCCACGCCGCGGTCGTCAGACCGGCGGCAGATGGCTGCTGCGAGCATGCGCAGACGACACGCCGGCGCCGTCCGATCAAGCGCCGGCAGCTTTGCTGATTTCGCTTGCGAGATCCGTGCGTTCCCAAGAGAACCCGCCGTCGACCTCCGTGGGCCTGCCGAAATGACCATAGGCGGCGGTGCGCTGATAGATCGGCTTATTCAGCTCCAGCTTGCGGCGAATGTGGGTGGGGCGCAGCGGGAACAGCTCATGCAGCAGCTGCTCCAGCTTACGGTCGTCGACCTTGCCGGTGCCCTGGGTGTCGACGTAAAGCGACATCGGATCGGCAACGCCGATGGCGTAGGCAACCTGGATCATACAACGATCTGCGACGCCGGATGCAACGACGTTTTTGGCCAGATAGCGTGCGGCGTAGGCGGCCGAGCGATCCACTTTGGTCGGATCCTTGCCGGAAAATGCGCCGCCGCCATGGGGCGCATAGCCGCCGTAGGTATCCACAATAATTTTGCGTCCTGTAAGACCTGCGTCGCCATCGGGGCCACCGACCACGAAGTTGCCGGTCGGATTGACGAGGAAATGCTCGTCCTGCGGCATCCATCCCGCCGGGAGTGCCGAGGCCACGGTGGCGGCGATCAAGTCTCGGACCATGTCGGGTGTATAGGTTTGGCCGTTGCGGGTCTGCTGGTTATGCTGGGTTGACACCACGACCTTCGTGCAACCTACCGGCTGCCCGTCCTCATAGCGTATCGTGACCTGGCTCTTGGAATCGGGTTGTAGATCTGCGAGTTCGCCGCTGTGACGCTTGTCGGCCAGCACCTTCAGGATCTTGTGCGAGAAGTAAATGGGCGCGGGCATGAACGAGCCCTTCTCGTACACCTCGCTTTCGGTGCAGGCGAAGCCGAACATCATGCCCTGGTCTCCTGCGCCCTCCTGTTCACCGTTCGCGGACTGTTTGGCATCCACGCCCATGGCAATGTCGGGCGATTGGCCGTGCAACAATACGTCCACATCGGCGCCATGGTAGGAGAACCCGGCTTGATCATAGCCAATTTGCTTGACCACGCTGCGGGCTATCTCGGTGATCGCCTCGCGGTTGACCACTGCCGAGTCGCCGAAGTTTTTGAACAATGGTGCTTGTCCGCGCCCCTCGCCGGCGATCACGATCTTGTTGGTCGTGGTCAGCGTTTCGCAACCAAGACGCGTGTTCACCGCGCTATTGTCGGCGATACCCAGCTTGATGTCATTGGCAATAAACGCATCGAGAATCGCATCGGAGATTTGATCGCACACCTTATCAGGGTGTCCTTCCGAAACGGATTCACTGGTAAATAGATAGTCTTTGCGCGCCACGTCGCTCTCCCCGGGGTCGGTCACTGTGTGGATGACGAAAGTCGGGTGCTTGACCCGATCGCTGACGATAGTCGAGCGAGAGTTCGCGCGTTTTTTTGCAGTCTTTGTGACAAGGGTCAAGGCCGAACCACCGATCGGCTTGGCGGTGACCCGCCGATCACGCCGATCGATGATGATTTTGCCATAAAACATCGCGCTTTACGCCTGGACCGCGATCGCGACCCCAAACCGATGCGCAAAGTTGCCGAACAGTTGTGATGCCAGCAAAGTTCAACGATGCGTGTATGGCGTGCCAAGCCCGCTCTAACTCAGATCGCGCCCGATATTGCTCTCTTCCCCTGCCAGCGACCGCATCAGCTCGATCAGCGATCGCCTCACTTTCGGATCGGCGATTCTTAAAAACGCGCGATTGAGCTCGAGGCCTTCCCGACTGTTCAGAAAATCGACGATATAATTCTCGCCGGTGGACTCAGCCAGCCCTGAATTGGTCCCCGGCTCTCCCGATGGGGCGTCTTCGTAGAAAAACTGAACGGGAACGCTGAGCAGCTTGGCCAGTTCAAACAAACGACTGGCGCCGATCCGGTTGATCCCTTTTTCATATTTTTGCACTTGCTGAAAGGTCAGGCCGAGTTGCTCGGCAAGCCTCTCCTGACTGAGTCCCAGCAGCATGCGGCGCAGGCGAACCCGGCCCCCGACATGCGCATCGATTGGATTTGCCCGACGCGCACGGCGCTCCAGCGGTTCGTTGTCTTGTACGAGTTGGTCCTGCCTTGCCATATCATGCCCGCCTGATCGTCGAGTCCCCCACACCGAAGCACGAGCGCATGCGAGTTTCGGCAGCACGATAGGCGCTGCAACCTCCACTTACATGCATCTCATGCCACACCTTAAACGAATTCTCACGCCATTAGTCGCTTTGCAACCGACTAATGCGCGTAATTACTCCGAATAGCCGTAAGCATAAAGACTATCAGCCAACATATAAAGGGGATAAAGTCCCCAAATTGCGCGTAAGGTGGAGGCGGGAGGGCCTCAGGCAGTCGACTATCGATGACGCCAACTGCGTTCAGTTGGAGCCGTTGGAGTTCCCGTCCGTACGGATCGATAGCGGCGGAGATGCCATTGTTCGCGACGCGCAAAAGTGGCAATCCCTGTTCAACTGCACGCAGTCGGGCCTGATGATAGTGTTGATAGGGCCCGGTAGATTCGCCGAACCAACCGTCGTTGGTAACGTTGATCAGCGCAGTGGGTCGCGGTCCGGTTTGGATAATTGTCGAAGCGAAAACAGCCTCGTAACAAATGAGTGGACCGAATATCGGCAGGCCCGGTACGCGCATAACGGGCCGCGGCAGTGCGCCGACGGCAAATCCACCGCGCTGGCGCGTTAACGATTGCAGCCCGATCGCCTCCAAGGTCGCTTGAAACGGCAAATATTCGCCGAATGGCACCAAGTGAGTTTTGTCGTAACCGGCGACGGGTTGCCCAGAAGCATCGAACCCAAATAAACTGTTGTAAACCTTAATGGCGCCGTCTGCGGTGCGCTCCCGACGCAAGATGCCTGCCAGCAGGAAGGTCCCTGGCTGCATGTTTTGGCCGATGGCTGCCAACACCTGGGGGCGCTCCAACGGCAGGAATGGCATCGCCGCCTCCGGCCAGATGACGTGCGTAATGCCGCCATTATCGTCGGCGTTGCCGTCCGGGCTTCGCTTGGAAAGCATCAAATGGCGCTGCACGAATTCGCCCTGGCGCTGCGGCTGCCATTTTTGCCGTTGCGGGATGCTGGGTTGCACCAGCCGGACTTTGACACCGTCTACGAAGGGCGGTGGCGGTGCAGAAAGTCTTATCGCACCAAACACGGCCAGCAGCGCTAGGGGTCCGACTCCGAGCGCCAGCGCGCCCAATCGTAAACGCACCCGGTGCCGCTGTGCGGCTGACGCCAGCATGGCCGCCGGCGCCACGAACACCAAAACAGCCAGTAGCGTTAATCCGTATACGCCCAAAACGCTGACCGATTGCATCAAGCTCAGCGGATAGGTCAAAGACGTGCCGAGCACGTTCCACGGAAACCCGGTGAACAGGTGCCCGCGCAGGTATTCCGTCGCGGTCAAAGCGAGGGCAAGCGCCATGATGCGCGCCGAGGGTGGCCCCGGGACCACCGAGGCTGCGCCGGCAGCGAGCCCGTAGAACAGCGCTAAGTAGGCGGGCAGGCCCACAACGCCCAACGGCCACAGCAGCGCCAGACCGCCGCCGGTCACCATGAATGCCTCGCGCAGCCAATAAAGCCCGGTCACGTGAAAGCCGAAGCCGAACCACCAACCGACCGCGGCCGCCTGCCGGATGCCGCTCCAATCAAGCCCTTTGCCGCGGACCTCGCCGTGCGGGTGCGCCATGCCCTCGATCTGCCAGAACAACGTGGGAAGTGTGACAAAAAGCAGCGGCCACAGGTGAAATGGCGGCATGGCAAGAATTGAGACGGCGCCGGCCGCCGCGGCCATGACCCAGCGTCGCCAACCCCTCAGCCGGCCGATCGCGGCCGCCGCTGCGGCGAACCAACGCTCAGGCGACGGCATCGCCGAGCCCGCCGTTCGTTCCGGCTGGAGATCAGTATGCGACACGGCTTTCAGGCGCCAGACCGATCGCCGGCGGAGGTCTGCGGCAACGCCGCGGGCTCGCTCCACGGCCGATGGATTTTCAGTTTCTTCACGCGCCGGGGGTCGGCGTCCAAAACCTCGAATTCGACGCCGCTGGGATGGCGCAACATCTCGCCACGCGCGGGTATCCGACCGACCAAAGAGAACACCAATCCCCCAAGCGTATCGATTTCAGAAGCCTCTTCCGGCGACAGTAAGGTCAAGCCGAGCCGGGCTTCGAGATCGACGACCGGCGTCCGCGCTGCAGCGATCAACCCGAGCTTGGGGTCCTCCGAGATCAGTTCATCCTCAGCCTCGTCGTGTTCATCCTCAATGTCGCCGACGATCTGCTCAACCAGGTCCTCAATGGTGACGATGCCATCGGTGCCGCCGTATTCGTCGACCACGAGCGCCATATGAATGTGGGTGGTCTGCATGCGAATCAGCAGATTCATGGCCGGCATTGACGGCGGAACGTAAAGCACCTGGCGGCGCAGACGGGCACCGACGATCGGCCGCGAAAGATCCGCCGCGCCGAGATCGAGGTCGGCGCTCGCCGCTCCTACCTTTTCGGTCGATTGCGTTGGTCTGGCCTGGGGGCGCTGCGCGATCGGTTTCGGATCGGGAGAGGGCCGACCCGAGGCGGCGGCCATCAGCCAACTGATCACATCCTTGATGTGGACCATGCCGCGCGGGTCATCGAGCGTCTCGCGGTAGAGCGGAACCCGGGAGACACCGGCCTCATCGAAGGTTCTCAACAGGGCTGAGATCGGCTCGCTTTCATCGATGGCGATGATATCGGCGCGCGGCACCATCACATCATCGACCCTCAGCCTGCCGAAGCGAAGCAGGCCGAGCAGCATGTTCCGCTCCTCGACGGTAAACGTCGAGTCATCGGTGGCGCCGGCGATCAACGACGCTTCAATCGAGTCGCGCAGCGACGGGCTGCCGTTGAGGCCAAGTCTCGATCTAAGCGCTGCCAGCCAGCCTAGCTGAGCGGGCGATCTTGCCGTGTCGGACGGTTGAAGGTCCGCTTTCGGCGGATGCGGATCCGAGGTGTCGATGCTCATGCCGGTGCGGGGGCCTCCCCCAGTCAATCGCGTGGCATCGGGGCGGCCGTCGGCAACCCGTATCCACCGACCAGTTCCTGCTCGGGAATGAACTGTTGTTGAAAACGATCGCGCCGGGCCGCGCGCTTCAGGACGCGATCGGGCCGGCGCTGCGCCAACCTGGCGCGCGCGTTGGGCCGGGCCACTAACGCGAGCCCAATGTGCCCTGTCGGCTCGAACTGGCGGCACGCCACGCCTCCGATCCCATTGCCCGAGTGATCGGCGCTGCAGGCCTGCCAGCCGCTGGATGTCTTGAGCCGGTTGAACAAGGTTGTCATGAAGACTGCGATGACGTTGGTCCGAATTTCCGCACGCTCCCAGGAATCGCGTCGGTCGCCACCTGCGGGCGACCGTTATACGGATCGGCGATGCCGAACTTGGCTAGTATCTCGGATTCCAGGCCTTCCATCTCAAGGGCGTCTTCGCTGGTTTCGTGATCGAAGCCTAGCAGATGGAGAAGTCCATGCAAGACGAGGTGTCGAACATGATTGTCGAGCGGTTGTCCGAGCGCCTTTGCCTCTGCGCGCACCGTGTCGGCGGCCATGATCACATCACCGAGGAACTGTGGTTGCCCTGGAACGCTCGGTTGGTTGTTGGCGAAGGAAAGCACGTCGGTCCGCTTGTCTTGACCGCGCCACGTCGCATTCAGGCTTTGCAGGCGCGCGTCGTCGACGATCGCGAAGGTTGCCCAATTGGTCGGCGCGGGAAGCTGGATGCAGTGCACCAGCGCCTGTGCGGTCTCAGCCACCAGCGTCTCCAATGCGGCCGCGTCGATCGGCCAATCGCCAACGTTGTTGACAACCTCGATAGACAGCGACGGTTGTTCCGTGCCCAGATCTGGCCCTGCGGCTGCCAATGCTGAAACGCCGCCGGCCTCGCCGTCGGGCTCCGCGCGAGCGACCCTGTCGATGCCGGGAGCACGGCTGGGAGAAGACAACACTTTCCGCGATGGTGTCATAATCGGGGCTTGCACGCTTCAGGGCGCTTGGCGTTCCGGCGACGCCCCACGTTGGGGAACGTTGTCGTAGGCTTCTACGATGCGTGCCACCAGATCGCGCCGCACCACGTCCGCGTTGGAAAAACGGATGATGTCGATGCCGCCGATGCCCGACAACAGTCCCACCGCGTCATCCAGGCCCGAGCGCTGCCCGATCGGCAGATCGATCTGGGTCGGGTCCCCCGTGATCACCATCTTGGCGTTCTCGCCCAAGCGGGTCAGGAACATTTTCATCTGCATCGGCGTGGTGTTTTGAGCTTCGTCCAGGATTACGAAGGCGTTGGCCAACGTCCGCCCTCGCATAAAGGCCAAAGGAGCAATTTCGATTACCCCGCTTTCGATATCGCGCTGCACCTTTTCCGGCGGCAACACATCGTAGAGCGCATCGTAGAGCGGTCTGAGATAGGGATCGACCTTCTCGCGCATGTCGCCCGGCAAGAAGCCCAAACGCTCACCGGCCTCGACGGCAGGGCGGGATAGGATGATCCGCTCCACGGTGCCGCGCTCCAAACAGCGGGCGGCACACGCCACGGCGAGGTAGGTTTTGCCGGTCCCGGCCGGGCCGACGCCGAATACCAGGTCGGAGCGTTCAAACGCCTGAATATACTGGCTTTGGGTCAGCGTTCTGGCCTTCACGATCCGCCGCCGGGTGGCGATCTGCGCGGGGCCGATGCCGATCTGACCCTGCCCCTCATCTTGCCGTCCGTGCCGAATGAGGCCGTCGAAATCGCCGGAGCCGACATCTTCGCCGTTGGCGATTCGGCTGTACAACTCCTCCAACACCGAGCGGGCAAGCTCGCAATCCTCAACCGTTCCGGTCAGGATCACCACGTTGCCGTGAGCGTGCGCCTCGAGCCCGAGACGGTCCTCCAGCAAGGCCAAGTTGGAATCGTATTCCCCCAGCAAGCGGGGGAGATAGCGGTTGTCCTCAAATGGAACAACCACCCGCGAAGTACCTGACTGACCGGAGTTCGACATTCTGCTTCGGCCTGGTCCAGGTAAGGTCGAGCCTCGAAAAGCCGTCAATGAGCGCCTCTAAGCTTGATCAGCGGTTTCATGCATCATCGTCATAGCACATGTCATGCGTGCGACCCAGAGTGCCACACACACGTTATGTTCGGCGTTATGTTCGGCGTCATGTTCGGCTTCGACCACTGTCCGCTGGTCGCCGGCTGTCGCAGTGACCCCAGGGCCAGCCGATGGCGCGCCGCATTAGGCCGCGACAACCGAGATGTTCACCGTTCGTGGTGGGCCCGATGTCGCGCCGTCATCATCGCTGACGACCACATCAAAGCTCGCCTTGGTGCTGGCCCCGCCATCGTGCACGAAGCCAATGGTGCCCGCGGCCAAATCGCTCAATGTGAAGGATTGAATGGGCACGGTGGGCGCACCGCCGTGTGAAATAAAGCCATTCTGCAGGGACGAGACGGCAAATGTCAGGTTGTCCGCCGTGTCATCGGGGTCTGCTGCGTTGATGTCGGCGGTGGTCAGGCGCACCGAGCTGCCGCGGCCAACGCTCACGCTGAAATCGCCGTACAGCGTCGGCGGGATGTTGCGCACGCTGGCGCTGAGGTTGCCACCTTCCGCCAGGGCCAGGCTGCCGTACTGAACGTCGCCCGTGACCGAGCCGGTGCTCTTGATGCGGATCAGGTTTTTGACCCCGATGTCGCCTTCGACGGCGCCCTCGATCTCGGCATTGTCAGCGCGTAGCGTGCCGATCACGCGTCCGCTTTCGCGAATCAAAATGTTGTCGGCTGAAATCTTTCCATCGACGAAGCCCAGAACCTCGATGTGTGCGCTTCCGCGAACCTCGCCGATAATGGACAAGTCTTCGCTGATGACACTGCTGTTTTGGGTTTGGCTCACGGCACGTTGTCTCCGTTGCGGCTTAGCTCGCCTGGCGTTATGCCTGCACTTTGTTAAGCATCTAACAAATCTGCACGAAGATATTGCGAACGTTGTCCAGAAATAATCAGCGATGTTCAAGCGGTGCTCATTGAGGGCCCGGTGAACGCCCCGCGCCTGATAAAGCTGGGCGGCGGCGCGCCCAGCCAACCCAACCCCACCCCCCGGCACTCATGGCGAGCGAACTTGGCGTTAAGCAAACTGGACGACTGCGGCAACAAAACGGCGCCATCGCCGCTCTTCGCCGCGCGCGCGGTGGACCGTTGACAACTTGCGCGACCAAGGCACCGAAAGAGAGCTTAGGAAGCCATGTCGGCCGCCCCCGCTTGGTGGTACCCGGCTTGGGGCACCATTCGCTGATCAGCCGCCAAGATCAGGCCAGCCTTCCAGTCTGATCTTTTTTTATCAATAGCTTAGCGGCAATCCGACGATCAAGGCTAAAGCAACCCACTGTGCATCGGAAGCGGAACGATTCCGATCAAAAGCAGAAAGTTGCTCACCACTTTAACAGCGATACATTAACAGCGATCATCGTGCCTTAAATTGGAGGTGGCGTTGCGGTTCCACTTTAAGGCACGATGATCGAGGTGCGGCCGCCCCGCGTCGATGAGACCCGCAGCAGTACAGCGTGAGCTGGAACCAATCCGCGCCCCCGCCCAGCACCCGACGGCAGGCTTGTGGGAGGCCGGTTGGAAAGCGGGCCGGCAAGGCTGGCCCGGCTTACATCATGTTTGTTATAGGCGGAATCGCCCGAGCCGGCCCGCTTCCCCGCCCGATTCCTCCACCCCATATACCTCACTGGGCCACCCAACGGCATGATGTTCTGGGTGGCGAGCAGAGGAACGGGGAGCGGGAAGCTTCCAGCTAAGACTAAACGCTTTAGGCGCACACGATCTAGCTCGAGCCACCACCTTCGATCTGTTGAACGGCCTCGCTTAGAAATTCTTGCATCTTGTCGCGGATCTCGGCCTCGTTGATGGACAAGCCATGATCGGCTAAGTCTTTTGCAACCTTGCGAAAAACGTCTTCGTCTCCCGCCTGTTCGAGATCGGCCTTGCGCACGGCTCTGACATAGGCATCGACAGCTTCACCGCCCATGCCCATCAGACCCGCCGCCCACTCGCCGAGCATCTTGTTGCGACGCGATTCGGCCTTGAAGCGGAGCTCGGCATCATGGGCAAACTTCTTCTCGAATCCCTTCTCGCGGTCGTCAAAGGTGGACATGTCGACTTCCATCTATAATTGTATTTTTGACACATGTTCTACTTGGCATAGCAGGAATGCCGCGTGAACCTTCCTCAGATTTAGCCGGCTGGCGTTGTTGTGGCAACGCTCGAAAGCCATTGCTTGCGGGGCCAATTAGTGCAGTGTTCGGGGACGCTTGCCACGCTCCGCAAGGGCGGCAGCGTTGACATTGTCACCCCAACTGGGTTCGGATAGTGTCCGCCCAGACCGCGAGACCGGCACCGTGGCCGAGCGGGGCCCGTTGCGGAGGTCGCTATTACGGGTACGGTGCCTCGGGCTCCCGCGCGAGTCCGGACCCGGCCGCAGGCATCATAGGTCAGAGGACTGGCTCGAATGAATAGGCGTCGCCGCATCTATGAAGGGAAGGCCAAGGTCCTGTACGAAGGGCCAGAGCCAGGCACGTTGATTCAACACTTCAAAGATGACGCCACCGCTTTCAACGCGAAGAAGCATGCACTGATTGAAGGCAAGGGAGTACTCAACAATCGGATCTCCGAGCACATCTTCTCCAAGATCGGTGAGATTGGTGTGCCGACGCACTTCATCCGCCGGCTCAACATGCGCGAGCAGTTGATCCGAGAGGTTGAGATCATTCCGCTCGAGGTGGTCGTGCGCAACGTTGCGGCCGGCTCCCTGGCCACGCGCTTAGGCCTCGAGGAAGGCCAGCCCCTGCCGCGCTCGATCATCGAATATTATTACAAGAACGATGCGCTCGGCGATCCGATGGTGTCAGAGGAGCACATCACCGCGTTCGCCTGGTCGACCCCCCAGGAGCTGGACGAAATCATGTCGTTGGCGTTGCGCATCAATGACTTTTTGTTCGGGCTTTTCCTTGGCATCGGCATTCGGCTGGTCGACTTCAAAGTCGAATTCGGTCGGCTGTGGGACAACGATCAGGTGCGCATCGTGCTGGCCGACGAAATCAGTCCCGATTGCTGTCGGTTGTGGGACCTCACCTCCGGTGACAAGCTCGATAAGGATCGGTTTCGGCGCGATATGGGTGACGTGCTCGAGGCCTATCAGGAGGTGGCCCGCCGGCTCGGTGTGCTCAATGAAAGTCCGCGGCCGCGCGGGATCGGGCCGGTGCTGGTGACGTCGAACGGTGCTAAACCGAATTGAGGTCGGCTCAATCCGGGCGCCGAGCGGTCGCCGTGCGCCCGGCCGGCGCCAATGCGGCGGTTCGTGATGTCCGTGTGGGGCGCGCCACCACGGCCGCCAAACCGAAGCGCGCCGGGCCGGCGAGACAACCGGATTTGGCATTGCAGGAGGCGCGTTGAGGGCTGGCCATGAAAGCGCTGATCAAAATCACCCTGAAGCCCGGTGTGCTCGATCCACAGGGTAAGGCCATCGAGCGTGCGCTTTCGACCCTGGGATTTGCAGGCGTCGGCGACGTCCGCCAGGGCAAATTCATCGAGCTGAACCTGGACGAGACCGACGAAACTGCCGCGCGCGCCAGTGTGGAGCGCATGTGCCGGGAGTTGTTATCCAATCCGGTGATCGAAAACTTTACCTTCGATCTGGTGTGAAGCTGGCTGGTGCGGCGCCGAGCGCGCCGCGCTGGATCGATCGGAGCCGGCCGCGGCGGCGATCGCTGAGTTGACTCACCGCCCGCTGTCGACCATGTTCCTGGAGATCCGGCCAGTCCTGCACGCAGCAGCTATTCCGGCTAAGGCGCGCCGCGGCGTCGGCGCACGTGTCGGAAGGTCAACGTCCGCCAGCGAGTTTCGCCCGCGGGCGCGTTCGTGCATTTTGGCCAGCCAAACAGCTCTATCAAACGCAGCGTCCCAACAGGTCCAAGGCCGACACGTCAATGTTTCAAACTCTTTCCGACCGTCTGTCAGGCATCTTTTCCAAACTGACAGGGCGCGGTGCTCTCACCGACAGCGACGTCAGCGAGGCGATGCGGGAGGTCCGCCGCGCGCTGTTGGAGGCCGACGTTGCGCTGGAGGTTGTACGCGGCTTCACCGATGCGGTGCGCCAGAAGGCGATCGGCCAAGAGGTCGTGAAATCGGTCACGCCTGGGCAGATGGTGGTCAAGATCGTCAATGACGAGCTGGTGGCGATGCTGGGCTCGGAGGCGGCGCCGATCGATCTCCATGCCGCGTCGCCGTTTGCCATCATGCTGGTTGGTTTGCAGGGCTCCGGCAAGACCACGACATGCGCCAAGATCGGCTATCGTCTGACCAACAAGGAGCGCAAACGCGTGTTGATGGCGTCGCTCGACACCCGTCGACCGGCGGCGCAGGAGCAGCTGAAGGTGCTCGGCACCCAAACCGAAATCGAGACACTGCCGATCGTGGCCGGGCAAACACCGCTGCAGATTGCCAATCGTGCGATGGATGCCGCCCGATTGGGCGGGTTCGATGTGGTGCTGCTCGACACGGCCGGACGTACGACCATCGATCAGGTGTTGATGGCCGAGGTGGCGGAGGTCAAGCGCGCCACCACGCCGCATGAAACGCTGCTGGTGGCGGACGCGCTGACCGGTCAGGACGCCGTCAACACGGCCAGGGCGTTCGAGGATCGGGTCGGGGTGACGGGCATCGTCTTGACCCGCGTCGACGGCGACGGTCGAGGTGGAGCGGCGCTGTCCATGCGGGCGGTGACGGGCAAGCCCATCAAACTGCTTGGGACCGGCGAAAAGTGGGACGCTTTGGAGGAGTTCCACCCGGAGCGCATCGCCAACCGCATTTTAGGGATGGGCGATATTGTCAGCCTCGTTGAGAAAGCGGCCGCCACCATCGATGCCGAGAAGGCGCAGGCGATGGCGGCGAAGATGCGCAAGGGCGAATTCGATCTTGAAGATCTCGCCGCCCAATTGCGGCAGATGCAGAGCATGGGTGGACTTGGTGGCCTGATGGGATTGCTGCCAGGGATGGGCAAGCTGAACTCTCAGCTCGCCGGCGCCAACCTGGACGACAAGGTGATCAAGCGTCAGCAGGCCATCATCTCATCGATGACGCCGAAAGAGAGGCGATCGCCCAAGCTGATTGACGGTAAGCGTCGCCGGCGCATTGCGGCCGGCTCCGGCACCAAGGTTGAGGATGTGAACCGGTTGCTCAAGATGCACCGACAGATGGCCGATATGATGAAATCGATGGGCAAGAGAAATGGCCTGATGGGGCGCATGATGGGTGGCATGGGCGGTGCAATGCCAGGGCCGGCAGGCGGCATGCCACAACCCACGCCCGAGCAACTCCAGCAGCTGCAACAGGGCCGGCTTGCCAAGGGCGCGGTTGGATTACCCACGGCGCTGCCCGGCCTGCCAGGCGGCACCTTGCCGAAGGGGCCGGTGCCGAAGGGGCTCCCAGGGTTGGGCGGTGGGGCCCCCGTGTTGCCTAAAAAGAAGAAATAACCGGCGTCGGAGCGAAGGCCCGGCGTCGACAACATCGGATGTTGCGTGACTGAAAAGCGCATCCGATCGACGAAAACTCTCAAACCAGAAAGGACCTGTTTGGCATGGCAGTGAAGATAAGGTTGGCGCGCGGCGGCACCAAAAAGCGGCCCTACTATTATATCGTGGTGGCGCCGGCGACGACGCCGCGGGACGGCCGATATATCGAGCAGGTCGGCACCTACAATCCGATGCTGCCACGAGAGCATGCCGACCGTGTCAGGCTTGACAACGAGCGCTGTCAACACTGGCTGTCGGTCGGCGCGCAGCCGACCGATCGCGTCGCGCGATTTTTGGCCGCTGCCGATTTGATCAAGCGGGAGGCCCGCAACAACCCGATCAAAGGCAAGCCAGGCAAGAAGCGGCTGGAGCGCGAGGCGGCCGAGGCTGAGCGTGCTCGCGAGGCGGCGGAACCGGCCAACGAAGCGGAAGCACCGGCCGAAGGCGGGGCGGCGACCAGTTAAGCGCGTGGTGCCAGCTCTCAGCACGACGCGCACCACGATCGGTTGGACGAGATCAGCGTGCCTTAAATGGGAACCGCAAAGCCGGGCCCCATTTAAGGCACGATGATGATCGCCGTTAAATTGGTGAGCAAAATTCTGCTTGCCATCGGCATCGTTCCCAGTCCGATGAAAGGCAGGTTGCTCTAGGACCAAGTGATTGACGACGATGCGATCGCGGGACAGTCACGCCGCTCCTCGGATACTGCTGGCGCGCGTGACCGGGGCGCATGGCATTCATGGTGAGTTGGTGGTGCGCTCCTTCGCCAGCCCGCCGGAAAATGTTGCCGCCTATGGCCCTCTGTCGGACGTCGACGGTCGGCAACAATACACGCTTAAGGTCGTGCGCTTGTCGCCGAAGGGCGCGGTGATCGCGCGCATCGCCGGCATTTCCGACCGAACCGCGGCTGCAGCGCTGAGGGGCCTTGAGCTCTATGTCGATCGCGCGCGGCTGCCTGCGCTCGACCCCGACGAATTCTACCACTGCGACCTGATTGGCCTGACGGCGATTTCGCCTGACGGCTCCATTGTTGGCCGGGTGGTCGGCGTCAGCAATTACGGCGCCGGCGATCTCCTCGAGCTGCAAGTGGGCGGCCTGTCGACGACGGAGCTGCTGCCGTTCACGAGCGCCTTTGTGCCATCCGTCGAGCTTGCGCAGGGCAGAATCGTCGTTGTTCTGCCGCAGACCTCCGGCCGAGACGATGCATCCGACCGTGCGTGAGCCGGGTTCGGCGCTGCGCGCTGTGACGCGCGAAAGCATCGTTGGCGTACTGTCCGCTGCCGTCTCAAAAGCCGTGCATGCCGCGCTCGGCCGTTTCCGCCAAGCCGGTGCATGCGGGCTGCGGCTTTCGGATTGATCCCATCATTCAAGGGCACCATTTAGCATTCGTTGAGCGTAAATTCACGAGCAGCTATCGATTAACACTTCATTCACGGGCCTTAACGTAGGCATTGGTTATATTCAAGTTGGACCGTGGGTGGCGTCGATGCTGTTTGTGACGTCGGCGCGAGTGAGTACGCAATGACCGAAAACGCATGTCAGCCGCGGGTCCTCATCGTTGACGACGATTCATTCGTTCGCCTGCTGGTGGCCAGGCGGATTGGCCAGCTCGACGCGGAAATCTTTGAGGCGGCGGACGGTGCGGCGGCCATTTGCATACTACGTGAATGTGACGTCGACCTCGTTGTGCTGGACTTGGACATGCCTGGGGTCAACGGTTTGGTTCTGTTGGCCTGTATTCGCCGGCAAGCAAACTTGAAGCATCTGCCCGTCATCGTGCTGACCGCCAAGCGCGAGCAGGACGCCTTGGAGGCCGCGCTCAGGGCCGGCGCAACCTCGTTTCTGCTCAAGCCACTCGATTGGTGCAGATTTGGCGCTCACATCCAGCATGTTCTGGAGTTGGGCCGAAGGGCGCGGGCTACCGCCTGGCTGGAAGAGGCCGGGCATCTGCCGTCGGACGATCCGGATCATTATTGGCGGGTCATCAAGCCATCCTAGCGCAACCTGCCTTTGATCGGCATCGGAACGATCCCGATTAAAGGCAGGTTGCTCTAGCACCAGCCGCGGTTGGCATAGATTAACGAGGTCGCCTTGATCGCCAATCGATCAACGTCGCAATTCGCGCCCTCGTCTGCAGACCTGGGACATCAAGCAAGCACCAGCTGGATCGTGACGAAAACGCGGTTTATAGCTTTTCCCAGTGAGCTGGAACTATCCCGCTCCCCCACCCGACCACCCCATGCCGCGCTCGTGCGGGCGACCGGGCAAGCAGCGGGCCGGCAAGCCACATCCGCCTCAGGTGGACATGATTGTGGCGATCAAGCGCCCATAACCCTAACGGGCGCCGAGAGCGTACGCGGCCGAACGGTCCGGTGACAGGCCGGTTGGCCGAGACAAGAGGCTTTATGGGCGACGCGAGAATAATCGGCCGACTGGTCACCGGGATTGGCCAAGGCAAGCATTTGACCCGACTGGATTGGGCGCGCCGACAATTCATTGCCAAACTCGGCATTGATCCGTTTCCCGGCACCGTGAACCTCGTCATCGACGTCCCCGACGATCAGGTAGTCTGGCAGCGTGTGAAGCAGACCGACGGCGTGCGAATCAACAACCCCAACGATGGACCGCGCGATTGCGACGCCCGCTGCTATCGGGCCGTCGTTGGTGGCCGCATCGATAGCGCTATAGTTGTGCCGGAGGTGATCGGCTACCCGCCGAACCAGCTCGAGATCATAGCGGCTGTCAACCTGCGTGATGCACTGAATATTGCAGATGGCGACCGTCTGACCGTCGACATTAAACAAACTGCGTCCGCCTGAGGCCTGACCTGGGGCCCTCCGGCGCGCAGCCTCCCAGCCCGCGCTCTATATCATCGCGCCTTAAATCGGAACCGCAACGCCGATTCCAATTGCGCCGGTTCCGATTTAAGGCGCGATGATCGCTCTTAAAGTGGTGAGCAACTTTCTGCCTTTAATCGGGATCGTTCCGATTCCGATTTAAGGCAGGTTGCTCTAAATCATTTCCGCCTGAGGCGAAATCACCGTGCCGGCCGGATCCCCCTGCCGGCATCCAACACCACGATCAGCGAGTGGGCTGAGGGATGGTGCCGACCTGAGAGATGGTGCGGGCGGGGGGACTTGAACCCCCACGGGCTTTCGCCCAACGGATTTTCGTACCAACTACGACTTTCGCCGCCCAGTTCCGCAATGCCGTCGGCATGCTGATCAGGTTTGTGGTCTGGACTATCCCTTCACCTTACGCCTGCATCTGCGCTTAGGTGCTGCCCGTCTAGTCTCTACACCTTCCTCTCGGAAACGGTGTTCCTCAAGGCTTGGCTCGGGATTGCCATCTAAAAGGTTTCCCCGAATTTGAGCAGTTCTGCATCCCAGGTTTCCCGTGGGAGCACTCAAAAGATGTCTCAAGTCCGTTACGTCTACCGATTCCGCCACGCCCGCGATAGCGCCCTTGTTCATTTCCGCCTCAGGCGGATCAGCCTTGCCGGCCCGTTCCCCCACCCGGCCACCCACACAAGCGGGCCACCGGGTGGCTGTGCGGGAACCGGGATGGTTCGAGCAATCTACGAAACGCCATAGGTATAGCCATCGCGCCCCCACACTCCAAGAAGTTTTCGCAGGTGGACCATCGCCACCTGGCGGACGCGCCGTTGTCCGGTTCCACCGCGTTCTGAAACCGTCACCGGTAGGGTGGCGAAGTCGCCGATCGCGGGGACCGTGACATCGCTGGCTGACCCGCGCCTTTCATCGCTACAATCGCAGATATTCGACGCTAATTAATTGAGCAATTTTATTAGCTAAATCGGTTTTGGGCTGATTCCAGTTTAATGCAGGAAGCGCCGGAACCTGAACCGAACAGGGCGGGGGAGCGGGATGCTCCCGGCTGACCGTGAAAAGCCATAGAGCAAAACCGTTGAAGCGCGTCACTTCAAGCGGTCGACCGCGGCAGGCGACGGCGCCTGATTGACTTGCGCGCTCGACGGTGTGGCTTTTGCGTTTGTAAGCCCAGGACGGTTCAGCTCAGCCCACCGCGCCGCCGTCCTGGCATTGGCTCCGGCCCAGTCGAACCAGCACCTCGGTAATGGCGCCGCTGTTGAGATCTTCCTTATTGATCGTGTCATTTGCGCCTTTGGCCAACAGCTCGGCCCGCCGCAACCGATCCACCTCGCCGCTGATGATGATGATCGGCCCCTGGTAATTGGCGTGCCGGATCATCGGGATCGAATCAAGGGCCGTATCGGCTGGCTTCAGATAGTCGTCGAGCAGGATCAGCTCGGGTTGCCGCTCCAGCACCATGTCCAGCGCGCTGTTAAGGGTCGTTGCGCGTCGCACGTCCAACTCGTAGCCGAAAATAGAGCGCAGCGTGGCCACCAGACGCCTGCTGTCCGAAGGTTCGTCCTCGACGATCAGAATATCTTTGATGGGAGGAAGCGCTTGTCGGGTTTTGGCTAACCCACTTTGGCGTACGAGGTACTCTGCGCCGGTACCCTTGGGCTTTGACGTCATGAACTTCTCCTCGCACCATCCGGCAGCCGCACTGTAGGGCTCGAAAAAAATCAGGATGGGGCTAGCAATCCGCAGGGCGAACACGCGCACGTGTTTCACGCATCCGCCTTGATAGCAGAATTTCCTGAACACTACAAAGTTTGCCGGAGGAATCGATTAGGAGGCTTGCTCACCTGGCCAAGTCAGTCGGAAGCATGACCCCCGCCCAGCAGCCGGGGCTGATTCCAGTTCGATCGTCGCGCCGACCGTCTCAACGGTCTTGCGGACTAGGGAAAGGCCCATGCCGCTGCCTGGATTGGCCGATATTTCGGCCTCCTCCGCCGCGGCTTCGCCGAGCTTACAGAATGGCTGGAACACGACGCCGTGGTAACGCAAAGGGATCCCTGGGCCGTCGTCGCTGATCGTAAAAGTCGCCCCATTTTCCATTGGCGCTGCTGCAATTGTCACGTGGCCGTCACGGCGATCGTGGTGCTTGAGCGCATTGTCGATCAAGTTGCGCAGGACCAGGTCGAGCGCCGGTACCACCGTTTTCAAGACCGGCCACCGACCGATGATCTCAATGCGAAATTCACTCGGTCGCGGCAAGGACACCACGATCGCTTCGACCAGCTGGCGCGTGTCGATGGCCATCACCGCCTCCTCCACCCGACCGATGCGGGCATAGGCCAACAGGTCGGTCAGCATCTGCGCCATCCGCTTGGTTTGGTTCTTCAAGGCGTCGATGTGATCGCGCGCGTCGACAATATCGTCGGCCGCCAGGGCGGTCTCGATATCCTCCGCATAGTAACGCAGAGCACGCATCGGTGATTTCAGGTCGTGCGAGATAATCGCGGCGAACTCCGACAATTCCCGATTGGCGCGAGACAGTTCGGCATTGGCCGCGGCCAGTTCTTTAGCCTGTTCCAGAGCCTTCGCCTCCGCCAGCGCCCGGCGCCGACTTTGGTTCTCCAGCTCGGCTTCGAATTCAGCCTGTAGCGTCAATCGCTCGACGATCAGCAGGTATCGCTGGCTGGCTTCGACCCAATTGACCTGGCAATTCAGGCGTGGGCCCTCGCCATTGGGATCGATCATCGCGACATTCTTTAGCTCCAGCTCTGCTAGTGTTCGCTCGCGCAGCCGCTTGATTTCATCTTCGAGGCCATAGAGCGGTAGGAAAGCCAGGCCAATCGGTACGCCGACCTTTACGAAATCGATCAGGGCGCCCCAGCACTCGCGGATGATCAGCGACTCATCGATCCACACGATGCCGACCTGTCCGCGCGCAATCAGATATTCAGTTGCTTCTGTCAACGATGCAGACTGGGTTGAATTGTGCATTCGATCAGTCCAAATAAACGTGCTTACATCTCGAGCTGGATGATGCTTTGCGCAACCTCTTGGAATGAGTGCTTGACCTGAAGACCGCTGGCAGCACTGGTCTCAAACAGCGGCACGTTGGTGCTTAACAGCCTTTGCCTGATCTCCGCGGGTACCTCGTTTTCGACGAGATCGACTTTATTCAGCACGTGGGCCACGTAGCGGCCAGGCGCAGCTTGCTTGTATTGCTGGCTCATCCGGACCATCGTGTCGATCGTCGATGGCCGAGTGACATCGGCGATTATCATCGCAGCGTCCGATTTGCGGGCATAGAATTGTCGAATAATGGACTCACCAAAGCTGCCGTCCGTATCCCACATCAGGAATTGGAAAGGAGTCCCTACCCGCGCGGAATCCAACTCGTAGCGATAAATATCGACACCGATCGTGGCTTTGTAATTGTCGCCGAACGTATCGGACACTAATCGCCGTGCCAGCGAGGTTTTGCCGACACCAATTTCGCCCAGCAAGATCAGTTTTTTGATCATAATGTTGGGCGACCAATCTCGTTTGCCTTGCCAGTGCATTGCTCCTCGCAGCCTCCCCTCGGCCATCGTTCAATGATCACGGCGGAATTGGCCTCCCCAGCCAAATCCAATTGCGAAGCCAACTCGCCCCGGCCTGCGCTCGCCGATCTCCCGACGGATAACAGGTCCGGCTGCCCGACCAAGATCCATCTTTCGATGGTTGTGATCTCCGCGGCCCGCCAGGTCATGGGTGAGACGCGGTACGCGGGCGCGAGCAGCGGTTGGCGTGCGTTGCGCCCAGCCGAGCCCGTCGGCACCTGCCAGACGCGCAATGTGCTGCCCGAGAGCATTGGGCTGTGCACGTGGCATATCGTCCAATGCGCTCAATCGGCCGTTCAGCGCCGACACATGCGCACCGTACCGGTCGCGCATCCCGCCGATCGGCAGATCACGGATCTGTCCGATTCTGGGACGGACTTGGGCGCGCCCAGGTGCGAGTGTCGGCAAACCAACGACGGGCTCGGAACTCATCTCTTTCCTCGCGACTTGCTCACACAGCCGCCGCTGCCATACCGAATTGGCAGCGATCGTCCGCATTCTGAGCCTCCCTATTGAGGCAACATAGAGCAGGAAATCAAGCGCAGTGAAAAGGTTAAATACCCCCTGCTGGGGTCTCGCGCGTGCGCCACTTGCACAAGCGCAGGCAGGTCAATCCCGCCGATCAGTCGCTGAATACCGACTCATAATGCTGCCGGAGTTCGACTTTTTGTACCTTGCCCATAGCGTTACGGGGCAGGGCGTCAACCTCATATATACGTTTTGGTACCTTAAATTTCGCTAATCGCGACTCCAGATACGCAATTATGGCGTCATGTGACCGAATTGCACTGTTTTCGACCCGGGTCAGGATGGCAACCACGCCTTCGCCTAAGTCAGGGTGTGGAACCCCGATAACGGCAGCCTCTGCAACCTCAGGCAAGGCATTGAGCTCATCCTCAATCTCTTTCGGATAGACATTGAGGCCGCCAGAAATGATGAGATCTTTGGCGCGTCCGACAATGCTCAAACGCCCGTCGGCGGCCAGCGTACCCAGGTCTCCCGTGACGAAATAACCATCAGCGCGAAACTCGGCTTGAGTCTTTTCCGGATTGCGCCAGTAACCGCTGCACACGTTGGGACCTTTGATTTCGATCCCGCCAACTTCGCCAGCACCCAACACGGTCCGATCGGGACCCACGGTTCGCACCGAAATCCCCGGTAGGGCATAACCGACCGTACCGGCGATGCGCCCGCCGCTGGCATAGGGATTCGACGTGATCATGCCCGCTTCGGTCATGCCGTAGCGTTCAAGAATGGCATGGCCGGTGCGCTCCCGAAACGCGTCGTGGGTTTCCGCCAACAGCGGCGCAGAGCCGGAGATGAACAGCCGCATGTGTTGCGCCGTCTGGCGACCGAAACCGGGGTGCGCAAGCAAGCGCGTGTAAAAGGTCGGAACGCCCATCAGCATGGTCGCCTGCGGCATCAACCGCACCAATTCAGAAGGGTCGAACCTGGGCATCCATATCAGCTTGGCGCCTTGTGCCAGGCAGGTGTTGATCGCAACAAACAAACCATGAACATGAAAAATTGGCAGCGCGTGCAAAAGCACGTCGTCGCCGGTGATCTGCCAGGCCGCGCACAAGGCCGACAAATTCGAGGTCAAATTGCCATGGGTAATCATCGCGCCCTTGGAGCGCCCGGTGGTGCCAGAAGTATAGATGAGCGAGGCCAAATCATCATCGGTGCGATGCACCGTTGAATGCGCGCTCGATTGGGCCGCGGCCAAATCCGACAGCGATCCCCGACCATCCGGCTCCAAAAACAGGGTTGATCCGACCCCATGGCGGTTGGCGATCGGCTCAAGCACGTCGCGCGTTGACGTTTGACACACCAACACGCGGGGCTCGGCATCGCCGATGAAATAGTCGAGCTCCACCGGCGTATATCCGGCGTTGAGCGGATTGAAGACACCGCCCGCCTTGAGACATCCAAGGTACAGCACAACGTTCGCGAGCGATTTTTCGACCTGCGCCGTAACCCGATCGCCCGGCTCCACGCCGGCAGTTTTGAGGGCGTTGGCCATGCGGGCGACCTGTTGTGCCAGCTCCCCATAGGTCGTTATCTCACCGTGCGGTGTGACAAAGGCTGGCCGATCCCGGCTGGTGGCGCATTGGGTTTCGATCAAAGCAAAAAGGTTTTGGTTTTCCATCATCTTAACGCGTTCCTGCAGGCCTGGAGGCGCTTGCTCAGCCGAACAGCGGCCAACGTCAGTTCACCGTTGCATCAGGTTACCCGATGATGTGGCAGGTCCCAAACCACCGCAAACTTTGCCACAGTCATGCCGCGGTTTGGCGTCAAGAGCGGAATTGACGCGGAGGCATCAGGGGGCGCTACGCTCATGAGAGTGGGTTGGGGGGGGCTATGGCTGCTCGTGGCCTTGGGACCCTGCTTATCGACGTCCCAGGCGGCCGGCCGGGAACGCCTGGCGATGCCGTTCGCGTGTGCAAAGCAGCACAATCAGCTCAAGTTGAGCCCAGCACCGCGCACATCCTATGACATCATCGGCAAGCGCCGCAGTCGGGCGTACAGCGCTTGTGTAGGTGCCGCCGTTCGCGCCTGCGAATCATGGAAGATCCATCGGTTCTCGATCAACTGTGGCGGCGCCAAAGTACCCTGGTCAGACGTTTTCGTCGCGATCGCCTCCAGGCGGGCAGAGTTGCGCACGCGGCGGCGGGCCGGGCGAATTCACATCACGCGTTTCCATCGGCCGGGCGGCAAGGCCGACTGTTATGAGCGGCTGCGCAGCACCGGGTCAAACATCGCGCTGTTTGGCAGCGCGTCTTTCGATGATTGTTGGCATGCGGGTCGCTACCGGGCTTCGAGGCCGACGTTCGTGCTGCCGGCGGGTTATGCTCCGGTGCACCTGATCGGCGCCCGTATCGTTGCCGGGTCGCTGTCCGCACCGATCGCGATAGCCAGCACAATCAGACCATGGACCACGCTTGAACGACCAGCGCCCGGCGCGCCTGGCATTGCCGACGTTGCGGCCGATGCTGCATCGGCGTCGCCGGCCGATCAGGCGGACAAGGGCCGGTCCGAAGCGAAGGACGCCGTGATCGGGATCGACCCTGTGGAGGGTTCAAGGTTGCCGGCCTGGTCCAACGCCGCCCCGTTGATGGCGTCGATGAACGAGCAGACGGTCGCAGGAGCAGCGCGCGGCGCCGCAGCCAGCTTTGCCTCAACGGCTGCGCCACCCGCACCGACCGGCGTCAGCGCTGACCGCGCGACCGACACGGTGCCGCCGGAACCGAGCGAGCACCCGCGATCTCAGCCCGATCTTGTCTGGGCCCCAAAAAGTCGTCCATCAAAGGCGTCGTCAACGCTCGTCAATGGCTGGCGCACCGAACTGATTAGCCCAGGTCAGCCCCCACAGCGTGACAACAGCCTCGAGCGCGGGGAACCGGCCGCTTCGGCGGATCATCGTTTTTCGGTATGGAGCTGGAGCACGGCGGCCACGGCTAGCATGGCGTTGCTGGCGTTTCTGCTGGCCCTGTCGATGGTTCGTGCACACCGCCAAGACGGTCAAGGTGGTCGCACCGATGGGCCTCAGGGTGGTGGGCACTGTGGCGCAGCGTTGACCGGCCGCGACCCTGGCGCGGCGGCGGTCGAACCGCCGACGACAGGGCTTGCCATCGGCCATTCGATGCGCGACGCGGAAGCCCGCAGCGCTGCTCAGTTGATCGATCAGGCCCATCGCATGTTGAGTGCGGCGCGCGCGAGCCTCGACCAGTTGCCAGCCACCACTGCCGTTCGCCAAGTGCTCGCCCGAGAGCTCCACGCCGCTGGGGAACGCTTGGCGAGCCTGTCGACGCTGCAGCCTTCCGATTCGACCCAATGGAAGTCGGCGCGCAGCCGGGCGCAATCGCTGACCCGTGAGTTACAGCGTCTGTCGGCGATTGCCGATGGTGCGAGCTCCAGTCTCGCCGACGGGCCGTCCGCCGGCGCGCAGCTGGAAGAGCCGCGCGATAAGACGGAGGCCTATGCGCTGCTCGGCGTGAACCCCGATGTCAATGAGCGTATCGTCAAGAAGCTGGTGGAGGCCCTGCGGCAGAGCTGGCACCCCGATCACGCCCGCGACGAGGATGATCGCCGCAACCGCGAGCAACGCATCAAGCGGATCAATGTGGCCTGGGACCTGATCCAAGGTCGTCGCTCGGAAGCCTAGAGCAACCTGCCTTTAATCGGAATCGAAACGATCCCGATTCAAGGCGCGATGATCTAGCGCGCCCGCCACCCCGGCCGGCGCATGTCTGCCCTCGGGCCCGTTGAGTATCAGGCTCGATTGATCATCGCGGCGAAGCTGTCGTCGGTTTTGGCGCTGCGCATAGCGATGCGCTTGAACGGTTTGAGTTTGCAGAACAAGTTCTCGATGAGATGGCGCCATTTGTAGATTTCAGCGTCGATCTCAAGTGGCACCATGCGATGCCGCATTTGCGAAATGACGACCTTGGCGCCAGGTTCATGCCACGCATCGATGCTCCAGTTCACATCGAACGCCTTATCGGCCTGCAAGGCGTCGAACGCAACACCTGCAATCAGCGGCGCGACACCGACCGTGTCGTCGCGATGGCCCGGCAGAAGCTGGAACCGCACCAGCTTGCCAAGCGCATCCGTGAGCGCCAGGATCTTGGTGGTCAGTCCGTCTAAGGCGGAACCGATGTAGCGCGGCCGTTGCTGACGTCGTCGTATCAAATGCGTTGCGCGCGCGGCACTGTTCGAGACACCTGCGACACCAATCTGATACCGATATCGGCCTCGAGATCGTAAGGTGAGCGCGGAGATGGTGAACGCCATCACACGGTCGGCATTGTCGGCGACGGAGCTGTTGTTCAGTTTGCGCCAGTGAACCGCTGTCGCGCCGGTCGCGGAAGGAGTGGAGCCGATGCGCTTTGTCATGCTGGCCCGTAATCCGGCGCTTTATTCACATCGGCGGATCGCAGAGGCAGCGCGCATGCGCGGACACCAGCTGGATATCGTCAATACCTTACATGTCCATATGAATATCACCTCCAGCCGACCCAAGCTGTGGTACGGCGGCAAGGTCATTGGCCATTATGATGCGGTGATCCCGCGGATCGGCGCCTCGATCACGCCCTACGGGCTGGCGGTTCTGCGCCAATTCGAGATCAGCGGTGTGTTGTCTTTGAACGAGAGCGAGGCGATCGGCCGATCACGAGACAAGTTGCGCGCACTGCAGCTGTTGGCCCGCCGCGGCATCGGCCTGCCCGCTACGGCGTTCGCGCACGGTCCGCGCACGGCCGAGGCCGTGATCAAGGCGGTCGGTGGTGCGCCGGTGATCGTCAAGCTGGTGGAGGGCACCCAGGGTATGGGTGTGATGCTGGCCGAGACCACAATCTCAGCGATTTCGATGATCGAAGCCTTCAGCGCCGCCAATGCCAATATCCTGGTGCAAGAATATATCAGGGAGGCACAAGGCTCGGATGTCCGGGTGATGGTGGTCGGGGGTAGTGCCGTTGCCGCGATCACGCGCGTCGGCCACGGTCAGGAATTCCGCGCCAACTTGCATCGCGGCGGCAAGGCCCAGCCGACCCAGTTGAGCGAGGCGGAACAGGCGGCAGCGATCGGCGCAGCCGACGCATTGGGTCTTAACGCCTGCGGCGTCGACCTATTGCGCTCGCAACGCGGTCCGCTGGTGATCGAGGTGAACTCGACCCCTGGCTTGCGCGGCATCGAGACCGCGACTGGCACCGATGTCGCCGCCGAGATCATCGCTTTTCTGGAGGCCCATGCCCAGCGAGGCACGGCCGCGACCCGAGACAACGGCCACCGCGCGATCTTGTAACGGCATCTGCGCCCACGATCGTTCACATGCGAACGAAGGAGGCCAACAGATATGCGCCGAGCATTACGGTGGTCCAAAATGCCATGCGACCGGTCGGCCAGGCTCGACCGAATATGCTGTCGGGGCCGTGATGGTGATGGGTCACATTGGCGATCGCCACGGCGATAGAGCGGGCAACCCCCTCAAGCCGCTGCCAAACCCAATCGGCCGCGTGGTCGGCCGCAACCAGCACCTCCTTGCCCAGCTTGCGGTAGATCCAATCGAAGTCGAGATTGATTGATCGCAGCTCAGGAGGATAGACCCCCGTGAGCATCAGCACGGTGAAGGCCAGTGCGGAGAACAGCAACAACTGGAGCTGCGTGACCACGTGATCGAAGGTATACGGCTCGTAGGCAACCGGGTAGGGCAAGATCGCATACAACAGCGAGGGAAACACGCCAATACCAATGCACAACGCAGCGGTGATTCCCATCGCGATCAGCATGTTAAGGGGCGCTTCATCGCACCGCTTCCCGGAATCATGAGCGAAGAATGCAAAATATGGGATCTTAATCCCCGAATGGTGAAACACGCCGGCGCTCGCAAACAAGAGAATCAACCAGGTCCACAGCAACTCCTCCTTCATCGCCGCGGATATGATCATCGACTTCGAAACAAATCCGCTGAACAGCGGAAATGCCGAAATTGATGCGGCGCCCACGATACAGAAACCTGTCGTCCAGGGCATGGACTTGAACAGCCCGCCCAGTTCGGAGCCTTTCACCGTGCCGACCCGGTACAGCACCGCTCCCATCGACATGAACAGCAGTGCCTTATAGAGGATGTGGCAAAACGCGTGGGCGGCGGTACCATTGAGCGCCAACTCGGTGCCGATGCCAATACCAACGACCATGAAACCAAGCTGATTGTTCAGGCTGTACGCCAACACGCGGCGCAAATCGTTCTCGATCACGGCATAAAAGATAGGGAACGCCGTCATCGTCGCCCCGATGGCGATCAGAATGTCGGTCCCCGCGTATCCGCGCGCCAGCGCATAGACCGCTAGTTTGGTGGTGAACGCCGAAAGGGCGACGGTGCCGGTCACGGTTGCCTCGGGATAAGCGTCCTGCAACCAGTTATGCAGCAGCGGAAACGCGCATTTGATCCCGAAGGCTATGAAGATCAACCAATTGCCCAAACTACCGTCCAACCCGAGTTGATCGAATGCGATCGAGCCCGTTGCTCGGTAGTGCAGCATCAGCCCGGCCAATAAAATGACACCGGAGCCAACCTGGATGATGAGATACCTCATACCGGCGCCGAACGCTTTTTCGGATCGTCGCGCCCAAATCAGAAACACCGATGCGATCGCCGTGCCTTCCCAATAAAGGAACAACGTGACGAGGTCGCCGGCAAACACCGCTCCGATCGCGCTGCCTGCGTAGACCAGACCGGCGACTTGCTGGATCCGGTCCTGATCGTGCAGCGCGTAGATAACGTTCAGGAACGCGGCCAGCAGAAAGATGTAGCCGAATATGAGGCTTAGCCGATCAATCCGTAGCGTCTTCAGCGTCAGCCCCAGTATCTCGATCTGAGCATGGTCGCCGGTCGGCAGCGATAGGAGATAAAAGAAGGCGACGATCGGGAGCGCCAGCATATAGATCCCACGCAGCGTGCGTGGGAGAAACGGAACAACGATCGCGCCTAAGATCAGTATCAAACCGGGGGAAAACTCAGCGGTCATAGTAGTCCTCCGGCCGCATCAATACGACCCGCAAGAGCTTGGCGGCCAACACCAGAAAGACACAACCGATGAATCCATAAAGTCCGTAGAAGCCGAAAATGTACTCGATCGCGAACGGGCTGTGATCGTGGACAAAAATATCCAACAAAAAAACGATGGCACACACCAGATAAAGTGCGTGCACAATTCTGCGCACGGTCGCCGGCCTTTCAAGCCAATGTTGATCGGCAGGTGGGGTTGAATGCTGGTCGTTATCGGAGGGCGTGCTCATACTTCGTCTCTTACTTGGCCGACAACGCCGGTAAAATGAGCGATTGCACCTGTCCGGCATAGAAGAAAAGCACTATGCACAGCAGCGCCGTGAAGCACAGGGCGACAACGCAAGGAAGCGGCGCTTCTTTGATTGCCCATCGCCCGCGGTTAGCTACGGAGGTGTGTTGCTGCGCGGGATCGTCGAGACCATCTTCATCTGGCGTCCCATGCCCATGGTCGGAGCTGGACTTGACGGGCAAGAAGAAGGCTCTCGCCACGATCGGCATCAAGTAGGCCACATTCAGCAATGAGCTGATCATCAAAACAACCAGGGCAAATTGCAGGTTTGCGTCCAGCGCACCGATGCCCAGCAGAAGTTTGCTCCAAATCCCACCCAAAGGTGGCAACCCGATCAAGCTCAAAGAACCGATGGCGAATGCCGCCATGGTAAACGGCATGGTTCGGCCAATGCCGTCGAGTTCGCTCACCTCGGTTTTATGAGCTGCTGTGTAGATTGCGCCGGCGCAAAAAAAGAGGGTGATCTTACCGGCAGCATGCATAACGATGTGCAGCGCGCCGCCAGCCACGCTAACGGTCGTCGCCAAGGCGGCGCCAAGCACCACATACGACAGCTGTGAAACTGTCGAGTAGGCCAGCCGCTTCTTGAGATTATCCTGCCGCAAAGCCACCAGCGATGCCGCAATGATCGTGAAACAGGCCAACCAGATCAGCCATTCATTCATGCCACTGGTCGAAAGCGCATCGATTCCAAAAACATAAACAACCACTTTCAACACCGTGAACACGCCCGCCTTGACCACCGCAACGGCGTGCAACAGGGCACTGACGGGGGTCGGCGCCACCATCGCCGCCGGCAGCCAAAAATGGATCGGTATCAGCGCCGCCTTGCCGATGCCCAAGGCGTACAGCGCAAGCAGCACCCCCATCTCGATCGGGCTGACCTTGCCGGCCAGGATCCCTCCCGCCGTGAAGTCCAGCGTTCCCGCGACGACGGCCGTGATGATGATGGCCGGCAGCAGCAGCAGCATGGACGTGCCGAGTAGCAACAGCAGATAAACGCGGCCCGCGTTCTTGGCTTCCAGGTTGGCCTTGTGCGTCACCAACGGGTAGGTCGACAACGTCAAAGCCTCGTAGAACAAGAACAACGTGAATAGATTGCCGGCGAATGCAATGCCCATGGTCGACGCGATCGCCACGGCGAAACACACGTAAAAGGTGGTCTGTCGCGGCTCCTTGTTGCCGCGCATGTAGCCAATCGAATAGATCGAGTTGACGATCCAGAGGGTCGAGGCAACCAACGCGAACATCAGCCCGATCGGCTCGACCTTGAACGCCAAAGACAGCCCGACGGCAATGTGCAGGTTGAGCGCTTCGGGGCGCTCGCCGGCCAAAACCGGCCCGAGCAGGCTCCACACGATGATGGCGAGCAGCGCGGCGGTGACCAACGTGACCGTCTCGCGCAGGTTGGGATAGCGATGGAACAAGGGGATCAGCGCAGCGCCCACGAGCGGTACGATCAGCGCGGCCAGCACAAGCTGCTCAGGCGTCAGTGCGTTCATTGTGCGCCCCCCCGCAGCAAGGCCTGAGCGGCGGCGGCGGCGACATCCCCGGTCAACCGCGTGTCGAAGCCGAAATAGACGGTCGCCGCGGCCAGCACCAGGATCGGTAGCAACATCGAGAACGGTGGTTCGCGTGCCGTCTGCGCGCTTTCCGGGGGCGGGCGGAGGTAGGCGACCTCAACCAGGCGGCCGACGTAGACGACGGCCAACAGCGAGCTGGCGACAATTGCAAACGCCAACCACCACGACCCGTACTCCACCGCGCCCACCGCCAGGTACCATTTCGAAACGAACCCGACCGTCCCGGGCACGCCGATCAAACCCAACCCGGCCAGCACCAGCGCCGCGGTGGTGAGCGGCATCTTTCGCCCCAGCCCGGCCAAGTCGACGACCTGCACCGAGCCGAGCCGGTACAGCATCGCGCCGAGCGCCATAAACAGCACCGTTTTCATCACCGCATGATTGAACAGATGGACAATGCCGCCCGCCAGCCCCGCGGCGTTGCCGATGGCGATGCCCAACGTAATATAGCCGATTTGCGCGACGGAGGAGTAGGCCATCATCCGCTTGGCGTTATTTTCGAAGATGGCGATCAGTGAGGCGATGAACATCGCGGCCAGCGACAGCACCATTAAGATCTCGTTGACCGGGAGCCGCTCCAGACTGATGGCGACACCGAACACCGAAAAGAACAAGCGAATCAGCAAATAAACGGCAACCTTGGTGGCCGTGCCGGCGAGGAAAGCGGCAGCCGTAGACGGTGCGTACGCGTAGGCGTTGGGGAGCCAAACGTGCATCGGAAACAACGCCAGCTTGAGACTCACGCCGACGGTCAAGAACGCCAGCGCCGCCATCACGGTGCGCGAATACTCCGCCGAGGCGCCCGCCAGCCGGCCCGAAATGTCATGCAGATTGAGGCTGCCGGTCACCACGTAAAGCAGGCCGATGCCGATCACGTAGAGCGTGGCACCGATGGTGCCGATGATCAGATATTGGTACGAGGCCAACAATGCGCGACGGTGGCGGCCGAGGGCGATCAGCACGTAGGTGGCGAGCGAAGACACCTCCATAAACACGAAGACGTTGAACGCGTCGCCCGTGACGGTGATCCCGAGCAAGCCAGCCAAACACAGTAAGTACATGGTGTAAAACCACGCCTGCTGGTGCTCGAACACCTCGTGGGCAACGCTGCGGCGAGCGTACGGCATGATGAACGCGCCGATCACCGTCACCACCGTCAGCACAAACGCGTTCAGCGTATCAACCCGGTATTCGATGCCGATTGGCGGCGGCCAACCGCCGATGCCGTAGGAGATGGTCTGCCCGGTCGCCAGCACCTTCAATAGCAGCGCCACAGCTAAGAACGGCAGCGCAATGCTGACCAGTAGAGCGACCAGCCAGGCGGTCGCTCCACGCCGTAGGAATGCCGTCAACAAGGCGCCAATCAGCGGCAGCACGACCAACAGGATCGGGAGCTGAGCCGCGAGCTGCTCGAACCCTGTCATGCGTCTTCATCCATCGCGAAGATTTCGTCCTCGTCCACCGTGCCGTACGCTTCATAGATGCGCACCACCAGCGAGAGGCCGAGCGCCAGCGTCGCCACGCCGACCACAATGGCGGTCAGGATCAACACGTGGGGTAGCGGATTGGAGTAGACGCTGTAGGCCGAATCCAGGATCGGCGGCGTGCCGCCGATGATTTTGCCCGGCGAGATGTAAAGCAGATAGACGGACGTCTGAAACAGCGACAGACCGATCAACTTCTTGATCATGTTGCCGCGGGCGATCACCACGTAAAGACCCGATACCATCAGGAAAATGGTGATGAGGTAGTTGTAGTGGAAAGCGATGTCGTTGAAGCCGAACATTAACGACCCCGCTCTGAGAACGCATAAAAGATCGACAGCATGGTCGAGAACACGGTGATCAGCACGCCAGTCTCCACCAACAAAATGCCGATCGGCCGTCCGTGGGTCGGATCGTGGTGGTCAAACACGCCGTAGTCGAGGAAATTGGCGCCCTCGAGCATGGCCGGCAACCCAGTCAGGACGAAGATCAGAACCCCCAGCGGAACCATGTATTCCACCACCTCCCGCGGCGCCACCCGCTGGGCCGCGTTGATGCCGAACATCAGTGCGTAGAGAATAAACATGGCTGCAGCGATGACGCCGGCTTGAAAGCCGCCGCCCGGACCGTACTCACCGTGAAAATGCACATAGGCGGCAAACAGCAGGATGAACGGCAGCACCAGCTTGGTGCCAATCCTCAGGACGACATCGAGTTTCATGACGATCCCGCCTCCTTGACGTCCTCCCCCTTCTTACGCCGCCGCCCCCTCAACAGCATCAGCACGCCCATGCCGGCGGTGAACACGACCGTCACCTCGCCCAGCGTATCGAAGCTTCGATAGTCGGCCAGAACCGCGGTGACGACGTTGGGGACGTGGGTCTCCGCGATCGATTTGCCGAGGTAATGGGGCGCCACGTGGGTATGGACCGGGGCATCGGCGGCGCCAAACGGCGGTAGACCGAAGGTGCCCCAAACCAGGGCGGCACCGACCACGGCTGAAACGAACAGCGGTAACGCAGCACCGTGCGCCGGCGGATACTCTCGGGCCTCGGTTAGGTAAAGCGTCGCCAGCAACAGCACCGTCGAAATACCGGCGCCGACCGAAGCCTCGGTCATCGCCACGTCAACCGCATCCAGTACCATGAAGGCGCTTGCCATAAGGAAGCTATAGATGCCGGCGAGGATCACGACACCGAACAGGTTGCGCTGCCGGATAATGGCAATGGTCACGGCCGCCAACAGCGTCAACAGGACCATGTTGATGTAGGCTTCCAACTCTGCCCCCTTTACCGTTTCAATCGCCTTGAGCACCCGGCGCCGGGCCCGTCACCACATCGGCGGCGCCCGGCGCGGACGCGCTCATCAAGGCGGCCTCCCTGGCGTCGCGTCGATCCTCGTGCAGCTCCGGCAGCAAGCCGGCGTGCAACGCAGCCTGCGCCAACGCGTGCGTCACCACAGGTGATATGAAGAAGAAAAGCGCTAGCAAAAACAAAAGCTTAAGTGTGACAAGGCTGAACCCTGAGTGGAGCATCAGTCCAATCAGCAGTAGCCCGGCGCCGACCGTCTCGATCACACTGGCCGCGTGCATGCGGGTGAACACATCGGGTAGCCGCAGCACGCCAAGGGCCCCGACGACGATGAAGAACGAGCCGGCTATCACCAGCGGCCAACTCAGGATGTCCACCAACGACAGGCCCATTAATCGATGTCCTCGTCGGGGTCATAGGCGAGATCGCCATGTCGGAAGAATTTGAGGACGGCCAACGTCGAGATGAGATTGAGCAGCGCGTAGGTCAGTCCGATATCCAGCCATTCTGGGCGCTCCATCAAGAAGCCGAGAACCGCTAGAAACAAGATGGCGAGGGTGCCGATCGCGTTGCCCGCCAGCACGCGATCGAAAACCGTCGGGCCACGTATGGCGCGCGTGACAACAAGCACCATCGCCGCCAGAACGGCCGCGGTTGCCGCTATGAACATCACGACTCCCCTTCGAAACGGGTCACCCGCCGGTCCATCTCGCCGGCCTCAACGTCATTGGCGCCGTCGGTGACCAATGCATGCACCGTCAGCAGGTTGCCCCGCACGTTGGTGGTGACGGTGCCGGGCGTGAGGGTGATGGAGTTGGCGTAGGTGGCCACGCCGACCAGGCTGCTCTGGGTTGATCTCACAATCGTCATGGTCGGCGACGCCGGTAAGCTGGGGTTCAAGACGACCTTCGTCACACCCCATCCCGACTTCGCAATCTCCACGGCCAACCACGGCCAGTAACTCAGCGCGCGGCTGAACAAATGCATCGGGTGCGCCTCTTCATCCAGCACGTGCATACGGACAGCCAGAATGACGCAGAGCGCCGTCGCGACGATCCCCATGAGAAGTAGAAAGCTCGTATAATGACCGGAGAGCGCGAGCCAGAACGCGAACAAGAACAGCGTCAAGCTGACGTAACGCATCACCCCTCCTTGGCCTTTGGATTGGAACCGCCGCGGCTTGTCCCGGCGGTCGGATTGCAGGATGGAGCTCGAGCCGGGAGCAAGCCCATCTGTAAGATAGTAGGAAGCGGCTCGCAACCCGTCGCCCTATAGGATTTTCGCCGGGGGCCGCTCGGCGGCGCGACAAGGTCGGATGGGCGGTGGCCGCGAAGCCGACGTCGCGCTTGCGCGGCGGCCATCCGACCATCAGGATGGAAGGCCAAGGATAATCGACATGATCAATTCACCCACGGTGGGAGGAGAACCAATCGATGAGCGGATTTAGGTACGGAATGTTGGGAGGGCTCGGGCTCGCAGCCGTGCTTGTGAGCATGCCAGCACTGGCGCAAACGCTCGGTATCGGTGCCACAAAGGCCGGCGCCGTTTCGCAGATCACGGCCACCATCTCGAAGGTGGTATCGGAAAGCGGCGAAGGCCTGCAGATGCGCAAGCAGACGATGGGCGGAACCCAGCAGTATATTCCCGTCGTCGACGCCGGCGAACTCGCCTTCGGCATCTCAAACATCTCGCAATATTGGATGGCGAGGACTGGCACCGGACTGTCCAAGGGCAAAAAATACGACAATCTGCGCCTGGTCGCGACGATGATGCAGTTCAATACGGGCTTCCTGGTCCCCAACACCTCGGGGATCCGGACGGTTGCCGACCTCAAGGGAAAACGGTTGGCCGCCGGGTTCAAGTCGGCGCCGCTGTTCGTCTTTATCACCGCCGGCGGACTGGCGACCGGCGATCTGACCTACGACGACGTTATCAAGGTGCCCGCCGTCGGCTTGGTGCAACACTGGCGGATGTTCATGGAAGGCAAGATCGACGCGGTCATCGCCGCGGTCGGAACCGGCTTCGTGCAGCAGATGAACGCAAAAATTGACGGCGGTGTACGCCACATCTCGTTTCAAGACTCAGCAGAAGCGCTGAAAAAGATGCACACCTGGTTTCCCAAGGCCTTTTGGTACACTGTGAAGCCGCGCAAGGGCTTGGTGAGCGTCCGCGAGCCCGTCAACATCGCGACCTTCGATTTCATGCTGTGGACCCACAAAGGGCTGTCGGATGCTATCGCCTACAAGGTGGCCAAAGTGATGCATCAGCACGGCGACAAGTTGAAGGCGGCGGGGCCGCTTTGGCGCTCCTATCGGGCCGACGCAAACCTGTGCAAGGATCAGGGTACGGCGTACCATCCCGGCGCCATGCGCTATTACAGGCAAGCCGGCCTATGTGACGGCTAGGCTGGGCGGCGAAGCTGCCTGCTGGACGGTCAACCAAACCTGGCATTGGCTCAAATCTTCATCTCGCAATGCTAGGCCCGGTCGTGGTATTTCATCTTTCGGGCCACCATGCTAGACAGCTGGTCGCACTTAACGACATGTCATATCAAAGGCATGAGAACCAACCGTCACAGCATAACACTTGCGCCTACATCATATTTTGGCCCGCACCGGCAGTCGGGTGTTAACGCGCGCGGACCAAGATCTACAGTTGACGAGCAAGAAAGCAGACGAGAAAGGGAGTGAACATGACGCTGCTATCACCCAAATCCACGATCATGGCGGCCGTAGCCGTCGTCTCGCCGGCGCTGGCGATCGGCTCGGCCAGCGCACAGACGGTCGGTATCGGCGCCACCAAAGCCGGCGCCGTGGCCCAGATCACGGCCACCATCTCAAAAGCGGTCTCCGAGCACGCAGATGGGTTGCAGATGCGCAAGCAAACGATGGGCGGAACCCAGCAGTATATCCCCGTCGTCAATGCCGGCGAGCTTGAGTTCGCCATTTCCAACATTGCTCAATACTGGATGGCGGTGAACGGCACCGGCCTGTCGAAGGGCAACAAATACGATAACCTTCGCCTGGTCACCAATATGATGAAGTTTACGGTTGGCTTCGTCGTGCCGAAAAAACTGGGCATCACATCGGTCAAGCAGCTCAAGGGCAAGCGTCTGGCCACCGGCTTCAAGGCGGCCCCCCTGTTCTACAATATTCACGCCGGCGGGCTGGCGACCGTGGGCCTCACCTACGACGACGTGAAGCAGGTTCCGGCTGTCGGACTGGTCCAACACTGGCGGATGATGGAACAGGGCAAGCTCGACGGCGCCATTTTCGCGGCGGGGACCGGCTGGATCAAGAAGTTGAATGCCAGCATCTCCGGCGGCGTGCGCCACATCTCGTTCGAAAATTCTGACGACGCGCTGAAAGCGATGCACAAATGGTTCCCGAAATCGTTCTGGAGCGTGGTGCAGCCGCGTAAGGGGCTCGACAGCATCGTGGAGCCGACCAACCTGATCACCTACGACTACATGCTGTGGACCAACAAGGGTGTGTCGGACGACGTAGTTTATAAGGTGGCCAAGGTGATGCACACCCAAATAGACCAGCTCAAGGCAGGCGGTCCGCTGTGGCGGAGCTATCGCAACGACGATAACATGTGCAAGGATCACGGCACGCCATACCACCCGGGCGCGCTCAAATACTACAAGGAAGTTGGTTTGTGCCAGAAGTGATGGATCGAGGGTCCTGCCGACGTCAGCGCCCACGTCCCTATAGGGGGCGTGGGCGTTGCTGACTCTGGCCTGGCAACGCAAGGGGCGCTGCAACCCCACCGACAGCGGACAAGCCGGGACCGTTGCTGTTGGGCGGCACGCCGAGGCTGGCGGTTGATGAGACGATGCGGAGCCGCGTACCGAGCCCGCCCGACCGGGTGGCCAGGCGCGGGACCATTCCTGGAGGGTAGGTCAGGGATCATCCGCGCAGATGGAATGCAGTGGGAGTGCACACGTGGCTGACGCAAAGTCTTCAAACGAAAATCGGCCCGAGAGCTATCTGGCCGCGCGCGAGGAATCGCATTTCGTCAATTGGACCTCGCTGGGTCTCGGCGCAGTCATCGCTTTCATCTCGATCACCTGGGCCATCGACTTTTGGCTCGACCGCGGCTTCACCTGGTACGACGAGCAGGCGATGGTCGCCTGCTTGGGTTTAACGCTGGCGATCGTCTTCATCCGTTATCCAATATTTGGCGGAAGCAAGCGGCTGTCGCTGCCCTGGTACGATGCGATCTTGGCGATCGCCGGGCTCGCCAGCACCGCCTATTTCGTGATTTCGTACGATCGGATTGCGGAGAATCCGTTTGCAGCTAGACAAACGACGTTCCTCATTTCCGTCGTGCTGCTTCCACTGATCTGGGAAGCGTTGCGCCGAACGGCGGGGCTCAGCCTGACGTTGATCTTCTCCGCGTTCATCCTGTATGGCTTCGTAGGCCATTGGATGCCGGGCATGCTGCAGGGTGTGGAGCAGAAGCCGACCCAGCTGATTGGCTTCCTCGGCACCAGCGAGGTGGCGATGCTGGGCCTCCCGCTCAAGATCATCGTGCTGACCGTTGTCCTGTTCATCTGGATGGGACAGTTGCTGCTGTTCACCGGGGCATCCGAATGGTTCACAGACGTGGCGTCTGCCTTGATGGGCCGCTCGCGCGGCGGCTCCGCTAAGATTGCTGTCGTGGCATCGGGTTTGTTCGGATCGATCTCCGGATCCGCCGTCTCCAACGTGGCATCGACCGGTGTCATTACCATCCCGTTGATGCGACAGGCCGGCTACACGGCGCGATCGGCTGGGGCGATCGAGGCGGTGGCCTCCACCGGTGGCCAAATCATGCCGCCGATCATGGGCGCCGCCGCCTTCCTGATGGCGGAGCTGTTGGAACTGTCCTATACCGAGATCATTCTGGCGGCTTTGATTCCCGCCTTCCTTTACTATCTGGCCGTGTTTGTGCAGGCCGACCTGGAAGCGGCGAAGAACAATATCGCACCGTTGCCGCCCGAGCGCATACCGCGTCTGGGGCGCGTCATGGCCGAGGGCTGGTTCTTCATATTGCCGTTCGTGGTTCTGGTGTTTGCCCTGTTCTCGCTCAACATGCCGCCGCAGAAGGCCGCATTCTGGGCGGCGATCACCGTCGCTGCGGTGAGCAACCTGTTCGGTTATCGCGGTCGACGGGTCGGCCCCATGTGGAGTGTGCTGCTGGCCGCCGTCGTGCTGGCGGGATTGGGCTTCGGCAAGGATTATGTCGATTTTCGGCAGTACGGCCTGGGCGCGATGACGTGGGAAAAGGCGGCATTCTGGGCGGCGCTGACGTTGGTCGTCACCTCCATCGTAGTCGGCAGCCATGGCCGGCGTCCGATCTGGGATTCGATCACCGGCGCCGGACGGTCGTCCGCGGACATCATCATCATTGGCGCCATGGCCGGCGTCATCATCGGTATCCTCGACAAAACCGGCTTGGGACAAGCGCTCACGCTGATCCTCGCTGCGGTCGGTCAGGACAATCTCTGGCTATTACTCGGCCTGACCGCAGTCATTTCGATCATTTTGGGCATGGGCATGCCGACCTCGGCGATCTACCTGTTGCTGGCAACCATGATCGCCCCCTCGCTCATCAAGCTCGGCGTGGATCCAATAGCGGCGCACATGTTCGTGCTTTACTTCGGACTGATGTCGATGATCACGCCGCCGGTGGCGATCGCGGCCTTCGCGGCCGCATCGTTGGCCGGCGCAAAACCGATGGAAACGGGCATGGCGGCGGTCCGACTGGGTTGGATCGCCTACATCATTCCCTTCGTGTTCGTATTGTCGCCCGCGCTCATCATGCAAGCGGATTGGCCGATCATCATCATCGCCTTTACCACCGCCGTCATTGGCGTGTGGATCGCTTCGTGCGGCTTCATCGGCTACATGTTCCGTCCGATGAGCGTTCCGACCCGGCTGTTGGCGACGGCCGGCGGCATTGCGCTGTTGATCCCATCGCACCGCGTTGAGAGCAGTGTCGACGTCTCGGTCCCCTACGCGCTGCAAATCAATCTGATCGGCGCCGCGCTCGCCGTCCTGGTGGTGGCGCGTCAAGTGATGATGGGTCGCGAGCGCAGCGAGTCGACGGGAGCCGCCAAGCCGGCCGAATAGCGCGGCGTTCCACGGTCCAAGGATGGCGAACAGTAAGCCGTTATCGGTCAGCGGCGCCGGATCGCCTGTGTCGCAACCGGCGCTGGAGCTTGTCCGCGTTGGGCCGATCAGCCGTGCTGGCCTGCAAATAGATCATCGCGCCTTAAATCGGAACCGAAAAGCCGATTCCGATTAAAGGCAGGTTGCTCTAGCCACGGTGCCCGCCCGGTCCGCGATGTCTGTGACGGCGGAACGCGACCATCTCAATTGCAAAAAAATGGCCCTTGCGGCACATGGGGAGTGTCGTTCAATCCACCACGTCGAATTCGCGTTCGACTTGCCAGCCCTCGAATTTGTTGGCGGCCAAGAACGCGTGCAACGCGTCGGAGTAAAACAGGTAGTGTTGCCACTGATCGGTGCCTTTCCACAGATGATGGCCCGCGATCGCGGCGCGGCGCATGGCGCGGTCCCGGTCGTCGGGCCGGTCGAAACAATCGACATTGGGGTAGCTGGTGATCATATGGTAGGTCAGCTCCGGCTGGCCATCGATCGGTTTGCCGCTCTTGGAGCGCACCGTCATCGGGAAAAAGCCGTGCGCGCCGGGCTCCTCGGCCGCCAGAAACGCCCGGATCGCTTCGTTGACCAAAAACTTGTTCGTTTGCCAATTGATCACGGCGGAAATGCCGCGCGGTTTGGTGGGCTTGACGCGCACGATGCGCGGCCGGGCGCGCAAATCGGCCATCGTCGCCTCCCAAATCTTTCTTTGCACCGTATCGGGCTCACGGTTGCCATAATTGGCGCCAAGGGCTTGTGAGCTATCGTCGTCGATCGGCGGCTCGAACGCGAGTTCGGCATCCAGTCGGCGCCGTAAGTCATGACGAATCTCATAGGGCATGTCGTCGTGCTCCCAGCTGATGATGACGGCGCAACCGGCGGGCGCCGCGGCCGCGCACCCCTGGTTGCGCGCACCCCTGGTTGGTCGTTAGCCGCAAAGGCCGGCAAGGCCCATCCGTATAGAACATGTCCGCCCAAGGCGGCATCGCCGTGATGGCCCGCTGCGACGATGTTGTCGATGGCTGGGTGGGGAGCAGGCGATGTCCAGCTGATACCGAGATGCGGTCGATCATCGTGCCTCAAAGCGTCGAGCAACCTGCGTTTGATCGGCATCGTTCCGATGCCGATCGAAAGCAGAACGTTGCTCACCACTTTGGCGGCGATCATCTTTTTGCCTTATAGAAGGAACCGGCTTTTGAAGGGAATCGGCTTTGCGGTTCCAATTTTGGGCTCGATGATCTAGGGTGAAGACGAACCTAGAGCAACCTGCCTTTAATCGGAATCGGAACGATGCCGATTAAAGGCGCGATGATCTAGCAACTGTCGCTGATGGATGCCCGTATGGTGGACAAAACGCTCGACGTTAAGGGCGCCACGTGCCCGATCCCGCTTCTGAAGACGCGCAAGGCGCTCGCGCAGGTACCGGTCGGGGGTACCCTGGAGATCTTCGCGACGGATCCCGGCGCGCCCAGCGATTTTGAGGCTTACGCCTTGCAGACGGGCCATCAGCTGATCGAGAGTACTGAGCGCGATGGTGTTTATCGCTTTGTGCTCAGGCGTGCTGAATAGGCAAATCCCCACCATAGGGCGCCGCGCATCCCAGCAGCGGCCGAGCGGCGCCTGCTCATGCGGGCGAGGGCTGGGTTGTAATCTGGTCGATCTCGTCCAAGTCCTGGTCCGACACGCGCCAATTTGCAGCGGCGACATTTTCGTCGACCTGAGTGGGACCGGAGGCACCGGCGATCACGCTGACGACGCAATCGCGCTGGACCAGCCAGCTAAATGCGAGTTCGAGCATCGACCTGCCGCGCCATCTGCAGAATTCGTGGAGCCGATTGGCGATCGCGAGGTTGGTTGGCGTGAGATGGCGATCGGCCATCCGCTTGAATAGGGTTAGGCGGCTTCGCTCTGGCCACCGACCACCGCTGTACTTGCCGGTCAACACGCCGCTTGCCAGCGGATAATAGGGAAGTAGTCCGACACCTTGGGCCCGCAAGGCCGGGATCAGCTCGCGCTCGGCCTCGCGGTTGAGCAGACTGTACTCGTCCTGCGCCGACACGAACGGCTCAAGACCACCCGACCTGGCGTGCCAGATGGCGTCGACCACCTGCCAGGCGGGCAGATTCGAGCAACCGATATAGCGCACCTTGCCCTGCCGTACGAGGTCGTCGAGGGCGCGCATGGTCTCCTCGATCGGGGTGCTCGGATCCGGTCTGTGCAGCTGATAAAGATCGATCCAGTCGGTGTTGAGCCGCTTGAGGCTAGCTTCCACGGCTGACATAATGTAGCGCCGCGAGGCGCCTTGCCGAGTTTCGCCGTCATCCATCGGCATCCCAAACTTGGACGCCAGCACGATATCCTTGCGGCGAGGACCGAGGATCTTGCCGAGTGCCGCCTCCGAGCCACCACGCTCGCCGTAACTGTCCGCGGTATCGAACAGCGTGATGCCAGCGTCCAGGGCCTGATGCACGGTGGCTTGGGCCGTTTCGACATCGACCCGCGCGCCGAAGTTGTTGCAGCCCAGGCCGACGACCGAAACCTTCAGGCCGGAGCGGCCGACTGTGCGTTGCTCCATTCCCATCTCCTCGATCGCGTGGGTGTCGCCCACTCACTCACGCCGCAAGATCGCCAGCGCTGATGTTAGGGCGGCGGCGCCAAATGAAGGCGCCAAACGAAGGCGCCAAACGAAGGCGCAAGACTGATTGGTTCTCAAG
This sequence comes from Hyphomicrobiaceae bacterium, assembly GCA_965223035.1. Taxonomy (GTDB): domain Bacteria; phylum Pseudomonadota; class Alphaproteobacteria; order Rhizobiales; family Hyphomicrobiaceae; genus CAMDPA01. Next base: position 5,442,425 of record OZ244980.1, on the reverse strand, counting down.
CTTCGAGCAACCTTTGGCATGCAATTCCGAATCCGCCGGTCCCGTGGTCACGCGTGCTCTTGTGCTCGGCAATGAACCCACCCGCGTCGGCGCAGTCGATCGGTGCATGTTGCCATTCTCCCTGCCGCAGACTAGCGTGGCTTCGGACCCATGCGCCAAATTCGTGAGGGCATGGCACGCTTCAGTGACGGCTTTATGCTGATCGCCATGGAGGACCGGATGCGACACCCACGTTTCAGACCGCTGATCGTCTTGTTGGCGGCTTGGTTGGCCACCGCTTCCGGCGTGACGGCTGCCGCTGCTGAGACTGTGGCGGATTTCTACAAGGGACGGACGCTCAACATTTTGGTGGGTCTCCAGTCGGGCACCGGCTTCGACATCTATGCCCGTGCGCTGGCCAGACACCTGTCGCGCCATATTCCGGGCAATCCGACGATCGTCGTCCAGAACATGCCGGGTGCCAGCGGCGTCAAGGCGGCCAACTATCTGTTCAACAAAGGCGCCAAGGACGGCACGCTGATCGGCACCTTTCCGCAAAGCTTCGTCACCGAGCCGCTGTATGGCAATAAGCTTGCGCGCTATGACGCCAAAAAATTCATTTGGATCGGCAATATGGAGCAAGGCACGCCGATGTGCGGCATTGCCACAGACGCCGGTGTCGACACGTTCGAAGATTTGATGGCTAAACAGGTGATCTGGGGGGCTACCGGCAATACCGGTCCGCTCGGCAAGGCGGCGCAAGCGCTGAACAGCCTGGTCGGAACCAAGCTGAAGGTGATCTACGGCTACAAGGGCTCCGCCAGTGTCAAGCTGGCCATTCAAAAAGGCGAGGTGAAGGGCATCTGCGGCCTGCCCTATTCGACGTTCCGCTCGTTCTGGTCCGACCTGTTGGACAACGGCAAGATGAAGCTGATCGTACAGCTCGCGGGACCGACGCCGCCGGAGATGAAAGAGATTCCCCAGCTCAAGAACTATCTGAAGACCGAGGAGAAAAAGCAGATCTACAACGCGATCTTCGCCACCCAAGCAATCAGCCGTTTGTTCGTTGCGCCGCCAGGCGTGCCGGCCGATCGTGCGAAAGCGCTGCAAACCGCGTTCATGGCGACGATGGCCGATCCTGAATTTCTCGCCGATGCCAACAAGACGCGGATCGGCATCACGCCGATCTCGGCCGAGCAGGTCGCCGTGATCGTCGACAAGCTGTATCAGACGCCTCCAGAGCTGGTGAAAAAAGCTTTCGACGCCACGTTGCGCAAGTAGTCACCAGCCGTCGCTCGCGCCCCAGAACGTTGCCGCCTGAGGCGGCTTTGCCCTGCCGGTGCCGGCCCGCTTCCCGCCCAGCGACCCGCCCAGCTATCCAATGGCCCACCGCTGTGGCTGGCCGGGTGGTGGGCAAGCATGTTCCCGCTAACACGATCCGCTCTACGCCAACAAAATGGCGAGGCTGATGGCCACCAGGAACCACAGAATTAACAATCGGAACGCGCGCGCAGGTAAGATGTGGAACAGCCACGCGCCGACCCAGACCGAGACCACCGAAGGGACCACAAACGTCACCGTATGGGTCACGACGCGGGTGCCGATGACTCCGGCAGCCAACATGGAGATGAGCACCGCGATCGACGTGACCGCCAGTGTAACGACGATATTGGCACGGTGCGTTTCGGCCTTTTCCGGCAATGAGATCAGGTAGAGAACCATCGGTGGTCCACCGACGCCGGCAACGCCGTTGATGACGCCGCCGACGGCCCCGGCGACGAAGCCCGGCGCCATCCCGCGCGGTCCCGTGTAGGTCCAGCCGGAAAGCGAAATCAGCGTGATGCCGAGCACTAACCCGGCGATGATCTTTTTCACCAACTCGGGATCCAGCGACACCAGCAACATGGTTCCCAGTGGCGAAAACACGAAGCTTGCGATCACGATCGGCGCGGTGTCGCGCCAGCTGGCGAGACGCAGCGCGCTGGGAAATAGCTGAACCGTTGCCACCGCGCCCAACAACACCATGGTCCCGAGCGCCTCGACGGGTCCCCACAGAATGGCGAGCAGCGGAACCATGATCAGCCCGGACCCGAAGCCGGTGATGCCGCGCACGATGCCGGCGGCGACGACGACGGCCATGGCGAGGGCCAGCTCTTGCGCGGAATAGATCCCGAAGTCCAAAAAGCCGAACACGAATGGTCCTTATAGTGTTTCCGAGTGAGCTTAAACCAACCCGCTTCCCGCCCCGTTCCTCCACCGGGCCATCCAAACAAGCGTGCCATTGGATGGCCCGGTGGAGGAACGGGGCAGGAAGCGGGCCTGCATGGCTGATCCGCCTTGGGCGGAAATGATCTAGCCGGTTGCGGCTATCCGCCGACCGGCCTCCATAATGAGCGCAGCGCGATCCACCTTGTTGGTGGAGGCGAGCGGCAGCTCGTCGACGAACCACACGCTTCGCGGGTGCTGATAGGCCGGCGCGTTGGCCAATGCGAATTGCTGGATCTCGTCGGCGCTGGCGCGTTCGCCGTGTCGCAGGATCAAGAACGCCACCGGCTTGGTGCCCTTAATGTCATCGTCGATCGGCACGACGGCGGCGTGGCTGACGGCGGGATGTCGCTCGAGCATGCGTTCAACATCCGCGGGATAGATGTTCTCACCGCCAGAGACGAACATGTCATCGGCCCGACCGGCGAAATAGTGAAAGCCATGATCATCTTTGCGGAACACATCGCCGGTGACGTAAAAGCCGTCTGGCGTGATCGGCGCCTTGATGTCGGGGCGATTGTGATAGCCGATCATGACTGCGGGACATTTCATCTCCAGCACGCCTTCGCGCGCATTTTGATCGCTGCCGTCGACCAAGCGAAGCTCGACCAACGGGTGGGGATAGCCGACCGACATTTCAGGTTGTGGCAATCCATCTGGATGTGGACCGAACACGACGGGTCCCGCTTCCGTGGTGCCGTAGGCGTTGGTGATCGCCGCCTTCGGCAGCGCCCTATGCAAAGCAGTCATCAGGCTGCGGCTGACCGGTGCCGAGCCCATCCGAACGAACTCCACGCTGGACAAATCGGTGCGCGACAGCAGGTCTTGCTCGCGCAGCATCATGGCGATCATCGGTGGAACCGCCGTCAGCCAGGTGCACGCGTAGGCCTCGATGGCTTCAATGTAAGCCCGAGCGTCGAATTGCGGGAGCAACACGATGGTACTGTGCCCAGCGGTCGCCAGCTTGGCCAACGCCAACGCGTTCATGTGGTAAAGCGGCGCGGCGATCAGGTAGCGATGCCGCGACAGATCATGGGTACCGAGCCGGCTCTCGACCACCCAGATGTGGCTTTGATGGGATAAGATGACGCCCTTGGGCGTGCCACTCGAGCCCGAGGTATAAAGAAACATCGCCGGCTCGTTGGGTTCCGGCTTGATCGCCTCGAACGGGCCGTGATCGAGAAACGCCTGAAATCCCTCGTCCGCCGTTGCGCTGAAATCGACCACCGGTATTTCGGGCGGACAATCCGTTCGGCGCTGGCCATCGCAAAACACCAGCTGAGCCGCGCTGTCGCGCAAGATGTAATGGATGGTGTCGCGCGGAAACTTGAAATTGACCGGCACGGCGACGAGTCCGGCCCGCATGATGCCGTAGTATGCGGCCAGGTACTCGAAGCGATTGGCCGATAGAATGGCCACGCGGTCGCCCCGGGCAAATCCTTGCTTGCTGAGCGCGCGGGCCACGCCGTTGGCCGCCGCATCGAGATCCGCGTAGCTGTAGTGGCGCGGCGGTTGCCGGCCACCCAGGTCGATCACCGCATGCTTGGTGAGATCCCGCTCGCGCCGGACGAGGTCGCCCAGATTGACAAACTGTGCCACGTTACCCACGCTTCCCGGCTGACCCCTATGATTTCACGAACGTCGAGTAGGTTCCGCGGCCACTTGCCACCAGCTTGCTATTCATGTCGTGGATCGATGACTCGCACGTCGAAATCATGCTGCCCATCCGAATGATGCGGCCCCGGACGTTGAGGTCGCCGGGCATGGCTGGCGCATGGTAATCCACGCGGAGGTCGATGGTCGGGAACGGTCGGCCGGCGCGGACCACCATGGCCCAGTCCGCCGACAGATCGATCAATGCCGCCAAGATTCCCCCGTGCGTGTAGCCGGCGTCCGGGTTCACCACCCATTCCTCGCGCCATGTAGCCTTGAGTTCGATGCCGTCGTCATGCAGCGCCAGCACCTTCAGGCCAAGCCACTGATGGTAGGGGCCACGCGTGATCATCTGCTGCACGCGTTCCAAGGTGATGTCTTCGCTCATGGGCGGGCTCCGTTGTGACGGTGACGCATGTCGTCGATGGGCAATGGCGCGGACGCGAGATCGACCGTGCGAGGAAGATTGTACCGTTGGCCATCGGTGTTTGCGATACGATCAAGGGGTGACCACGACCTTGCCGATCACCTCGCGATCACGAATCAGCCGCAACCCCTCCGCCGCTTGCTCCAGCGGCAACACCTTGTCGATCACCGGTTTCATCTTACCGGCCTCGATCATCGCCATCAGCCCTTTCAGGTCCTCGTCGTAGAAGCTGTTGGAGCCCTTGATTTCGATTTCAAAGCTCCACACGTAGCGCAAATCCTCGTTCGGGTCGTGGCCGGCCGTGGCGCCGCAGACCAACAGCTTGCCGCCGCGTTTGATGCACTTCAGCGACGGCCGCCAGGTGTCGCCGCCGGTATAATTGATGAGCACGTCGACCCCACCGTCGTAGCTGCGACGCTGTGGCTTACCGTAGGTTTCGATCGCCCACTTGTCGAACGCCACTTCGTTGACGTTGATGGCGTGGTCCGCGCCAAGCTCTTTCAACATCCGCACCTTATCGCTGCTCGACGTGCACGCGATCACCTCGCAGCCGATCATCTTGGCGATCAGAATGCAACCGGTGCCCACACCGCCGGACGCACCCAAGATCATCACCTTGTCGCCGGCCTTGATGGTGTTGTGGGTGATCAGCATGCGGTGCGCGGTACCATAGGCGACGGGGAGGGACGCGGCCGCCTCGTAGCTGACACCGGCTGGCATCGCGACCAGCTGGTCGGCGGAGACAAGGCAGTACTCGGCCATGCCGCCGTCCAACATTTCGCCCATCAGCCCCTTGTTTTTGTTGACCGGGTTGACCAGCACGCGATCGCCCGGCTTCCAGCCTTCGACCCCACCGCCGACCTCGGTGATTTCGCCAGCCATATCGAGGCCGATCACCACCGGAAGCGGCACCTTGATGCCCGGCATGCCCTTGACGGTGAACACGTCGTGGTAGTTGAAGGAGGCGGCGCCGACCCGGATCACCACGTGACCGACGACGGCTTTTGGCCGCGGATAACTGGTAACCACTTCCAGTTGATCGAGATCACCATGTTGGTGCAGCACCAGCGCCTTCATCGTGTCGCTCAAGTCGCGTCCTCCTGGTTGCCATCCGGGCCGTGCGCATGGTTTAGGTGCGCGCCGTCAAGGTTTGATCGAAGCGCGAGCGCCAGCCCGCCCACCGGATCGTCCGGCGCCCAGTTTGCACGTCTCGCTGGATTGACCGCAAGGCCCCATCGGCGGCATCGTCGCAGATCTGAGGTCGATTTCTACCAGAACGCGGCGGCTAGGCCAACGCAAGCTATGGCGCGCGCACCCCTTGTTGTGCTGAGCTAGGCGCCCGACCAACCCAACTCGCCCGGAACCTCGCCCATGACCCGCGTCGCCGTCACCACCGCCTACTTCGACTTCTTTCCCGAGATCAAGGCCGAGATGGCGGCGCGCTATCCCGACACCAAGTTTCGCACCGAGCGACCGCGTCTGAGTGAGGATCAGCTGATCGCCTACCTCAAGGGTTACGACGCGGCCGTGATCGGCATCGAAAACTTCTCCGAGCGGGTGCTGGCGGCCCTGCCCGAGCTGAAGGTGATCTCCCTGATCTCGGCCGGCGTCGACCACATCGACCCGGCCCTGCTCAATCAACACGATGTGCGCATGTGGTGGGCGGCCGGCATCAACAAGGTGTCGGTGGCCGAACTCACCGTGGCCTACATGATCACCGCCCTGCGTCGGGTGCATGAATTCTCCTCGATCCTGCGCCAAGGCGCATGGCGGGGCGCGATGGGTTTTGGCAGCGAGCTGCGCGGCAAGACGGTCGGCATTCACGGTTGCGGTCACATCGGCAAGGAGGTGGTCAAGCTGCTGCAGCCGTTCGGTGTCACGCTGCTGGCCTGCGACCGGGTCGACATCGCCGAGTTCTGTCGCCAATGGAACGTCCAATCCGTCGCGCCCGAGGAGCTGTGGGCGCGCTCCGACGTGCTGACCCTGCATCTGTCGCTCAATTCGAGCACGGTCGGACTGTACACGCCGCAGGTGCTGGCCAAGCTCAAGCCGGGCATGGTGCTCGTCAATTGCGCACGCGGGCGGATGGTCGACGAGACGGCGCTGGCGGAAAACCTCAAGTCCGGCCACATCGCCGCCGCCGCCTTCGACGTGTTCGCGGTCGAGCCGGCCAACGACAATCCGTTGCTGGAGCTTCCTAATTTGTTCGCGTCCCCGCACATCGGCGCCACCACCCGCGAAGCCTGGGCCGCCATGCTGCGCTCCGGCATGGACGGCATCGCCAAGGCCTACCGCCCCGAGCCGGGCGTGTACCCGTTTGATTAGGGGGCTAGAGCAACTTTCTGCCTTTAATCGGGATCGTTCCGATCCCGATTAAAGGCAGGTTGCTCTAAGTGTCTCAAGTCGCTTGATCGCAAACCTATTGCCGCGGCTTGCCCGCCGGCCCGTCACCGCGCGCCACCACCGATAGATCCGCGCCATCGTGATAGGCCGGGTCGGTCCAGCCGTCGAGGTCGTAGTCGGCCATGCATTTTTCGGCCAGCGCTTCCATCTCGGCCAGCGAGCCGGAACTTTGCGCCTCGATCAGGCCAAACAGCCGCACCATCTCGTGGCTGCCGGCGTAGTTGAGCTCGTAAAGCTCGTGGCGGGCGCCGAACTCCGAGCCCACCGCATCCCACAACAGCTTCATGATCTTGATCCGCTGCTTGTAATCGATGCCGTTGGAGCCGCGCACGTACTGCTTGAGGTATTTGTCGATATCCGGGTTGTTGAAGTCGCGGGAATGGCTCGGCAGGTAGATCAGGCCCGAGGCGATCACCTTTTCGATGATCGCGCGGATCGCCGGATAGGCTTGGGTCGCCACCATGCGATAGGCCACCGAGGCCCGCATGTTGGGCAGCAAGGCGCCGCCGACCCAGGGCTCGGGATTGCGGCACATCGCATCGGACAGCGACCAGAACAGATTGCGCCAGGCGATCACCTCGCCGATATGGGCTTGCACACCGCGAAACGCATTGACTCCGGTGGCGCGCGCCGCCTTCATCAACAGGCCCGACAGGAAGTCGAGCTTCACCGCCAGACGCGTGCAGGCTTGGAACGTGTAATTGTTGACAAACCCCGAGTGCGCGTAAAACGCCTTCAGCTTGTCCAAGTCGCGGTGCACGAACACGTTCTCCCAGGGGATGAACGCGTTGTCGAACACGAAGATGGCGTCGTTCTCGTCGAACCGGCTGGTCAGCGGATAATCGAACGGCGAGCCGGTGGCGGCCGCGGCCATCTCGTAGGAGGGTCGGCAGATCAGCTTGATACCGGGGGTATTCATCGGCGCCATGAACATCACGACCATGCTTTCGTCGTTGATGTCCTGGCTCATGTTTTGACCGAGGAAGTTGTAGTGACTGAGCGCTGAATTGGTGGCGACCACCTTGGCGCCGGACACGAAGATACCGGCGTCGTTTTCCTTCACGATGTGAATGTAGACGTCCTTGACCTGATCGACCGGTTGCGCCCGATCGATCGGCGGGTTGACCAGTGCATGGTTGAGGAACAGCACCGCCTCCTGCGCACGCCGGTACCAGGCGCGCGCGTTGTCGGTGAAGGGGTGATAAAAGTCGCAGTTGGCCCCGAGCGTGTTGAGCAGTGAGGCCTTGTAGTCCGGGCTGCGGCCCAGCCAGCCGTAGGTCAGCCGCGACCAGGCGGCGATCGCCTGCTGCTGGGCGACGATCTGCTGCGGCGACCGCGCAGCTCTAAAAAACGCATGGGTAAAGCCGCCGGATCCGGTGTCGGTTTCACAGGTCAACACCTCTTTGGTGTCCGGTGCGTGCAGCGCATCATACAATTTGGCGACCGATACCGCAGCGTTGCGGAACGCCGGATGCGCCGTGATATCGCCGACCCGCTCGCCATAGATGTAGACCTCGCGGCCGTCGCGCAGCGACTGAAGGTAGTCCTCTCCCGTCAACGGCCGACCACGGCCGGCAACCAAGTCCTCCGGTTGCTGCACCATGCTATCCTCCCGGTTGTGGCTGCAGACGTCGGGCAAACCGTATCTCACGATCGGAGGCTGAGCCCAAGCCCGCTCATCGCCTTAGCGCATCAGCGCCAAACGGCGCACCGCAGCGTGGGCCGACGCTCGCACAGGATGCAGGCATGGGCTAGAGCAACCTGTCTTTGATCGGAATCGGAACGATCCCGATCAAAGGCAGAAAGTTGCTCACCACTTTAACAGCGATCATCTTTGCGCCTTAAATCGGAACCGGCGCAATTGGAATCGGCGTTGCGGTTCCGATTTAAGGCGCGATGATCTAGCGCTGGATCATCTCCGCCCAGGTGGGTCAGCCTTGCCGACCCGTTTTCTCAGCCGGCCACCCCCCGGCCATCCCCGGCCAACCCATGGCGCACGCTGTGGTGGCTGGCCGGGTGCCGGAGCGGGACGGATCCAGCTGTTAGCGCAGCGCGCTAATGCCCCCCGGCGCTGCCGATCGCCACACCGGCGCCGAACACGATCAGGCCGCCGACCACCACCTCGAACGCGGCCCGCAAGAACTTGGTGTCCATGTAGCGCGCCCGGATCCAGGCGATCACCCAAAGCTCGACGATCACCACGGCGATCGCCACCGCGGTGGCCGTATAAAAGTCGCTGATCAGATAGGGCAGCGTGTGCCCAACGCCGCCCAGGGTCGTCATCAGGCCGGTGATGATGCCCCGCCACAGCGGCCGGCCGCGCCCGGTCAGCGAGCCGTCATCGGACAGCGCCTCGGCAAACCCCATCGAAATGCCGGCACCGATCGACGCCGCCATGCCCACCAGAAACGTCTCCCAGGAGTTGTGAGTCGCGAAGGCGGCCGCGAACAGTGGGGCCAGCGTGGACACCGAGCCGTCCATCAGACCGGCCAGCCCGGGCTGGACCACCTGCAGGACGAACATGCGGCGTTGAACCTCGGCCTCCTCCTCCCGCGCGCCGGTCGTCAGATGGGTTTCGCCGAGCTTCTGCGCCAGGCTCACGTGTTCGCGCTCGGCTGCCGCCAGATCACCCAGCAGCTTGCGGATCTCCGCATCGGTCGCCCGATCCATCGCGCGTTCGTAGAACTGCCGGGTTTCGTACTCGATGGTCTCGGCCTGTTGGCGCACTTTATCGAGGCCGAGGGGGCGCACCATCCAGATCGGCTCGTGATTGACAAAGCCCCTGACGTCTTGGCGTCGGATCAGTGGGATGTGGTCGCCGAACTTGCGGCGAAACAGGTCGAGCAGCCAGCGGCGATGCTCGTTCTCCTCTTCCGCCATCTCATCGAAAACCTTGGCTGAGGCGGGAAAACCCTCACGCAGTCCTTCAGCGTACTCGCCGTAAATGCGGCCGTGCTCCTCCTCGAGGGAAATGGCAAGCGCCAGGATTTCGCGCGGCTCCAGCTCGGCAAACGATTTCACAATCTGACCCTCCACCATCCGGGCGCTTTATTAGAACAATTCCAAATTGCACACAATCGCACACAACAGTCGGCTCGGCTAGGGATCGGATCCATCGCTGTGTCGGCTGGCGCCCCCGGCTGCGTGGGCGAGCGCCGGCGCAGGACAAACCGATCCCGCATCGATGACGGCAGGTTGTTATGCTATGTGCGGCATGACGCAAGGACTTCCGTCGAACGCTCATGCCGAACCTTCCCTCCGCACTCCCGATCGAAGGGGTTTTAGATCGGATCACGCACACGCTGGCCGCGTGCCACTCAGCCGTGCTCGTTGCACCGCCGGGCGCTGGCAAGACGACCCGGGTTCCGCTCGCGCTCCGACATGCACGCTGGCTCAACCACAACCGCATCATCGTTTTGGAGCCGCGTCGCCTGGCCGCGCGCAGTGCCGCGGAGCACATGGCGCGGTTGCTCGGCGAGCCCATCGGGCAGACGGTTGGATTGCGTGCACGACTGGCCACCCAGGTTGGACCGGCAACCCGCATCGAAGTTGTGACCGAGGGTGTGTTCACGCGCATGATCTTGGAAGACCCGGCGCTGGACGGGATCGGCGTGGTTCTGTTTGACGAATTCCATGAACGTTCGATGGATGCGGACTTCGGGCTCGCGCTGGCGTTGGACGCCCAGCGCGGCCTACGCGAAGATTTGCGGCTGTTGGTGATGTCGGCGACGTTGGATCATGTCGCCGTCGCCGACCTGTTGGGCGCGGCGCCGGTGATCAAATGTGAAGGCCGGTCGTTTCCGGTCGCAACCGAATATCTGCGGCGACCGCCGGGAGCGCGGATCGAGGACCATATGACGGCGGCGATCACGCGGGCGCTGGTCGCTGAGCACGGTTCGGTGCTTGCGTTTTTGCCTGGGCAAGCAGAGATCGGCCGTGTCGCTCAGCAGCTCGGTCATGCGCTTGCCGATCAGGCCATCGATGTGGTCCCGCTCTACGGCCGGCTCGACCTCGCCACGCAAGCGCGGGCGATCGCGCCGGCCCCAGCCGGACAACGCAAAGTCGTTCTGGCTACCGATATCGCCGAAACATCGCTGACCATCGACGGCGTCCGCATCGTCATCGACGCCGGCTTGGCTCGGACGTCCCGCTTCGAGCCGGGCTCTGGCCTCAGTCAACTGACCACCGTCAAGGTTTCCCGCGCATCGGCCGATCAACGGCGCGGGCGGGCAGGGCGCACCGAACCCGGCGTGTGCTACCGTCTGTGGTCGGAGCCTGAAACCAAAAGCCTGCGCGCGTACGGCGAACCGCAGATTATGCAGGCGGACCTGAGCGCCCTGGTGCTCGACTGCGCGGCGTGGGGGGTCAATGACCCACGGTCGCTGGATTGGCTAGATCTGCCACCGTCGGCCGCCATCGCTGCGGCCCGCGACGCGCTGATGGACGTCGGCGCACTCGAGGCCGACGGCCGGTTGACCGGCCTCGGACGCAAGATCGCAAAGCTGCCGCTGCCGCCGCGGCTGGCGCTGATGCTTCTCCGGTCTGCCGAGCGCGGTCAGGCGCGGCATGCTGCCGATGTTGCCGCAGTTTTGGTTGAGCGCGGCCTGGGCGGTCTCGACCCCGATTTGGAGCTGCGCGTGTCAGGTTACCGCGCCGACCCATCCCGACGCGCCAAAGACATGCGGTCCATGGCCCAACGCTGGGCGCGCATGGCCACAGCCGAGATCGACGCGTCGGTGGGCGGCGAGCCATTGTCGACGGCGGCCATGCTGTCGCTGGCTTACCCCGATCGGCTGGCGCGATCCGCCGGAGCGCCCGGCCGTTACCTGCTCGCGGCAGGGCGCGCGGCACGGCTGCCCGAAGGCGACCCATTGCAGCGCTCGCAGTATCTCGCGGTTGCAGAAATCACCGGTACGGCGGCGGGCGGCCGCATCACCTTGGCCGCCGCTCTGAGTGAGGCCGAACTCGAGCTGGTCGCCGCCGACCGCATCAAGAAGAGCGTGGCCCAGCACTTTGATGCCGCAACGGGTACCGTCCGACGTCAGATGCAGCGAAGGCTTGGCGCCATCGTTCTCGCCACCACCACGGCCCCCCAACCGCGTGACGAAAGCGCAGCCCAGCTTTTGTGGGACGGCATCTTGCAGACGGGACTGAGGAGCTTGCCTTGGTCCGAAGGCCTGCTTCATTTGCGTGAGCGTACGACATTTCTGGCCGCACACAAGGGCGGGCCCTATCCCGATCTTTCGGACGCAGCACTTGGCCGTGCATCAAGCCATTGGCTGCTGCCCTTTCTTGTCGGCAAGGTCGCGATCAGCGAAATCGAGACGCGCGACCTACAGGCAGCCCTCGATGCGTTATTGCCTCGGCACATCCGCAACTTGGTGGAGCGGGAGGCGCCCGGCGAGTTCGCGGCGCCTTCGGGAACCCGGTGCCGCATTGATTACGCGAGCACCGCCGCGCCAAAGGTGTCCATCAGGGTGCAAGACGTCTTTGGCCTGAAACGTCACCCGACGATCGCCGACGGTGCTTTCCCCCTGACGCTGGAATTGCTGTCACCGGCCAATAGACCGATCCAGATAACCCGCGATCTACCTGGTTTTTGGGCGGGAAGTTGGGCTGAGGTCCGCGCGCAGTTGCGCGGCCGATACCCTCGACATGCCTGGCCGGAGGATCCGGCTGAAGCGGTTGCGACGTCGCGCGCCAAACCAAAGCCGCAGCGGCGCTGATGGAACATGGCAGATCAAGGCGAGTTCATCGTGCCATTGGGTGGCCAGTGGAGCAACGGGTGGAGCAACGGGTGGAGCAACGGGTGGAGCAACGGGTGGAGCAACGGGGCGGGGCAGCGGGATGATCCCAGCACACTGTGAAACGCTCAAGGGTCGCCATGTTGCGGGTGGCGACCACCACGCGCCGTCGCGACCGGTGCTTCGGCGGCCTGAAACAGCCTCAAGGGCTGCGCACGTGAGCCTCCGTTTGGTGCGGACGACCGATTGCAAATCGTGGACCGGGCCGGTGCGGTGCAACGCGTGCTGCTTGTGCGGATGACTGACGGTCCACCCATCGCATGGCGTTGGGCGGGTCCTGATAATATGCTCACCGTGTGACCAACGCCGCCTTGAAGCGAATGACGTGGTGCGCGGCTTGCAACAGAAAATTGTAGGGTTTATCTCGTAGTTGGACTGAATTTCCGGGTGGACAATGAGCGGCGATTAAGATCGGCCATGGCTGTCAGCGGGCTCGCATCAGATGATGCCGTGGATCGATTTGCTGAGCGCGTTCCCATTGAATCTGCGCCGGCACCTGCTCGGATCATTGTGGTCGGCCGGCTGGCCCAGACGGGCACGTGCGCCGATACTTGAGGTTCGAATGAGCGATAGCCAACTTGCAAGATTGACGACCGCCGAATTGGTGGAGCTGAGATCCCGTGTCAACCGCGTAATTGCCAGCAAGCGGACGGCAGAGCGGGTGGCCTTGAGGCAACGGTTCAAGGCGATGGCTGCGCAGGCGGGTTTCTCATGGACTGAGGTTTCCGCGGCGGCGCGGCCGCGCAGAGGTCGCAGAACCGCGGTCAAACGCGGTTCATCGGCCAAGTCGGCCAAGTTGGCCAAGTACGTCAATCCGGATAATCCGCAGGAAACCTGGTCCGGGCTCGGCAGGAAGCCCAATTGGCTCACCGCCAAGCTGAAGGCCGGTGCCCAACAGGACGACTTCCGCACCTGATCAGCGTTGGGGGCAGACCAGGCTCTAGAGCAACCTGGCTTTGATCGGAATCGGAACGATCCCGATCAAAGGCAGGAAGTTGCTCACCACTTTAACAGCGATCATCTTTGCGCCTTAAATCGGAACCGGCTTTGCGGTTCCGATCAAAGGCGCGACGATCTAGCGGCGGCAAGAAGCAGCGACCGGGGAAGATCTCGGTGCCGATTTGACGATTGACGGCACGCGGGCACGGGTACCGGCCGCCGCACCGCTTGCGCCGGATCAACCATCGCAGTGCTCGACGTGCGACACTGGCGGCCGTATCATTGGAGTTAATCCAAGTCTAAGCTGGCTCCGTCAGAGTGTTGGAGATGGTTGGGATGGACTATCAGAAGCGCTTTTGCATGGCGCTCGATGCAGTTCGCGACGAGGGTCGTTACCGCGTGTTCGCGGATATTAAGCGGTCCTGCGGTGACTATCCGAGCGCCGTTCATTTTCGCCCCGGCGGTACCCGCGAGATCAAGGTGTGGTGCTCCAACGATTACCTCGGTATGGGGCAATCGGAGGTGGTGCGCGCGGCTATGCATCGTGCCATCGACGAGGTTGGCGCTGGCTCCGGCGGCACCCGGAACATATCCGGCACAACGCATTATCATGTCGAACTCGAGGCGGAGATCGCGGAGCTGCACGGCAAGGACGCCGCCCTGTTGTTCACGTCGGCTTACGTGGCCAACGATGCGACCCTATCGACATTGACCAAGCTGTTGCCGGGGCTCGTGATTTTTTCCGACGAGCTCAATCACGCCTCGATGATCGAGGGGATCCGGCGAGGCAGGGGCGAGAAGCGGATTTTCCGGCACAACGACTTGGGCGACCTGGAGCGTCAGCTGCGCGAGATCCCCGCGGACACGCCAAAGCTGATCGCATTTGAGAGCGTTTATTCGATGGACGGTCACATGTCGCCGGTCGAGAAGATCTGTGGCTTGGCGGACCGATATGGGGCGCTGACCTACATCGACGAGGTGCACTCGGTCGGCATGTATGGACCGCGCGGGGCTGGCATTGCCGCCTTGAGTGGGCAGGCCCACCGGGTGGACATCGTCAACGGCACGCTGGCCAAGGGCTTTGGCGTCATGGGCGGTTACATCGCCGCCTCCCGCGAGTGTTGCGACGCGATTCGCTCGTTTGCCTCCGGCTTCATTTTTACCACATCGCTCGCGCCGGCGATCGCGGCTGGAGCGCTGGCCAGCATACGACATCTGAAGATCAGCGAGCTGGAGCGCGCCCGTCATCAAGAGCGGGCCCGTACGCTGAAGCGACGGTTAGCCGCCGCCGGCCTGCCGGTGATGGATAACCCGAGCCACATTGTCCCGGTGTTCGTTGGCGATCCGGTGCGCTGCAAGGCGATCAGCGACACCCTGCTGGAGCGCTATGGGATTTATGTTCAACCGATCAACTATCCCACCGTGCCACGCGGCACCGAGCGACTGCGACTGACCCCAACGCCGCAGCATTCCAACCAAGATATGGACGAGCTGGTGGCGGCGATGGTGGCGTTGTGGGCCGAATGTCCGGTCTCGAAGCTGCCGCTCGCCGAGAATGAGGCCGCCGAATAGCCGGATCGATCCGGCTTAGGTTGGATCAGCGCTCCCCACCCAGCCAATGGCGCGCTCGTGTGGGTGGCGGGCACTAGATCATCGCGCCTTAAATCGAAACCGCAAAGCCGGTTCCGATTAAAGGCAGGTTGCTCTAGACCCGCTGTCACGGCAGTTCCCCCTCAGTCGGCTCTCAGTCGGCCATCCCAGTCGGCCATCCCAGTCGGCCATCCCAGTCGGCGTTCAACGAGCGCGCGGCGTTTGGGCGGTTGTCCAAGCCAGGCGCAATGCATCGCATTGCAACCACGGTGCTCAGCCCAAGCCCTGTGCCGCCGTCTCAGATGGCGGCGACGACATCGTCAGATAGCGCTGCAAGACGACCGCGCGATCGCCGCTTTCGATCAACCGCTCGATCATGTCCAGCAGTAACAAGAACTCCGTGCGAGACAGGCAGGCGAATTCTGCATCATTGACGTCACGCTGGGTGGGCGCAAGCCGGTCCAGTAGGGCTCGGCCTTGGTCCGACACCGTCAAGGTCACCCGTCTGCGATCATTGGGGTCCAGGCCCTTGGCGATCAAGCCGAGCGCTTGCAGACGTTGACACACCGTGGTGATGAAGGCGCCCGACAGATGCAGGTGGGCGGCGATCGTCGAGACGTTGACGTTCGCGTCCTGTGACAGATGGGCAATCGAGATCAGCACCGTGTATTCGACGCCGGCCAGGCCAATGGTTCTGGCATGCCCAGCGCGGATCGTCTCGTGGGTGGCGAGAAAACCGAGCAGGGCGTGCACCAATCGTCGAAACTCGCGGTCGGAGCCGTTCACCAACAATTCCGGACGCGACACCGTCAAGCTCGGCGGGCGGCTCGGCCTGGTGGCAGCTGCCGCCGAAGATGTTGATTTTCGCGCCGTTCGACCGGAGCCTGCGCCTCCCGCCGACGCTGAAGGCAGGCGAGCCTTGCTGCCATTTTTGCTCATGATTGAAGGTCCGTCATCTTCCGTCGTCAAATTTGGGTCTTGAATAGCTAACTATATTAGTTATTATGCCAAGGCAACCCCATTAGCCACATCGGCAGCGAAGGTCGCCTGGGAGGCCGCGTCATGGACATCCGCAAACTGTTCTGCTTCATCGATGAGACGAGAATGGAGGCGGGCAAGCCTGGCGACCCGCTACTGCGCAAGGTCGCCGTAGTGGCGGTTGTGGCCAATCCGTTTGCCGGCCGCTATGTTGAAGACCTCGCGCCGCTGACTGAGCGCAGTGTGGCCGTCGGCCGGGAGATTTGCGAGCGGGCCGCATCGTTGCTGGCGCCTTACGCGCCGGAAAGTTACGGCAAGGCCGCCGTGATCGGGGTTGATGGCGAGCAGGAGCATGGGGTGGCGATGCTGACCACCGTCTATGGCAATGTCATGCGCGAAGCGGCTGATGGCGGCAAAGCCTGGATTTCGTCGTTCACCAAACGCGCTGCACCCGGCGCAACCATCGACATCCCGTTGGCGCACAAAGATGCCCTTTATGTGCGCTCCCACTACGACGGCATCACCATCACGTTGCCCGATGCCCCACGTGCCGATGAGATTGCCGTCATCGCCGCCTACGCCAATCGCGGCCGTCTCAACCATCGCGTTGGCGGATTGGCCAAACAGGACATCAAGCGACAGGATGGGTTGGTGTAGACGCCAGCCCGGAGTTCAACTGGTTCGATAATGACCACCGATAGGAGGCTCGCCATGAGCACATCGTCCGCCCCCTGCAAAACCGGCGCTGAGCATCTGGCATCGCTGCGAGACGGCCGCGCGGTCTATCTCGATGGACAACGCCTCGACGATGTCACCACCCATCCAGCGTTCGCCAAGGCCTGTCTGACGGCGGCCCGGCTTTACGATTTTCAGGCCCAGCCGGAAAACCTGGAGCTGATGACGTTTTTGCCCGAGGGCGGGTCGCGGCGCATCAACAAGTCGTGGTCGCTGCCGCGCAACCTGGATGAGATGGTGGACCGTCGTAAGGCGCTGCAGGCCTGGTCCGGCGTGAGCTACGGTTTCTTGGGCCGCTCACCCGATCACTTGGCGTCGGCGCTGGTTGGTCAGAGTGTCGGGATCGACGTGTGGAACAAGTACGACACCAAACGGGCCAAAGCTTTTCGGGATTACGTCGATTATGCGTCCAAGAACGACCTTTTCCTGACTTATGTGATCATCAATCCGCAGGCGGACCGCTCCAAGGATTGGGGCGATCAGGTCGACGAATTGGTGGCGCAAGTGGTCGACGAGGACAGCGAGGGGATCACCATTCGCGGCGCCAAAATGCTTGGCACCTCATCGATCATGGCCAACGAAGTGTTTGTCGCCAACCTGCAGCCGCTGAAGCCGGGTGAGGAAAAGCTGGCGTTTTGCTGTGCGTTGCCGATGAACCATAAAGGGCTCAAGGTTTTGTCACGCAAATCCTACGAGGCGCATGCGGTGTCGATTTACGACAACCCGCTCTCCTCGCGCTTCGATGAGAACGACGCCCTGATGTACTTCGACAACGTCAAGGTGCCGTGGGATCGCGTGTTCGTACACAACAATGTCCAGATGTGCTTTGACCAGTTTCACGCCACGCCGGGCCACGTCTATCAGAATTATCAGGCCCAGATTCGCATGTCGGTGAAGATCAAGTTCTTGGTCGCACTGGCGCGCAAGATCACCGAGGCGATTGGCACCACCGATATCCCACCGGTGCGCGAGCAATTGGGTTATATGGCGGCCCAGGCCGGCATGGTCGATGCCATGCTGGCGGGGATGGAGGCCTCCGGCCGTCACTGGGGTGAGTGGTGGTGCCCAGATCGGCACATGCTCTATTCGGCGCAAGTGCTCACCCAGGATCTGTATCCCAAGCTGGTCAACCAGATCCGAGATTTGGCCGGCGGCTCGCTGATCATGCTGCCGTCGTCGGTCGATGACTGGGACAATCCGGACTTGTCTCGGATCATTCAACTGACGCAGCGCTCGCCCAGCATGGCGCCGGAAGGTAAGGTCAAGGTGATGAAGGCGGCGTGGGATGCGGTCGGCTCCGAATTCGGCTCGCGTCATACCCAATATGAGATGTTCTATGCGGGGGCGCGGTTCGTCACCACTGGTCACTCGTACCGCACCTATGATTGGGCCGGCGGCACGGCCATGGTCGATCATCTGCTATCGAGCTATGATCGCAACGGCGAGACCGGCAAAAAGATCGCGGCGGAATAGGCCATTTGCGGCAATCGGATCGAAGCACGGGCAGGCCGCGTGCGCCATGTGGCTGTGGTTATGGTTCGCCCGTGTTGCATCGGTCGAAGCGCTATGATCTCGCGTTCGCTTTGGTTCAGCTTGGGCATGTTGGCTACGGGGTGCGCCATTGTCGGTGCGGTATTGCCGTTGCTACCGACCACCCCCTTCCTGTTGCTTGCGGTCTATGCCTTTGCGCGCAGCTCGCCGCGGATGCAAGCCTGGCTGCTGGAGCATCGACAGTTCGGCCCGCTGATCCAGAATTGGCGGTCGAATGGCAGCATCGACCGGCGGACCAAGATCGTGGCGGTGATCGTCATGGCGCTGATGCTGGGGGGCAGCTGGATCGCTGGCGTCGGTCCCTTGATCCTGACGGTGCAAGCCGTGGTGTTGTCGCTGGCCGCGCTGTTCGTGCTGACCCGCCCGACGGCGCCACAGCGATGCGTCGATCGGCGCCGGGCGCGCATCGGCTGACCTGTGATGGCTTGGCCGCGCGGGCCATTCCTGCTTAGCTCGCGATTGACGCCATCAACGGAGCCGGCCCATGCGCACCGCCATCGTCAACATCGGCACCATTGTTTCCGGCGACTGGGAGACCCCCGTTCTGGCCGGCGATACCATCACCATGGCCAATGGCAAGATCGACAGCGTCGGCACCGTCGATGCCGCCGCGGTGGAAAGCTGCGATGTGGTGATCGATGCCGGCGGAGCCACTGCGGTGCCCGGCCTCATCGATTCCCACGTTCACATCACGTTTGGCGACTATACGCCGCGACAGAAGACCGTGGGCTACCTGGAAAGCTACCTGCATGGTGGCGTGACCACGGCGATCACCGCCTCCGAGGTGCATGTGCCGGGCCGGCCGAAGGACGCGGAGGGCGTCAAGGCTCTGGCGCTCGCGGCCCAACGGTGCTTTGCCGACTATCGCCCGGGCGGCATGCGGGTGCACGCCGGCTCGGTGATCCTCGAGCCGGGGCTGACCGGCCAAGACCTGACCGAGGTCGCCCGCAAGGGCGTATGGCTCGCCAAGGCCGGCTTCGGTGCCGTCGGCGACGCCTACGAGTACGGTCCGTTGATCGCGGCCGCGCGGACCGCTGGCATGGTCACCACCATGCACACCGGAGGATCCTCCATTCCCGGCTCCGGCGCGATTACCGGCGATCATCTGTTGGCCGTGCGTCCTGACGTCTCGTTCCACATCAACGGCGGCCCGACCGCCATGCCGGATCGCGACTTCGAGCGCGTGATCAAGGAAACGGATATCGCGCTGCAGGTTTGTACCGCCGGCAATCTGCGCACAACCTTATTGTGCGCGCGGCTCGCCATGGAAATTGGCGCCTGGTCCCGTCTGATCATCGCCACCGACACGCCGACCGGCAGTGGCATCATGCCGCTCGGACTGCTGTACACCATGGCGCACATCGCCAGCTTGACGGACATAGCGGCGGAACAGGTCGTGTGCGCGGCGACCGGCTCGAACGCCCGCGTCTATCGGCTCAACAGCGGCCTGTTGGCGGCCGGCCGCGATGCCGACGTCGTCATTCTCGACGCCCCAGATGGCGGTACGCAGACGACGGCATTAGCCGCCATCAAACATGGCGATATCGCCGCCATCGGTGCGGTGGTGTCCGATGGGGTGCCGCGCTTCGTGGGCCGCAGCCGTAACACGCCCGCCACCACCACCAAGGTGCGGGTGGCGAAATGCACCTTGGCACACGACTTTTCCGGCGCCGGGCATTGATGGGAGGGGCGCGCATGCAGCCGACTGACGGCGTTGACTGGCCAACACGCATGTTTGACACGCTATGCGGCAATCGGATTTCCCTTGTCGCCCATGTGCCGGATGCGGCCCACGCGCCGCTGATTGCCATGTGCGAGGCCCAGGACGGTATCGATGTCGTAACGCTGACCACGGAAGAAGAGGGCGTTGGATTGGTTTGCGGCGCTTGGACCGGCGGTCGCTCGAGCGTGCTGTTGATGCAGTCCAGCGGTGTCGGCAATTGCATCAATGCGCTGGCGCTTCCCACGATATGCCGTATTCCATTGGTCATGATCGTGTCGATGCGTGGCGAATGGGGTGAGTTCAACCCCTGGCAGGAGCCGATGGGCATGGCGACGCCGAAGGTGCTCGAAGCGATCAACGTTCGGGTGCTGCGCGTCGATAGCGCCGAGGACGTCGCCACCACCACCCAGGCCGCGCTTCACATGGCCGTCAACGCACGTCGACCGGTCGCGGTTGTGCTGTCTCAGAAGATGATCGGCGCCAAACTGTTCGCGCAGGACTGATCCCATGCTCAATCGACGCACCTTGATCGAGGCTCTTTTGGCGCAACGCCCCGACAACCTGTTGGCCGTTGCGAGCGTCGGCTCCCCGGCTTGGGACGTCGCGGCGGCGGGAGACCATGCCGCCGATTTTTGCTTTATCGGCGCCATGGGGCAGGCGATGCCGTTCGGCTTGGGATTGGCGCTGGCGCAGCCCGCAAAACGCATCGTCGTGTTCGCCGGCGATGGCGAGGTGCTGATGAGCCTCGGTTGCCTCGCCACCCTTGCGAATTGCCGGGCCGCGAACCTGGCGATCGTGGTGCTCGACAATGGGGTCTACGGGGAAACGGGAGGGCAGAAGACGGCCACCGCCGGCGCAGCTGATTTGACCGCCATCGCTCGGGGATGTGGCATCGACAACGCATTTTCCATTGCCGAGCCTGACGCGGTCGAGATGCTGCGGGATCGCATCGTGAGCGCTCCGGGTCCGGTGTTCGCCGATGCCAAGATCTTTGCTGATCGCCAGCCGTTGGTGCTGCCCGCCACGCTTGATGGCGTTACCGCGATCAACCGCTTCCGCGCGGCGGCACTGGCCGCGAGCCCAACCGGCATCGCTGAAAAATGATACTCTAACCATCCAGAACATCAGCCATCGGGGCGGGCCGGGGGGGGGCCGGCATAGCGATACCCCCACCAAGGCGTCAGAATGAACGAGGTCAAAGCTTCCCCGCCGATCCGCCTCGTCCGTGGTCCGGCTGCGCTATCGGCTGGATCGGGACCACGACGCGGTATGCCCGGCTAGCCTTAGGTCGGGACCATCCGGATGTAGGGCTTGGGAGCCTTCCATCCGTTGGGATATAGCTTTTTTGCCTCTTCATCGGAGAGCGCGGGCAAAATGATCGCTTCATCCCCGGGGCGCCAATCGGCGGGCGTGGCCAGCTTCTTGTCCACCGCAATTTGAAGGGAATCCAGAACCCGCAGGATCTCGTCGAAGTTGCGGCCGGTACTCATCGGATAGGTCAGCATCAATTTGATGTGCTTATCCGGACCGATGATGAAGACCGATCGCACCGTCGCGTTATTGGCCGGGGTTCGGCCTTCCGAGGTACCGGGTTCATCGGCCGGAAGCATGCCATAAAGCTTCGCGATCGACAGGTCAGGGTCGCCGATCAGCGGGTAGTTGGGGGCCGCCCCGGTCACGTCGCGAATGTCTTGCGACCACGTGCGATGATTGTCGACCGGGTCGACGCTTAAGCCGATGACCTTTGTATTGCGGCGGTCGAATTCGGGTTTCAGCTTGGCCATCGCACCAAGCTCCGTCGTGCAGACGGGTGTAAAGTCCTTGGGATGCGAGAACAGGACCGCCCAACCGTCGCCGATCCAATCGTGAAATCGGAGTTCACCTTCAGTGGTGTGTGCGACGAAGTCGGGTGCAAGATCGTTGATTGCCAGCGCCATGGTCGTTCCTTGGAAGCTAGGTGTGTTCAGCCCGTGCTGCAGCCGATGGGGCAGGGTCGTGCACCGGGTCGGAGCGGAAAGCAACCGGTGTCGTGAGAAAATGCGACCGCAGCCGCAGGTCCGGCCGCACCTCACTCATTTGGTAGGTAACAGCGGAGGGAACGGTCAAGCACGATTCCGCTGTTTTTGAGCAAATCATACTTATTTGAAGCGATATCAAATCTTGGTGTTCAGGTGCACCGTGGAGGCGAGCTTGCCGGCAAGCGCCAGTTTGCGTTGATCGAACCGCTCGCCATTGCCTCAGCGGCTGCGACCTGCTTAGGCTTTGAAGCGCGCTGAAGCCCGTCGTTTTGGAGGCAGGCGATCCACGATCGAGCTCGCATGTGAAACCTGCATTGAAGCGATGGCTCGCGATGCGATCCACATGATCCGTTCTCACAGGGGACTGCCCATGACTTTCACGCCCGCCGAGTTCCGCAAGGCGCTCGGCCTGTTTCCGACCGGTGTTGCCATCGTCGCGGCACGCCAAGCCGATGGCCAGCTGATGGGCATGACGGTGTCCTCTTTTAACTCAGTGTCGCTGACCCCCCCGCTGGTGCTGTTCTCGGTTGCGCGTTCCGCGGCCAGTTACGATCATTGGGACACGGTCGAGAAATTTGGGATCAGCCTATTGGCGCGCTCTCAGGATGACCTATCGACGCGCTTTGCGCGCTCGCAAGCGGACAAGTGGGCGTTGGTGCGCCCGCGCTTCGGCGACCACGACGTGCCGCTCATGCCCGGTGCACTGGCGACCTTTGAGTGTGAGCGGTATGCAGTTTACGACGGCGGCGATCACGCGATCTTTGTCGGCCGCGTGTTAACGTTCGATGCGTTGGAGGCGCCGACCAGCGACCCCTTGGTGTTCTACGGCGGCCGCTATTGCGCCGTTGCCCGCGGCGAGCCGGCACCATCGGAAATTGACGGCATGGTGCTGCATGGATGGTGAGTTCGGCCGTAAAGCAGAAAGTCGCTCTACACTTTAGGGCACGATGATCTAGCGTTGCGGAGCGCGCATCATTGGTGCGGCACGGCAATGATCGCGTCGATGGGCGGAGCCGGCGTTAGACCGTTTCAGTGTGAGCGGGATGGTTCCAGCTAATCTGACACGCTTGAGGCAAGCCGGACGATCGAGATTGGCGATGCATCCGGACAACGAGTCCAGCTGCGGATCGTCGGGCTTGCGGAATCGACAAGCCGGTCGCTTTGCTGATGGCGATCACGAAATTCAAAAAATCCATCGAATCGATGTCGAGCTAGTCGCCAAGGGTCGCGTCGGGATCGATGTCGAGGTCCTCGGCATCGGGCGCCACCCAGTACAGGGCCTGTTTCACCAGAGCGGCTGTGTCGCGATCGGTCATAGGTCCTCCGGCTTGCTGAGCAACGTGGCCAGCCGATTGAGAAACTGGGCCGCCAGCGGCCGTCGCTGACCCGATGATCGCCCGCCACCGTCACGTTCATCAGATGCCGGGGGACAATGGCACCGTCCACGATCCAAGGTCGCTGATTGATTTGACCACAGCCGATGATCGCCACTTGTGGTGGGTGGATCATGGGCGTGATCGAACCGGCCGTCTGCTCGCCCGGGTTCACCACGGTGACCGTCCCCTGCGACAACTCCGCGCTTCTCAATCCGTCGGTGCGGGCTCGCTTAACGAGATCGCTCAAGCGTGACAGCAGGGCATCGAGCCCAATCTCATCGATAAGCAGCACAGCCGGATGGCCCAAGCCAACCCCAGGCAAGGCGATGGCCACCGCCAAATTGATCTGCGTGGCGGCATGAAATTTGCCGTCCTCGGACACCTCACTCTCGATGGCCGCTTTATGGGTCTCGACAACGGCAATGATGTCGCCGCGGTGTCAGCGATCTCCAGGTTTCTGCAGCCATGCGACCACGGTGCCGGCAGCCATATCGGCGCCCACTGAGGGCGTCGGGTCTCGGCAGTGAACGCCACATTGATAGAGTTGAGGGTCCATGAACGAAAATTTCGCAAGCGGGCTGGCTGTCGGCGTGGTGGCCGCCGCGCCGGTTGGCTTCGTTCGCTGGCTCGCTTCCGTCAACAGGTCGGCACGCGCCAGCCTCGATCGCCTTCTGACCCGACAGCGTTGCCGAGGCGAACGGCCGATAATGACGCGTTGTCAGTTGCGCGCATTATGCGGCGTCCCATAGCATTTTGATCTTCGGAAATGCCTGATCGCCAAGCTCAACCCGCTTCCCACTGGTGGTATCGCCCCAATCGATCACGGCTTTGAGATAGCTCGGCCGACTGACAATACGCGCATTCCAGGCCTTCAGGCGTTCCAGATGATCCCAGAGGGGCGCCATCTGGAATGAGGTCAACCGATTGACATAGACCACCATTGAAATGTCGGCCAAAGAGAACATATCGCCCACCAGCCACGTCCGATCGGCAAGCGTCTCGTCGATTTCCTGAAACAGGTGTTTGAACGTTCGAATGGCTTGCGGCAACAGCGGCGAGTCGACACCTTTCTCGTTGTTGATGAGGTCGTTGTTGCGGCGAACGAGTTCCGGCATGTTGTCGTAGTGTTGTTTGACGATGTCGGGGTCGGCCTCCAGCACGCGGTAACGCATGGCGATGCATTGGCCGACCGTGCGGCTGTCGACGTGGACGGTCTCATCGATTCTTTTAGTCCACAGACGCATTTCGGCCCGCCGGAACGGATCGGCCGGGCGCAACGGGGGATCTGGGAAAACGTCCTCAAGATATTCCAGAATGACGTTGGATTCTCTGATCACTTTGCCATCATGGACCAGCGTGGGAACGACGCCCCTGGGATTGAGCTCAAGATATTCGGGTTTGAGCTGTTCGCGTTTCGCGAAGTCGGTCTCGATGTAGCGGCTCTCCCATGTGAGCCCTTTTTCTGCCAGCGCGATGCGGACTTTTTGGGCGGCCGTCGACCGGTCGAAATGATAGAGCGCCAGCATGTAGAGCTTCTCCGCAATTCAGCCACGGGCGCAAGCCGCGCGGCGTCAGGGCCGTCGCGCTCGCCGGGTTGTTGGTGGCCAAGGCTAAGGCGAGTAAGCATCATCATGCAACAGCTGAAACGAGGATCGGGTCGGCGCATGCGGCGGCTGCCCATCTTAACGGCCATTCGATCGGCGACGGAGTTGGCGGGTGCATGGCCGCCAATATTCAGCCGATGTAATCGGGACAACCGACACCGATCGGCCCGATCATCGCGGTATGGCTTTCAATCGCCTGCGACAGGCGCTTTGGCCCTTGCGCTTCAAGCCGCTAGCGGCTTTGTTAGGAGCACGGTGCGGCCGGAGATTGGTCAGAAAATAATGGCAAAGGAAAAACGATATCCGCGCAAGGCGAACGCATCACCCGGCAAGCGGATGTCTCGGAAACAGTTTCAGCGCGAATTGGAGAAGCTGCAGGTTGAACTCTGCCGACTGCAAGCTTGGGTCAAGCAGGAAGGATTACGGGTCGTTGTTGTCTTCGAGGGGCGCGACGCTGCCGGCAAGGGTGGTGTCATCAAGCGCATCGTCGAACGTGTCAGTCCTCGGGTATTTCGTGTCGTGGCGTTGCCGGCTCCGACCGAGCGCGAGCAGACGCAGCTTTATGCGCAGCGCTATATCCAGCACCTGCCGGCGGCGGGCGAGATCATCTTATTCGACCGCAGCTGGTACAATCGTGCCGGGGTCGAGCGCGTTATGGGGTTTTGCACCAAGGCGCAGTATCAGCGTTTTCTGCAGGAAACACCGGCGTTCGAGCGCTATCTGGTTGAAGATGGAATTATCCTGATCAAGTACTTCTTCGACGTCAGTCAGCATGTTCAAGAGGATCGCTTCCGACAGCGGGCGTTGGACGCCAAGAAACACTGGAAGCTCAGTCCGATGGATGTTGAGTCCTGGGCACGCTGGTGGGAGTACACCAAAGCCTACCAGGCGATGATCGCAGCGACGGATAGTGAGCACGCGCCGTGGTATCGCGTGGTTGCCGATAACAAGCGCTCGGCGCGGCTCAATTGCATTGCCCATATGCTGAGCATGATCCCCTACAAAGAGATCAAATTTGAACTGCCGGACTTGCCGAAGCGATGGGCGCGCGACAAGGACGCGCCAGTGACGATTACGTTTCGGCACGCCGTCCCCCACGTGTACTGATCGCGCGACGCTTGAAATCCTCTCACGTTGCTTGCCGCCGCCGGATCGGCTAGATCATCGCGCCTTAAATCGGAACCGCAACGCCGATTCCAATTGCGCCGGTTCCGATTTAAGGCGCAAAGATGATCGCTGTTAAAGTGGTGAGCAACTTTCTGCCTTTCATCGGGATCATTCCGATTCCGAAGAAAGGCAGGTTGCTCTAGCTGGCCATCGTACGGCCGCCAGGGCGGCGGCAACTGGCCAAATCAAGCGTATTATGACACAACGCGTGCGGGTTGCGGTACTCTGATGCGGGAATTGCAGGCGGCCGTTGTATGGTGGTGGCGTTGCCGGGCGACAGCTCGGCTCGCAGGACCAGCCGTCGGGTCACGGTTTGCATGAAATTCCAGCTTGCGATGGGTAGGAGGAGGTGACCATGCAAATGCCCGAACAACTCTTGGTGGGTTACCGCCGGTTCCGCGCCGGTCGGTTTGCCGAGGAAGCTGAGCGATATGGGGCTCTGGCCGGCGGACAGTCACCCCATACGATGATCATCTCTTGTGCCGATAGTCGGGTCGATCCAGCCACGATATTTGCGGCCAGCCCCGGAGAGTTATTCGTCGTGCGCAACGTTGCGGCCATCGTCCCGCCCAACGAGATCGCCGGAGGTTTTCACGGAACATCGGCGGCGATCGAGTTTGCGGTGACCAGCTTGAAAGTGAGCCGCGTCGTGGTCATGGGGCACGGACAATGCGGTGGCATCGCTGCGGCACTAGCGGCCGCCGACCATCGACCGGTCGGGCGATTTATTGGTCCGTGGGTCGGCCTGCTCGACGACGTACGTGACTGGCTGCTTGAGCGCGATCAGCAAGCCACGCCGGAGCAGCGCCAGCGTGCGCTGGAGTATCTTGCGGTGCAGCATTCACTGGCTAACCTCGAGACCTTTCAGTTCGTCGCAGAGGCCGTCGAAGCCAACCAGCTGACATTGGAGGGGGCTTGGTTCTCGATCGGGGAAGGTGAATTGCATTGGTTGGATCGCGAAAATGGCGCATTCGCCCCGATCCCTACGTGACGTCTGCCTGCGTGAGCGAAGGCGCGGCCGACCAGGCTTTGGCGGCCAACCGCAGTTGGGTCGGCCCGCTTGATCGTGTTATTCGTGATCCGCACAAAGCCATAAGGGCAGGTGTGCTTGCCGGCCTTTGATCGCAAGCCGTCACCAAATTGTTTACGGAAAATCTTTACAGATCTTTTTTCAATAAGTTTGGCAAAACTGATAGAATACAGAACCAAGTTACATTCCAGCAAAAGTGGCGTTATACTGTTCGAACCGAGATCCGGTCAGGCGAACACCGCATTCATGCTGATCATTGCTTCCATAGGCCCATGCCGAAGGCCTGCTCGTTTCCCATCATTGCAGCCTTCACCTCGGTTATGGCTGATTGGCGTGGAACCATTGGCGCGGAAATGTTATCGGCTGCGGCGCGGATGAGCGGTGCAGGGCCGACCGGGCGTTGCCTCAATCAACAAGGCGCGCTGGGACGGTGTCGATATGGCCGCACCGGCCGGCGCCATCAGCAGCTCTGACACGAGCAGTCACGACATGCACGAAACATTCCCGCAGTACGGCCTCGGTGAGCGCCTGGTGGACGGCCACATCCATGTGTTGGGCGTGAGCGCCAGCATCGTGGGTGCCGCCATTCTGGTGGCGACGGCGGCCGGCTCGACGCCGTTGCCGACGATCCTGAGCGTTGCCGTCTATAGCGTCGGTTTGGTGGCGGTGTTTTGTTGCTCGGCTGCCTACAATCTGGTGAGCGAGCGGCCGCTTAAGGCGATTTTGCGCCGCTGCGACCATGCCGCGATCTACCTGAAGATTGCCGCCACATACACGCCGTTTACGGTTGTCAAAATGGCAAGCATGCCCGGCTTGGGACTGCTGGCGGTGGTGTGGGCGGCCGCGGCATTTGGAATTGTCACCAGGCTGCTTTTCCCGCACCGCCTCATTCGCACCTCTTATGCGCTATATTTGGCCCAAGGGTGGGCCGGCCTCATCGTGATGGTTCCGTTGGCCGCCGCCCTGTCCGAGCGAACGCTCACATTGCTTGCGGTTGGCGGCGTCCTTTACACGGTTGGCGTCATCTTTCATTTTTGGCAACAACTGCGGTATCACAACGCGATTTGGCACGGGTTCGTGCTGTGTGCTTCCGGTTGCCATTACGCCGCCGTATGCGATGCCGTCTTGCTCACCTGATCGCTGCGACGGCCCAGTGTTTCCAGGCAACGTCTGGCCACGGTGCTGGCGCCTTAACATGTCAGTTTCTTAGAGTTTGAGTGTGTACTGACACCATCCGGCCCCCGCCCCGACTGGTGCCGCCCGCAGCCGTCGGAATGAGCGCCGCCGCAGGGAGCACCGGCGAAATAGATCATCGCGCCTTAAATCGGAACCGCAACGCCGATTCCAATTGCGCCGGTTCCGATTCAAGGCAGGTTGCTCTAGCCAGCGCGCCATCAGCCGAGCTCCTGGCTGTCGGCCACCCGCCGCCAGCGGCCGCCGTCGCAATAGACCACGGCAGCCCCGCCCGGCGCATCCCAAACATAGGCCAAGGCGCCGCTGCCGGCGGCGCTCGGGCTCGGCAACTGGGCGCGGGCGTACTGCTTGAGCCTGAGCGGCGCGCCGAGCTGCAGCTGGCCGGTGCCGGCGCCGATCACCATCGCCTCGTGCCAGCTGGAGCCGTCGGCCGACACCTTGACGTGAAAGTCATCGTCGCCGGCCAGCCCGAACTCGGCGCGGCCGGACCAGTTCGACTGGAACAGCACTGCGGCGGTGGCGCCGGCGGTGGCCTTGTTGACCTTCACCTGATGGCCGGCCCCGTTGTGATTGAGCAGGCTGGCGTCGGAGTTGACCGCCAGCCGGTTGGTGTCGTCGGCGGTGGCGTTGACGCCGACGTGGGACACCGGGTTGGCCGAGCGCAGATATTGGGCGTGCGGATGATCGGCGGCCACGTGCGCCGTCACCGCCTGGCTCGCCGCCTGGGCGGCCGCGCCGGCCGGCTCGAAGGCGTTGGCGTCGGAGCCATCGTCGCCGGTGCCGGCGCCCGGGCTGACCAACGGCGTCCAGGCGGCGCCGGACCACACGACCAACCGCCGTTGTGCACTGTCCCAGGCTGTCCAGCCGTCCTTTGGCGTGTAAAACGCCCAGGTTCCGTCCTGATAGGCCGCGACGGCATGGTCGTGTCCGGCCCACGCCCCGGTGGCGCCGGCGGCAACGATGTGCCGTTGACCCTCGGAGGGGTTTGCCGGAGGGGCGGTGGCAGTCCGGTTGATCACGGCGATCTGGAGCAGCGCATCAAGCGCCCGCACCGCTTCGTTGAACGTGACATGCTTTTGGGCCTGTGCGGCCATGATGAACGGTAACGATAGGTTGGGCGAAAGGTCCATGACGGTGCTCATTGCGGCCGGCCGCGGGCGCCGTTGACCGGCCTTAGGTGGTTCGACCCGACTTGGCGGCCGATTGACAAACTGCCGGATGCAGGCCTACAGCCACGCAGGCCGTGGGCGAGGCGGGCGCCCGATTTGGGTGTCTAACAGCGGGAAACGTAACCGGTCCACGCGGGCCGGGGATAACCGGGCGGCGAGCTTGCCCCCAGGGAGCGGCTCGGGTGTACGCAACGAGGAATTGTCAGGTGTGGCCAGGCCCGATATGACGGGCCGATCCATGCGCACCGGCGGCACTTTCGCCGTAGGCCGCGACGCACGAGGGTGCTGAACCATGCAGGTTGAACAGCTCGCCATCCCGGACGTCAAACTGCTGACCCCCAAGATCACGCGCGATGATCGCGGATTTTTCTCGGAGACCTTCAAGCTGAAGGCGTTGGTCGATGCCGGCATCACAGCCGACTTTGTTCAAGACAATCACTCGCTGTCGCGCCTTGCCGGCGTGGTTCGCGGCCTGCACTTTCAGATACCGCCCCATGCGCAAGCCAAGCTGGTGCGCGTCGTCAGGGGCGCGATCTTCGATGTGGCGGTCGACATTCGCGCCGGATCTGCGACGTTCGGACAGCACGTCAGCGCGATCCTCAGTGCGGACAATTGGCAACAGGTCTGGATCCCGATCGGCTTCGCCCATGGCTTTTGTACGCTCGAGCCGGATACCGAAGTGATTTACAAGGTCACGCACGACTATTCCCCCGATTTCGATCGCGGTCTGTTTTGGAATGATCCAGCGTTGGCGATCGCTTGGCCGGTTGCAGAGGAGGATGCCATCTTGTCGAGCAAGGATCGTCAACACCCGACGTTGGCCCAGCTGCCGCCCTATTTTGGACGCCCATGAAGATGCACACACCATCGCTGACTGTTTTGCCTGCCGACTGACGGCGGGCCGCAACACAGGAGTCGATTGTACAAAACATCTGGTCCATCAACCGAGCGTAAGATCGTGGACCATCGCATCATCCGCACTCGGTTTCGGGTCCACAAGGTCGCATGAGGGGACATGATGAAAGGAATCATTCTGGCTGGGGGAAGCGGCACCAGGCTTTATCCCATGACGCTGTCAATCTCCAAGCAGATCCTACCGGTCTACGACAAACCGCTGATTTACTACCCATTGAGCGTTCTCATGTTGGGTGGGATTCGTGACATCCTCGTCATTTCAACGCCGCGAGATCTGCCATCGTTCCAAGCGCTGCTCGGCGATGGCAGCCAATGGGGGCTCAATTTCGCCTATGCCGACCAACCGCGGCCGGAGGGGCTGGCGCAGGCATTCATTATTGGCAGCCGCTTTATCGGCAACGATCATTGCACGATGGTTCTCGGCGACAACATTTTCTTTGGTCACGGACTGACGGTTTTGATGTCAACAGCGGTTGCGCAGTCGTCGGGCGCGTCGATCTTCGCCTATGAGGTCAACGATCCACACCGCTATGGGGTGGTGGCCTTTGATGCCTTGGGCAAGGTCACCTCGATTGAGGAAAAGCCGGTGGCTCCAAGATCGAGATGGGCCGTCACCGGGCTTTATGTCTACGACAACGCGGTCGTCGAGATCGCGCGCACGATCACGCCGTCGGCGCGCGGTGAGCTGGAAATCACCAGCGTTAACGAAGCCTACCTCAAAAATGGTGATCTGAGGGTCGAGAAGATGGGCCGCGGCTATGCCTGGTTCGATACCGGAACGCCGGACAGCCTGCTCGATGCGGCAAACTTTGTCGCCACGATGGAAAAGCGACAAGGCCTGAAGATCGCCAGCCCCGAGGAGATCGCCTTCGGCCAAGGGTTCATCACCGCCGAAGACCTGGACCGCATCATCGAAACCCGCCACGTTAGCAACGATTACGGTGCGTATTTGCGGCGCCTGATCGAGGCGCAAGATCAGGGTACGCGATAACAAAACCCTAGAGCAACCTGCCTTAAATTGGCACCGCAAAGCCGGTTGCAGTTTACGGCAGAAGGTTGCTCAAGGATGCCGGCTTCACGCGCGGCACCAGCGCGCTGGCCCAGTGTCGTGGATCGCCTGGCCGTGTGCGTCGACAGCCACCACCACCGGCATATCCTCCACCCGAAATTCGTGAATAGCTTCCATGCCCAAATCCTCGAAGGCGACAACCCGGGCGTGCTTGACGGCCTGTGAGATCAATACCGCCGCGCCCCCGATCGCGATAAGGTAGGGCGCTCGGTACGCTCGGATCGCGGCGATCGCCTGTGCACCTCGCTCCGCTTTGCCAACCATCACCGCAAGGCCGGTTTCGGCCAACAAGCGCGGCGTGAACTTGTCCATCCGGGTGGCCGTCGTCGGCCCGGCTGGGCCAACCACCTCGCCGGCCGCAGCATTGACCGGCCCGACATAGTAGATCGCCCTACCGGCCAGATCCACAGGCAGCGGCTCTCCGGCGTCGATCAACCTCACCAATCGATCATGGGCCGCATCGCGGGCGGTGAGCAGATGGCCGGATAACAACAACCGCTCGCCGGCTTTCCAAGTTTGCCGATCCTTTATGGTCAACCGATCAAGATCGACGCGTCGTGGCGTCTCCATGGCGTCGAGCACCGGCTGCGGATAGCCCTCCAGCGGCGGTGGCGCGATCGTAAAGCCCGCCGCTTCCGACACTTGAAAGGTGACCATCCGCGTGGCTGCGCACTGAGGGATCAGTGCCACCGGCAATGCCGAGGCATGGGTCGGCGCGGTCAACAGCTTGACGTCCAAAACGGTCGTCAGTCCGCCGAGACCTTGTGCACCGATGCCCAAACTGTTGATCCGATCGTAAAGCGAAAGCCGGAACTGTTCGATCGCATTGGTTGCGCCTCGCGCGCGCAACTCAAGCATATCGGGAGGTTCGAACAAGCTTTCCTTCGCCAACCGCATGGCCATATCAGCACTGCCGCCGATCCCGATGCCCATGATACCCGGCGGGCACCAGCCGGCCCCCAACGTGGGCAGCACGTCGATCACCCAGTCCGCCACGCTATCGCTGGGCCGCAACACCGTGAAGCGCGCCTTATTCTCGGCGCCCCCACCTTTGGTCATGACCCGCATATCGATCACGTCACCGGGGACCAGTTCGACGCTCAGCATGGCCGGCGTGTTGTCGCCCGTGTTCGCGCGCACGCCGAGGAGATCATCCACCATTGAGGGGCGCAGCGGATTGATTGGATCGTGCCATGCGCGGCGCACGCCTTCATCGACCAACGCCTGAAGGCTACGGTCGCCCTCGAAGCGGACATTTAGCCCCACGCGCAGAAAGACATTGACGATGCCGGTATCTTGGCACATCGGTCGACGTCCGACGGCGGCCAGCCGCGCATTGACCAGCAGCTGTGCGATGGCGGACTTTGCGGCAGGACTTTCCTCATGCTCGTGGGCCGCCGCCAAATGCCGCACAAACGTTGGCGGAAGATAGCAGGAGATGTACTGGATCGCTTGCGCGACGCTGTCGACGACGATTTCGTTTTTGATCAGCGGCATCAGTTCTCCACGGTGACGAGCCTGTTATCCAGGCTACGCCCTTTGATGGGCAAACGACAGCGTTTTTGCAGCGTGCGCCGGATGCGGCTTTGGTCCGCGATCAATCGAGCCTACGCGAGGTCGCGGTGTCGCCATGTCACCATGTGACCGTGTGACCATGTCGCCTGTCACCATGTGACCATGTCGCCTGTCACCATGTGACCATGTCGCCTGTCACCATGTGACCATGTCGCCATGTCTCATTGGGCGCCGCGGCTGTTTTCGATTGACTTGAACGAGATCCGGTTCGGTCGTGTCGTCAACCTAACAGGCCCGCGGTGGGTCTGGACGCGGGCCGACGCGCTCTACCACAATGGCTCGACCGTTTTCAACGCGCCACTCAAGGAGCCCCTTATGCCTGCAACCGCGCCCTACGGCACCTGGCGATCTCCTTTGACCGCGGATCTGGCGGCGGCGGCCGGTCGCCGGATTGCGGACCTCGTCTGCGATGGCCCGGACCTGTATTGGGGCGAGAGCCGACCCGCGCAATCGGGCCGTGTCACGATTATGCGACGGCGCGCCAATGGTGATATCGACGAAGTGCTGCCCGACCCCTTCAACTGCCGGTCGCGTGTCCATGAATATGGCGGCGGCGCGTTCAGCGTCCACCAAGGAACGGTCTACTTTTCGCATATGGACGACCAGCGCCTTTATCGGCTCGTGCCGGGCCAAGCACCAGCTCCGCTGACGGCCGAGGGCCATTATCGCTACGCCGACGGTCGTGTCGACGAGCGACGCAACCGATTGATTTGCGTGCGTGAGGACCATAGTGCGCAGTCCGAACCGCGCAACGAGATCGTCGGCATCTGTCTCGACACTGGGGAGGTGACGGTATTGGCCGGTGGACAGGACTTTTATGCCAATCCCCGCCTCGACCCCGCAGGCCACCACGCATGTTGGCTGCAATGGGACCATCCCAACATGCCCTGGGACGGCACCAGCTTGTGCGTCGCTGCCGTCACGGAAGACGGAACCTTTGGCCCGCCTGACATCGTTGCCGGTGGCCTCGAGGAGTCGGTGTATTGCCCCCAATGGTCGCCGAGCGGCGTCCTCCATTTCGTTTCCGATCGATCCGGCTGGTGGAACATGTACCGATGGTCCAGCGGCGCGATAGAGCCCGTTTGGCCGCTGGACCAAGACTTCGGACTGCCGCAGTGGACGCTAGGAACCGCCACCTATGGCTTCGATGGCGAAGATGTCGTCTGCGTGTACGGGGCAGCAGGCGGTTGGCGCTTGGCGCTGGTCCCGGTCCGCGATGGTGCGCCCAAGACCTACGATCTAGCGTACGGTGAGTTGGCCAATGTGCGGGTGATCGCGGGGCACGCCATCGTGTTGGCAGCCTCGACAACCGCTTCTCCGGCATTGATCGACGTCACCCTCGCCAACGGTAATGTCGCCATACTTCGACAGCCGGGCCAATTCCCAATGTCGCGCGCCTCCGTGTCGGTGCCGGAGCCGATCTCGTTTCCGACCAACGGCGCAACCGCCCACGCCTTCTATTACCCGCCGCACAACCCCGATTTCGTTGCGCCGGCCGGTGAGCGCCCGCCGCTGATCGTGTTCACTCACGGCGGTCCAACCGGCAGCACGTCAACGGCATTGAGCCCGCAGATCCAGTTTTGGACCAGCCGTGGCTTTGCCGTGCTCGACGTCAATTATCGCGGCAGCACCGGTTACGGGCGCAACTACAGGGCAGCGCTCAATGGCGGATGGGGCGTCATCGATGTCGAGGACTGCATCAATGGCGCGAAGGCGATGGTCCATCGCGGTGATGTCGACGGCGACAGGCTGCTTATTCGCGGTGGCAGCGCCGGCGGATATACGACGTTGTGCGTCCTCACGTTTCACGAAACGTTTCGCGCCGGCGCCAGCCATTATGGTATCGGCGACCTGGAGGCTTTGGCCAAGCACACGCACAAATTCGAATCGCGTTACTTGGACCGCCTGGTTGGCCGCTATCCTGCTCAACGCGATCTTTATTTGGCGCGCTCTCCGATCCAACATGTCGATCGGTTGAATTGTCCGATCATTTTTTTTCAAGGGCTCGAGGACCGGGTTGTGCCTCCGGCCCAGGCGGAGGCCATGGTCGCAGCCCTGCGGGCGAAGTCCATCGCCGTCGCCTATCTCCCCTTTGCTGGCGAGCAGCACGGCTTCCGACGGGCGGAGAACATTCAGCGGGCGCTCGAGGCCGAGCTCTATTTTTATGGTCAGGTGCTCGGCTTCACGCCGGCCGACGAAGTCGCGCCTATTTCGATTGAAAACCTGCCGGACTAAATCGTGTCGAGTTGGCTGGAACCATCCCGCTCCCCGCCCCGCTCCTCCACTGGGCCACCCACACAAGCATGCCATCGGCAGGCCGGGCGGGGGGAGCGGCCGGCGCGGCACATCCGCCTAAGGCGGACGAGTTTTAAGCTGCGCTACCGCGTTCCAGCTAACACCGAAACGCGCGTGCTCTCTCACCGACACGGGCGTGCGGTTGTTTGGCAGGTCCAACGGCTGCCACTGCGCCGACAACTCATCCGCTTGCCGGTCGCTTTCGAGTAGCGTCCCCAAGCCGTGCCATATTCGAAGACTGTGAAGTTGCTCCAGTTGCGAATCGCGGCCAGGCGAGCGCCGCGCCGACTTGGCATCGAGCCTTCGCCGTGGTGTTCGTGATTGGCAAAGCATGTCCGGCCGCCGCGGCGAACAAGCGCATGTTGTATTGGAACGCTGGAGGAGGACGCTCCGCCGCTTTGGGCCGAAACCCCGGGTGAGTTCGCCAACGGCATCGTGCCCATCAGCAAAGCAGATCCAACAATAGTCCATGCAATCTTTCTCACAGTATTTCTCCGACAATTCGACGTCGATTTTGTGAGGCGCAACAGGTGGTCGGAGCACGCAATCTAAAGGGTGGCTGGCCGCCGACCAGCGCGCCTTTGGGACTGGTGCATTAGACCTTCAGCAAAGAAAAGCTCTTTAACTATGTTCGGTAAATTTTCGGCGCGCCGGAGCGTAGCTGTGACGACCGACCCATGCCGGCCATGAGCCATGCATGGCGCCGGCAACGTGACGCCTGTTGACTGCCCATGTCTTGCTGACGGCAGTCTGGCCCGGCGGCTGCGATGCCGATGGAGCATGGTTTTGGTCCAGCGCTCAGCCATCCTGTCTCGCCAGGTATGGGCGTGGTGAGTATGGTAGAGCAGTTGGCGGAAGATTGGCGTAGGCCAAGGATCGAAACCGGCGGCACTACTGTCACGTAGCATTCTCGGTCGCAGCCTGCGGCCGGCTCTAGATCATCGCGCCTTAAATCGGAACCGCAACGCCGATTCCAATTGCGCCGGTTCCGATTTAAGGCGCAAAGATGATCGCTCTTAAAGTGGTGAGCAACTTTCTGCCTTTGATCGGGATCGTTCCGATTCCGATTAAAGGCAGGTTGCTCTAGGAAATGCTTCCAGTCCCCGAATCGTTCGTCCGCCGGTCGGCGCCAGAAAACCAGGTGATAGGAGCTCGGCGGTGATGGTCCTGCTGTGAATAACAATTATTCCAATGCGGTAATAATCAAAGTGACGAGCCGAATTCCCAATGCGGAACGCAAAGTTTTCTTTGTGCTATATGGGATGCGTTGTGGTGCAGAATAGCGCTTTGTAAAATATTACTGGCCGACATTCGAGAAATCGACCCAGCATCGCTTAGCCGGCCCGGAACGGCGGCTCCCATCATAGTGGAATTGCGGGGTATCGCGCTGAATTACCGGCCAAATAGACGGGATTTGCAGTAGCCATATTCAATCGAAAAACCAGAAAGGAAAAAGGTTAATACGAGTCAATCATAACCGAATCACGCTATTTTATAAAAAGTGATATCTAATTTGATTATTGAGAAAAAATGAATAATTAAGCAATTTTCTTTAGCCACCATATTCCATGCACGATGTTGAATGGCACAGTGGTCGCCGTCGACACCACGCGGAACCGAGGAAGGTCAATCGCATGATACGCTGCGGTTTAACCGCCGCCGTAACTGTCGTCATCGCGGCCACGGCAGTTGTGGGTCGAGCGGACACGGCGAACGCCTATAGCCTGCGCGGTGTTCGCGGCGTGATCCAAGCTGAGGTCGCAGCGACGATCTCAAGTGAGCTGGTGGCCCGGATTGTCAAGCTTCCCTTCAAGCCGGGGCAGGCCTTCCGAAAAGGCGATGCGCTCGTCATGTTCGACTGCCGAAGATATGACGCGGATTTGCGTGCGGCGGTGGCGGAGGTCGATACCAACAAAATCAAGGTGAGAACCAGCCAGCATTTGCTGCGCCATCGCGCCGCTGGCGCCAATGAGCTTGCGCTTGCCCAGGCTAAGCTCGCTCAGGCGCAAGCGGCAGCCGACGGGTTGCGTGTGCGCACGAGCCAATGTGTGATCCTGGCGCCGTTTGACGGCCGCGTCGTAGAACGCCATGTCGAACTTTTTGAGATGCCGCAGGCCAACGCGCCGTTGCTCAAAATCGTCAAGACCGGCGTGCTTGAGCTTGATCTGATCGTGCCGTCCAGCTGGGCGGTCTGGCTCGGACCAGCCCACGCCTTTGAGTTCAAGGTCGATGAAACCGGGACCACCCACGCTGCCGAGTTGACCTACCTGGGTGCGGTGGTCGATCCCATCAGCCGGACGATGAAAGTGCTCGCCAAACTGCTAGCTCCTGCTCCCGCACTTCGGCCGGGCATGAGCGGCACCGCTCAGATCACGCCACCCAAGGGAACCGCCAGCGATGACCGCAGCCCCTAATCGAGTTACTGCCTTTAGCAGGCCCAAGCGTGATCGTGTGCAGCCGCCGTCGTCGGCCGATACGGCCAAATCGTTGCCACCGAGGAACGACCATGTGTCTTTAAGCGGGATGGACGTGCTGCTGAGCGTCGAGCAGCAGATTCGGTCGGCACGCGACGAATCCGAGCTGGTCCATCTGATTGTCAACGAAACCCGCAAAATCGTACCTGCACGGCAAATTCTGGTGCTGCGGGCACACCGGGGCGGCCACTTTCGGGTCGAATGCGTTTCAAGCTTAGCGCTGACCGACGGCGACACGCCGTTCGTCCGCTGGATTCAGTCCATGGTCGCCAGCTTGGTTAAGCAACAAGGTGCCGAGCGGGCCGTCGAATTTGCGTTACCGGCTTTCACCGACCCGGAGTCAAGTGAAACCAAATCCTATCCGTTTCCGCATTTTGTCTGGCAGCCGCTCAAGTTGTCGTCGGGGCACGTTTTCGCCGGCTTACTTTTCGCGCGCGAGCGCCCTTGGTTGGAGCCGGACGTCAAGCTGATCGAGCGTCAAGCCGGCGTATTCTCCAGCGCTTGGCAGGCGCTCCACGGTGCCAAAGCGCTCAAGCCGAAACGACCGCTCAGGGGCTGGCTATGGTTGCTTGCGGCCGTCGCGGTGTTGATCGCAGGCGCGGTTCCGGTGCCGATGACGACGCTGGCACCAGTTGAGATCATCGCCGACAAACCGCAGCTGGTCACGGCCCCGATCGACGGTATTATCGAGGAGATTCTGGTCGAGCCAAATCGTCCGGTTAAAGTTGGAGAGCCGCTTTTACGGTTCGACACAACCACCCTTCAAAATGGCTTTATGTTGGCTCAACGCGAAATGTTGGTTGCCCAGGCCCGACACGAGCGCGCCCGGCAAGCCGCCTTTTCCGATCAACAAGCGCGTCACCAGCTTGCCATTGCCCGCAACGAGTTCGAGTTAAAGCAGGCGGAGCGCGACTACGCAGCCACCCTGTTGGACCGCGCCATGGTTCGCGCAGAGCGGGACGGCGTGCTGATCTATGCCGACAAAGATCGCTGGCTGGGTCGGCCGATCAAGGCCGGCGAACGCATCATGCAGATCGCCGATCCTTCGCAGATCGTGGCCAGGATCGATTTGCCGGTCGCCGACGCCATCGTCTTAGAAAAGAGCGCCCATGTCCGACTATTCCTCGATTCGGCACCGCTGACGGCATTGCCGGCCCGGCTCATCAGCGAGGGTTATCATGCAGAGCCAACCAGCACGCAGCAGTTGGTTTACAAGCTGCACGCCGACATTGAGGGCGATGGCAACGGTTTGCGCATCGGTGCCCGCGGTACAGCTCAGCTGCAAGGCGAGACCGTACCGTTCGGGTTCTTTCTGTTTCGCCGGCCAATTTCGGCCGTTCGCCAGTACCTCGGGCTTTGATCCGGGACGGCCATGCTTCAACCACCGCTCATGCTTCCGCCGCTCCGGCAGGACTTGCTGTTATTCCGAGGCCCATCGGAGAATGGCAAGCCACCCAGCTGGCTGATCTATGATCCGGTTCGGCACCGGTACTTCCAGATCAGTGCGCAAGTCCGTGAAATCTTGCAGCACTGGCGTGAGACGTCCGCCGAACAACTGGTCGACGAGCTCAACGCCCAGCAATCGATCGAGCTGGGCATCCATGACATGCAGGACGTTTGCAGGTTTCTTTATGCCAACAATTTAGCCGATGCGCCGCCATCGGGCGATCCGCGCCGCTATGCGGAGCAGATTGCCAGCGTGCAACGTTCCCGGATCACCCGGACAGTGCATAGCTACCTGTTTTTCAAGGTGCCCCTCGTTCGGCCCCATCGCTTTTTGCAGGCGACCTTGCCGCTGGTGGCGCCGCTCTACAGCCGCGCCGCATTTTGGATCCTCGCCCTGATCACCTTGACGGGCCTCTATTTCGTGTCCCGCCAATGGGAGGCCTTCGTCGTCACATTTCTCGATTTTCTTTCGTTCGAAGGCCTCCTGCTTTACGGCCTGAGCCTCGCCGCCGTCAAGACCTTGCATGAGCTGGGCCACGCCTACACCGCGACCCGGGCCGGCGCGCGGGTCAATACGATGGGTGTTGCATTCATGCTGATGTTTCCGTTGCTTTACACCGACGTCACCGACGCCTGGCGGCTAAAGGAGCGACGCGACAAATTGGCGATCGACGTTGCTGGCATCGCCGTCGAGCTGGCAATCGCTGGCGTGGCCACGTTCTGTTGGGTCTTTCTGCCCGATGGCCCCGTTCGTTCTGCCGCGTTCATTCTTGCGACCACCAGCTGGATCGTCAGCTTGGCGATCAACCTCAATCCGTTCCTGCGCTTCGACGGGTATTATCTGTTGTCTGACGCATGGAAAATCGCAAATCTGCAAAGTCGGGCCAACGTGATGGCGCGATGGTGGCTTCGCGAGACACTGTTTGGATTGAGGCGCGAGCCGCCAGAGCCGTTTCCGCGGAGCACCCGCGCGTGGTTGATCAGCTATGCCATTGGTGTTTGGATTTACCGGCTGTTTCTTTTCATCGCGATCGCGCTCATCGTTTACCACCTGTTTTTCAAGGTGCTCGGCGTTGTGCTGTTTGCTGTCGAGATCATCTGGTTAATCGCGTTTCCCATTTTCAGCGAACTCAAGGAATGGTGGAAGATGCGACAAGAGATCCTAACAGGGCGCAGAACTCTCATTACGATGCTCTTGGTCTGCAGTCTGCTGGCACTCGCCTTCGTACCATGGTCGAGCACCGTGCGCGTGCCAGGCGTTGCACTTGCCGAGCGTGCACAGCAGATCTATTCGCCGCGAGCATCGCGCGTCATCGAGGTGGCGATGGCCGAGGGCGAGATCGTCCGATCAGGCAAAACGTTGGCCGTCCTCGCCTCGCCGGATCTAGACTTCGAGATCGCCCAGACGCAGCGCCGGATCGCGCTGAGCCGGGCGAGACTGGCGCGGATTGCTGGCGACCCGACGGATCTTTCGCAGCGCGCTGTCATCGAAGGCGAACTGGCAAGCCACTTGCAGAAGCTCGCCGGCCTCAAAATCGAAAGAACGCAGTTGACAATTCGATCGCCACTTGACGGGGTGGTTCGGGATGTGGATCGAGATCTGCAATCCGGCCAATGGGTTGGACCAGTTGCCCCAATTGGCCGCATCGTCGGCTTGGGAGCCGCCGAGGTTCAAGGGTATCTGCACGAGGACGATCTGTGGCGTGTCGAGCCAGGCCAGAAGGCTGTGTTCATCCCTGAAGATCCCCTGCTGTCGCGGCTGCCAGGCCGGCTTAAGGACGTGGCCCCAACGGGCACCGGCAACATCGAGCTCACCTATCTTTCTTCCATTTACGGGGGCGCCGTGTCCTCCGACAGGGATGAGAACGGTTTTATTCGCCCCCGCCACGGTCGCTATCTGGTGCGCGTTGAGCTAGCGGGAAAACCGTTGGATCGCACGGTGCGTGGAACCATCCATCTGACCGGCAAACCTGAAAGCCTAGCAGCGGCGTTTTGGAGGCAAGTGTTGCAAGTGCTTGTTCGCGAAAGCGGCATTTGACCAGAGTAACCTGCTATTCATCGGACTCGCAGTGATCCCGATGAATAGCAGAAAGTTGCTCGACACTTTATCGGTGATCATCTTTGCGGTTCCGATTTAAGGCGCGATGATCTAGCTCCAGCCTACGAGTGGCCAATTGGCCCCACCACTCAAAGTAAATAAAAACTCAATTCATTCATTTACACCACTTCTGAATAATTGATTTTCTTAATCTGCGACAACTTATTTGATGCACGCAGTTGGAAATTAATTGTTTGCAGTGATCGTTCCGATTAGGATTGTGCACCTTTCCAGAAGGGCCAAAAAGTTATGCGTCCCGATTTCCACTGGCGCCAGAGCTGGACTAAGCCGGACGGCCGTGAAACGCTTGTCGCAAAGCTGTGGAAATCTGTCGGAATCGCATCGCTGAACGCTGCGACCGGTGCGCGCGGCATGATCCTGTCGCGCCTGAGCCGCATTGACTTGACTGGGGACCCGCGGCACCAGCCGAGCTGCACGATTGGCTCTGACAGCCAGCCCTCGCGCGCGACCGCGCCGTTGCTCAGCTGCGCTCAACAGTCGGCGAAGAAGCCGGACGCGAGCGATTCGGTGGTTAACAAATCATCACAATACAGTGAAAATATTCAGCGCAAGTCCATGTCGGCGGCCAAGCAGCGCCTTGGCGCCAATGGTCTGTTGGCGCTTGAGCCTCGTATCGTTTTCGATGCTGCCGTCGTCGTAACGGCGGATGCTACGGCCGATCAAGTGGCCGAGCAGCAGGCCGCAGATGCCGTCGATTCGCCGCCGCCGGCTGAGCCAACACTAAATGCCGCGGACGCGCTGCCGCTGGATCAGATCGAGGTCCTTAACGCCTCCCGCAGCGAGGTTGCCTTCATCGACGGGTCGGTTGACGACGTTGATCAAATTCTCGCCGGCATCGACCCGTCCGTCGAAATCGTCATGCTTGATCCGACCCAGGACGGCTTGGAGCAAATTGTCGCAGCGCTTGACGGCCGGGAGCCCGTCGATGCCATCCACATCATCGCGCATGGTGACCAGGGCAAGTTGTTTCTTGGCAACGAGGTGCTCGACGTCGAGAGCATGCAAGGCGAGCATCTCGATGAACTGACCGCGATCGGCAATGCGCTGTCGGCGGATGCTGATATCCTGATCTACGGCTGCAACTTCACCGGCGGCGTAGCGGGGTTAGAAGCGGCAGTTTTGCTTGGTGCGATCACAGGTGCTGATGTTGCAGCCTCCACGGATGACACCGGCCACGCTGACTTTGGCGGCGATTGGGACTTGGAAACCAAGCTGGGCGGTATTGAGAGCCAGGCGCTGAAGGCTGCTGGATGGGTAGGCCTGCTGGCGCCGCCGGTGGCCAATGATGACTCGCAAACCGTACAACCGGGAAGCACGATCAATTTTGATCCGCGCGGCAACGATACTGACGGTGATGACGATCCGCTGTCCGTCACCGAAGCGGCTGGTAATGCGTTGTCGGTCGGCGTGCCGGTTACGCTGTCGAACGGCGTCGCGGTGGAGTTGCAGTCCGACGGTACCCTCGACGTCACGGCACCGAACGGCATGAACAATGTCGAGACGTTCGATTACACCATAACGGACGGCACGACGACAGCATCCGCCACCATCTCGCTGCAGCGCGACACCGATGGTGACGGCGTCATCGACACGACAGACATCGACGACGATAATGACGGGATCATAGACCTCGCAGAGGGCGGTAGCAGTTTCGCGCCGGAAGAGTCGCGGATCGTTTTCATTATCGATACGTCGGGATCGATCAACTCCGATGAATTCGCCGCGCTGATCGCGAATATCGAGGAGACAGCTAACGAAATCCTGGCTTTAAATCCGAGTGCACAGATCGCTGTCGTTCAATACGGAGGACAGACTTCGAACTTCAGTTCGCACACCGCCGTTATCACGCAGACGTTTCAGAATGGCATTTCACCCATAACCCGGGCAAATGTGGGGATTCAGGATCATCTGCCCGAGTCACTGTCAGATGTGCGTCACTTTTGGGAGGCCGGAGGTCCCCTCGACCTAACCACCGGCACGAACAATTCGTTCGTCATTTTCACCGACGCCTATGAGTACATCTCTACGGGCACGGCTTGGTCCGTGTTACGTGACCTGTCGAAACCCAACCCGGACGCTGAGTATGACTTTCTAAGAACGACCTACGATGCACAGATCGCCGTCTATCATATAGACTCTAATGTTGCAGACGCCGCGGCGCTGGGGGAGATCGCCAGCGAGGATGCAGACGGTAACGAACTCACCTATATCGACGATCTCCCGTTAGGCAGCACGCAGTTGCAGCTGGTCGCAGCCGCAAGCCTTGCACAAGACAAGTTGTTTCCCGATTCCGATCAAGACGGCATAATTGACAGTCTCGACATCGACAAGGACAATGACGGCATCACCGATAATGTCGAAGCCCAGTCAACGGCTGGCTACATTGCACCGTCGGGCATGGGCATGGCGATGGTCGACGCCGATGGCGACGGCCTGGATGACAATTACGATGCAGACATCGGCGACACGACGGCGGCCGGATCCGTTGGCCTCACCGAGGTTGACACCGAC
Source organism: Hyphomicrobiaceae bacterium (assembly GCA_965223035.1). Classification (GTDB taxonomy): domain Bacteria; phylum Pseudomonadota; class Alphaproteobacteria; order Rhizobiales; family Hyphomicrobiaceae; genus CAMDPA01. The sequence continues at coordinate 5,398,416 of OZ244980.1, read as the reverse complement.
GGCGACGGCACCGTCGACACGCTCGACGTCGACAGTGACGATGACGGCACGAGCGACGTTGATGAGGCCGGTCATGCCTCTGCGACGTTGGCGAACGCCGATGCCGACGGTGACGGCCTCGATGATTCGTTCGACACGGTAGCCGGCTTCGACGTCAACGATGACGACATCGACGGCGATGATGGCGGCACGGATGGCGAGTATTCAAACTTCACGCTCGCAGATTTTGCTGACGAGACCAACGCCAACGAGGTGATCGCCAACCGTACCAGCAATGACGCGGTCGCGTTGACCTCGGATCTCGATTTTCGTGACCGCAACAATCGGCCGGTAGCCGAGGACAACACGGCAACGGTGACCGAAGACGCGGTCGGTTCTGACAACGGCAATGTCATCACCGACGATGACGGCCAGGACCACGACTCGAACTCAGTTTTTGTCGACCTAGACTTTGAAGGCGATGACCTCTTGGTCACCGATGTTGACGGCACCGCCGTGTCCGGCGTAACCGCGATTGCCGGCGCCTACGGCACGCTTTCGATCGACAATGACGGCAGCTACAGCTACGTTCTCGACAACACCAATGCGGCGGTCAACGCCCTGAACGATGGCGACACACTTACCGAGACGTTTACCTATACCGTTAGCGAAACGGACCAATTCGTCAGGAATAGCGGATTCGATGGCCAGTCGAGAGCAATCCTTGATGGTATTGGGCCTAATGTGCCGCCCGGCTGGATACCTGTGTCTGGCGCGGCGAGAACTGTCGATCTTTTGTCGCCAGGTATGTCTTACTTGTTTGACGCTTCGGCGGGTGGTGGCGGCTTTCTGACAACGGTTACGAATTCGGCATCGCCAGCCACGGTGTGGCATAAGCTGACCGGTTTGGTCGCGGGACAGACCTACACCGTCACATTCGAACAATCGATCGCTATAACGGACAGCTGGCTGGTGGGCAGTCAGGCGCAATGGGTCGTCGATGTTGCGGGCACAACGCATCATTCTGACGCGGCGAATTTGGTGGTGCCTCCAGCCAAAGCACCATGGCAGCAGCAAAGCTTTACCTTTGTTGCCACCGAACACGCGGAGACTTTGGCTTTCACGGCCACGAGCATCTTTGGTGAGGCTTATCTGGCGCTTGACACGGTGCGTGTTACCGGCCCGTCCGGAGCAAGCGACAGCGCCGATCTGATCGTCACGATCAACGGCGCCGATGACCCGCTGCGGCTCGACTTGAACTCGACGGCGTCGCCCGCTGACCTCAACGTCGATTTCGCCAATACATTCACACCCGGTGGTCCGCCGATCGCCATCGCCGATATCGATGCGGACATCAATGAATTCGGCGAGAAGGATGTGGGCGCGCTGTCCATTGATCCGGCCGGCTTCGCCGACGGGGATCATGAGTTTATCACCATCGGTGGTGAAGCCTTCGCACTCGATACGCCCAAGACCGCCACCGTGACAGTTGCCGGAACACCGCTGATAGTTGCCTACGCAGGCCCGAGCGGCGGCTTCCTGATCTTTAGTCCTGGCGGGATCTCGCAGTCCATTCCCCAATCCGTGGTGGAAACGGTGTTGCGGACCACGACCTATGACAACACGTCGTCAAGTCCGACCGTTGGAGACCGAACATTCGAAATTGCAGCCCACCAGACCGATCACTCTGGCGTCAGCAACGTGGCGGTTTCCACCGTCTCCGTCGCATCACCTCCGCAAATTACGGTTGGCGATGTGACGGTGAAGGAGGGTGACGATTCTTATGCGGTTTTCTCAGTCGAGCTGTCGAAGCCGTCGCCGGCGGACATCGACGTCGACCTGACGCTAAGCGGCGGAACGGCGACCGGTGACGGTGTTGACTACGGCCCCGATCTGGAGGTTTCCACCGACGGGGGTGGGACCTGGGCCCTGTCCAGTTCGGCGACCTTCGCAGCCGGCGAGACATCGCTGCTGGTGCGCACGCCGATTTACGACGACATTTTTGCCGAGGATAACGAGACGTTGATCTTGGTCGCTACCAAGACCGACGGTCCCACAGTCAACGACGTTGCGACCGGAACCGGCACCATTTTCGACGATGCCGGCGCCGAGGTGCTCGTGTCAATTAGCGGACCCGCTGCGGTGCCAGAAGGGAGCACCACGGACATTTACACGCTGACGCTTACCGAGCCGCCGCCGACCGACGTGACCGTGACACTGACTTACAGTGGCACTGCGGCGGATCCCAGCGACTATGGCGGGGTGATGACGGTCAAGATCCCGGCCGGCCAGAAATCGGCTACGTTTGCTATCGATGCTGTTCACGACACCATCGCTGAGCAAAACGAGTCGATCGTCATTGACATCGCATCGGTGTCCGGTGGCGGATTTGAAGGCATCGGTATGGATACCGACGCCAGTTCGGTGACCACGGTCATCATCGATGGTCCTGTAGACGATTTTAGTTCGGTGCAGCCGCACTTCGATCCGGGCGAACCCGCAACGACGGCGGAGCCTGACGCAGACGACCTTCGGATCGACGGGATCATTATTGATCCCGTGTACGGTTTTGGCGACTTCGGCTATGGGCAGTCGGTCATCGATGTGCGCGGCATCGTTCTAAAGTCATTGGACGCGATCGATGATCTCGACGGGCGTTTGAATTCGGCCGGTACGGGCGCCGGTGCCAACGGAGCCCCGGACGCTGAAATTGTGGGGCAGCTGCCACGCGACACCGCAGCTGATCCCGCCGACTCATCGACGAATTCGGACCTGAAGCCGTTGGCTGGCTTCTCTGCACGCATGGACGTGTCCGGAGTGCCGGCCGTGGGAGATTCGTCCAAGGATGGTCAAATCGTGGTCGAGACTATGCGCCGTGATGGCATCCTCTACGTGCAGATCAGCAATACGCTCGATTTGAAAGACGACAGGCGCATCGTTGACTACAAGGTGCAACAAGCCGATGGCCGTCCGATGCCGGCTTGGTTCCACCAGACCGACACCGGTCTGTTGCTCGCTGATGTGGCCGCCGAGAATGGGACCGTTGACCTGCGTCTGACGGCTATCCACGCCGATGGCAGTTCAACGGTCAAGGGATTGACGCTGCATCTGGCTTCAGGTGAGGTCCAGCCGTTCAAGATCAGCGATTACCAGCAGTCGATGACCTTCGAGCAGCAGTTGCGGTCGGTCGGTGAGGAGCATCTGCTTAATGCTCGGTCGGCTTTGCAGCAAATGGAAGCCGTCGCACCGGATGCGCGCAACTAGCTCATTTCCGCCTAGAGCAATCTGCCTTTAATCGGAATCGGAACGATCCCGATTAAAGGCGCGATGATCTAGATCATCAACCTGCCTTGAACTGGAACCGCAAAGCCGGCTTCAATTCAAGGCAGGTTGCTCTACGGCGGAACCACCTTGCCGGCCCGCTTCACCGGCAGGCGACCCAATGGCATGATGTTCGGGTCGCCGGGCGGGGAGCGGGATGGTGCCAGCTCACCCCTAAAAAGCCATCGGCTGATCGCGCGCCATCGGCCTGCCGAGGTCAGATGATCCAGTGGGCACCGCCGACGGTGCTGGCGCCCGCATGGCGTCGCCCGCCGCCATGCCCGAAAAGCCGATGTTCTACCGAAGAATGGCCAGCCAGCCGTCGCGGGCTGGCGCCGGCCATGGGTCGCAGCGGCAGCTGTTGCGTCGCCGTATCCTCCGCCCTAATCTCATGGCCCAAATCCGAACGGCACACATGAGGCTCAGTCCGTGCTACGCGTGCTTGATCACGACGATTTAATCGAGTTCAATTTTTCAGACCTACGCAAATATCATGGCACGCGATCCATATGCGGCTTGACAGTGGCCTACACCATCATGCGGGCCGCCTTTAAGGCAATGGCCGGCGAGCAACCGATCGATCGTGCAACGATCGCGATCGCGACCGCCTTCCCGGGCCCGGGCGCCCGCGACGGCTTTGAGCTGGTGACGCGCGTAGTCTCCCGTGACCGGTATTCTATCGATACGTCCGTCGCGCCATCCGCGCACATCGCGCAAGCCGCCAAGGGCGCTTACTATTTTCGTTTCAGCGGCAAAGAGGGCACAGTCGCACTCGGCCTTCGGCCGCAGGTGTTGCCACAAGGCTTTATCGACCTTCGCCGCAAGCAGCTGGACGGCGTCGCAACGGCGGCCGAGCTGGAGGCGTTTCGTGGGCTGCAACTCGAACTATCAGACGGTCTGCTCAGCCTGCATCCAAGTGACGCCGTCAACATCCTTTCGTGAAGTGATGCCGGACCGGATGCGAGCCTTCGCCGTTACAAGTCAGCGTGTACTGTTGGAGATCTTGATGTGACGATGCCGCAGCCCGTACTGACTGGACGCTTCTTATCGCCGTTCGTGCGTCGCGTGGCGGTAACGCTCAATCATTTCGAGATCGGCTTCGATCGTCACGTGCTGTCAGCGATCGACGATGTGGCCCAGATCGAGCGCTCCAACCCCATTGGACGCGTTCCGGCCCTGGTTCTCAGTTCCGGCGAGACGCTGATCGACAGCGCGGCGATCCTCGACCATCTCGATGAACAGGCGGGCGTGGATCGCGCACTGGTGCCATCGAATGGCGCCGCCCGCCGACGTGCGCTCTATTTGCTGGCCGTGGCCACCGGTGCCATCGAGCGTGTGATGACGGCCAACGCCGAACGTCGTAGAACCGTTGAACGGCGCGACGCGGCCCGATTGGACCGGCTGTTGCGGCAGACGCGTCAGGGTTTTCTCGCGCTCGAAAAAGCGATCGAGGGTGGTCCGTGGTTCGATGGCCAACGCATGATGCAAACTGACCTAACGACCGCGGTCGGCGTGACGTTTGTTGAGCACATCTTTCCCGGTTTGCTTGAGGCCAAAGACGTTCCGGCCCTGTCGCAGATGACCGCGCGCTGCGAGGCGACGCAAGCGTTCAAGAAGGCACAGATCGATTAAGGTGGATCAGATGATCTGATTTTCAATCTACGGCTTCCGGCGACCAGCAAGTTGACGGGGATCCTGTTGCACACGTGAATATTGGGAAAAAGGGGTAAGTCATCATGTCAATGATACGCGTGGAGACCATTTGGCTAGGTCTGATGACGTGTGCAGCTGCACTTACTTGGCCATCGATCACTGGCGCAGAATCCCCGATCGTCTTCAAGGATCAGCGGAACCGGACGATCGAACTCGCGAAGCAGGCGCAGCGCGTGGTGACGATCCCGATACCTGCCGCGTCGATGTTCATCGCCGTCGACGGCGGCACCAAGCGCCTGGTTGGCATGCATCAGCTGTCGAAAACCGCGATCAAGGGTCATATCCTGGAAAAGTTCTTCCCTGACGCGCTGAAGATACCCAGCAACATCACGGGCAAGGGTTTCACGTTCGTGCCGAACGTTGAGCAGCTATTGTTGCTCAAGCCGGATCTTGTGTTCCAGTGGGGCCACCTGAATGACGATATCATCGCGCCGATCGAAAATGCCGGTATGAAGGTTGCGCTGATCAAGATCGGCCGCGAGGAATTTACCGTGCGCTGGCTGCAGATCATGGGCGAGGTGCTCGGCAAGGAGGACAAGGCCGCTCGCATGATCAAGTGGCGTGCCGACACGCGCAAGCTGCTCAAGGCAAAGACCGAAGCCATCCCGGATGCCGAGCGCCCGCGCGTGCTGTACTTCATGAACTATCTGTCGAAGCTGCGTGTCGCCGGGGGCAAATCCTACAACAACTTCTACATCGATCTGGCCGGCGGCAAGAACGTGGCAAAGGGCCTGGGTATGTTCGCCGTCGTCAGCACGGAGCAAATCATTGCTTGGGATCCAGAGGTGATTCTGCTCAATGGGTTCGAGCGGAAATTGACGCCGAAGGATGTGTACAACAATCCGTTGTTGGCCGGCATGAGTGCGGTCAAGAACAAGCGGGTCTACAAGATGCCGTTAGGTGGGTATCGGTGGGATCCCCCCAACCAGGAATCCCCCCTCACCTGGCTTTGGCTCTCCATGGTGCTGCATCCGAACAAATTCGATTGGAAGCTCGACAAGCTCATCGATGAAAACTACCGGTTCATCTATGGCCATCCGGTCAGCGCAGCTGATGTGAAAAAAATTCTCCGCTTCGGCATGAATGGCACGGCGGCGAATTATCAGATGTTTGCGCCGAAATGATCGCCTCGGCGACGCACTGCCCAGCACACATCGGTTCGACGCGAGACAAACGAGGCGAAATCGGACGTGGCGTTAGTGGGGACACGGGCACGGCGGGCTAAGGCCGCCAAGGTTGGCGCTCTACTGTGGCCCGGGATGATCGCCGCGCTGCTGTTGACGGCGCTGGTTTCGCTCGTGGTGGGTCGTTTCGGCGTGCCATTGGGCAACGTCGTCGGCATTCTCGCTAGTCATGTGGTGCCGATCGACCCCTATTGGACCGATGTGGAGGTTCGTGTCGTCGAGCTGATCCGCATTCCACGCATTCTTCTGGCCGCGATCGCCGGAGCGGGTCTTGCGGTGGCCGGAGCGGCGCTCCAAGGCATCTTTCGTAATCCGCTTGTGGGGCCTCAGATTATCGGGGTGTCCTCGGGCGCGGCGTTCGGCGGTGCCTTGGCAATATTGCTGTCAGAATCGCGCAGCCTGCTTATTGCCTCCGCATTTGCATTCGGCATGGCCGCGATCGTCATCGTCTATCTGGTCAGCAGGCAGCGGGGCCAGTCCTCGATCCTGATGCTGGTGTTGTCCGGCGTGGTCACCAGCGCCTTCTTTGCGGCCTTGGTCTCGCTCATCAAATTTGTCGCGGATCCCGACGACAAGCTGCCGGCAATCGTGTTCTGGCTGATGGGTAGCTTTGCCAGCGCGAGCTATGACAAAGTCTGGCTGATCGCACTTCCCGTGTTGTTTGGCAGCGTGTTGATCTTCCTGTTGCGGTTCCAGATCAACGTGTTGTCGCTGGGCGACGAGCAGGCCAGAAGCCTTGGTCTTCGCGTTGAGCCCACGCGATGGATCGTATTGACGGCGGTCGCGCTGATCAGCGCTGCGGTGGTGGCGGCGGCTGGCATCGTCGGCTGGGTCGGGCTGGTGATCCCGCATTTCGCGCGGATGCTGACGGGGCCGGACCATCGCGTTCTGATTCCGGCAGCAGCGTTGATCGGCGCGACCTATCTCATCGCCGTCGATGACGTTGCCCGCGCCTCCATCGCTGCGGAGATTCCAGTTGGCATCATCACCGCCTTGATCGGCGCGCCGGTTTTCGCCTATCTGCTGCGCCGCAGCCAATCAAAAGGATGGCGCGGCGAATGATCGAGATCGAAGCAGCCGGGTTTCGTTTTGGTGATCGGTGGATTTACCGCAACTATACGCTGCGGGTGGAGCATGGACAGATCGCCGCGATTCTCGGGCCCAACGGGCGCGGCAAGACCACCCTGTTGAAGGGGGTAGCCGGGCTGTTGCCGCTGGAAGAGGGCCGCATCCGCATCTCCGGCGATATCGGTTACGTGCCACAGTCCGTCGACATGTCGTTCGACTATTCGGTTCTCGACGTGGTGGTGATGGGTCGGGCTCGGCACATCAAGCTGTTTCAGGTGCCCAATGCCGTCGACTTCGACCTCGCCCGCGGAGCGCTTGCGGCGCTCGGGCTTTCAGCGTTCGCCAATCGACCATTCCATCAACTGAGCGGAGGTGAGCGGCAGCTCGTGGTCATCGCCCGTGCGCTAGCATCGGAATGTCAACTGATGGTGCTCGACGAGCCAGCGTCAGCGCTCGATTTCAGCAACCAAGATCTGATCCTCAGAACGTTGAGGCAGATCGCGCAAGCCCGCCAGCTGACCATATTGCTCACCACGCATTATCCGCAACATGCCCTCCATCTTGCCGATCAAGTCCTGCTGATGGAGAGCGCGGAGCGCTATAGCTATGGTCCCACGTCCGATGTTTTGACCGAGGCCAACCTGCAAGCGCTTTACGGCCTCCCGATCCGCGCCGTCAGCCTGGAGCACAACGGACGCGCGACCCACACGCTGGTGCCCATTTTTTCTTAGATCTTGTCCGCCTACATCTTGTCCGCTAAAGGCGGAATCGCTGTGCCGGCCCGCTGCCTGTGACAGGCTAGATCATCGCGCCTTAAATCGGAACCGCAACGCCGATTCCAATTGCGCCGGTTCCGATTTAAGGCGCAAAGATGATCGCTGTTAAAGTGGTGAGCAACTTTCTGCCTTTAATCGGGATCGTTCCGATTCCGATCAAAGGCAGGTTGCTCTATAGCTTGGCGCATCTGCAAGCTCACGGCCTCGCGCCATCCAAATGCGCGATCAGCTCTAATGCCAACGCGACCGCCTTCGGCACCGCCTGCCGCACGCGCCGGTCCATGCCGATCGCCAGCATGTCGGCATCCGCCGGCTGGCAGCCAACGATGCGCACATAGGGAGGCAGGGCGCCAATCGCCTTGGCCAGCGCCAGCGCGCGGATCGGCGTGGCGTAATGCACATCGGCGAAGAAATCGCGTTGGTCTTGGGCCGACAGCTGATCGGCGTCCGGCACCTCCGGCTCCAACACATAGAGCTGGCCCGGCTCACCGCGGCGATCAAACGAATCAAACACGATCAGCGCCCGATAGCCCTGCATCAGCTCCTGAACCAGGTGGATACCACCGATGCCGGTCTCCAACACGGTAACGTGGTCCGGCCGTCGGCGGTCGGCGTGCAAGGCTGCGGCGGCGTGCGCGCCAAACGCATCGTCAGCCTTCAACGCGTTGCCGACACCTGCGATCAGAATTGGTGACGCCATGCTTCCGCACTTTGAGTGGGATGGTCCGCTACATCATTTCCGCCTAACGCGGGCACAATCTAAAACGCGGGCCGCCTTGGCTCAAACGGTATGCCGAAGCCGAGCAGGATGCGTCCGTGACCGTCGCGCTTGAGCGGATAACAGGCAACGACGACGTCTGCGCCGGTTCGGCGACCGTCGCGAATATCATAGACGCAGGCGGGCCCGTTCGGACAGATCCAGGCATGGTCATCGAGCCGACCCGCAGCCATGCTCGTCGCATGTTGCGGGCAAATGGCGTCGAGTGCGTAGAGCTGGCCATGCGCAGCGACCAGCAGGATCTCGCCTTCCTCCAGATGGCACAGCGTCGCCTCGCCATCGCGCGGCACGCCGCCGGGCGGCACCGGCGACCAATGGGCGACAACGGCAGCCGGATCGGGTTGCAGAGTTCCCTCCTCCGGCTGGCCGGGCACGCCGATCGAAGCAGGCGGGGATGCGTCGTCGGAGATGAAGTCCCACACCTTCTGGCAGGCCGGCGATGCCGGCGGCAGCAGATCATACATGCCCATCAGCGTATGGATCGCTGGGTCGGTGATCACCTGCTCAAGCACGCCATCCTTAAACAGACGCACGAGGCGGTGCAGAGCTTCGCGATGGACGGCGTCGATGGCTTGCAGCGCGGCAAAAACCGCGCGCGTGGTCTCGGCGTCGTCGATCTTTTCGAGCGCCTCCAGCAGCTGTGCGACTTGCGCCAGCTTGGCATTCCACTCTTCGTTGGTCGAATAGCCCGGCACTTGGGATTGGCCCGACCGCGCCTCGCTGACCGCCGTCGGCACCTCGGCACCGCCGCCGCGCGGGCCGGGAAACGCTTTGACCTCACCCATGGCCATGGCCCACGTGCCCTTTATCGGCGTGATCGCACACCTCCTCCCCGTCGCAGCAACCGGCGGTACATTCATAGTGGCTGGCAAGCTGGAACTCGGTAAAGGTGTCGGCGAACATGCGGGCGGCTTTGCTCTGACCCTGCTCGGTAAACTCATAGCTGTCATCGCGTTGCACGAAATCGCCGTCGGCCACCAACGCGGCAAACGCATCGGTGATCTCGTCGGCCGAGCAGGTCAGGAACGGTTGGACGGTGCGATGGTTCAGCACTTGGCCGAGCCCCTCACCGAGGTACCAATAGCAGATCTGCAAAACCTCCTCGCGGACTTGCATGCGCCGCAGTGCTAGCTCGCCGGTCGGGCTGACCAGCTTATCTTCACGGGCGTGGTCGATGTCACTCATCCCTGTGGATCCTTTGGCGGCGCTTGCACGGGCGTGGGCTTCGCCACGACATGGTTGAACGTGAACCGTTCGAATGGGGCCAAGTCGGCCGTCGATTTGTCTTTGATCGACTGGCCTGGGATCGTCGACTGGCGCGACAGCGCGACGACGCAATGCGAAATTTGATCGTGCGTGCGCTCAGGTGAAAAGCCCAGCCGCCCGGCGAGATCGTCATCAGTGCCGTGTCCTTGCGTCTCGCAGATCACCATTTGACCGAACGCAGCGGCCGGAATATCGGCCTCGACCGTAAAGCACTGCCGCGGCCAAATGCGGAAATAGCTACCGATCATCAAAGTATTCTCGATGTCGACGATGCCCGTCACCGCCTCGTAGACGCGTTCTTGGACCTTGGCTTCCGACAGCGGGCCGCCGGTCCAGCGGAACGCTTGCACGCGACCGGGTGAGCGGCACACCGCGGCGGCGCCGACCAGGATCAGCCGATCCGGCGCTTCGATGTCATCATCCTGGAACCGCTGCACAATGTGCATCGGTCCCCACGTCATGTTCTCCACCACCACGTCGGGCTGGTTGGCAAAGGTTTTGGTGAGGCCACCCATCAGCCGCGGACCCAGCGGAAAGCGGTCAACCACCGGCGAATAGCCAACGATACCGATCAACGTTTTCCCGCCGTAGGCCACGGCCGACTCCACTTTTAGCCCCGCTTAGTTGACACCGCACGCGCATGTCGTCACTTCGCGCGTGATCACGCGGTCTTGACCTTCCACCATGACATGGGTGGTACATGGCATGCACGGGTCGAAGGAGCGCAGCGCGCGCAGGATATCGATGCCCTGGAACGCGTCATCGCTGTCAAAGCTTGATTCAATGATCGGGGTATTCATCACCGCCTGCTCGTACGGGCCCGGCTCGCCCCATGGCGTGCGCGGACAGGCGTTGATGGTGGACGGCGTCACGATCTGATAATTGGCCAACAACCCGTCCTTGATCTCGCAGTGGTGGCTCAGGAAGCCACGGCCGGCGCCCCAATAGCCAACGCCGATGAAGTGTCCCTTGGCGGGTATCTCCAGCTTGGCCGCCACCTTGGTCTCACCGCGCTTTTGCAGATCGAAGGCGCGGGACAGGTTCTCGATCGTCACCATCAAATTAAAAGCGACGGCATAGGCCCGGGCGCGGTTGCGCTCGAACGCGTTCCAGACCTCCGGCACCTTCCACTCGATCTGCATGGCCGGCAACGTCTCGCCGCGCGCCAGGTTGAGTTTAAGGCTGCGACCGGTCGATTCGATGTAGGCGCTTTGCGGAATTTTCTGCGCCAACGCCGACAGGTAGACGCGGGCGTAGGCGCCGGCCTCGAAGGTGCGTCGGTCCCAGGTTGGCGTTGTGGACCAGGAGTACCGCTCCTTCCAGTTTTGCGCGTCAGGTCGCGGAATTGTGGTCTTGTTCCACGGATGGTTGGGCGACAACGGATTGCCAGCAGGGTCAGTTTTAAACGGATAGTCGTCCCAGGGCTCGTAGTAGGAGTGCTCGATGAACTCCTCTAGCCCGACGTTGATATCGTTGAGCCGCGTTGTCACCAGTTTGCCATCGACCACGGCGCCCGGCGTCGACCAGCGCTTTTCGCCCCAGTAATTGGCGTTGGCATAGCTGGCGTCGTAGTAATCCTCGTGGTCCCATTGGCCGAGATCGACCATCGTTGCGGGCAATCGTCCGCAGTCGGCATAGCGAGCGTCGCAGGCATAGAAGAAATCGAAAACATCATCCCAGATCCCGATGCACTTCTTCGCATAATCAAAGAACTTCTGGATCCGAAGATAAAATTCATTGAACGTCGTGGTGGTGATCGTCGTCGTCACGCCGCCGGGGATGATGGTCTCCGGATGCGGGTATTTGCCACCGAGCAATACGTACGCTTCGCGCGCAACGCGGGTCATCTGCAGTGCTTCAAGATACAGCTTGCCCGTGAGAGGGTTGAGATCGGTCATAATCTCGCCGATCGTTGGATAGCCATGCAGATGCCGAAACTTCGTCGGCCGGCCCTGCGCCTGCTGCCAGATCTCTGGATTGGTCTGCTTGACGAGCGATTCTGAGTAATCCGGACCGGAAAGCACGAACAGGTGCAGCGGGTTGTCGTAAAGGTACTCGCAGCTCAGCAGCAGATTGCGCACGACGATGCCCATCGGCGGCGGCTTGAGGTCCAGCGCCATCTCGATGGACAGTGCCGAGGCCGTGGCGTGCACGCCGCCGCACACCCCGCAAGCCCGCGAGGAAATGAAAGCCGCATCGCGCGGGTCGCGTCCGCGCAAGATCACCTCATAGCCACGAAACAGCGTCGCCATGGCGTTGGTGTCGATGACTTTGCGCTGCTCAAGGTCGACGGTCGAATGAAACGCCAGCGCGCCGGCCACCCGCGTCACCGGGTCAAAATCGACGTCTCTGATCTGACCGTTGCGGGCGGCAATTTCGCGCAGCTTGTCGGACCGCTCCTCCAGCGACAGGACCTGGTATTCATAAGGATTCCTGACCCCGTCTTTGAGCCTTGCATTGCCCTGCTCGTCAAATTCGATTGGCAGGTTTTCGAAGCACATGGGTCCTGTCCTTTCAGTCACGCGCCGGCGCATTGCGCGCAGCGACTTTCACGATGGCTGCAAGATTGTCGTTGGCGCCTAGCAAGGGTTCCAGCAGGGCCGCCAAGCCACCATTCACGGTCTCGACCTTCGCGTTGAGCGGAGCGGTATCCTCCCGGATCTGCCGGAGGCCGGAAACCAGCACCTGCAGATGGTCCGCCCCTCGCTTGAGGGCGATGAAGATCCCGATCAAATGATAGGCGACCACCAGCACGATAACGCTCACCACAACGATTGAAACGACAGCGAGTGTGCCGACCATCATCACGCCCCTTTGCCTGCCCGCTGGGCCAACATGGCAGCCACCACTGCGGATTTATCCCTGATATTGTCGGCAACCGGCTTCATGGCGACCGCCGTGCCAATCGTCTCGTCGAGGACCGGAATGGCCGCCGTATTGCTGGCGATCAACAGCCCGGCGTCCGTCATGTCGCGCAAGTAATGCTCGATGCTCCAGGCCGCCCGCAGCGCGCGACGCAACAGCGCCACGGCCACCGGCACCACGACCAGCACAACGATTGCGAGCGTGGCGATCCAGATCGCGAAAACGCTGTTGGGAATGTTGGGTCCGATGTCCGGCATGCTAGCCTTCCTGGGCCTTCAAGGCCGTGTGGAGCTCGGTGAACGTCTGATCGACCGCGCTCAGGCCACCGGCGATCTGCTTTAAATCCTCATTGAGGTCGGGAACGACGCCGGGAACATGCGAGGTCTCGCGCTCGATCGCACGCAGTCCAAGACGGAGCTTGGCCAAATAGGAATCGCCGCGCCCGCCGATCGAATCGAGCAGCGCGACAATTTGGACGAGACCCCAGGCGACCGTTGCCAGGAACAGCAACGCGGCGAGGGCTGAAAGGCAGGTCAGCAACAACATGCTCCGCTCCCCCTAACCACCCGACCAAATACAACGCGGACACCCCGGACAGTCTTTGGCGTGGTCGCGAATCTGGTTGGCGGAAGTCGCGATCCGCCCCGCCCGCTGACGTATCGCCCCGGCCACGTCGCGCGTGCGATGCAACGCAGCGATATGGATCGTGTTGTTGGCGACCCGCTGACCGTGGGCCCAGATCTCGGCTGCCGTGTCGTTAATCTGCCGCGCGGCGGCAATGATCCAGCGCAGCAGCAGAGCGACCACGACGGTGACGACCACCGTTAGCGCGATCGCCAACCACCAGCTCGCCACGGGATCAGCGCCACTCAACAACGCGTTCATCGGCTTCTCCTCACGCTGCGCTGGAGCCGGGCTGGTCGTGCGAGACCGCCTGCACGATAGCCGCCGCGTTGCTCTCAATGGCGCCCGCCCCCTCGAGGATGTCCGCTGCCGTCGCGTTGGTCCGACGCAGTGCCCATATCGAGCGGGTGTTCGCATCAATTTCGTCGACGAGGACGCCCGCGGCTCGCGCCAGCTTCAAGATTCGCCGGGCCTGATGCAAGATGGCGAGCAGCAGGACAGCGACAATCACCACCACGACAAGTGCGGCCAGAAATCCCAATTCCCAATAGGTCATGGCGAACTTTCTCGATCGAACGGGATTGTTATTCGGCCGCCTCGCGGGTCGGTTCGGCCGCCTGACGCGGGGCATCGAGAAATCGTCGAGCCGACTTTTGCAGCTCAAGCTGCCTGGAAGACCCGGGCGAAAACTCGGTGCCCAGCGTTTTCAGCTTGTCATAGAAATAGCCGACCGTTTGGTCCGCAAAAGAGCGCTGGCCGTCGACATTGGCCCAGCCGCTGGGCACGTGGCCGGTCTGCTTCCAGTGCGTCGTCAGATTGCGACTGCGCTGTGTGAAGTTTCGCAAATACGACATGAACGAGCCGGTCGACCGGCTGATGGTCGACGACACGATGGTGCCGGGCGGCGGCTTATAGAATGGTGCGAACGCGTCGGGGAAGCCCGGCATGGTGCAGCCGATGCAGATGCCGCCCGTGTTCATGCAGCCGCCATTGTGGCCCAAGGCGCCGCGCGAGACCATGTTGCACTGGACCACCGGCCCCCAACATCCAAGTTCCACCAGGCATTCGCTCTGGCCATATTCACGCGCGAATTTACCTTCCTCGTAATTGCCCGCGCGAACACATCCCCGATGCACCGTCGACCTGAACATCCAGGCCGGTCGGCCAAGCTCATCGAACTCCGGTAGCGGACCGAAACCTGCTAAGAACATCAAGATCGAGGCGATGGTCTCCGTGACGTTGTCGCCGACCGGCGCGCAGCCCGGGATATTGATCGGGGGCAGCCCCAGCGTGCTGAGATAATCCTTTCCAAGATAGTCCATCACCGACATGGAGTTGGTCACATTGCCGGCCGCGGCGGGGATGCCGCCCCACGTCGCACAGGTCCCCACCGCCACCACGGCTGCGGCACCGGGCGCAAGATCTCGTAGCCAATGCGCTGTGGGAATCGGCTTGATCGAGCCGTCCGGCAGCTCCTCCACCCCCATCGCCGACCAATAGCCGCCATGCGCTCCGGCGATGGTTTCGTCGGGAACTGATCCCTCCATCAACACCACGTAGGGTGCGCCAAGCTGACCGGCTTTGGCCAAGTGATGCGCTTTCATGAACTCTTTGCCGGCGGTGACCGATAGCACGGGATGGTGCAGGATGATCTTCGGCAACCCCGGGATCGCGCCGGTCAACAATTGCTCAACGGTCGGGTTTTGCGCGCCGACGGCGGCAATCGAGCAGCCGTCGCAGCTCATGCCGGCGAACCAAAAGGCGTGCACCTCCGTCACCGGGCCATCGTCGAGGGTAAAGCGCGGCAGGTAGTCAGTCGCCGCCCCATTGCCGTTCGCTGTCTCGGTGCTGTCTGCGGTATCGGCAGCCATCGTCGCGACCTCAAGCAAAGCCCATTGAGTGCGTCCCCCGCGGCCGATCATGCACCTGAACGCGGCCGGACGACCGGCGACACGCCGCTAGTCTGGCGGTTGCCCTAAGGGCAAGGTCAAGGCGGTTTTGCAGCCTTCAGACGCGATCGCGATGAAAAGGCAGAACGTTGCTCACGACTCTAAGGCACGGTGATCTCGGCGACCACACCTGGCCGGCCCGCTTGCCCACCCGCACAAGCGGGCCATTGGTGGTCGGGTGGAGGACTGGATGGGACCAGCGAACACTGCAACGCTACCGGCTTTTTGCCGCCCGCTTGGCGGTTGGCGCGGCAGCCGAACGGCAGGTGCAGGTGCTGGCGATGGCATCACAGACGCAATCGTCCGGCCGATCCCGTGGCGTCATCAACAGCGCGTGGTAGCGGGCCTCGAGATCGTCGTGCTGACCCTGCAAGATGGCAATCTGCAGGGCGTAGTCTTGGATCTGTTGCTCCAAGATTCCGAGGACGCGCTGACGCAGACTACTGCCATTCTGATCTGTTAGAGCAGATTTGATGACCGGGATCGACAGCTCGCAGGACCGCAGACCGACCACCAGCCGCGCCCGCTGCACGGCCTCCGCAGAATAATTGCGATACCCGTTCTCGGAGCGCTCGGCCGCCGGGATCAGGCCGGCCTTTTCGTAGTGACGGAGCGTTTTTGTCGTGACGCCGAGCGCCTTGGCCAAGTCACCGATTTGCATCTGAGCTGTCGCCGCCCGCGGGCCCACGTGGTTGCAGAAAAAAGCTCTTGACCAGCCGATTCAAACGAAGCTGCTCTCGTCCCGGCCGACAGAGCGCTCATTGATTGGGTCGGTCTTCGCCGAACGGGGTTGGTGCGGCTGCGACCGGCGCCGTCAGGTTTTCGATCGCGTCGGCAAGCGCGCGCATGGCTGCGACACCGGGGCTGTCTGGCGCGAAGTCATAGGGTGCCAAAGAGCGGCGCTCAGCATCCGCCATGGCGTCATCCCACGGCACTGAGCCGATGATCTCTAAACCGTTTTGCGCGCAATAGCCCGCGATCGCCTCGGTATCCTCCTTGTTGCGCACCTTGTTGGCCACAACGCGCACGAACGGGATCGCCAACTCGTTAGCCAAGCGGCAGGTGCGGGCCGCCGCCTCCAGCGAGCGATAGTAGGGCTCAGCGACCACCAACATCAAGTCGACATGTCGCGCCGTGCCGCGGCGGAGATGCTCCAGGCCAGCTTCCATATCGGTAATGGTGTGCTCGCCGATATCGGTAAGCTCACTGATCAGGCCCCGCACGGCGCGGTGCGACGCGCACATGCAACCCTGCCCCGCCGTGCCATGGCGCGGCTGGCCCATGACGATGAGATCGACGTTACGGGCCGCCTCTGTCGCATAATCTGTCATGATTTGGTCGAGCGGGATCGCCGGCACCATCCGAGCGACGCCATCGACCATTTCGCCCGCCTTCATAATGGACGGCGTGATATAGGTGATCGCGTCGGCTTGATCTCGGTTCATTCCGATCGTGAGCGCCAGGTTGGGGTTCGGGTCGCCATCGATCGCTATGATTCTGCGTCCCTTCTCCGCAAAGATGCGCGAAAGGGTCCCAGCGATAGTGGTCTTGCCCGAGCCGCCCTTCCCTACCGTCGCCAGCTTCATGCCATGCCTCCTCGCGCGCGTGGCGCCTTTTGCCGCCGATCTCAACAACGCATTCTGATCCAATCGCACCAGCCAAGCAACATGGCGCCGCCGACCTGGCCGGCTGGGGCGCCACCAGCAGCCTGCCGGCGCTCCGGTCGAGCCGAGGCCCGTCACGCACCGCCCGAACCGCGCGCCGACCGGTCCGATGGAATGAGCCGCGCCTAGAGCAACCTGCCTGAAGTTGGCTCCGCTAAGACGGTGCCAACTTCAGGCACGATGATGAGCGCTGCTAAAGTGGTGAGCAACCTTCCGCTTTTCATCGGGATCGTTCCGCGTCCGATGAAGGGCAGGTGGCTCTAGTCTTTTCCGGTCAAGCTATCGGCTGAGTGCGATGCTGCCAACTGGTCGACCGCCTCGCCGAGCATCATCAGCGTTTTCAAGGTCTCTTCGGCCTCTTTTTCGTCGATGATGCTCATGGCGAAGCCTGCGTGGATCAAGACCCAGGCGCCGAGCAGTGTCTGGTGTGGCGCGTCCTCCGCTAACACGCATGTCACATTGATTTCGCGCCGGACCCCGGACACCTCTACGATCGCCAAGTCGCGGGTGTGGTCGGTTATCTCGATGATCTGTCCCGGTATGCCCAAGCACATCTTGAAGGTGGCTCCTTAGCGTTGGCGCGGCACATCAATATTCCGGCCAAATTTCTCAGCACGATCGTGCGTTGGTGGCGGCACCCAGCGACCGACCTCAAGCATCGGCCAGCGGTCCGCACTTGGCCCGCACCGTGCACGCTTTACGCTGCCAACGCAATTGCACCCGGCGCCGCAAGGTCCAGGCCTGGACCGGGCCAACGGCCAGGGGCGCCCAGCCACACGTGTTGGCGAGCACCAACGCAGGTCACTTAAGCCTGGCGCAGCCTTTGCGCATAAGGTGGGCACATTACAATCGGGGCTGTTCGTTTAATTATGCTAAGCTAGAGCATCGTGCCTAACGTTGGAGCAGCAAAGCCGGTTGCAACGTTAGGCACGAAGATGATCGCCCTTAAAGTGTAGAGCAACTTTCTGTTTTTATCGGGATCGTTCCGATCCCGATTAAAGGCAGGTCGCGCTAGGCACGGCGAATACCCAAAAAAAAGCCTCACGAGAACAAATATTTCCATTTGGAACTCTGCCATCCCGCCGTCAAAACGGTTCAACTTGGTTGTCAGGCGATTGCGAAAACGGCGGTGGCGTTCGATAGCCTCAGCGATCTCATTTAGTGTCCACCAAGCCTATTCCATCGAATCGCCACTTAACGGCGATCAAGACAGCTGCTGTCACAGCAAATATTCCATTCATGATGATCACCGGAACCAACCATAACAGCAATGCGTAGATTTGGTAGGCCGCGCTACTGCCAAAGGTGGCGACAAGCGATAACCATGAAATATCTCGCGTTGATCCCGTCTGCATCGATTTTAGAATTTGTGGCATTAAACTAACCATCGAAAATGTGCCACCGACATATGCAAACAGGTCGACCATGCCACTGTCGTTCCCTTGCCATGTTCTAGTAGACTACAGCGATTCAGCGTTAGTTGGACTCATCGCGCTCGCCAGCTGGCCACTCAATGGCCCACTCGTGTGAGCGGTCAGGTGGCGAGCGGGCCGGCAAGGCACATCCGCGTTAGCGGACATGAGCGAGCCGCCAATTGTTCCCGGTCTCGGCTGCCTGGTCTCGGCTGCCTGGTCTCGGCTGCCTGGTCTCGACTGCCTGGTCTCGACTGCCTGGGCTTGGGCGCATCGGGTCCTCGAAGCGGGGAAGGCTGTTTTGCGGAAACGACGTGTCCCGTTGCGAAGGCGGTTGCCGATGCTGACACAGGCTAAGCCGGAGTCGTTTGCTTTCGAACGGGTTGAACGGCACGGGATCGTCGCTCCTTCGATGGCGGTCGGATCACATCGGATGGCGGTGCGCTGCTTCTCGGCGCGACGAACGAGGCGATCGCGCTGCTTGAACGCTTTGCGGCCTGCTTTGGTGACGGCCGCAGCCGCCGCGGTGTGCAACCTACCATCGCGACGCTGCTCGGCCAGCGGGTCATTGCGATTGCGCTCGGCTATGAGGATTTCAACGATCATGACGACCTGCGCCACGATCCGGTGCTGGCTGTGCTCGCCGGTAAGCTTGCAGCCCGGCGAGGCAGCTATGCGCCACGAGATCATCGTGCCTAACCCCAATTGGGTCTGGATTCACGAGCGCCTTGCGAGCTACGCCCGGAACCAAACGTTCGATCCAGAACACGTGGTCTGGATCATTCGCCAACGTCAACGAATAGCTCCGCCAAGTCCGGCTGGCGCCCGATCATGTGATGGCGATGCATATAGCCGATCAAGGTATTGAGCGTTGCGCGATTGCGCTCCAAGCCATAAGGGAACGGTTCGCCGCCGAACAGCTCTGCCGCTTCGTTAACGCCGTCCCACATCCAAGGTAGCATCATTTTTGATGCTCCGGAATAGTTAAGGTAGTTCCACGCGCTGGTTTTTGCCTCGCAGAGGGCTCGAAACAGCGAGCGAGCGATCCATGGATTGGCCTCATAAACCGGCCGCTTGATCACCACCAGATGCATGATCGGGTGAATGCCGGTGCGTTGATAATATTCGCGTTCGGTCGCCTTGGCGTCGGTAAACAGCCTCTGGAGCCTGGCGGACCGGCCCAACGATGGCGGTAGCTGCGCGCCCATATAGGCGTCGATCTCGCCCTTGCACAACAAGTCATCGAGCGACTGGTCCGACCGATTGATCTGCATCTTTATGGGCTTCAACAACGGGGGCGGATTGGGATTGCCATGCGAGCCAGCCATTTCCACCGCGCCCTGCACCCAGGTTACGTCCGACAGATCGACACCATAGTCGTCCTCCAGCATGCCGCGGATCCATACCGCCGCCGTCATGGTGTAAAGCGGCACGCCGATGCGTCGTGCTTCCAGGTCTTTCGGCGCTGAGATGCCCGCATCGCGATTGACGACGATAAAGCCGTGCCGAAATACCCGCGAAGGGAACACCGGTATGGCGACGTGCGGACTGGTGCCTTGGCATGTGTTGGCGATATGTTCTGAAACAGACAATTCGGCCACGTCGAAGTCCGCGCCGGCCATGACGCGATCGAAGATCTGGCGCGGCGATTTGATCGGAACCATCGTCAGATCGATGCCCTCCGGCTTGACCTCACCGGTCAACAACGCCTCCATGCGGTCGTAGGGGCCGCAGGCAAAGGTCAAGTTGAGGTCGCTCATCTTTAAGCCCTTTTCCAATCTCGCTCACGTCAGGTTTTCTGGGTTTGCGCCGGTGGCCGATGCCGTGCCGAAAGACGCGTGCCGTCGCTTGGATCATGTCCGCCTGAGGCGGTTGCGTCTCGTCGGCCCGCTCCCCCAACCTGGCCAACCCATCGCGCGATGATTGCTCCCGAGGTGGCCAGCACCTTTCTGCTCTTGACCACTATCCTCCCGACTCTGATTAAAAGCAGGTTTTACGCGCGTACCGGCAATCCAAACAGTGCCGAGGCGTTGGCGTGGAATATCCGTTGTTTGTCGTCATCGGCTATCGCCAGGCCGTCGACGGCTGCCATGGTGCGGGAGATCAGATGCATGCCGCCGTCGGGATCGAACGGCGCGTCCGTGGCGAACAAGCTGCGTTCCGGGCCGAAAAAAGCGTAGCCGCACGTGGTGGCGGGCAACGAGCCGTTGGTCGCGGTGTCGCCATACAGCAATTTGAAATAGCTCAGCGGTGGATGTCGCAGGCCGCACCGCTCGGCCAACGGGTTTCGCTCCATCGTGCCGAAAAAGATCTGCTCGAAGCCCAGAGTAATTTTCTCGGCGAAATAGGGAATCATCCCGCCCATGTGGTGGGTAATGATCTTCAGTGTCGGCAGCTTGTCAAATAGCCCCGAGTAGACCAGGCGCGCCACGCATGCGCTGGTCTCGTAGGGCCAGCCAAACGTGAACCACACTTCCCCTTGCGAGCTGGTCTCGCTCGTGTAGTCGGGATGGTCGCCCAGCCGTATCGGATGAACCAGGATCGGTTTGTCGAGTTCCGCAAGCAGCGCGAAAACATCGAAGAACTGGGGATCGCTCAGCGCAATCCCGTTGACGTTGGTAAACACCTGCACGCCGCAGGCACCGAGCTCGACGATCGCCCGTCGGGCCTCGACGACGGCTTGCGATGGATTGTTCATCGGCAATCCGGCGATGAAGCCGGGAAACCGGTCGGCGTTGGATTTTATGGTGGCCGCCAACGCATCGTTCGCCAGTCGGGCGAGATGCGGGCTGTCCTGAGGCGGTGCGATGGCTTCGATCGGTGGATTGGCGAGGCACAACAGCTGTTGGTAATCATCGAAACGGTCCAACACCCTGAGCCGTGCATCGAGGTCGTAGAGCTGAGGCAAGCGCCGAAACAATGTGGCGGCTGGATGCTGGGGTTTGAGACGACAGAACGCCTCGAAATAGGGCGCCGGTGAGAAGTGGTTGAAGACATCTATTTTCATGCGCTTACACCAAATACCTGCGGAAATATTGCAGCGACAATTTCAGCGCCTTTTCCGCCTCCGGCTGTGAATAGGGAATGCCGCCGTGGCGGGCGAATGCGTGCGGCGCGCCGGGATATTTCTCAATCGTCACCAGCGGGTTCGGGCCGATCCGGCGCTCGATCAGATCATTGACCTCCGGCTGCACCCATTTGTCATTCATCGCCATGTGCAACAGGAAGGGCCGGGCCAGGTTAGGTGCCTCTTTGATGTGATGTTCGATGTAGGTGCCGTAGTAGGCGACGGCGCAATCGATCTCGGAACGGCAGCACATCAGATAACAAAGCTTGCCGCCCAGGCAGTAGCCGACGGCGCCAACCTTGCCATTGCAGGCAGGATGGGTCCGCAAAAAGCCCATCACATCTTCCATGTCGCGGACGCCCAAGTCGTAATCGAAGTCATAATAGAGGTCGAACGCCTTGGGGATATCGGCGGGATTGCGGTCCGACAGCTCAACGCCGGGCTGTTGCCGCCAGAACAGATCGGGGACCAAGCAAACGAAGCCGGCTTCGGCAAACTCGTGCGCATGCTGGCGCATGGTATCGTTGACACCCCAGATCTCCATAATGGCAATGATGGCGCCCGCCGGCGCATGGTCGGGCAAGGCCAGGTACGCGCCAAGTTCACCGTCCCTCAAGGGAACCGTTATCGATTGGGTCTGCACCATCACCTCCTGTCAATGCCAGCGCCCCCAGATTCGGCGCCCCCAGATTCGGGCCCTCAGCCCCGGTGCTATCCAGGTTTATTGTTGTGCGCTGGCGCTACCGTCGACAACTTGAGCCGAGCACGCACCGGTGCTGCTTCATAACCTTCGCGTTCGCGCCTCTTTCCTGCCCTACAAAACCGCATGGCGATACCTTGTTGCGCCGTCGCGGCTCGGCATTGCTCACATTGGCGAAGTTGGCGGCTGTAAACAAGGATCCAACGGCGGTTCAACCCGCCGGCGCCGTCAGCGGACACCGTCCCACGCCTTCGACCGTCGGGAGGGGACGCTACCACGGCTTTATCGCAAGGACCCGACGCGTCAGCGTATCGTGATCAAGGCACAGCCGATGACGATCATGACGATCGCGCAAAGGATCCGTCCCGTGATCACCTCGCGCTTGAAGTAGAGATAGCTGGCCAACAGCGTGAATACCGGTGTCGCCGCGATCAGTGGGGACACGATGATGACCTCGCCGATCTGCAGGGCCACGTTGAGGCAGACGAGCCCTATGCAGTTGATGACGCCGCACAGCGCGAACCAGAGGTAGCCTCTGTTCCAAGCCGGCAGGACGTGCCCTTGCAGACGAAACAGCGAATAGATAACGACGATTGATACCATCGACGAGACCAGCATTGCCGTCATCGGACTGGGCATCCCAAGCAGGCCCAATTTGACAACGGGATGGGCGATGCCGCGCGCCAGCGCTGCTACGAGTGGCAGACCAATGGCCCAATAGGGCCAGCTGATCGGCGATTTCGACGGGCGCATGGCAACCAGCGCGACGCCTGCGACCACAATCAATGTTCCGACCGCGATTTGCGTGGTGACCAGCTCGCCGACCAGTACGATCGCCAGCAGCATGGCGAACACCGGGCTGGTCGAAGCCAGGCCCGACGTCAATGACGGTCCGATCAGGCGAATGGCGAAGGTTGAGACAGACAGTGAGACCCCTGGCACCACCAAGCCGGCCAGCGCGAACAAAGCGACCGAGGGCAGCTTGGTGGTTGGCCAATCGACATAGAGCGGCGCCAGCACGGTGGCGATGGCAGCCGTGGTGCCGACGTTGACGATGGCGCCGGTGCGCGCATCCACATAATCGAGGCCCAACCTTTGTATGTGTGCGGCAAGTCCAAACAGGGCACTGACAAAAAGGGCTATCAGGGCAGAAGCGTAGTTGGCATCGATCACCACATGGCTCCTGCGGCAGTCGTTGTCGTCTGGCCCGTCGCGGTCCGGCTTGCCCGCAATTGGCGTTGGATGATCTTGCGACGGTTCTGATGCGACGCTGCCGGACAGTGCAATAGTGCAGTTAACACCTTTCTGTGCCCGCGTTAGGTGCCAGCGCCATGCCTCCGCCTGCGATCGTGCAGCTGATCGTATGGCGCGAGACGAGCCATGGCGTTTGGCCTATGACGGGGAGGTGCCGTAACGCCGATAGAGCCAAAGCGCCAACAGCACGATAAATGAACCGGCCACCGCGGCCACCACGTCTCGCAGCGAAATCGATATCTGGTCCAGATTGGGGAACAGGCCGACCAGCTCGAAGATCAAGCCGCCGACCACGGCGCCGGCCAAGCCGATGCCCAGATTGGCCAGCACGCCAAATCCTTCGCGTTGACCCTTGACGATATACCCAACGAGGCTCCCCACAGCCAGGCCGACGATCACCCACACAGCCGCTTGTGTTAGCGTTATCACCGCGATTATCCTTCTTCCATGTAAAGGCTCAAAACATAGTCGCATAAGAGGGACTCGGCTGACCAAAACATGTCACGCGTGCCCCATGTCCTCAATCAATATGTCCTCAATCAATATGTCCTCAATCAATGGTGAGCGCGGCATCGCGGCATCGACTGACCCCGCAAGCGCCATAGCGCTCTAAGCATTTCACAGCGTTGAATTTCTTATAGTGTGCGCCCGTGCCGTCGTCGACCGAGGTTTGAGCGTAGACGCAACCTGAGCCGCTGTGCCGGCATCATCGCTTGCTTTGGCTGCACACCCTTGCTTTCGCTGGCAAGCCAGCGACCAGCCAACCCAACAGCGTCACTTCGCGAGCCCATGTGGTGAATTCTGAGCGGTTCGGCCACGCTTTGTCGCCAACGACACGGCGTCGTTGCCAAGACCCCATCGCGGGTCGACGTTATTTGCAGCTTGGTTTGATCACCCCGAGCCGAGCGCAGAGGTCTTGCAGCGCACTCCGCACAACCGCGCTCAGGCTCGGGGGGCTGGTCTGTCGGGCCCACGCATGGGTGAACCCTGGCTTATCAACAACGCCAGCCAGTTAGGTGTTGGACCTGCTCCCGAAGTGGGCGCCCTCTGCGTGCTCCTGATCGCCCCAACCAGGTGACGGACCCGCCGCAGACCCCCTAATGCCCCCTCGCTCAGAGCAGAGCCAACGCCTTATATCTAGATCACAAGTCCGGCCCGCGTCATCCCCAGTTCGGGGGATACCACATCGCCTTGCTGGGCGGCATGGCGCTGCTCGATCAGGCGCTCCGGCGATGCTGGCGACCGCGCCTGTGGTCGCGTTTCACGGGTCGAAACCATCGACGATCGGCGTTGGGACGGGCGATAGAAATGAGCGCGTTAATCGAGTGGCCCCTTGACCGTACCCAGGGTGACGGCACGAGCTCCGTGCATGCGCGGCCTGTCGGGTTGCGGTGCGCTCAGCGGCGCCACCGGACGCAAGCTGGCCAAGCTACGCCGCGTCAGCTGGTGATACTCCCGCGTGCCACTGCGCTTCCAGGCGATTTCCTCATCCGTCAGCTCACGCACGACACGCGCGGGAATGCCAACGGCCAGTGAGCGCGGTGGTATCACGGCGCCCTCGGCAACAAACGCCATCGCCCCGACAATGGCGGACTCGCCGATCTTGGCGTGATCCATGACCACGGCGTTCATGCCGATCAATGCGTTTTGGCCAATGTGGGCGCCGTGAATGACCGAGCCGTGGCCGATGTGCCCGTCGGCTTCGATCACCGTATCGGTGTCGGGGAAACCATGCATGACGCAGGTGTCTTGCACGTTCACGCCGGCGTGCAGCCAGATGCGGCCAAAATCGCCGCGCAGCGAGGCCGCCGGACCGATGTAGCAGCCCGGCCCCACGATCACGTCTCCGATCAAAATGGCGGATGGGTGCACGAACGCCGACGGATCCACGACGGGAATCAGATCCTCGATCGCATAGCAGTTTTGCATGTCAATCCTCCGCCGGGTGACCGATGGCGCGTCAAGTGCAACGCTGGCTTAGTCCCGACCGATGGCGACCAACTCACTGCGCACTTCCAAGATGCCACCCCATCTGTGCACGCTGACCCAATTCTTCGTCAAGCGAGCAAGCGTCTTCCCGATCACCATGGC
Organism: Hyphomicrobiaceae bacterium; assembly: GCA_965223035.1. Taxonomy (GTDB): domain Bacteria; phylum Pseudomonadota; class Alphaproteobacteria; order Rhizobiales; family Hyphomicrobiaceae; genus CAMDPA01. The sequence continues at coordinate 5,372,705 of OZ244980.1, read as the reverse complement.
CGGCTTTCGCGATGAGACACGCGACCGCGTGCTGCACGTTGACTGACGAGCCGACGAGATCATCGCTCCTGAAGTGTAGCGCGACCACGTTGACAGCACCGCGATCGCCAAATAGCTATGGCTGCTGCTGCCTGTTTGCAGGCGGGAAGTCCACAAGCGGTCCCGACAGTTGGCGGCCGTGCCAGTGTTCACAGTCGAAGGTGGGCGTTCACCGTCGAAAGGTGTGTGGTGCCGGTACCATCGGACCGGTGCCGATGACCCCAGCGAAGCGGATTGGGGAGACGCGTGGGGCCTGACCCGGCGCCTCGCTCACTCGTAGATCACGCGCTCGAACCGGTTGAGGACATTATTGAAACCAGGATGGTTCGATTACTATGCCCCCCGGACACTCGCGGAAGGCCTCCGCCTATTGGCCGAAGCGGGTACGGATGGACGGGTATTGGCAGGCGGACAATCGCTGATGCCGATGCTGAACTTGCGCATCGCCCGCCCCGCCGTTCTGGTCGACATCAACCGCATCGAGCAGCTCAACGCACTGCGCGTTGAAGCCGATACGCTCAAGGTCGGGGCGCTGGTCCGCCATGCCGACCTGTTGCGCGATGCCGGCGTCCGCCAGGGCTGGCCGTTGCTGGCCGAGGCGACCCGCCAGGTCGCCCATCCCGCCATCAGAAATCGTGGCACCGTGTGCGGAAGCATCTGCCACAATGATCCCGCCGCGGAGCACCCCGGCGTGTTGGTCACGTTGGACGCCACGGTGGTGGTTGAGAGCCAGGACGGGCACCGCGAGCTGCCGGCCGAGGCATTCTTTTCCGGTATGCTTTCCACGGTCCTCAATCCCGGCGAAATGGTGGTTGAGCTGCGTTATCCGCGTCCGCGTCCGAACACCGGCGCCGGCTTTGCCGAGTTCGCGCGCCGGTTGGGCGACTTCGCCATCGCTGGCGCGGCAGCCCTGTTGACGTTGCGCGACGGCATTTGTGAGCAGGCCAGAATCACCGTGATCGGCATGGGAGACGGCCCATTTCGGGCGCGTGCTGCGGAACAGGCGCTCCAGTCTCGGCGGCTCGCGGCCGGCGAGAGCGCGCGGGCATTAGATGAGGCGGTCACGTACGTCAAGGCTGCGGTCCAGCCCAACGATGATGTGCACGCCTCTGCCGCCTACCGTCGCCACTTGGCTGGCGTCATGACCCATCGTGCGCTGGAAGCGGCGCTGGCGCGGACCGAGGGAGGCCAGGTTGGCTAAAGAGCACAGCGTCGAGGTCTCGGTTAACGGCAGGAGCTACCAGAAGACCGTTCCGGTGCGGTTGTCGCTAGCTGATTTCATTCGTGACCACCTCCACTTGACCGGAACCCATCTGGGCTGCGAGCACGGCGTATGCGGGGCCTGCACCGTATCGATGAACGGGCGCACCGTTCGCGCGTGCCTGACCTTGGCGGTACAGGCCGATGGCGCCGACATCATCACCATCGAGGGACTGCGGGGCGAGGATGGCGGCAGACACCCGGTGCAGCAGGCGTTTCATGAGAATTTCGCGCTGCAATGCGGCTATTGTACACCGGGGTTTTTGATGACCACGATCGAGTTGCTGGCCGACACGCCCGATCCGACCGAGGACGAGGTCCGCGAAGCGTTGTCCGGTAACCTTTGCCGTTGCACAGGATACCAAGCCATCGTCAAGGCGGTGTTGGCCGCGGCCCGGCAACAACGGCATGGCCGGGCTCGCTCGTGAGACCATGAACCAGGACGATGTGCCCAAACACCGATTGGCAAGCCGATGGCGCCGTCCACGGCCGGCGCGTGAGAGCAACCAGCATGCTACCGGATCGGCACGCTTTGCACTGTGTCCAACACGTTGCCCAGCCGGTCAGGGTCGATCATCCTTGCGCCCGACGTCCCGCTCGCCATCGCGCCGCCAACGCGGGGAAGGGCGACCCAGCTGATCGCTCAAATTTTCGACCTGCGGAGATCTTGTGATGTCGGATGCGCGATTTATCAATCAAAGGGCCGTCGGCTCGCCCGTGCTGCCGGACGAGGCGATCCCTTTGGTCGAGGGCGACGGCCGATTTCTCAACGACATCAAGCTCTCGGGCATGTATCACATGGCGTTCTTGCGCAGCCAGCATGCCCACGCCAGGCTGGGCGCGATCGATGCCAGCAAGGCGCGGCAGCTCAACGGCGTGCATGCTGTGCTGACGGGAGCGGAATTGCTCGGCAAGGTCGAGCCGTTCCGCAGCATGCCCAATCGCTTCTCCGGCGGCGAGTCGGTGCAGCATTGGCTTGCGGTCGACAAGGTGCGGTTCTGCGGCGAGGCGATCTGCGCGGTGGTCGCCGAAGATCGCGCCACCGCCGAGGACGCGTTGGAACTGATCGACGTCGACTACCAGCCGCTCGAAGCCGTCACCGATCCGCGACTGGGCGAGCGTGACGACGCGCCATTGGTCCATGACACGTGCCCCAACAATTATCTGATCAAGCGCGAATACGAGCGTGGCGACGTCAGCGGCGCCTTTGACGACGCCCACCTCATCGTCAAGCGATCATTCCGCATCGGTCGTAAGCAGGCGTTATGTCTGGAGGGGCGCGGCTGTGTCGCGGCCTATCGTGAGGGCTCGTTTCAGCTGACACTATGGATGAGCCATCAGCTGCCGTACGTGGTCCGCCATTATGTGGCCGAGCATCTCGGTCTGCGTGAAACCGATATTCGGGTTGTCGCGCCCCATACCGGCGGAGGTTTCGGCCAAAAGGCCTCGATCTATCCCGAGGAGTTCGTATGTGCCTATCTCGCCACCACCCTCAGGCGACCGGTGAAATGGGTGGAGGATCGCTTCGAGAACATGGTTGCCTCGACGCATTCGCGCGACCAGTACATCGAACTCGAGGCAGCGTTTGATCGGCACGGATGCGTGCTCGCGCTCAGTTCCGACATTTGGGTCGATGTCGGCGCTTACTCCGCATATCTCTGGTCGGCGGGAATGGAGCCGCTGCAAACCGGCGGCCTGATGCCGGGACCCTATCGCATCGGTGCCCTGCGGTATAGGACGCGCGGCGTGGCAACCAATAAGACCCCGGTGGGACCCTACCGAGCGGTCGGCCGGCCATCGGCGTCTGCCTCCTTGGAGCTGCTGTTGGACGAGGCGGCACGCCGGCTTGAGCTGGATCCGGTCGAATTGCGCCGGCGCAACCTGATCCGCGGCGAGCAGATGCCCTACAGGAACGCCAACAACCTGGTCCATGACAACGTGAACTACCTGCCATGCCTCGACCTAGCGGCAGCCGTGGCGCATTATGAAAACCTTCGCGCCGAGCAGCGCGAAGCTGTGGCGGCCGGCAAGCTGCGCGGCATCGGGGTCAGCTGTTATGCCGAATTGACCGGCCTTGGTACCAGCACCGCGGTCGGGCCCGGGACCTTGCTGCAGCCAGGGCGTGACGCGGTGACCCTGCGTCTTGAGACCACCGGGACGCTGACCATCGCGGCGGCGTTGCCGTCCCAGGGCCAACGCATCATAACCGCCATGATGCAGGTGGCGGCGGACGAACTGGGCATGCGTCTGTCCGATATTACCAGCCTGACCAATGACACCGCAATGGCACCTTATGGGTTCGGCACGTTCGCGTCGCGGACGGCGGTGTTCGGCAGCGGTGCGGTGATCCAGGCGGCGCGCGAGTTACGCCAACGCATCCTGGCGTTGGGTGCCCATTTGTTGGAGGTGGCGCCGGACCATCTGACGATTGTCGATAGCGTCGTCCAGACCCTTGACCGGCGCAAGACTTTGTCGCTGCGAGAGATGGCGGAAAACAGCTACTTCTCGGCCAAACACATCCCACCGCACCTCAATCCGGGTTTCGAGGTAACCTCGTTCTACGATCCCAAGTTCGGCAGTTTCGCAGGCGGTGCTCACATCGTCGTCGTCGATATCGATCCACAGACGGGACGGGTGAAAATCGTCCGCTACGTGGCCGCCGAGGACGTCGGAACCGTCATCAACCCGGCCGTGGTCGAAGGCCAGATCATCGGCGGCATTGCGCAAGGCATCGGTGAGGCGCTGATGGAGGAGTTGGTCTACGATGAGGCTGGTCAACCGCGGACCGTCACTTTGGCCGACTACACGATCCCGACCGCCTTGGAGATCCCCAACGTCGAGCTCCACCATGCCACGGCCCCATCCGGTGCGCTGGGTGGCTTCAAGGGCTGTGGCGAAGGGTCGATCATCGGCGCCGTTGGCGCGGTCGCCTGTGCGGTCGTCGATGCGTTGGCCCAACGCGGTGGCGATCTGCGACAATTCCCGGCGACACCGGAACGGGTGCTGGGCGGGCTTGGGATGCTGTCGACGGAAAGCTGATGACCGCGGACGGCCGCACACGGGACGTCCAACCAAGGGAGAGGGCACTATGCATAAGGATCGTCGCGGGCTTGAAATGACCACCGCCAGCGCCGAAGCGGCCGAGCACCTCGATCAGGCCGTTGCCGACTATCTCGACTACCAGCTGTCGGCCTCGGGTCACGTCAAGGCCGCGCTGGAAGCCGATCCCGACTTCATCCTCGCCCAGTGCTTCCGCGGCTATTTCTTCCTGATGCTGGAGGTCAAGGCGATCTTGCCCAGGGTCGAGAAGCTGCTCGCCCAGATCCGGCCCAACCTTGCTGCCGTCAGCAAGCGCGAGCGCCTGCATGTTGAGGCACTGGCGGCATGGGCGGCCGGGGACATCATGAAGGCCTGCCTGCGATGGGAGGAGATCCTCACCGACGCGCCTCACGACCTGCTGGCCCTCAAACTCCATCATACGATGGCGTTTTATACGGGGCGCAGCCAAGTCCTGCGCTCGGTCGTATCGAGCGCCCTGGGCCAGTGGCATGAGGGGGTGCCCGGCTATGGCTATGTCCAGGGTATGTATGCCTACGCTCTGGAGGAGTGCGGTGCCTATGAGGAGGCCGAGCGGTGGGGACGGGAGGCCACCGAGCGCAACCCAGAGGATCTATGGGCGATTCACTCCGTGGCCCACGTTCTCGAGATGCAGGGACGTTCAGCCGAGGGGTTGCGCTGGCTCGATTATGCACCGGAACGCTGGGCCGACAAAAATCCCTTCAAGGCCCACGTTTGGTGGCACAAGGCCTTGTTCGCTTTGGCGCAAGGCGAGTACGACCGGGCGCTCAGTCTTTACGACAATGAGTTGTGCTCGGTGAACACCGAGACCAACGTCGACGTTTCTAATCAGGCCGCCTTGCTCAAGCGGCTGCAGATCAACGGGGTCGATATCGGCCAACGCTGGCAGGCCTTGGCGGCGCATTCACGCGGCCGGATCCACGACCACATGCTGCCGTTCCGGGATGCCCACTACTGTCTGGCACTGGCCGCCAACGGCGACGTCGACGCGGCGCAAAAGCACGTCCAGTCGATGGTGGAAATGTCGGCCGATGGCGACAGCTGGCGGCCGGAGACCACGAGAAAAATCCTGATCCCGTTGTGCGAGGGCATGATCGCCTATGAGCAGGGGGATTACGGCAAAGCGTGCGACATCTTATGGCCGATGCGCAATGATCTCACTGCGCTCGGCGGCAGCCACGCTCAGCGCGACTTATTTGCGCAGATCTTGTGCGAGGCAGCCGTGCGCGCCGATCGGCTCACCTTGGCCCGTGGCCTGTGGTCGGAACGCGTGATGCGGCGCGGCACCGTCAAGCGCAACTGGCAGACCTATGCTGACGTGTTGACCGCATTGGGTGATGCCGGAGCCGCCCAACGCGCGCAACGGCAGGTCGCGGCGGCGCCCGAGGTCGGTGGCTAGATCATCGCGCCTTAAATCGGAACCGCAAAGCCGGTTCCGATTGAAGGCGCAAAGATGATCGCTCTTAAAGTGGTGAGCAACCTGCTTTGCATTGGAATTGGAACGATCCCGATGAAAGGCAGAAAGTTGCCCTACATTTTAAGGCACGAAGATCAAGCGCATTACCGCCTCCATCATTTCCGCCTTAGGCAGAATCGCTGTGCCGACCGCTCTCCCACCCGGGCGCTCACAGTATCGCGCGATTCGGTGACCGATTGGAGGTGCGGGGTGGTTCCCGCTGACACCGCAACGCCCTAAGGTCCGCCTTTACGGATCGGCTCTTGATAGGCGAGGCCGGTATCCCACGGAAAGTAGATCCATGTGTCCTGGCTCACCTCGGTGACGAAGGTGTCAATCACCGGCGTACCCAGCGGCTTGGCATAGACCGCGGCGAAATGCGCCTCAGGCATCATCTCCCGCACCATCCTGGCGGTCTTGCCGGTGTCGGTCAGATCATCGACCACGAGGACGCCGTGTCCGCGACCGCCGCCGACGTTGACGATTGCTTGTGAAATGGGTTTCAGGACTTTCAGCTCGCCCTGGCGGGTATGGTCGTAGCTGGAGATCGATACCGTCTCGATCACCCGCACCTCCAATTCGCGCGCGACGATCGCCGCGGGGACCAACCCGCCGCGGGTTACCGTGACAATCGCCTTGAACGGACCGATGGTCATTAAGCGCCACGCCAAGGCGCGTGCATCGCGATGAAATTGGTCCCACGAGACGGGGTAGGCTTTGGCCGGACCTGGGTCGGGCATATTATGGCGTCCTCCTGCCAGCAGCGTTGACTGGAAGCGTCTCCTATACCGCGATGTGCGCCAACGCGAAATCAGGCTGCGCCGATCATCGGCTGGTTCGCCGGGCCGCTTGCCGGGGACAGGTGCTACGCCGTCATCCTTGAGCGGTCAAACGTGGTTGAAGAGCATTATGGCAGGGCCGAATGACAGCGCCGATCACCAGCGACCTCGCAACGTCGATGCGGCGCAGCGGCGTACGCGCTAGAGCAACCTACTCTTAATCGGAATCGGAACGATCCCGATTGAAAGTAGAAAGTTGCTCTACACATTAAGCGTGATCATCGTGCCCTAAGTTGGAACCGCAAAGCCGGTTCCAACTTAAGGCACGATGATCTACCGGCAACCTTGATCGGCGTCGAGCGTGGCACAGATCCGCAGCAACGATGAGAGTTGCGAGGCCCAATGGCTTCCGCCATCCTTGCGGCCGGCATTGGTGCCGCCATCTCAGTTCCAACCCGAGACGCGCGCTCCAGGCGCCGACCAAGCGTCAACAGGAGGCATTTGTGCTGAAAATTTACGGCCGTCCCGATTCCTTGAACGTCCGCAAGGTGCTCTGGCTGTGCCACGAGATCGGCATTGACTATGAGCGGTCGGACTGGGGCCGCAACTACCGCCCCACCACGGACCCGGCGTTCACGGCGCTATCGATATTCGGCGTGGTGCCGGTGGTCGACGATGAAGGTTTGATCCTGCGCGAAAGCAACACGATCCTGCGCTATCTCGCCTCCAAGCATGGGCGTCACGACCTCTACCCGACCGATCTTCGCCAGCGGGCCGGCGTCGAGCTGTGGATGGACTACGCCTCGGTCGATCTCGCCAACGGCATGCGACCGGTGTTTCAAGGCGGATCATTGGGGATCATGCCGCACGCGTTGCCCGAGAACGTGGCTGCCGGCAAGGCTGATTGGAACAAGCAGTTCACCCGTGTGAACGCGACTTTGGCGGAGCGTGGTGGCCCCTACATGGCCGGGGCCAGCTTTACCCTTGCCGACATTCCGATCGGGTTGATGGTCCATCGCTGGCAGTTTCTCGATTTTGAGAAGCCGACGCTGGACGCCGTCAACGCATATTATCAGCTGCTATCGGAGCGGGAGGGCTACCGCAAGTACGTGCGCAATGGAACGCCATAGAGCCTCGCGCGCCAGGTTGGGAGCAGATCGGCCGCCCGCGATCGCGTTTCAGAGTGTGCTGGAACCATCCCGCTTCCCCACCTGGCCTTACAATGGCATACTCTTGTAGGTGTCCGGGGAGCGGGCCGGAACGGCGCTTCCGCCTGAAAGGGACATGATCTAGGTGTTAAGATTGGGACAAGACTCTCGAACCAGACAAGGCAGTGCCGCCGTTTTGTCGCCGAATTGCACGGTCATGCCCTTACCTTCGCGAGCATATCTGTAGCTTCGCGAGCACAGTCTCCGCTCGGTCCGGGACTGCCACATGGAGGGGGGCATGGGTTGGTATTTCGGTATCGGCTTGCCGTTGGCCGTTGTCGCCGTCGGGGCGGCGTTCGGCGCTGCCACCGCGCAGCCCGTATGCGTAGAGTGCAAAGGGCCTGCCGCAACATATAGTTGTGAAATCAAGCAGGCCAGCCGCGTCAAGGGCGGCACTAAAAAAAGTCGCGCCCTGGAGTTCCTGTGTATCACACAGCTCGCTGAGTCCGGCCGGCACACCAGCTGTCGCGCCCAAAAAGCCTATTCGGGTCCGTGCATCGGTCAGCCCGTCGTTTTGGACCTGGCACATGGCAGGGCCGCCATGCCTCCGACGGACCAACGATCGGCGCAGACCGGCGCCGCGGATGCGGAAACTGCAAACTCCACCGATCCGAATTCCGCACCACGGCCCACGCAGCCGCAGCAGCCGGGGCCACCCGATACCTTGCAGGAACTGGCGCGCGATACCGTGGCGCAGTCCAAGAAACAGATCGACGTGGCCAACAAAAACCTGAAGAACGCGGGCGCGGCCGTCGGCGAAGCCCTGAAGAAAGGCTGGGTCTGCCTGGTCTCCATGTTTTCCGAATGCTGAGTGCCGTCAGTGGCGGGTCAGCCATTCCCGCGCCTCCCGCTGCGCGCGGGCGATCTGAGTGCGGGTCATTTCCCGCGACAGCTCGAGGCGATAATGCTTGGCCTGCTGGTTGCCGCGGAGAGCGGCGAGGTTGAACCACTTGTGGGCGGCCACATAGTCGGCCTCGACGTGCTCGCCACTGCAGTAGATCAGGCCCAACTGCAACAGCGTCTCGGGCGCGTCGTCGCGGACCGCAGACTCAATCAAATCGACCACGTCATAGTCGGTAATTGCCATCGGACAGCACTCCATACCAATCGTCCTGGCGACCCTTGGTGGCGAGCGACGGTGAGAGCTTCGCTCATTGTCGAGCTTTGCACGCCGACGTCTGACGAGGAGCATCATGTTCCAATGAGTGGTTTCGCCAAGCGGATCCATCTCAGGCGATCATGCCCTTGCCACCGTGCGAAAAACCATGTCAGCGGTGTGTTCAAAAAAGCTTAAGTCAATGCCAAAAAAAACTCAATTACAGGTAGTTCTTGGTAAGAATGGAATGTGCGTGCGGTTCAAAATGAGCCGACGGCGGTCGCTTCAGCGATCGATTGCGACGGCCTGATCGTCGCTGGCACATGGTGCTGATTTGCAAGTCAGCGGTTGAAATCGGTAAAATATGGGGGATCAGGCTTGTTCCACCGGCGGGCTCGGCTAAGCTGCAACTGGGATCGGGTTGCCATGGCTGATGCGTGGACGGCACTTGTGCCGGTTGCAGTGGTCTAGTTGCAACTGGGCTAAGTTGCATCTGGTCTAGGTTGCAACTGTGCGGGCCGCGATCGCGAGTGGTCCGACGCCAACGCGGGGAGAGTGGGGGGTTAATCGTGTTTTCGCGGTTGCTGATCATTTCCGGTTGTGCGCTGGCACTAGCCGGGTGTGCGGGAACGCCCGGTCTGCTCGCGTCGATGTCGAGCCCCAGTCTGCAATCCCCGTCCAGCCAAGCTGGCGGTCAACAGTCGGCGGGGGTCACCACCGGCGGGCTGCAGCCCTACGGACAGCCGGGCACGATCAAGAAGACCATGGCATCAAAGGTTGTCGCCGCGATCGCGCTTGAACGGGTGACTGGCCGTAAGGCTGATCCCAGTCGCCTTGCCGAAACGATGGACTGACCAAGACCAAGCCGGCGGATCAGTGGCCGAATTGGCAGCGTCCAAGACTGCGCCTCCGCGCGCACCCTCAGCCGTTGGCCTGCGATCGAACAGACCATCGCCGCGCCGAAAGCACAATCGCTCGATGTCGTGCACGTTGCCGATCGATCGCCACGCGCGATCGCCCTTGCAGCGGGTCGTTCTAGGGCAACCTGCTTTTCACCGGGATCGGAACGATCCGAAAGTCGCTCACCACTTTAAGGGCGATCATCTTTGTACGTTAAGTGGGAACCGGCTGTGCGGTTCCCATTTGAGGCACGATGATCTTGCGGTAGCTGGCCCAGCTGCCGCGACCGGCTGCGCTCAAAGCGCCGCGACCTCGTCCGACGTAAAATTGTATCGCGCGCCGCAGTATTCACATGTTACCGTGACACTGCCGTCGGGTTCCCGCATATCTTGCAAGTCCTCAGCGCCAAAGCCCTTCAACAGCAGGCTCACGCGCATGCGATTGCAGCCGCATTGGGCATTGACCCGGGTCGTGGGTCCAACCCGAATGCCCTCCTCGGCGAACAACCGATACAGCAATTGCTGAGGGGCCAAGGTTGGATCGAGCAGCTCGTGGTCCTCAACGGTGGCCCCCAGCATGCGCACGCGTTGCCAATCTTCTTCGCGGTCGCCAAGCAGATGATCGTCGTCCGCCTCGCTGCCTTTGATGCCGCTGGAATCGACGTCCTCGGGAAGCTTCTGAACGATGATGCCGCCGGCGCGCCAGCGCCAGCTGGCCTCGGCGCCCTGGCCGGGTCGGATGCCATGGCGGGCCACGGCCAAACGAATGAGGGTTGGGATCTGCTCAGACTGGCGGAAGTAGGTATGGGCGGCCTGCGCCAACGAATAGTTGGCCAGCTGGACGATACCCTGCGTGCGGGGCTGACCGCCGCCGGGATCGATGGTCATCGCCAAGTGGCCCTCGCCCAACAGATGGCCCTGGCCCAACCGCTTGTGCTCCGTCAATTGCTGCAAGCGCTCGGCATCGAAGCTGGCCATCCCGCGCATCTTACCCGGGGAGGTAAAGTCGACCACCAGCATCGGCAGCGGACCGTCGGTTTGGGTCTGCAGGATGAGCCGGCCGTTAGCGTGCAGCAACGAGCCGAGCATGGCCGACAGCGCCAGCGCTTCGCCCAAGGTCTCGCTGACCGCATCGGGATAGCCATGCCGTCCCAGGATCTCGTCGGCGACGGTGCCCAGCCGCACGAGTCGTCCCTGCGCGCGGGACTTCAAGGTCCGAAATGCCAGCACTTGGTCATCCGCTGCGCCCAGGCCTGCCACCCACGTATTGTCGTTGGCAGGTCCGGTCATCGTTCAAGCTCCCAAGCACCAAGTGAGAATGGCCTTTTGGGCATGCAGGCGATTTTCAGCCTCGTCAATAACGCGCGACTGCGGCCCATCGATGACGGCCGCACTCACCTCACGTCCGCGATAGGCCGGAAGGCAATGCAAGAATATCGCGCCGTTGGCTGCCGCGGCCATCAGCGCTTCATCGACGGCATAAGGCGTCAACAACTCGCGGCGCCCCTCCGTGTCGGTCTGCCCCATCGACACCCAGGTGTCGGTCACCACGCAAGCGGCCGCCGTTACGGCGTCTTGCGCCTTGGTGACCAACGACACGGAACCACCTTGATCTTCGGCCCAATCCAGCACCACAGGGTCAGGCGCCAGCTCCGGCGGACAGGCCAGGCGCAGCTTGAAGTCAAAACGCACCGCCGCGTGAATCCAAGAGACGGCAACGTTGTTGCCATCGCCGACCCACGCCACCGACTGCCCGCTGATGGGACCAAGGCACTCCTCGAACGTTTGGATGTCCGCGAGCACCTGACAGGGGTGGCTTTTGTCGGTGAGGCCGTTGATCACCGGCACCGTTGCGTTGCGAGCGATTTCCAATGCTGTGCTGTGCTGGTTGGCGCGGATCATGATGGCGTCGACATAGCGCGACAGCACGCGGGCGGTATCGGCAATCGTTTCGCCTCGGCCGAGCTGGAGATCGGTATGGTTGAGCGCGATTGTCTGACCGCCCAATTGGCGCATCGCAACGTCAAATGAGACCCGGGTTCGGGTCGATGGCTTCTCGAAGATCAGGATCAAGGTCGACGTTTCGATGGCGGGTGGCCGCAGTTCCGGCGGGACGACCTTACCCGCCCGCTTGAGCGCGTGAGCTCTGTCGACGATGGCGCGCAGCGTCGGTGCGTCGAGCTCGTCGATATCGAGAAAATGGCGAGGCGCCGGCGCAGCCCGGTCACGGACCGCCGATTTCACGTCAGATGGATGCCTTTGTGACATCTTCGAGTGCTTTCGATAGCCGAGCAGTCGCCTCCGAGATCTCGGAAGGCGTGACATTGAGCGGCGGAATGAGACGCACGACGTTATCTCCCGCGCCGACGACCAGCAGTTTTCGCTCTCGGCTGGCCTGGATTACATCGGCCATGGGCGGTCTGAGCCGTACACCGGTCAGCAAGCCGAGGCCACGCACCTCCTCAACCGCGTGGGGGTGGGAATCCTTCACGTGCGCCAGCTCCTGACGCAACTGCGAGGACCGGGATTGCACCTCCGTCAGAAAATCCGGCTCCAAAAGCGTATCGAGTACGGCATTGGCGACCGCCATGGCCAAGGGGTTGCCACCGAACGTCGAGCCGTGGGTTCCGGCCGTCATGCCCTTTGCCGCATCGGCGGTGGCCAGCACCGCGCCCAACGGAAACCCGCCACCAATGCCCTTGGCCAGCGCCATGATATCCGGTGTGATGCCCGCCCATTCGTGGGCGAACAGCTTACCCGTCCGACCCATCCCGGATTGCACTTCGTCCAGGATCAGCAGCAGGCCATTGTCGTCGCAGAGCTGTCTGAGCCAACGCAACTGCTCGGCCGAGATGACCCTGACGCCGCCTTCGCCCTGCACCGGTTCAATGAGGATCGCCGCCGTTTCAGGTCCGACGGCGGCCTCGACCGCCGCCTGATCGTCAATCGCGACATGATCGAAGCCCGGCATATGCGGGGCAAACCCCTCAAGATACTTGGGATTACCGGCGGCCGCGAGCGTGGCAAGGGTACGACCGTGGAATGAGCCCTCAAACGCAATGATCCGATTGCGTTCGGGCCTGCCGGACACGTGATGATACCGCCGCGCCGTCTTGATGGCGCCCTCGCAAGCCTCCGCCCCCGAATTGCACATGAAAACGACGTCGGCAAACGAATGCGCCGCCAACCGGTTTGCAAGGCGTTCCTGACCGGCGATGCGGTACAGATTGGAGGTGTGCCACAATTTGGCCGCCTGTTCAGTGAGGGCCTCGATCAATTGCGGATGGGCGTGGCCAAGCGCATTGACCGCAACGCCCGTTCCGAAATCGAGATAACGCTCGCCCGTTGCTGATATCAGCCAGCTGCCTTCGCCACGCTCGAACACCACGTCCTGGCGGGCATAAGTCGGCATCACCGTCGGCGCTGGGCCTGCGCCCAAATCGCTGCGCTCGTCAAGGTTTGGTGTGGCGCTCGTCATCAGGCCAACCTTCTGGTCAAAATCAAAAAGCCGCCAAGTCCGGCGGCTTCATTGTTTCCCATGGTTACGCACAGCGGACATTGCTGTCAACGCGGTCGCACCCCCACAACGACGGCCTCCGCGAGGACAAACCCGAAAATAGCCGGGGGAGATTGGGAAAATTGCGCGAGAACATACAAAGAACATTTCCCGCTTTCGTAACCGATCGGCCACACTGCAGCGTCAATGCCTGGTTAACATTTCGAGTCGACTTGAGGCGCGGACGCGCGATCGTGTAACTTCTCGTTGTCTAGCGGCGACAAAAAGTAGGACGTTGCAAGTCACCTGCACCCTGAAGCCCGCTGGCAAGCGTCGGAGAGCGAGCCTATCGCTTCCATTGTCGTACGCGTCAGTATTCGTCTGAGTTCTCACAAGTTCCTTGCGTCGGTAGCCGGTTGGTCAAGCCAGCGTGCGCTGCGCATTTGCGTGCGCCAGGCGTCATCAGTTTTGGCCGTCACCGGTGTTTCGCGAAGAGTGGTCAGCATAGGCCGCACTTTGCCGCGATTCTTATGGAGCGACAAGGATGTCGTGGAACGATGAACGTGTTGAGTTGCTCAAAAAACTGTGGGCAGAGGGTCTGAGCGCAAGCCAAATCGCGGGACGGATTGGCGGTGTGACACGCAACGCCGTGATCGGCAAGGTGCACCGACTTGGTTTGTCGGGCCGGGCGCCGACGTCGCGCTCTACCACCAACCGGCCACGGCAGCGCATATCGACCGCCCGTCGTGTGGCGCGACCCCGATTTGTGGTGCCGGCCGGCAATCAAGCGCTCCGCGCTTTATATCAACCCGATGCCGAGCCGTTGGTGCCCAGTTACGAGGAGATCGATGTTCCGCTCGCGGAGCGCAAGTCGATCCTGGAGCTGACGGAGAGCGATTGTCACTGGCCGATTGGTGACCCGCAACTAGCCGAATTCCATTTCTGTAATCGCAAGAAGGTGCCGGGGCTGCCTTACTGCGAAGACCATGCGCGTCGGGCGTTTCAACCGCCACAACCACGGCGTCGCGATCGGACCACGCGCGAGCCGGCGATCATCGCGCTGGCGCAGCAGCCGGTCGCAACCAGCGGGCAGCCAGCGCAGGCGCCGACGCCGCAGCCGGTGCCGTCAGCCGGTGACAGCAAGGAGCCAGTCGAAGTTTAGAGCAACCTGCCCTTAATCGGAATCGGAACGATCCCGATTTAAGGCGCGATGATCTTGAACGTTTCAGTGTGAGCTGGAACCAGTCCGCTGCCCCACCCGGTCACCCGATGGCACGGTGATGGGGGTGGCCGGCTGCTGAGGAATGCGGGCGATCGGCCGACACTTTCGTCGTTGGGGGGCGCGAGCGGGGGAGGACGACCGGAGACCGACCCGGGGGGCTCCGGTCGTCCCGCATTTTCGTGTGGCGTAGCTGCGGTAGCCAAGTTCGGCTTCTCTGACGTTGAGGTCGGAAGGCGCCCCTCCGCACGGCCCAATCATGATTGCTCCCGAAGCAACCTTCTGCCTGGCATCGGAAGCCTTCGCCCGCCGATGACAGGTTGGTTCGCAAGGATGATGTTCCCTGCGCCGAAGTGAAGACGGAAGCGAACTGAAACGACGTCGTGGTGACACAAGCGTCAGGACTCCTGATCGACATCCATGTAAGCGTCAAACGCGGCCCAGAAACGCCCACGAATTTCGTCGGTTTCCTGCAAGATCTCGTGGCGCGCGGCGGCCAGCACGACATGCGTGCTAGACTTGGCACGGGCAGCAAAATCCTCAATGGCCGCTTGCTGCACCACGGTATCGTCGCTGGCGATGAAAAAGAGGATCGGAATGCCGACCTTGCGCGCGAAGGCCGGATCCGCGAGTTCGGCCATCGACCGCAACGCGGCCCGCAGCCATCCGAGCGTGGGCGCGCCGACCGTCAACTGTGGGGCGGCCAGCTCAAGGCTGCGGTTCAGCGCGTATCGCTCGCGGTCGCTGGTCAGAATATTGCGCTCGAATTCCGGCGGACCGCGCCAACGCTCCATCCCGCCGCTCGGGATGTACTGTGTCGCTAGACCGCTCGCGCAGGCGAGTTCGGCGAAGGCTCGCACGGCCGCCGGCGGCGCCCCCAGCTGCGAGTGATGCAGCGCGATCAGGGGTGAGGTCATGACCATGCGCTCGAACCAGCTGCCCGGCGCTGCAGCGACTCGCAACAAGATGTTTCCGCCCATCGAATGGGCCAGGGCATAAAACGGCGGCGGGCAGTCAGGCAGCACGATCTGGCGCATGAAGCAGGTTAGATCGTTGATGTATTCGTCGAATGAATGGATGTGACCTTTTCCGAGATCTTTCAAAGCGCGATAGGATCCACCCTGTCCGCGCCAATCCATGATCACGGCCGCAAAGCCGCGCCGCCTGAGATCGGCGATCACCTCGAAATACTTTTCGATGTATTCGGTGCGGCCGGTGAAAACACACATGGTGCCACGCAGCGGACCCCGCGTCGCTTCGAACCGCGCATAACGCAGCGGCGCACCGTCGTAACCCTCGAAGGCGCCGACGACGCCGCCGCTCGGGATCGGATTGCTGGCCAGCGAGACCAGCTCCATGGCCGGCGCCTGAAAGCTCCGCTTTCGTTTGCCACTAACGAGCGTGTTTGCCACCACGCCTTATCCCCTTGGTTAAATCCATGGCCGACTGCAGTTTGGTCCAGCACTTGCCGTGACACATGTTGGCCGTGACACATGTTGAAGGAAGCACGCCGGTCGCGGAAGTCGCCGGGATCAGCATATCCCCAGCCGGGATATCACCGACACGGTCAAGGTCGTCGAACCCGTTTTGCCACATGGGTCGATGAGCGCTGCTAAATCAGTCCCGCCTTGGGCGGCACCGACTGTCGGCCCGCTCCGCCGCCGTACCACCCAATGGCACGATGATCGCTCTTAAAGTGGTGAGCAACTTTCTGCCTTAAATCGGGATCGTTCCGATTCCGATTAAAAGCAGGTTGCTCTAGCGCAAGTCCCGGCCGGACGCGATCGCCGTCGACGATCGAATGAGGGTCGGGACCGGTTCCTACACAGGCACGTGCGAGCAACATCATGGCCCGCGCAGCGCATGAAGAAGGTCGTCACGTAGGCGCACGCGCTAAAAGTCTTGCCACCGCCGATAATGCCGCCAGCTCGGTGCACGGGCGTGGGCCCGGTCGACCAAATGGGCCTGCAGCACGTGCCCCCTACAGCGATCGAGTGTCAAATCGTACCAGCCGCCGCGCCGTCGCGCGCGAACCAACACGACATCGCGATGGATCTCGACGTCCTGCAGGCGCCGCCAACCGTAGCGCACCAATCTCTGGCGGATCTTACGCCGCGGTAAACAGGCAAGTTCGTGATAACCGCGGTCGTAACGCTCCACCCAGCGCCGGTCGTCAGTCGGTAAAAATTGATAGCTTGGCGGCATTGGGCGCAGAAAGCCGCGGTCGTCGTGCGGAGGCGTGCTGAGCGGTGGCGAGCGATAGCCTTCCGGTTCGATGGCCGGCGCCGGGGCCGGCGCTGGTGGTCGAGGATGGCGATAGATATCGCGATAGCGCCGATCGTCGTAGGGTTTACTGTCGTAGGCCTTGCCGCCGTAGCCTCCAAGGTCGGCCGCGGACGTTGGCAGCCCGCCGAGCTGGGTCAGCGCCGCCAAGCTTGCGGCAAGCAACAATCTCACGGTCATATCGAGTCGCTCCAGGAACCTTTGCCAACGCGCCTCCCTCTCGTTGTCAATTTCGTGGCTGCAACCTGAACACCAGCTGAAAGGTGCAGCGATTGGCAGCTGGGCGGACGATCTATTCTATCGGTGCGGTGAGGTGGCCACACTGGCGCAGCCAGCAATGCGCCGGATGCGCTCACGGACGAGGCCAGCCAAAGGCGTGATCCAGCGCCAGGGGGCCCGGTCCGACAACCAACACCTGAACCGCGGCGACCCACCACAACGCCGTGTACTCCATACCGAGGGTATTCCAAAACCATCCACCGACCCGCCACCGCTCGAAGCAGGCGACAAAAAGAAAGATGACGACAGGAATGGCCGCGAGGCGGGTGAATAGCCCCAATACCAACAGCGGGCCACAGATCAGGTGCGTGGCCGCGATCAGCCACCCCCATAGCCAACCGGGTCGGTAGCCGGTTTGCTCGAGACTGGCGATGAACATCGCCATGTTTTTGGTCGGTAGGCCGGAGTCGGGAAATAGGCCAAACACCACGCGCAACCCATGCGGAACCAGCAAGAGCCCGACCGTCGCGCGCAGCATCGATTGGGTGAGCGAGCCGAGCGTTTCCCAACCGTTGCCAAGCGTTGCTGTTATCGACAGGAAGGCTGACATGGAAGCTCCTTTGCGATTGGCGTGCCGCGTTCTAACTGCCGCTGGCATTCTCGCCCGACGCATTGGAATGTAAATCCCATCGCCGATGCTGACCCGCGGTCATCCGGCGAAGGGCAGCGTCAACCCCACCGGTGTGCCCGGCGCACCGGTGCCGTGCGCGCGATCGGTTCGGCCAGTCGCCGATGGGTCGATCGCGCGATGTGCTGTGCGTGTCCGATGGGTCGAGCGCACCAGGTTCAAGGCATAGTTGGCTGGTAAAGATCCACATGATGGATCGGTCGCTGTTGCCGGCAGCGGCCGATCCAGCAAGCGTCTACGGACCGATTAATCCTTTCCGCTCACGTGTTTGACATGGTCAAGAAGTGTCGGCAGTATGACGCGCTTGGCGCCCTGCAATGACCAAAACGTCGCCTCCGACGGACTGTCTAAATAATGCGCCGATAAGACCTCAAAGGGAGATCGTTGATGAACCGCGTACACTTTTCCCCTGCAACCTTGCTGTCGTGCACCAGCGCCGCCGCTTTGGCTTGGGCCGCCACGCCAGCATTTGCACTTGATACGTTGAACCTCGTCACGTCTCTGCAAAAGACCAACACGCTGGCGCGGAGTGTGCTGGAAACGTACGTGCCGTTGGTCAACAAGAACTGCAAGGGCGTCGTTCAAATCAAGTACGTCGGCGGTCAGGAAGTGGTTCCGCCGCGCAAGGCCGCCAACGCACTGCGGCGCGGGCAATTTGATATGCTGGCCTCGCCCACCGCCTATTACATCGGCACGGTACCGGAAGGTTATGCGCTGCTGGCGGCCAATCAAGGTCCCAATCAGCTGCGCAAGAACGGCGCCTTCAAGATCTTGCAGGAGATCTACGACAAAAAGGCCGGCGCCCATTTGTTGGCGTGGGGCGAGAATATGACGTCCTACTACATGTATCTGGCTAAAAAGCCGAAGATGAAGGACGGGATTCCCGACCTGACGGGCCTAAAAATGCGGGCGACCGGAACCTATCGACCACTGTTCCGGGAGCTCGGGGCGACCACGGTAAATATTAAATCGAGCGAAATCCTGAACGCGATGCAACGCAAAACCGTCGATGGTTTCGGCTTCACCGATGTGTCGTTCGTGCCGTTGGGTTTTCACAAGGTCGCCAAGTATCGCGTTACGCCGAATTTTTACCAGACCAATCAGGTGGTAACCATCAACAAATCGATTTGGAACGACAAACTCACGCAAAAGCAGCGTGATTGTTTGAGCGAGCAGGCCCTAAAGTATGAGACCGACTCGGTGATCTTTGTTGAGAAAGAGCGGAAAAAAGAAGAGGTGATGGTCAAGCAGGCGGGCGTTGAGGACATCGCGCTCAAGGGTGACGCCGCTGCGCGCTACCTCGATCTCGCGCACCAGGAGATCTGGAAGGAGCTTAAGAAGCGCTCTGAATACCACGACGTTTTAAAGCCGCTCATGTACATCCCTGGCAAGCCGAACCGGCAATTGGATCTTTCGAGCGCGACGGAGCGGCTTCGCCAATAGCTGGCCTGGCGAGGCACCTGATGGCGGCATTCGACCGCATACTGGGGGGAATCTCAACGGCGCTGGCATGGGTTGCCGGCGCCATCATCCCCTGTCTCTTCACGATGATCGTGATTGATGTTTCGCTACGGACTCTGGGTTATCGGCCACCGCTTTTTACATCTGCCGTTGTCGAATATGGGCTGCTGTACATTGCGATGTTTTCGGCCCCGTTCCTCGTCCGCGAACGCGGCCACGTAGCGATTGAGGCCTTGATCACGGCGCTACCGCGAAAAGTGAGACGGGTTCTGGCGCTTTTCGTCTATTTGGTATGTGCGCTCTCAGCGGCGTTGTTCGCCTACTACTCCTGTGTTTTGTTTTGGGAAGCCTGGGAGTCGAATCAACTCGACGTGCGCAGTATCGACTTGCCCTACTGGGCCCAGTTCTTGCCCATGATCATCGGCTTTGCCTTGGTTTCACTCGAGTTTCTCATGTATTTGTGCGGGCGGCGCCATTATTACTCCTATGATCTCGGCGAAGTGAAGGACGGCGTCTAATAATGGAATGGTATTGGGCCGGCGCCATCCTGCTTGGCTGCGTGTTGGCGGGAATGGCACTCGGGTTCCCCGTCGCATTCACGTTTCTGCTGACGAATATCATCGGCACGTTGGTGTTCGTCATCCGCGACTATTCATCGGTGTCGGCGTTCCTGTCGGAGGTCAACACCAAGCTGCCTCAGGTCGTCGATAACGCGCCGCAGCTGATCACCACGTTCACGCTGTCTCCGATCCCGATGTTCATCTTGATGGGATCGCTCTTCTTCTATACCGGGCTGGCCGTTCGGGTTTTTGACGCGCTTGACAAACTGCTCGGCAAATTACCCGGGCGCCTGTGCTACCTCACCGTTGCCGGTGGTTCTTTGTTTTCCACCCTGACCGGCTCGACCATGGCCAACACGGCGATGCTCGGCTCGCTGCTGGTCCCGGAGATGCAGAGTCGCGGGTACTCGCGCCACATGTCGATGGGGCCGATCCTGGGCACCGGTGGCCTGGCGATGATCATACCACCGTCTTCGCTGGGCGTGCTGCTGGCCAGCATCGCTGGTGTGGACGTCGGCTCATTGCTGATCGCGGGACTGTTGCCGGGCCTCGTGCTCGCCACTCTTTACGTCGGCGCGATCTTCATTCAGCTGAAGATGATGCCAGACTCGGCCCCAAGCTATGATGTGCCACCCACATCCGTTTGGGAGAAGATCCGACAGATCGTGGTCAATATCCTGCCGATGGGTCTGGTGGTCTTCATGGTCATTGGCTTCATCGTGCTCGGCTGGGCGACGCCGTCGGAATCCGCATCGTTCGGCGTCGTCGGTGTGTTTATTTTAGCGATCCTCAATTGGGTGTTGAGCTGGGAAGCGATCAAGAAGTCGCTGATCGGCACCATCCGCGTCGTCGGCATGGTGTTTTTCATCCTGATGAATTCAACCGTGTTTAGCCAGCTGTTGTCGCTGTCCGGCGCTAGTCGCGGATTGGTGGAGTGGGCCACCAGCTTCGAATTGGCTCCGCTTGTCATTTTGCTGGCCATGCTGCTGGTCTTGATCTTGCTTGGCATGTTCATGGACCAGGTCTCGATGATGCTGATCACCGTGCCGATCTTTTATCCGATCGCGACCCAGCTCGGGTACGATCCGATTTGGTTTTCGTTGATCGTGTTGATGGCGCTGGAAATGAGCGCGACCACCCCGCCGTTCGGTCTATTGTTGTTCATTATGATGGGGATGGTTCGAGGAACCACGCTGGGCCAGGTTGCGCTGGCGGCCGCGCCGTATCTGCTGTGCGACGCCATATTGATCGGCGTGCTGATCGCGTTCCCGATGATCGGGCTTTATCTGCCGAGCTTGATGGGGAATTAGATCTCGCTGGCTGAGGCGACGCCGCCGTGCCGTGCCGTCCCGTCCCGCGTCCCGCCCGTCCACCCATATGAGCGGGCCATGGGGTGATCCAGTGGAGGAAGCGCGCAGCGGAGCGGGATCGTTGCAGCCAAACTGACACGCTTGAGACGTCGCGCCGGGCCGCCACTGAGCCGCAGCGTCTGGCGACTTGATCCGGGCCCGAGGCACGGAGCGTCAGCGTCGCTCGGCGCGGTTGAGCGCTACAACCTGATCTCGCCGAGGATCACGCTTTGATCAAGTTCAACATCGATCGCGCGTGTGCTGCCGCTGGTCGGGTGCGAGATCTCGACCTGGTACCGGCCTGAGCGCGGCGGCAGCTTGTCAAGCTTGAAGTCGCCGTAGGTGTCGGTGGTTGCTGTCGCGATCTGCGATCCGTCTTTCAGCAGGCGAACCTTTGCGCCTTCGACGCAGTCGACCACGCCGTCCGCCTCACGCGCGACCGAGCCGCCGATGAAACAGGCCATGTAGCGCCAAAGGTTGCGGTAGTAGACGCGTGGGCGGGTGCCGAGTTCCGGCTGCATCACCTCCAGCCCCTCTTCGCGTATGCGTTCAGCCATTTTTTCGTCATCCGCCTTGATGACCCGCATTGCCCCGGTCGGACAGGCCTGGGCGCCGCGCGTCTTCTTCCAGCCCTGATCGAGCAGATGCGCGTCGAACGGCCAGGCTTGCGGCACCTGCAGCTCCTCATTCCACCAGATGTGACCGTACGGGCAGGCATCGACCAAGTGCTTTTGACCCTTGGCCTTGACCGGATCGATCAGGACGATGCCGTCCTCGCGCTTGGTGATGGCGTCGTCGTTGGCGGCGGCGATGCAGGGGGCGTTGTCGCAATGGTTGCAGGTGGTGGGGACGTAGGCCACGTCGATCATCGGCGCCTGCCCACGCTCCTTTTGTAGGATGTTGATCCAGTGATGGCCATGCCGCGGCATGGGCGCGGCGACCCCCGGCCAGTCATTGCCGACGTACTCGTCCATTGTGGCCAGCGTGCACAGGTGGCAATTGGTGCACTCGGCGACGTCGATGATCATATTCCATTTTGACATGCGCAAATCCGGTTGAGCGCGAAGCGGGCTTGGGTGTCGTGTCTGGATGGCCACGTGATGCGGCTGCCTGACAATGTAAGACTGCCGCGGTACCGTCAACTGCGCGCGACCCTCGCCAAAGGGGATGCCGTGTTGGCGAGTTCGCACCGGCGCGAGAGTTTCTTTGAGGTCTGCAGCCATAATCCGCTCGGCCTGGCGGCCAAGCTGCAGGGCATATGTGGCCGGCGCCCGCGGCGCTTGGCTTCGGCGCAAGGCTTCAGCTGACCACGCGGACCTCAAGCGAGGATTGCGCGCTGCGTTCCTCCGTCGGGTCGATATGACAGTCGATCAGGCAAACTTGGCCCGCGCGAAGCGCCGCGACACCTTGCTCCATAGCCGCGGCGATATCGGACGGCCTCGTGATCGGTCCAATGCCGACCGCGCCCTGCGCTTGCGCCAGTCGTGCGAAATCGAGTTCCGGATCGGCGATCCGCTGGCCGATCCATCGGTTCGCCTTATCGCGCCCGCGGGTGTTCGCGACGGTCTCTTGGTGGAGCTCGTCGTTGTAGTAGGAGCGGTTGTTGTTGAGGATCACCAACAGCGCAATACGATGCCGCACCGCGCTCCACAACGCGCTGGAACCCATCGCAAAATCGCCGTCCCCCAAAACCGCGACGGGGAACCGCCCGAGCCGGGTGAGGCCCAGTGCGGCTCCCACCGACAGGCCTGGGCCGGAACCGATGCCGCCACCACCATCCTTGCCGAGATAGGCGTGCGGGTCGCGGAACGGGTATAGATCGATCGGCCAGCCCCGGGCCAGCGCGGTGAAGCTCACCTTGTCGGCGTCGGCGCCGAACGCCTCTCGCAAGGCGGCTGCAACGTGGGTGAGATGCAGCTGCGGCCATGAATTGTGCTGGCGCTGCTGGCGTTGCCGCCACGGCTGTTTGTTGCCGGCGCCGAGCGCTCGGTTGAGGCACGCGACCATGGCCTCCGGGCAGGCATTGACCCGTACATCGACGCCCGGCAGCTCCTGATAATCCATGTGCGCGCCGGAATGCAGCAGGCTATCGAGCGAGACATGAATGATCTTGGCCTCAACCCGGCCCCGCGCATGACCTTGACGTACGGCGCCGCCCAAATCGATCCAGTCCAGCGACAGGATCGCATCGGCTTCACACATCACCTCGCGCATCTCGGTGTTCAGTTGGTTGCCAGGCGGCAGCACGTGGGCGCGATGCTCGGTGGGAAAACCCGCGGCGGTTTTAAGGTCGCTGAGCACCACGGCGCCGAGCCGCTCCACAAGTTTGATACGTTCGTCCCAATGCACCGTGTTGCGAGAGTTTCGGCCAACCAGGACCAGCGGCTTTTTCGCCGACTGCAGAATCGCGGCTGCCGCCGCGATCGAGGTCTCCGCCGGTTGTGGCGCCGGTGGCGGCTCAAACCGCGCCAAATCAGGGATCTCCGGGGTCGACTGATTGTCGAGCCGCATTTCCTGCAGGCCGGCGTCGAGCACGACGTAGACCGGCGCCGTCGGTGCGGAGCGCGTGATGATGTTGGCTCTGCACATCGCTTCGACCAGCGCTTGCGGCGATGACGGCTGATCGTCCCATTTAATCATCGAACGCACCAAGCCCGCCTGATCACGCGAGGTATGGATCCAATCGATCCACGGGCGACGTTTGGGCGCATCGAGCGGGCCAGTGGCGCCAAGCACCAGCATCGGCGCGCGATCGAGCCAAGCGTTGAACAGACTCATGGCGCCGTGCAGCAGGCCGACGTTGGAGTGGAGCACGCAGGCCATCGGCTGACCGGTGGCTTTGGCGTAGCCATGGGCTATCGCCACGGCGTGGTCCTCGTGCAGGCACAAAATGATGCCGGGGTTCTCATTGCCCAAATGGTTGACGAGGCTGTCGTGGAAACCACGGTAGCTGGCGCCGGGATTGAGACTGATGAACGGAATGTTGAAGCGGCGCAGCATCTGAGCTGCCACGTCGCTGCCCCAGGCCATGTGCTGGTCTGGCGATCCACTGATCTTATCGAGATGCATCGTCCTATCCCTGTCGTTTTCGGCTCGCCACGATGGTGTGTCCGACGCGTTGGTCGTCGGCGCAATGAAATGCCCACAACCCTGCCGGCCGCTGCCCGTCCGATCAGTGTCGAACGAAATCGCGCCGGGTGCAATTCGCAAGCCACCCGGTGCTTGCAGCCGTCGTAGGCACCAGGCCGGGTTCTGAGCGTCGGTTGGGATTCACCCTTTCTTCGTCGTGGATGTTCTGCTTAAAATTCAGGAAATGAAAGACGATGGGTGCCGTCAGGTCGCTTTGATTGCGGTCGCGCGGCCACGCTGACGGAGGGAACCATGGCAGCGGCGCGCGTCTGCTTGGCCAGAGCCGATGGGCGTTATGGCGCATCGTTGTGCGCCGGCCGCCGCTGGCTGAACCGCTATGGGCGCCTCGCTCGACCTGCGTCGAACCTCGTATTTTGGCAGAACCGGTTGGCCGTCGCTCACACCATCCGGACCCAAATCTCGCTGCTTCCTCATTTTCTTCACAGTGACCTAGCGTCAGCTGATTTCGCCGAATTCATCTGAGGACCACCCCATGGAAGTCGCCAATCTGATGCTTTCGGCAGCTGGCGAAGCCTTGTTGATCATGATTGATGGCAAGCGCTTGGGCTTCCTTGCATTGGGCGTTGTGATCGGGCTGGTGTTGGGGATCTTGCCGGGCATTGGCGGACTGGTCGGGCTCGCCATCCTGCTCCCGTTCACATTCAGCATGGATCCTTACACTGCGTTTGCTTTTCTGCTTGGCATGGGTTCTGTCACCTCCACCGGCGATACCATTCCGGCGGTGCTCTTCGGCGTGCCCGGCACCGCCGCATCGGCGGCCACGGTGCTGGATGGTCTGCCGATGGCTAAGCGCGGTGAAGCCGGCCGCGCGCTGAGTGCGGCCTACATGGCTTCGTTGATGGGCGGATTGTTCGGCGCCCTTTTGCTGGGACTGTCGATCCCGATTCTGCGCCCGATCATGCTGTCATTTGGATCGCCGGAGATGCTCGCCTTAGGCATCTTCGGAATCTCGATGGTCTCTGTGCTGTCCGGCAATGCACCGTTCCGTGGTCTGACGGCGGCTTGCATCGGGATTATGATCGCCATGGTGGGCTCCGATCCGCAGACCGCGACCATGCGGTGGACGCTGGACAGCCTGTACCTGTGGGAAGGTTTTCCGATCGTCCCGATCGTGCTCGGCATTTTCGCGCTACCGGAGCTTGCCGACCTGTTCATCAAACGCACGGCGATCGCGACCGACGGTTCCAAGCACAATTTGCAGGAGGGCATGCTATTAGGCGTGCGCGATGCGTTCCGAAACTGGTGGCTGGTCATGCGCTGCGGCTCGATCGGCGCGGCGGTCGGTGCGATTCCCGGCATGGGCGCGTCGGTCGTGGACTGGTTGGCATATGGCCACGCCGTGCGATCGGAAAAAGGCGCGCGCGAGACCTTCGGCAAGGGTGATATCCGCGGTGTTATCGCCTCCGAAAGCTCCAACAACGCCAAGGAAGGCGGCGCCCTGGTCCCCACCGTCGCCTTCGGTGTGCCAGGTTCGGCGAGCATGGCGATCCTTTTGGGCGCGTTCTTGATCCACGGCCTGGTGCCCGGTCCGGACATGCTGACCAGGAACCTCGACATCACCTATTCGATGGTCTGGTCGATCGCCATCGCCAACATTCTCGGCGCCGGCCTCTGCTTTCTTTTTTCCGGCCAGTTCGCGAAGATCGCCACGTTGCGCTACTCGCTGATCCTGCCGATCGTGATGAGCATCGTGTATATCGGTGCCTTCAACGCCACCCGCAGTTGGGGCGATTTTTACACGTTGTTGGCGTGTGGCGTCGCCGGATGGGCCATGAAGCAGCTGCGGTGGCCGCGACCGCCGCTGATCTTGGGGTTTGTGCTCGGCGACATCATCGAGCGCTATCTGTTCATCTCGATCGAGCGTTTCGGTACGGAATGGCTGTTGCGCCCGGCCGTGCTTGTGATTCTCGCACTTTCGGTCGTTGGCATTCTAACACCCCTGATCGCAGATTTCAGGGCGCGAGCGCGCGTGGCCGGGACCCATGCGTTGCGCTTGCGCCCTCAGTGGTCCGACCTATTCGGAGTCTTCATCCTGCTGATGTTGGGCGTCGCGCTCTACGAAGCCTATCAATGGAACTTCAAGGCTCAGATCGGTCCGATGATCGTCGGCATCATGGCCGTGTGTTTCGCGATCCTGTCGTTGTTCAACAGCATGAGCCGACAGGCCGCCGTGCACGCCATCAAGACCGGCGAGGCGCAGCCGCCGACCGGCGAGGCCGGCTCCATCCACATGGACATCACCTCCGATACCGAGCACCTTGGCCTGCGCAAGGTCTTGCTGCGCGGGATGATGTTTTTCGGCTGGATGATCGCTTTCATGCTGTCGATGGCAACCATCGGCCTGATCCCGACCGTGCCGATCTTCGTCATCGCCTTCATGCGGCTGGAAGCCAACGAGCGCTGGTCGATCACGCTGTCAATCGCGATCGGTTTGACCTTTTTCATTTATGGGCTGTTTGACCAGCTGTTGACGATTCCCTGGCCACCCACGCTGATCGGCGATTGGTTGCCGCAGCTCAAAGGCGTCATTCCGTCCGTCTGAGGCAGCTTTGCCGACCAGCTCCGCTGCCGCTCAGAGCGTGCTGCTCCCGTGCGCTTGCGCGCGGATGCTCCATTGGACAAGCAACACCGTCTGGGTGCGTCCAATCGATCATGGCGGCCCAGCCGTAGCGTGCGGGCCGCCCGGTCATGCGGCGCCGGCGCGGCCTCACGCCAAGGTCGCCAACAGCTGGCTAATCCGGTCCCGGATCTCGCCAATGTGTTGCTCGGTCGCGATCAACGGTGGGGCGACCACCAGCGTGTCGCCGGCCACCCGTACGTACAGATCGTGCGTGTGAAACATGGTTTCCATGGCATCGTAGCCGCGTTTGCCGACTTTGCCCGCGATCGGATCCAGATCGATACCGCACATTAGGCCGATCGGACGGATATCGACCACGCCTGGTGCGCCCTTCAGGCTCATCATCGCCTCGGCGAACGGCGATTGCAGGGTTTGCGCTCGTTCGAACAGGCCTTCTTCTCGATAGACGTCGAGCGCCGCTAGCCCCGCCGCGACGGCGATCGGGTGCCCTGAATAGGTGAACCCGTGGAACAGCTCGACCGCGTAGTCCGGACCAGTCATGTGAGCGTCGTAAATGTCGCGCCGAACCAGGACACCGGACATCGGTACGGCACCGTTGGTGACGCCCTTGGCGAAGGTGATCATGTCGGGGACCACGCCGTAGCGTTCTGCCGCGAACCCATGTCCGAGCCGTCCAAACCCAGTGATCACCTCGTCGAAGATCAGCAAGATGCCGTGCTCAGCGGTGATCGCTCGCAGCCGCTCAAGATAGCCCTTTGGCGGCGGCAGGCAGCCGGTCGATCCGGCTACCGGCTCAACGATGACCGCCGCGATGTTCGATGCGTCATGCAGGCCAATGAGAGTGGTGAGCGTCTCTGCGCGCTCAGCGCCCCAGTCCGGTTCTCCGACCGAATAGGCCTGCTTGGACCGCTCGTAGGTGCTCGGCAGATGATCGACACCGGCCAGCAGGTGGCCGAACACCTTGCGGTTGTTGACCATGCCACCGACGGAGGTGCCGCCGAAGCATACCCCGTGATAGCCCCGCTCCCGCCCGATGAAGCGGGTTCGACCAGCTTCGCCGCGCAGCCTGTGATAGCTGAGCGCGACCTTCATGGCGGTGTCGACGGCTTCCGAGCCCGAGTTTCCAAACAGCACGTAATCCAGGTCGCCCGGCGCCATCAGCGCCAACCGACTGGCCAGTTCGAACACCTGTGGTGTGGCAAACTGAAAGGCGGGCGCGTAATCCAGCTGTCCTGCCGCGTCGCGAATTGCGCTGACGATCTTGTCGCGGCAATGGCCCGCATTTACGCAATAAAGCCCCGAGGTGCCGTCAAGGATGGCGCGACCGTCCGGTGTAAAAAGGTGCATGTCTTTTGCACCGCTGATCAGCCGTGGTCGGGCTTTGAACGCGCGATTGGGCGTAAATGGCAGCCAATAGGGTTCGAGTTCGTTGGGCTTGGGATGTGGGGCGTGCATGGCAGAACTCCTGGCGGACGGTCATCCACTGCGCGTGTGCGTGGATCGTCCCATTTGGACCGATCAGCTTCGACCCTACCAGGATGGCCGCGTGCCCGGAAGCCAAGCACGTCTCAATTGAAGCGTCGACGTGGGCCGCCGGCGCGAACAGCCGACATGGAAAGCCGACTTGGCTGGGCGGCCGACGAGATCGTTACCGCCCTCGCCGCATCAGCCTCGCCGCATCAGCCTTGCCGGACCGCTACCCGCCCGGCCGCGCACGCAAACGTGCCATTGGGTGGCGGGTGGGGCGTGGAATGGGGCTAGATCATCGCGCCTTAAATCGGAACCGCAACGCCGATTCCAATTGCGCCGGTTCCGATTTAAGGCGCAAAGATGATCGCTCTTAAAGTGGTGAGCAACTTTCTGCCTTTAATCGGGATCGTTCCGAGTCCGATTAAAGGCAGGCTGCTCTAGCTCACACCGAAACCCATTAGCTGCGCCCGATCTTGACTCGGACCCCCGGCGCCGGCCGTTCGAGCAGCACTTCGCGTCGAAACCGAAACAGTTTGGCAGGTCGCCCGCCGGTCTTGGCCCGGACGTCCCCCGTCGGCTCGACCAGACCGGCGGTCTCCACCAAACGCCGAAAATTTTGCTTATGCAGGTGCGGGCCGAGGATGGCCTCGACAGTGCGCTGCAATTCAAACAAGGTGAATTCGTCGTTCATCAACTCGAACACGACGGGCCGCCACTTGATCTTTGCACGAATGCGGCCCACGGCGGTGGCCAGGATACGCCTGTGATCGCAATCCATCGCCTGTCCGAAGCATGCGGTGTCCGAGCCCCAACCGTTGCCGGAGTCTTTGTGCGCGTGCCGGGCTTCCTCGAGCAGTCCGGCCTCGTACAACAGTTCGTACCTGTCGAGCACCCTTTCTTCATCCCATTGGGCGCCGCCCAGCCCGAAGCACATGCGTACACGCTCGCCGCGCCGGGGTGAGCCGTTGGTCGGGCTCGCGTGCTCGAGCCACCCCATAAGCCTTGGTTCAATGATGGTTTTGAGGATGTCGGGTCGTCCGTTGCGCCAGTCCTCCCACGGGAAGTACTCATACCAGCTGCGCCAGGTGCCGCGTAGACCGCCCTGACCTTCGATGTACCTGGTCAAGGCCAGATAGCTGATCGAAACGGTATGCGGTTGGTGGCCGCCGTCTGGGGCCTGCCGGCGGCTGTCGCTGAACGTGTAGAGCTGCTCGACGTAACCCAGCTGCAGCCCGCTCTGTTTGGTGACCCAGTTGCGTAGCCCACCTTCTAGCGTGCTGTGATCATGTGGTGTGAAAGGTCCAAACGGCAGCCTGTCCGCGCCCGACCTCGCTTCATCGTCTTGTCGCACGACCAGAACGTAAGGCTCGTTCCCGCGCACAGCCAGGACAGCAGCATGCAGACCGATTTCGACCGGGGTGGTCAAACTTGGGACGCCTCGCATGATTGGTCCGGGTTGGCTGCTCGTGTCTGGAAGACCCCCTCCAGTATTGACTTGCATCGGCATGATCCGTCTCCCGTTTGCGTACGGGCTAATATCGGATCATGGCGAATTTACGCGTAAGTGCTGAAGTTTCTTGACCGAAAAACGGCGTCGACGTGTCAAATGGCGGCCGCTTGCCGGCTTCAAGCAAACCGACTCGGTAGTCCGAATGTCGGGTTGGCTCCGATATACGTCGCGCCCAGACCGATCCGGTTGATGGCCGCCACCATCCGCCCTTCGCGCTGCAAAACCTGGTCGGCCAGTTCGACGATCAGCCGGTTTGGCGTGGCCGTTGGCGAGGCGGCGCGGAGCTGATCGGCGATCCTATGTTCCCGCGCGTTGGGATTGAGCACGCAGGCCGCCACGAATGCCGACGCTGTCGATCGGCTGACGCCGGCCCAGCAGTGGATCACCAGCGGACCTTGACGGTTCCAGCCTTTAACAAACCCAATCAGCTCATCGACCAGCGTTCGGCTGGGCACGATATAGCCAGCCGTCGGCCGGTTGATATCGTGACAGGCGAGCCTGAGGTGGTTGTGATGCGCGATCCCCGCCGGTGTGACGGGCATCAACTGCGGACTTATTACGCTGACGAGGAATCGCGCACCGCAGCGCGCTAAAACTTCCTCAACGTTGCTCATTGGGCACACATGGATGTCGTCGGACGGCGGCGCTTGACGTCGCCGGTTACGCTCGTTGCCGTTATGTTCGTCGCTGGAGACCGCCATCTGAAGTCGGAATTGCCCTGTTAGTGAGAGGATCAGTTGGGAGGGACACCGGCATCCCTCAGTCCGGCTTGAACATGCTGAACCGTTGCAGGTAGTGCCACTGAGCGTCTGCGGTCGACCATGGCTCGACCACCTCAACTGGAACACGTACGGCTTGATCCTGAGTGCCTGTTGGGCGGCCGAAATAAGTCAGCGCTTCGTCAATGGTGAAGCCGGCCAGGCGGGTGGCCTCCCAATAGGCGGCCGCACGGTCCGCGTCCTTGATGCGGCTGGCGATCTCGGCCGGCAAGACCTCCGGCAAGCCGAATCTCAGGTGGATCGCTGTCTGAAGTTTTTTTTCGAACGCCTTATAGTCCAGGCCGAGCGCCGCCTTGAACGGGCTGATCAAATCGCCGATCACATACTCAGGTGCGTCGTGCAGGAGCGCGGCCAGGCGCCACTTGGCTTCGATCTGCGGGCGATGTGCCATGAATATTGAGTCGACCAATAAACAATGCTGGGCCACCGAAAAAGCATGCGCACCGAGCGTCTGACCGTTCCAGCGGGCGACACGCGCCAGGCCGTGGGCGATGTCGGCGATCTCGATGTCGTCAGGGCACGGATTGAGCAGATCGAGCCGACGGCCGGACAGCATGCGCTGCCAAGCGCGCGGTGGTACGTCAGAGGTCTGGTTCATACGACATTGCCATCCAACTGCGCTGGTTTTCATCGACCCGGTTTCAGGCAGGCCATCTGGTCGATCGCTGCAGAGCCGCGCAAGGGGCGTGCCGATGGCAGCCGACCAGGTGGTCGTTGACCATGCCGGTGGCCTGCATGAAGGCGTACACCGTGGTCGGGCCGACAAATCGGAAGCCGCGCGCCTTCAGCGCCTGTGACAGACGTTTCGACAGCTCCGTATGCGCCGGCACCTCCGACAGCGTCCGGTGCCGATTGATCTGCGCTCGACCCTCCACAAAACGCCAAACGAATGCAGCCAGGCTCTGCTGCTCGGCCAACATCAAATAGGCCCGCGCGTTGTCGATCGTGGCCTCGATCTTTTGGCGATTGCGTACGATGCCTGGATCGTTCAGCAGGCGTGCCCGGTCGGTGTCGGTATAACGCGCGATCCGTTCGGGCTGGAACTCGTCGAAGGCGCGGCGAAAGTTGTCACGTTTTTTTAGGATAGTCAGCCACGACAACCCCGATTGGAAACTTTCGAGCACCAATTTTTCAAACAACGCGCGGTCGTCAAGCTTGGGCACGCCCCATTCTTCGTCGTGATAACGCGTGTACAGGGGATCGGCGATCCCTGGCCAAGGGCAGCGTGCAAGCCGTTCGTTCATGGCCCAACCGCGGCGGCGCGCGCGGCGTTTTGCGCACGTTGCCGCGCCATCATGTCCGCATCGATCCGCACGTTCACACCGCCCGCAGTGATCGCTTGGCCGGCATCGGCTGCCGCCACGGCGCGATCCAACCGGATCAAGGCCAACCCCTCGCATCCCGCCACCGATCCCAACCGGCCAATCGTGACATCGCCGATGCGAACCTCGGGACGTGCTGGAGGCAGCTCCGCCTCACCCGTCACCCGCACCACCCGCTTGCGGACGTTGGCGCGGTGCTGCATGCGCGCGACGATCTCCTGGCCCACATAGCAGCCCTTGTCGAAAGAAGCACCGCCGACAAGATCGAAATTGGCCTCATGTGGGAAGGCATCCCCGAAGTCGTAGTCCTTGCCGCCCTCGGCGATCCCCTGCGCAATGCGATGGGCGTGATAGTCCGCCGCCGAGGCCAGATCCGCATGCGGCGCGGTTGCCAAAATCTGTTCGCGCTGCACGATGAGGCGCCGACCCATCTCCGGTGAGCGGGGGTCTTGCGTGTTGGTTAGACCGACCGACGGATCGATGTCACCGTTCCACGCAGCCGCAACCGCGTACGCCTCGCTGCGATCGACAAAGCTGACCTGGGCGCGCAACCGGTAAAGCTCGAGCCGTTCAATCAGCGCAGAGACGCTGCCGCGGTCAACGTCGATCAACAGCCCCGCGGCCGCCCTCGCCAAGAACATCTCACACAGGATCTTGCCTTGTGGGGTCAACAGCGCGCCAAACACCGCCAGCCCGCGATCCAACGGCGACAGGTCGGCCGTCAGCAACCCTTGCAACAGCCGCGTGGTGTCATCCCCCGTCGCCGAGATAACGCCGCGATCCTCCAGCAGCGCAAGTCGTGCCCGGCTCATGGTTGGCTCATCCCTTGGTTGCTCTCAGCGTCAACATAAGCGCGCGCGCTCGAGACGGCAACGATCGTGCGTGGCGACGCCGGGCGCAGCGACGCGGTGCGCGCGCGCAGTACCGGGTTGGTGATGTCAGGTGGGCTCGCCCACAGCTCCAAGATGTATGCTGATTGAATGTGTCGATTTTGACCCAATCGCGCATCGGTCGCTGTTCCCCCCAATTTGATCGGCCCTCAGAGCGATCCGTTGAGATTGGGCATTGCGCCAATTTGACCGATCGACAAACGCAACGCTTGACAGTGATTGGCCCCGATGACTTTCTGTAGATATCAATGATATGACAGGGTTGGTCAATCTTGCACTTCAACTGGTATGGCGGCTTGGCAGGGTCGACTGTCTGTACAAGCGGCAAGTGCATGCATGGCAAATATGACACGCTCTGATGGGCAAAGCGGGTGCTCATATTCACCCTGTGGGGTGAATGGATTATAGCGTTCATTAGCTAGCGTTTAGCGAACAATTTCCGTTGCCGACCTGATCGACGATCGTATGCATCAGCGACGGGCCAGGGGTGAGCGGACGATTGAGTTGTGAACGTCAGAGGGCAATCAGTTGGGGCTCCAGGGTCACGCAAGCTCGGTGCATGGTCGCGTGTGAAGCGGCCGATCCGCGACTGCTTTTGATCCAGCTCGATGCTCTCAAGCGAGCATTCTGAGCACGATCACACCTGGGTGAACCAAGTACAGATTATCGCGTTGGCGAGGGCACAGGGTGCGGCGACGATTGAAAGCGCATGTCAGATAGTACAGGAGTCGGCGCGTTATGGCAGGTGACATATTGGATGGGCGATTGGCGGCAACGGTTCAACGTTGGGGTTTGACGTTGGGCAATGGCGCAAGCCAAATGCGGAGTTACCGAGCACCCAATTTCACGGATTTGCCGGCCTATCGATCGATCAGGAAATACCAACAGGTGGGCGGCCTGCTCGGCCTGTCCACCCCCTTCTTCCGTTCCGTCGAAGCGGCGGATGGATCCTACGTCGACATTGACGGAACGCCGCGGCTCAATTTCGCTTGGTGTGATTACCTTGGGTTGAACCGTGACAGCCGTCTCACGGATGCGGCCAAGCAGGCCCTCGATCAATTCGGGCCGTGTGTCTCCGCCAGCCGGATGGTTTCCGGCGAGCTGCAATTGCACCAGCAGCTTGAGTCAGAGCTGGCTGAGTTTACCGGCGTAGACGCTGCGATTTTGTTCGTCAGCGGCCATGCCGCGAACGTGTCGACGATCGGCTCGATCATGACCGAAAGTGATCTCATCGTTCACGACGAGTTCGTTCACAACAGCGCTGTGATCGGCATGCGATTATCGCGGGCCACCTGCCGAAGTTTCCGCCACAACGACCTTGCGGACTTGGAGCGCGTGTTGAGCGAGACGCGCCACAAATACAAGAATGCCCTTGTCATCGTCGAGGGGTTGTACTCAACGGAGGGCGATATCGTCGATCTGGCACGTGCCGTAGAAGTCAAGGAACGCTACGGATGTTGGCTGATGGTCGACGATGCCCACGGCGTCGGCGTCTTGGGTAAAACCGGACGCGGCATTGCCGAGGCGAGCGGCGTGGAAGCGCGCAAAATCGACATTTGGATGGGCACGCTGAGCAAGACGTTGGCCTCTTGTGGCGGCTACATCGCTGGCAGTAAGGAGCTGGTCGAGGTCCTAAGGCATACTGCGCCAGGCTTCGTCTATTCGGTTTGTCTGCCACCCGCGATGACCGCCGCGGCATTGGCCGCGTTGCGCGTGCTGAAGGAGGAGCCGGAACGGGTTGAGCGGATGCATGCCAACTGCCGTTATTTTCTCGAAACCGCGCACGCACTTGGGCTCAACACCGGCCAAGCTGCAGGTTTTGGCATGTTGCCGATTATCTCCGGCGATACGATTAAGGCGATCAAGCATTGGCACGGCGTATTCGCGGCAGGTGTCAATCCGTCACTGATCGTTTATCCAGGCGTGCCGATGAAGGCGGGACGGCTGCGGTTTTTCCTCAGTTGCGCGCATTCGCAAGATGATATTCGTAATGCCTTGGAGATCACTGCCCAGGAGCATCGCCGGCTTTGAGCGGGTCTGTCATTCTGGTTACCGGCGGATCATCAGGCATCGGTAGGGCCTGTTGTGCGCGGCTTAACGCGCGCGGCGACACGGTCTATAGCGCAAGCCGTTCCGCTGGCGAGCCCGCCCCCTGGCAGCATCTGCCGCTGGATGTGAGGGACGCCACGTCCGTGACCTCTGGCGTCGCCGATCTGGTGCGCCGCGAGGGGCGCATCGACGCGCTGATCCACGCCGCCGGTTACAGTTTAGCTGGTGCCGTCGAGGACCTGACGATCGACGAGGCGCTGCTTCAGCTCGATACCAATTACCTTGGCACGGTGCGGACCATCCGTGCCGTTTTGCCGACTATGCGGGAGGCAGGGAAGGGCCGGCTCATTCTGATCGGCTCCATCGCGGGATTGATCGGCTTGCCGTTTTTGGGGCATTACAGCGCATCCAAGTTTGCGCTTGACGGGCTCACGCAGGCGCTGCGAATTGAGTTGCGTCCATTTGGTGTCGAGGCGACCGTTGTCCACCCTGGTGATGTCAATACCGCGGTGTCCGCCAACCAGATCGAGGGACACAGGACCGGAGAAGGGTCACCCTATGCCCCGCGGTTCAAGCGCACGGTGGCGCACTATGACGCGAATGTCAGAGCGGGCGGGTCGCCGGATGTTGTTGCGCGCGCCGTCGAGCGATTGTTATGCGCCCGACGCATGCCGGTGCGGCTGATCGTTGGCTCGCCGGTCGAGCATGCCGCCGTCGGACTGCAGCGCATCGTCCCGAGGCGACTGTTCGAAGCTGTGGTGCGCAAGGCCTACCGACTTTAGAGTTTCAGTGTCAGTTGGCACCATTCCGCTCCCGCATCCGGCCGTCGGCAACCTCATGCCATGGGGTGGCCCGGCGGGGAGCGGGCCGGCAATACGATGCCATCTAGAGCGTCGAGACCGGCGAACATGAGCGCACCCGGCAATTGCGGCCGAGGTGTCGAAGCGGCCTACGTCGATCAGCGCGCGGCGAAGGGTTCCAGCTCAAACGCGTTGCTCGTGATCGCTCACGAAGTCAGTTACCAGCCGGTTCCAGTTCTCGGGGTGGCGCCGATACGAGTAGTGCCCCCCTTCCTTGAGCAGCGCCTTGTGTGCACCCGGGATCGCGGCATGAAGGTCGTCAGCGAAATAGCACGGTACGGTGGCATCGTCGGCCGTGCCAATCACCAGTGCAGGCTTGTCGATCCGCGACAATTCGGTTGAGCGATCATGGGCCAAGGTCATCTCGAGCCGGCCGGTCAGCACCTCAACTGGCGCCACGGTCTCCAGCGCGCGCGCTTCGAGCTGCATCACCGAAGCGTAGTTCTCGCGGAACTGGCGCGCACCACATGTGAACATCGAGGAGACTTTGACATATTCTGCAGCGCCATAGGATTCTGCGATCCGTTTGCGCGTCGTCTGCACGCGCGTCATGAATTCGTCGGCGGCCACCCAAGTGTTATTGAAGATCAGCGCACGCAGCCGATCCGGATGATCGAGCGCCAAGTTCTGCAGCACGCAGCCCCCCGTTGACGTGCCGGCCGCATGCGCTTTGTCGATTCCCAAAGTGTCCATCAACGCGATAACATCGTCGGCGATTTGGCCGGTCGAGTAGGCTTTACGATCGAGCGGCTTGTCGCTGTCGCCGGTGCCGCGATGGTCGAAGGCGACACAGCGGTAGCGCTGAGCGAAGTGTTCCAGCTGGAACGACCACGCATCATAGAGCCCGACCAGGCCGGGAATAAAAATAAATGCGGGGCCTTCGCCGACGTCCGCGACATTGAGCGTGATGTGACCGATATCGATCCTGGCCATGGTCGTTCTCCAACTGCAGCATCATTCGGGTTGGGACAGCGCATTATTCGCCGCTCTCCAACACCTCCGCCACGTCGACGACACGGCCTTGTTGGGCCGACTTAACGCCCGCCTTGACCACGGCCAAGTTGCGGGCGGCCCAAAATCCATCGGTCTCAGGCGTTGTCTCTCCGCGCACGCAAGCTGCGAACTCGTCGAGCTCTTCTCGGATCGTGTCGTTTTTTTCGCAGGGCACCGGCATTGCCGTATCCACGTGGCGCTTGACGATCGAATCGTCTCGATGCCGCACCAAGTGACGCAATCCATTGAATTGATCGTAATAGGCACTCGCTTCCTTACCGTAGATATTCATCATGTAATACTCTGATGCCGAGGCGTAGCTCGCGGTCAGATTGGAGAGCGCACCGTTTTCGTGCTCGAGGATCAGATTGGCGACGTCCGGATTGTCCCCCGGCAACACCAACTGGTTGGCTCTGGCGCACACCCGCGTCACGTTGCCGATCAAATACTCCAGCACGTCAACGTAATGGATGCCGATCTGCAGCATCACACCGCCAGGCATTCCCGCGGACTGGTAGCGCCAGGAGCTGAGATCGAACTTGCCCAGCCGGTCGCGGCTGATATTGGCTTCGGCCTGGACCAGCTGTCCGAACCGGCCGGCGTCAATCTCGGCCTTGATCCACCGGAAATGGCTTTCGCGCCGACGTTGGTATCCTAGCGAAAGCGTGACGCCCGCCTGCTTGCAGATCTGCGCGATCTGCAAGCCTTCAGCGACGGTGTTGGCGATCGGCTTGTCGAGAAACACATGCTTGCCAGCCTCGGCGGCTTGTCGGGTCGTCTCCAGATGGACGTTGTTGGGCGTGGTATTGATAACGGCCTCGATGGAGGGATCGGCCAGGAGCTCTTGGTAGCTGGCAGCCGGGCGGCACCCATACTTGTCCGCGAAGGCTTGGCGCTTCTCCGGGTTACGGGTGTAACACGCGACGATCGACTGTTCGTTGCTGCGTTTGATGGCGTCAGCCAGCACATCCGACCACCAGCCCATACCAAGCACGCCAACACGTATCGGGGTCTTGCTCATAGCGTCCAATCCTTAGTTCGTCGATGCGAGCACGATGCTCAGGGTTGCGCGGCGGCCGCGCTTTGCCGCTGCCGAGCTGCGGCCAACGTCCAAATCACCGAGATGGCTGACAGGCTCAGGAACAACAGGCTGAAGGGCTGCGTGATGAACACGCTCAGATCGCCCTGCGAGCCGGTCAGCGCCACCCGAAGGTTTTCCTCCAGCTGCCGTCCCAGCACCAACGCCAGCAACATCGGCACCACCGGCATGTTGAGCCATCGCATCGCTAATCCAATCAGTCCGAACAGGAACATGATGCCGACGTCATAAAACGAGTTGCGCAGGGCATAGGAGCCGATCACGCACAGTACTGCAATCGCTGGCATCAATAGGACGCGCGGCGTTGCCAGTAGCTTCACCAGATAGCGCACGCCGATCAAGGCGATGCAGAAATTGAAGATGTTGGCCATCAGGAACGAGAAGATGATGCCGTAGGCAAAGTCGGCGCGTTCCAGAAACAGCAGCGGGCCTGGTGCCAAACCGTGCACCAACAGCGCGCCGATCAGGATCGCCGTGACCGGATCGCCGGGGATGCCGAGCGTCATCATCGGGATCAGCGCGCCGCCGGTTACCGCGTTGTTGGCCGATTCAGGTGCTGCGATGCCTTCAACCGCGCCGTCGCCGAACGTCGCCCCGGCGCGGCTCATCTTGCGCGTGTAATCGTAACTGATGAACGCGGCGATCGGCCCGCCGGCACCGGGGAGTATGCCGAGGAAAGCGCCGACCGCCGAGCCGACCGTAACCGGCAACCGCATGCGCCGAAGATCGGCGAGCCGTGGTAGGGGGCTGCCGAACTTGGTGGCGACGCCATCAGCGGCACGGGGCGCTGCACGCAGATTGTCGATCAGCTGCGGAATGGCAAACAATCCGATCAGCGCCGTCAGGAAGTTGACACCGGCCAGCAGGTTGGCGTCGCCGAATGTGAAGCGTTCAGTTCCCATCACCGGGTCCTGACCGATGCTGACGATGGCCAGGCCCAGCGTCGCCGAGAGCAAGCCCTTGATCAGCGAGTCCGTTGAAAAGCTACAGATGATGGTGAGACCGAACAGCATCAGTGAAAACAGGTCTGGCGCCTGGAATTCGAGCGCCACCGCGGCCAATGCCGGCGCGATAAGATAAAGGCACAAAAACGAGAACAGACCGCCGACGAAGCCGGCCAGGACGGAAATGCCCAGGGCCCGGCCCGCTTCGCCGCGCCGCGCCATCGGATACCCGTCCATCGCCGTGGCTGACGCTGATGGCGTACCCGGAATGTTGAGTAGGATCGCTGAGAAACTGCCGCCGGTCATTCCGGCAACATAAAGACCCAGCAAAAGCGCGATCGAGACATTGGGCTCCAACACGAAGGTCAGCGGCAGTACGATGATGATGCCGGTCGAGATCGTCAAACCTGGGATCATCCCGACGATCAGACCGATCAGCGCGCCGATCGCTGTGGCCACCAAACTGGACGGCAGCACTGCCTGCATAAAGCCTGCCAGAACATCTGCTTGCATCATGCGCCCTTACCAGATTCCGGCCGGCAACAGGATTGAGAAGGCGTGCCGGAAGATGGCGTCCAACGCCAACGGAACGGCCAGCGAGCCGGCGATCACCAAGACCGGGCTGCGGGCGCCATAAAGCAGCATCAATCCTGCGAAAAATGGGATCGTGGCAGCCTTGAAGCCCGTATAGGGCAAGACCGCCAAATAGATGGCGAACCAGATAAGGGCCACCGCTTCGCGACCGTCAACATCGATGAGTTTCTCGGCTTTCGTTTCATCGCTGCCGGCGCGCAAACCGACCAGTCCCTGGATCAGCAGCGCGGCCGACAACACCGCCAGGGCGGCTGCGATCAGATAGGGAAAGAACGACGGCCCCGGTGTATTCGGCAGCGATCGATCGGGAATGGTGCCGATCGCCAGTGCGTATCCCGCCGCAACCAGCAACAGGACAATGCCTGCGATGACGTCGCGCAGCACCACAGCCCGGTCGCCCTTCTCTGCGCTAAACTGTTAAGGCTCGGCTTTCGCCGAGCCGTCGTCGATCGGCACCAGACTGATCTCACCAGTGGCCAGCGCCGGCATCGATCGGCAATGATGTTCGATTACTTCTTGGCTTTCGACTGATAAAGCCCGGCGCTTTGCATGATGCCTTTGACCTTACCGTCCATGGCGTTGATCATTTTGTCGAAGTCGCCGCCGGTCAATGGCGCAACGGTAAAGCCTTTCTTTTTTGCCAGCGCCATGAACGCCGCTGACTTTGCCGCCCGGTCCATTGCATCAGCCAGCTTGTTCTTGATGTCGGCAGGCGTACCCTTCGGCACCGATAGGCCGCGGAACAACAGCAATGCAGCGTCAAACCCTTGCTGCTTCGCGGTCGGAGCGCCTTTCACCGCCGGATTGGGCTCGTTCCCCAATACCGCCAACACCCGTATCTTTTTGGCCTTGTTGAGATTGACCGCGCCGGTGAGCGGGGCGACCATGGAATGCGCTTCGCCGCTGAGCACCGACGCATTCCGGCGCTTGATGCCGACCGGAAGGTGGATGACCTTGCAGCCTAGGGCCGTCGCCAGGTCGATCGCAGCAACGTGGGTCGCGCTGCCGGTGCCGGAATTTGAAATCTTTAAGCTGCCGGGCTTGGATTTGCAGGCGGCGGCGAACGACTTCAGATCCTTCCATGGCGCATCGCTGCGCACGGCGAACACCATCGGTTGGTACTCGACCTGTCCAATATGGTCCATGGCGTCGTGTTTGAACGGCACATTGCCGATATTGGTCGTGGTCAGAATCGAGGTGGAGTTCCACGCGACCGTGTAGCCGTCCGGTTGTGCGTTTTTCACGTAAGTGTAGGTTACGGCACCGCCCGCACCTGGCTTGTTGATCGGCACAATCTGGGTGCCGAGTACTTTGGCCATTTCCTTCGCCAGCAGCCGGCCTTCGATGTCCGCGCCGCCGCCCGCGCCGAAGGGGATAATGAATTGGATCGGCTTGGCGGGATACTGAGCAATGGCTGGCGCCGCCGCCAGTGCGACCATGATCGACGCTGCGGTGACGACCGCAGCGCTTCGGCGCATGTCAAGTCCAACTCTGTGCATTTAGGCTTGCCTCCAGATCATTTGGCGGGGTCATGCATCGCCGACTGACGAAGGTCTGCGATGCTATTCTTCAGTAGCCATAACGATGGCTGTCTTTTCGTTGAATTCAGTGCAAAATATGGCCGCTTTGTCTACGCGTGAAATCATTACGCCGCACCAAAGTGCGGCTCCCCGACGACATCGCTCGGCAGCATTTTTGTCGGGCTCACCTTGACATCATGGCTCGACGGCCTCCCAGCGGCTGTTGGGGTAGGTATGCCTCAGTCTTCTCTGGGATGCCAGTCTTCTCTGGGATGCCGGTCTTCTCTGGGATGCCGGTCCAACCTGATCAAAAGTTGCCGATGACGATTGGCGTAAGAACGACGCTGGCATCGTAAGCGGCGAACATGCTCGCGCCGATCCGACCAGGCGTGCGCCGGCTGGGCGTTGGTGGCATATCTCGCGCTGAGGATGCATTGCCGACATTTCGTGCGCCGTAACGATCTTGATCATTTCCGCCGAAGGGCAGCTCGTCCAGATCATCGCCCCTTGGGCGGATTAGCCATGCCGGCCCGGCCTTGGTAAATCCCGCCGATGCCGGGCGCACAATCTATTCCGCCGCGTCGGCCACCGGCACGCGCTCGATCCGTGCCGCGCAATACTTGAACTCCGGAATCTTGCCGAACGGATCGAGCTGCGGGTTGGTGAGGATATTTGCGGCAGCCTCGACGTAGGCGAATGGGATGAACACCATGTCGGTCTGCATCGCCTCATCGGCCTTCGCCGCCAATTCGATCGCGCCGCGCCGGGTTGACACCCGCAGCATGTCGCCGGGGCGTACGCCCAGCTTGCGCAGCGTTAACGGATGCAATGAGGCCGCGGCGGTCGGTTCCAGGCTGTCGAGCGTGGAGGCGCGGCGGGACATGGCGCCCGTGTGCCAATGTTCGAGTTGCCGGCCGGTCGTCAGCACAAACGGGTAAGTGTCGTCGGGCGATTCCGCCGGTGCGATCAGATCCGCCGGCACCAATTTGCCGCGGCCTGAGTCGGTTGGAAACCGGTCCGAGAACACGATGGCGTGGCCGGGCAGGTCCTCGGCCGGGCACGGGTAGGTCACCGCGCTCTCCGCCACCAATCGCTGCCAGGTGATGTTGTCGAGGGAACGCATGCCCTGTTTCATTTCCGCGAACACGTCTGCCGGGCTGGTGTAGGTCCAGTTCAACCCGAGACGGCGGGCAAGCTCAACCGTGATCCACCAGTCCTGCTTGGCCTCGCCTGGTGGATCGAG
Source organism: Hyphomicrobiaceae bacterium (assembly GCA_965223035.1). Taxonomy (GTDB): domain Bacteria; phylum Pseudomonadota; class Alphaproteobacteria; order Rhizobiales; family Hyphomicrobiaceae; genus CAMDPA01. Next base: position 5,330,611 of record OZ244980.1, on the reverse strand, counting down.
CGCCTGGCGGCCCATCTGCACTTGCCGGTTGGTGTTGGTGACGGTGCCGTTTTTTTCGGGCCAGGCGCTGGCCGGCAACACCACGTCGGCGAACATCGCGGTCTCCGTCAGGAAAATGTCCTGCACGACAAGGTGCTCAAGCTGTGCCAGCGACTGGCGGGCATGGCGGGAATCGGGGTCGGACATGGCCGGATTCTCACCCATGATATACATGCCCCGGACCTGGCCGTGCTTGATCGCGTCGATGATCTCCACCACCGTTAAGCCGGGATCGGGGGCGAGTTCGGTCCCCCAAATGCCCGACCATATGTGGCGGGCGTCTTCGCTGGCGACGGCCATGTAGTCTGGAAACACCATCGGGATCAGGCCGGCGTCGGAAGCACCTTGCACGTTATTCTGACCGCGTAAGGGATGCAGGCCAGTCCCAGTTCGACCCGTATGACCGCACATCAGTGCCAATGATATCAAGCAGCGGGCGTTATCGGTGCCGTGCGTATGTTGCGAGACGCCCATTCCCCAAAAAACGATGGCCGCCGACGCCTTGGCATAGCTGCGCGCAATCGTTCGGATCGTGTCCGGGTCGACCCCACAGGTCCGTGACATTTGCTCCGGCGTGAAGGCGCTGAGGTGATCACGCAGCCGCTCAAAACCTTCGGTGTGGGCTTGGATGTACTGGCGGTCGTAAAGCTCTTCGCTGACGATCACGTGCATCATCGCGTTGAGCAGCGACACGTCGGTGCCCGGCCGGAATTGGATCATGTGGGTGGCGTGGCGCTTGAGCGCCTGGCCGCGTGGATCCATCACGATCAGCTCTGCGCCGCGCTTGACCGCCTGCTTGAAGTAGGTGGCCGCGACCGGGTGGTTCTCAGTCGGATTGGCGCCGATGACGACGATCACGTCCGCGTTCAGCGCTTCATTGAATGGCGCCGTGACGGCCCCGGAGCCAATGCCTTCCATCAATGCCGCGACCGAGGAGGCGTGGCAGAGGCGTGTGCAGTGGTCGACGTTGTTATGCCCAAAGCCGGTCCGGATCAGCTTTTGAAACAGATAGGCTTCCTCGTTGGAGCACTTGGCGGAACCAAATCCGGCAACGGTTCGGCCGCCATGCGTCTCACGCAACCGCGCCAATCCGGTGGCGGCGGCGTCGAGCGCTTCCGCCCAGCTCGCTTCGCGGAAGTGGGTCAGCGGGTTGGATGGGTCGATGTTGATCCCTTTGGCCAGGCCGGGCTTGCGGATCAACGGCTTGGTCAGGCGCTGCGGATGCGCGACATAATCAAAGCCGAAACGACCCTTGACACACAGCCGGTTCTCATTGGCCGGACCATTGTGCCCATCGACGTAGGCGATCCGTCCATCGCGGATCTTGTAGGTGATTTGGCAGCCCACCCCACAATACGGGCACACCGAATTGACCTCTCGGTCGGCCCCGCGCCGGCCCACTTGGTTGGCCTCAGCCACGATCGACTTCGGCATCAGCGCGCCGGTCGGGCAGGCTTGTACGCATTCGCCGCACGCCACACAGGTCGACTCACCCATCGAATCGTCAAAGTCGAACACAACCTTCGACTCGGCCCCGCGAAACGCCATGCCGATCACGTCGTTGACCTGCACCTCGCGGCAGGCCCGTACGCAAAGGTTGCAGTGAATGCAGGCATCGAGGTTAACGGCCATCGCCGGATGCGATGCATCCCTCGCCGGCGTTTGTCGCGCGGGAAGCCGCGAGCCGGCGACCTGCTGGGCTTGTGCCCATTGCCAGAAACTCGACTGTTGATCGTGCGCCATCTCCTGCGGCGGCTGATCGGCCAGCAACAGTTCCATCACCATCTTACGGGCGCCTTGCGCGCGCTGACTGTCGGTGATGACCCGCATGCCGTTGGTGGGGTGGCGGATGCACGAGGCAGCAAGCGTTCGCTCGCCCTCGATCTCGACCATGCAGGCGCGGCAATTGCCGTCCGCGCGGTAGCTCGGTTGGTCAAGCCAGCACAGATGCGGGATCGTCGTGCCGTGGCGCCTTGCGACCTGCCATATCGATTCGCCGGCCTCAGCCTCAACCTCGCGGCCGTCGAGTGTAAACCTGATCATGGCTGCACACATGGCGTATTCCGGGCTCGTCACGTCTGTTTCAGATCGTCGGAAAAAAATGTCAGCACCGAACGGATCGGGTTGGGTGCGGCTTGGCCGAGGCCGCAGATCGATGCGTCTGCCATGGTTTGGCACAACTCTTCGAGCAAAGCCTTGTCCCAAACCTCGCGCTGCATCAGTTTCACGGCCTTCTCGCAGCCGACGCGGCAGGGCGTGCACTGGCCGCAGCTCTCGTCTTCGAAAAACGTAAGCAGGTTGATGGCGGCGGCCTTAACGTCGTCGCGGTCCGACATCACGATCACGGCATGCGAGCCGACAAAACAGCCGAGCTCGGCAAGCTCGCCGCCGAAATCCAGCGGGATATCGCCCTTTGTGGCCGGCAGGATCCCCCCCGAGGCGCCGCCCGGCAGATAGGCATGAAAGCGATGTCCGTCCTGCATGCCGCCGCACGCGGCGATCAGATCGCGCACGGTCGAGCCCGCCGGCGCGACCACCACGCCAGGATGTTTGACGCGACCGGAAACGGAATACGATCGCACGCCCTTCGAGCCATTGACGCCTTGTGCGGCAAACCAGGCGGCACCCTTTTCGATGATGTCGCGAACCCAAAGCAGCGTCTCGACGTTATGGTTGAGTGTCGGCCGGCCAAACAGCCCAACCTCGGCGATGTAGGGCGGGCGATGACGCGGCAATCCGCGCTTACCCTCAATCGATTCGATCATCGCGCTTTCTTCGCCGCAGATGTAGGCGCCGGCGCCGCGCCGCAGCTCGATTTTTGCCGGTGCAATCTGCCCAGCCGCTTCCAGCGCCTTGATTTCGCGCGACAGGATCTCTCGGACGGCCGGGTACTCATCGCGCAAATAAAGGTAGATCCGCTCAGCATCAATCGCCCAGGCGGCGATCAACGCGCCCTCCAAAAACCGATGGGGTGAGCGTTCCAGCCAGTAGCGATCCTTGAACGTGCCAGGCTCGCCTTCGTCGCCGTTGACCGTGATCAGGCGTGGTCCGGCAAATCCGCGCACGATCTGCCATTTGCGGCCGGCGGGAAAGCCGGCACCGCCGAGGCCGCGAAGGTCGGCAGCTGACAGTTGATCGATAATCGTTTCAGGTGGTTGTTGACCGCCATAGCAGGCGTCCAACAGCGCATAGCCGCCACCTGCCCGGTAGGCATCGAGGCCTTCGTAAGCCGGGAGCTCAGGGTGACGTTCTCCCGAATTCACCTTGGCGATCACGCTGCCGCTGGTCGCGTGATCTACGTGCGCGTGCCCGACCTCGCACACCGGTGCCGTATCGCAGCGCCCCATGCACGGCGCGCGAATGACCCGCACCTGCTCCGGATCGACGCTAGCTTTCAGCCGCGTCAACAACTGCTGCGCGCCGCTCAACGCGCACGTCAACGAGTCGCAAACCCGAACCGTCGTCGCCGGCGGCGGCTGATCTTGTTCGCGGACCACGTCGAAATGGGCGTAAAACGTCGCGACCTCGAACACCTCCGCTTGCGCCAGTCGCATGTGTTCTGCAAGCGCCCGCAGGTGGCGGGCGGACAGGTGCCCATAGGCGTCCTGAATAGCGTGCAAATGCTCGATCAACACGTCTCGGCGGCGCGGCCGTCCCCCGAGCAGGCGTTGGATCTCGCTGAAGGCATCCTCGTCCAGCTGCCGACCTTTGGTGAAGGCCCGGGCTTTCCGGCTTGGTCTACCGGCTGCCAGCTGCTCCCTCATCGGGCCAAACCTGGGACCAAACCTGGGTCCAAACAGCTCTCGGCCGTGCGCATGCAATCTCCCCTTCATCGAAGCCTTTGACCAACCCGGGGCCGCCAGCACGATATCCCATTTGGCCTGCAAGCTGAACCACGTGGCCGGCCCGTGACCCGCCCGGGGAGGGGCCTGAACAACCCGGGTGGACGCCGCTCCCCGCGCCAGCGGCGAGCTTTCGGCTCCCATTGGTATACCATACGCCAAACGCAGGGCAAGCTCGGCGCCGTCCCAGCTGGCGACCACGGCGACGGCAATGCTCCGCGCACGGCCTGGCGCGCTCCCGGCCCAGCGCAGCCGGCAACACCGATCGGCCATGCCGGGCAGGTCAGCCGGTCAGCGGGCGGTCGGACCCCAAGCGCCGACAGTCGATGTCTGTGTCCCGGCCAGGTATGTGTGCGGGGATGCCCCCTCCATTTCCGGCAATTCGTTGGGTACACCTAATGCGTGGAGTCCGGTCGCGGTATCAGCGTCCATCATCGCCCGACCGAGTGCGGTTTGATCCCAATCCACCAATCGTCCCTGCTCAATTCTGGCATAAACGCGACCGGTCTGAAATTCGGCCAGGCGAATAACAGGAATCATGCGTGCACATTGTTGTAGAAAGCCGGTATTGCCTTCCGCCGATAAGCTTTCGGGTCGATAAACATCCTCCGGCTGCGTCGCGCTGATATCGATCTTTCTAAACCGCTCAATATCCAGCATGCGCTTCACATCCAAAATATTCATGTGGCCATTCCACCCAAAAGCCACCGTTCGCGGCGAATGCCGTTGCGGGACATCATTATCAAGAAACTCAAAATGCACACGTTTGTTCGTTTTCAGCGCCCATGTAAAGAACAGGTCGGGCATCCCGGTGTAGGCCTCGATGTTATGATCCAATATGTCATCGACGGCCTTATAGCGGCCCACCTCCAATCCCCGTGCCCAAGCGCGTTCGACGGTGGCCGCCGGCGGCGTGATCATGAAGAACATGTAGATGATCGCTCCGAATCTTGTCATCAGCTTGCTGGCCTCGTCGCTCTCGGTCGGCGGAACGAAGCTGTCGAAGCGAAACCGATCGATCAGCAAGTTGGGAATCCGGCCTTGCGCCGCCTTGTCCGCCATGTAGCGATCGAGCTTTTTATCGATCATCTCCACCTCGAGCGCGGTCAACATGCCGGCATATTTGTAGGCCGGTCCCAGGCTGTTGTAATCGAGCAGTTGTTTTCGCCAGATGTCCGGACTGATCAGCGCAAACGTCTCCCAGGGAATATGCAGCTTGCGCGCCAAAGCCTTCTGACGGGGCCGCATGGTGCTCTTGCCCGACGCCGGTGCTCCTTTGACGTTCATGACGACGGGCTCGGGCTGCGAAGCCAATAGCTGGAAGCCCTCCTTGCGGACCGCCTCCATGATCCACGGTTCGATGGCTTGGCCGACGACGATGCTGCCGCGATCATTGCTGACCAACGTCAGCGCGAGCTTGGTGATCAATGCTTGATCGCCGACCACGCGGCCGCGTACGCCGATCAGCGCTGAAACGATTTTCACCAAAGCCTCGTAGCAGGCCGTATGCATGGGGTCCTGCGCGGACGCCGCCTTCGACGTCCAATCGGCGAGGATGCGCTGCCATTGATCGAGGCCGTTATCAACATGCGATCTGTTGCTTAGAGTGGATTGAGGCCTTGTCCGGCGCGCAAATCGCGGCCTTAGTCGATCAAGCCAATGGGATTGGCTTGGTTCGCTCTTCGTCTCCGTTGTTGGTTTCTGGAAAATTGTACTTTCCAATTCGGCGGAAATCAAAGCTTCAGCCTGGCGTTGGAAATCCTCTAATACACGAGAGATCTCCTCGACGTGCGGGGTAAGATATTGCCCTAGGATAAGACCCGCGATTTTTCGGAAATTAATACCCAAGTCCTCGACATTTGAACCATCTGATACGACGAGATCCGCTGTAATACGAATTAGCAGCTCATGCATGATGAGGCGTTCGGGGCGCAGCGCGACCAGCGTTTGAGCCGGCAACCCACAAACCGCGGATAACTCAAACGCTTCGGCCAGGCCGGTGGTGGTATTGTCGGGTCGGAAAATCGTCGTGAGTGGCAGAACGTGTGGTGGCAGGTGCGAGCTTAGCCCCGGGTTCCAGGGGCCGTGGGCCTGCGCTGAGCTGGCTTGGCACATGCGATGTTCCACATTCGTCTCCGACAGTGGACCGACCGGTACGCCGCATCCCATAGGCGTGCTCTGCAGCCCCGCGACAAGGCACCGATGCAACATGACAATAAGGAGGCAGGTTGGCTTCACACGTCAATGAGAGACTTGCGGGGGCCGATTATTTGGCATACCATACGCCACAATAACGAAGCTAGAGCCTGCCGCACCAGGCAAGCCGCTGAGGGACTTTATGACACCACTGGTTGTGGACAGCCTTGGCTGTCGACGTCAGGATGTCGCCGGCCGAACGTGTCCCCGTACACAAGCGGTCTCGCGATTGTGCCCTTCTGCCATGGGAGGAATCGAAGATGGCATATCTCAAGGTCTCCAAACTGTTTGCGCTCGCTGCCGGCGGGTGTGTAGCAATGGCGCTCGCGCCGCATGCACTCGCCCAATGGGCGCCGAGGAAGCCGGTCAATTTTATCGTGATGGCCGGCAAGGGCGGCGGCGCCGATAAGGCGGTTCGACTGATGCAGTCGATCATTGCCACCGACAATTTGGCTTCAGTCCCGTTCAACCCGATCAACAAGCCTGGTGGATCCGGCGCGGAAGCCCTCGTACATCTGAAATCAAAAAAGGGCGACGATCACACTATCATGTTCACCCTCAACTCCTTCTACACCACGCCATTGCGTCAGAAGGGGCTTGGTGTGGACATCACCAAGTTTACGCCGATTATGCGGATGGCGGAGGATACGTTCTGCCTGTGGGTCAATTCCGATCGCAAAGACATCAACAATGTCGATGATTTCGTCAAGGCGGCCAAGGCCAAAGGCAACCAATGGGTGATGGCCGGGACCGGGAAGAACTCGGAGGATAATCTTTTAACGGATTTTCTCAACTCCGCTTACGGCCTCAAAATGAAATACGTGCCCTATAAGGGCGGCGGTAAGGTCGCCAAGGAGTTGGCCGGCAACAATGCCGATTCGACGGTCAATAATCCCTCCGAGCAGTTGAGCTTTTATCAAGCCGGCAAGACCAAGCCGCTCGCCTGCTTCACCAAGGAGCGCATAGGCCTGTTTAAGGATGCGCCGACCTTCAAGGAGCTCGGCAAGGATTTCGTCTATTTCATGCAGCGCACGGTGGTTGGACCGGAAGCTATGTCGGCGGCCGCCAAGACTTATTACAAGGACCTGTTTACCAAGGTCTTCAACTCGGCCAAGTGGCAAAAATACCGGAAGGATAAGGCGCTCCAGGGTCCTCCATTGGAAGGTGAGGCGTTGCTCGACTATTGGAAGCGCGAGCGTGACATCCACCGGTCGATGCTCAAGAAGATGGGCGCCTTGAAGTAGGCCTGTTAGTCTTGTTGGGAGGCGTGGTGGGCTGGGCTACCCTTCTCCCAACTTGTCCCGCTCCCTGATCGAGACGCGGCGATCGGCATGCCTTAGGCGCCTGCCCTGAGTCGCTTGCCAGCACCCGGCGCGACGAGGTTGACCGTGAGCACGCGTACGGCCGAGCTGTTGATGGCCATCACGATGGCCGCCTTCTCCGCCTATTTGATGTGGAACAGCACTGAGCTGCCCATTGGTTGGCTTCCCGGCGAGGGGCCCGGCGGTGGTTTTTGGCCGTTTTGGCTGGCCGCGGTGATGCTGGCCTCCTGCGGTTGGATCATCGTCAATTGGCTGCGGCGCGTGTCGCCCCCGTCAAAATCCAAGCTGCCGTTTTTCGAGCCGGGCGTTTTGTCCAGCGTGGGCCCGGCCGCCGCGGCGTTGATCCTCACCGTTATCCTATTCGACGGTGCCGGCTTGCCCGGCTTTGACGGCCTCGGCGTTTATCTGGCGCTGCCGTTGTTTCTCGCCTTTTACATGAAGGTGATGGGGCGCCACTCGTGGCTGGCAACGATCGTCACGATGGTCTCGGTGCCGATCGTCACCTTCGTATTTTTCGAAGCCATGCTGTCGATCACCTTGCCAAAGGGTGTGACCGAGCCATACTTCGAGCCGATCTACGCCCGCGTCTATCAATGTCCAACCCAGCCGTCCTGGAGCGCGAAACTCAATTGTTTCGTGTTTCTAGATCAGCCGTGACCTGGGGCCGATGGGCGTTCCGCGAGCTTGAGAACCGTTACCGTTGACAAGGTTGCAGCGAGGAAAGTCAACACCTGATGCTGGAGATTCTAGCCCTTCTCGGCGATGGCTTCTGGGTCGCTTTGCAACCGACCAACCTGCTGTTGATCCTGCTTGGCTGCACGCTGGGTCTTTTTATCGGCGCCATGCCCGGCCTTGGCTCGGTCAATGGCGTCGCCATTCTGCTGCCGCTGACGGCCCTATTGAAACCGGAAGGGGCGATTATCTTTCTAGCGGCGATCTATTACGGCGCCATGTATGGCGGCGCGGTGTCCTCGATCATGCTGGGCATTCCAGGCGCCTCGACCGCCGTGGCCACGACCTTTGACGGACGACCGCTCGCCAAGCTGGGGCTTGCCGATAAGGCGCTGACCGCGGCCGCCGCGGCCTCCTTCGTCGGCGGTACCATTTCCGTCATTCTGTTCACGTTTTTCGCGCCGCCCCTTGCGCACGTGGCGCTGGTGTTCGGGGCGCCGGAAGAATTTGCCTTGATGATGCTCGCGTTCGCCACCTTTGTCGGCCTGGGCGGCGACGACATTGCCAAAACGTTGTTCTCCATCTGCATCGGGTTGGTGCTGGCCGCCGTCGGATTTGACATTGTTTCCGGCGAGCCGCGCCTGCAGCTGTTCGGCATGGAGGGCTTTCTCGGCAAGATCAATTTCTTGGTACTGGCGATCGGCATCTATGGCATCGGCGAGATGCTCTGGACGATCGAGGAAAACGTCAAAATCGGCGGCAGGTCGATGCTGTCGGAGGCGACCATCTCCGTTAAGCGCACGTTGCGGAACCTGCGCGAGCTTCTGCGCACCTGGAAGACCGCGCTGATGGGCTCGTTTCTCGGCTATTTCGTCGGAATCCTGCCGGCTGCCGGCGCCACGCCCGGCTCGCTGATGGCCTACGGCGTTGCCAAGCAGATCTCGCGCGAGCCCGATACCTTCGGTCAAGGCTCCCTCGACGGGGTCGTCGCTCCGGAAGCGGCCAACAATGCTGCCTCAACGGGCTCGATGTTGCCGATGCTGACGTTGGGGATCCCCGGCTCGCCAACCACCGCCATCTTGTTGGGCGGCATGGTGCTTTGGGGGCTGGAGCCCGGCCCGCGGCTGTTCGTCGACAATCCCCAGTTCGTCTGGGGTTTGATTGCCTCGCTTTACGCCGCCAACTTTTTCACCCTGCTCGTCAACATCGCGATGATCCCCGCCTTCATCTGGGTTTTGCGGCTCCCGTTCACGATCTTGGCCCCGATCATTTTCATTCTGTGCCTGGTCGGAGGCTACGCGCCGACCCAACGCATGTTCGACGTGTGGTTGATGTTGGTGTTCGGCATCGTCGGCTATCTGTTGCGCAAGCTTGATTATCCGCTGGCCCCGGCCGTTCTCGCCGTCGTGCTGGGCGGCATGACCGAGGAGGCGTTGCGCCAGTCGCTGATCATCTCCGATGGCTCGTTCGCGATATTTTTCACCCGGCCCTATGCGGGTCCGATTATGGTCTGCGCGATCGTGCTGCTGTTGTTGCCTCTGGTCAAACCTCTGTGGCGTCAGTTTCGCCCCGGCGACCGGCGGCCAGCCAATGTGGGCGGCTAGCGCTTGGGGGCGATGACTTGCGAGCGGTGAGGCTTTGGTATAGGGCATGCCAATGAAAAATGCGGCACGGCCTCGTGCGTCCTGCAACCAACCGGCTCTGGCGTAGCGAGGCGTTAGGAGCGGTGAGCTGATCATGTCCAACCTCACGTTATCGATTGAGCCGATCGAGACCGAGATCAGTCTGAAGCGCCGAATCTATCAGGCGCTGAAAGCCGCGATCATGAACATGAACATCTACGCGGAGGGCGCCAACCTGCGGCTTGACGAACGCGAGCTGTCGCAGCGTTTTGGGATCTCGCGCACGCCGCTGCGGGAGGCGCTCGCCCAACTCGACCAGGAAGGGCTGGTGCGCATCGTCCCCCGCCGCGGCATCTACATCGTGCGCAAGTCGAAGGCCGAGATTTTGGAGATGATCACCGTCTGGGCCGCGCTGGAAAGTATGGCGGCGCGCCTCGCCACCAAACAGGCCAGCGATCATCAGATCGCCGCGCTGCATGACTTGGTGGACGATTTTTCCAAGGACGAGGTGGCCCAGCGGTTAGGCGAATATTCAGATGCCAACATTCGCTTTCACCAGGCGATCATTGCATTGGGCGGCTGCGACCTGATCCGTAGCATGACCGATCAGCTGTTTCTGCATGTTCGTGCGATCCGGCAGCGAACGATCTCGGAACGTGATCGCGCGCGTCGCTCGGTGGTCGATCACAAGGAGATCATCGCCGCGTTGGAGGCGCGCGACACCGAGCGCGCTGAGCGCCTGGTACGCGAGCATACGTTGAGGCTGCGCGATCATGTCGAACAGCACGTGGATTTGGAGTGACCGACGACAACCATTGGATCAAGCCGCAATCAAGGAGGTCTGAGAGATGCCGGCAGCGCTGGAGACCAAGGCCACGACGACGGCCGAAGACACATTGAAGCAAAAGAGCCGAGACGCCAACGTCATCTCCGGTGGTCATCTGGTGGCCAAGGCACTGAAGGCGGAAGGTGTCGATACCATCTTCACTTTGTGTGGCGGGCACATCATCGATATCTATGACGGCTGCCTCGACGAGGGCATTCGCATTGTCGACGTGCGCCACGAGCAGGTCGCCGCCCACGCCGCCGACGGCTACGCCCGCCAGACCGGCAAGCTGGGCTGCGTCGTGACCACCGCCGGGCCAGGCTGCACGAACGCGGTCACTGGCATCGCCACCGCCTTTCGCTCGGAAAGCCCGGTGCTGCATATCGGCGGTCAGAGCGCGCTCACTCAGTGGAAAATGGGCGGGCTGCAGGACCTGTCCCATGTCGACCTCATGAAGCCGATCACCAAATTTGCATCCACGGTGATGTCGACGGAGCGCGTCGCCGACATGGTGTCGATGGCCGCGCGCGAATGCTTTGCCGGCGCTTACGGTCCGTCATATTTGGAAATCCCGCGCGATATTCTCGATCGTGAGATCGATCTGTCAAAGGCGGTGGTGCCCGCGGCCGGACACTATCGGGCATCGACCAAGTCGATCGGCGATCCACGCGACATTGAACGGCTGGCCGAGATTCTGGTCAACGCTGAGCGACCCGCGATCCTGTTCGGCCAGCAGGTTTGGGCCGCGCGCGGCCATCAGGAGGCGATCGCGTTACTGCGGGGCCTCGATATCCCGGGCTACTTCAACGGCGCGAGCCGCGGCCTGCTGCCCCCCGGTGATCCTCACCACTTCGATCGCACCCGCAGTCAGGCGTTCAAGAACGCCGACGTCATTGTCATCGTTGGCACGCCGTTCGACTTCCGCATGGGCTACGGCAAGCGCATCAGCGTGCCGACCCTGGTGCAGATCGACCTCGATTATCGAACGGTCGGCAAGAATCGTGACGTTACGCTCGGGCTGGTTGGCGACCCAGGCGCGATCTGCGCGGCGGTGCTGGCCGCGGCGAGCGCTGGCATCAAAGCTGACAAGCGGCGGGCCCGGCAACACTGGATGCAGGAGCTGCGCAGCGCCGAGGCGGCGGCGCTGGACAAGTTGATGCCGATGTTCAGGTCGGATCAATCGCCGATCCATCCTTATCGGGTCGCCTACGAGATCAACGAGTTTCTCACCGAAGACACCATCTACATCGGTGATGGCGGTGACGTCGTCACCATTTCCGCACAGGCCGTTCGTCCACGTGGGCCGGGCAATTGGATGGACCCCGGCGCGCTTGGGTCTTTGGGGGTCGGCACCGGATTTGCGATGGCGGCCAAGCTGGCGCACCCCGGCAAGGAGGTGCTGTGCTACTACGGCGACGGCGCCTTCGGCATGACCGCCTTCGATATCGAGACCGCCGATCGCTTCGGCGCGCCGTTCATTGCGGTCATCGGCAACAACTCGGCGATGAATCAGATTCGCTACGGGCAAATGGCCAAGTACGGTCCCCAACGCGGCAACATCGGCAACAAGCTCGGCGACATGGAGTTCTCGCATTTCGCCAAGATGTGGGGTGGCTGGGGCGCGGAGGTGCGCGAAGCGTCCGAAATCGCCCCCGCCTTGCGAAAGGCACGGGAGCAGGTGGCGCACACGGGCAAGTCGGCGATCGTCAACGTCTGGGTGGACCCCAACGAATACGCGCCAGGTACCAAAAACCAGACCATGTACAAGTGATCTCACCAGGCAGCACCCAGCAGCGCCAATCGCCGCGCTTCAGCGCCACGGCCAGCAGGCTTGCCGATTGGCGTCCAGCAGCGAGCGCAAAAGACCTAGGCGAGGAGCCTTAGATGACGATGAAAGCACTGGAAGGCGTTAAGGTTCTCGATTTTACGCACGTCCAATCCGGGCCGACCTGCACCCAATTGTTGGCCTGGTTCGGAGCCGACGTGATCAAGGTTGAACGCCCCGGCGTTGGCGACATCACTCGGGGCCAACTGCGCGACGTTCCCGATGCGGACAGCCTCTACTTCACGATGCTCAATTCCAACAAGCGCTCGATCACCATCAATTCCAAGAACAAGCAGGGCTTTGAGGTTCTCGAGCGGCTGGTCAAGGCCTGCGATGTCTTGGTCGAGAATTTCGCGCCAGGTGCGCTCGATCGCATGGGGCTCACCTGGGAGCACATTCAAAGGCTCAACCCGCGTATGATCTATGCTTCGGTCAAGGGCTTCGGTCCGGGGCCCTATGAGGACTGCAAGGTCTACGAGAATGTGGCCCAATGCACTGGAGGATCGGCCTCGACCACGGGCTTTCTCGGCGGCCCACCCTTGGTCGCCGGTGCTCAGATCGGCGATAGCGGAACCGGCCTGCATTTGGCGCTCGGCATCGTCACCGCCTTGTTTCAGCGCGAGACGACGGGCCGTGGCCAGCGCGTGACCTGCGCCATGCAAGATGGCGTGTTGAACCTGTGCCGGGTGAAATTGCGTGATCAACAGCGGCTGAAGGCCGGCCCATTGACCGAGTACAGCCAGTACGGCGAAGGCCTGCCTTTTGGTCAAGCCACCCCCCGGGCTGGTAACGACTCCGGCGGCGGCCAGCCCGGCTGGATCTTGAAATGCAAAGGCTGGGAGACCGATCCCGACGCCTACATCTATTTCATCACACAAGCGCCGGTGTGGGACAACATCTGCGACGTGATCGGCGAAGCTGGATGGAAGACGGACCCGGACTACGCGACGCCCAAGGCGCGACTGCCGAGGCTGAAGGCGATCTTTGATCGGATTGAGCAATGGACCATGACCAAAACCAAGTTCGAGGCGATGGATATTCTGAACCAGCTCGACATTCCCTGTGGGCCGATTTTGTCGATGAAGGAGTTGGCTGAGGATGCGTCTTTGCGCGCGACCGGCACCGTCGTCGAAGTCGACCATCCCACGCGCGGGGCTTACCTGACGGTCGGCAACCCGATCAAGCTGTCGGACAGTCCAGCCGAGGTTATCCGCTCGCCATTGCTGGGTGAGCACACCGAGGAAATCTTATCGTCAGTGCTTGGCTATTCCGCCGAAGAGATCGGCGAGCTGAATAAAGTCGGTGCGACCGCGCCAGTCAAAAAGGCGGCAGCGGAGTAAATCCATCGCCGTTGATCGGTCTGCCGCAGGCGGTGCAATCAAGATGAGGAATCAGTCATGCGTATTGTCGTGCACGGCCAACAGGCGTTCGGTAAAGCGGTGTTGGAGCGGCTGATGGAGCGCAGCGAGGATGTCGTCGCGGTGTGTTGCGCCCCGGCCAAGCCGGGCCGTCCGGAAGATCCGCTTGCCGAACTCGCGCGTCAGCGCGGCCTGCCGGTGCATCAGCCTTCGTCCTGGAAGACGCCGGAAGCGCTGGCGCTGATGCAATCGTTCGACGCGGACGTGTGCATGATGGCCTACGTGTTGTTGTTCGTTCCGCAGCCGGTGCTCGATGCGCCGCGCTTGGGCACGTTCCAGTATCATCCGTCCCTGCTGCCCCACCACCGCGGTCCCTCTTCGATCAACTGGCCCATCGCGATGGGGCGGACGCAGACCGGGCTATCGATTTTCTGGCCCAACGAAGGCCTCGATGAGGGACCGATTCTGCTGCAGAAGACCGCCGCGATCGGCCCCGATGAAACGCTGGGCGACGTCTATTTCAACAAGCTGTTTCCGATGGGGATCGACGCGATGATCGAAAGCCTTGAGTTGGTCAAGGCCGGCATCATCCTCAAGCACACCCAGGACCTTACCGCCGGTTCCTATGAAAGCTGGTTCAAGAAGGACCTGGCCGAGATCGATTGGTCAAGGCCGGTTGACGAGATCTACAACACGATCCGCGCGGCCAATCCGGCCCCCGGGGCCTGGTCGACCATCAACGGCCGAAAGCTCGACTTTTACGATGCCCGGCGCGGATCGCAGACCGGCGAGCCGGGTCGTGTGATGGAGATCACCGACGCCGGCATGGCGATCGCGTGCGCCAACGGTACCATTATTGCTCAACGGCTACGGGCTGACGGCGGCAAAAAGGTCGCTGCCGCGGAACTCGTGGCGGAACTGGGCATCAAGCCCGGCGACAGCTTCCAGCTACCGGCCGCGCACAGCTAGCGTCGCCGCGCAGCCCGGCCTCGGTCGTCGCCGCACAGATGATCGCTCTTAAAGTGGTGAGCAACATTCTGCCTTTAATCGGGATCGTTCCGATTCCGATTAACGGCAGGTTGCTCTAGGGCAACCATCAAGTCCAATGTCAAAGCTGAAGCGATAAGGAAACGCCGCTGTGTCTGTCAAATCCGATATCGAGATTGCGCGCGACGCGAACAAAAAGCCGATCCAACAGATCGGCGACAAGCTCGGCATTGATAGTGTGCATCTGCTCCCGTTCGGCCACGACAAGGCGAAGGTTTCCGCCGACTTCATTAAGTCGTTGGCGCCGCGACCCGACGGCAAGCTGATCCTTGTCACGGCGATCAGCCCAACGCCGGCCGGCGAAGGCAAGACCACCACGACGGTCGGGCTGGGTGACGGCCTCAACCGGATCGGCAAGCGTGCCATGAGCTGCCTGCGCGAGCCGTCGTTGGGACCGTGCTTTGGTGTCAAAGGCGGCGCGGCCGGAGGCGGCTATGCCCAGGTCGTGCCGATGGAGGACATCAACCTGCATTTCACCGGCGATTTTCATGCCATCACCAGCGCCCACAATCTGCTGGCGGCGATGATCGACAATCATATCTATTGGGGCAACGCGCTCGGCATCGACCAGCGACGTATCGCCTGGCGGCGCGTTATCGACATCAACGACCGCGCGTTGCGGGCGATCGTCAACTCGCTTGGCGGCGTCGCCAATGGTTTTCCGCGCCAGGACGGCTTTGACATTACGGTCGCCTCGGAGGTGATGGCGATCTTCTGCCTGGCGACAGATCTGGAGGACCTTGAGCGGCGCATTGGCAATATCGTCGTCGGCTACACCCGCGAACGCAAGCCCGTCACTGCCAAGCAGGTCAAAGCTGCGGGTGCCATGACCGTCCTGCTCAAGGATGCGTTGATGCCCAACTTGGTGCAGACGTTAGAAAACAATCCCGTTTTCATCCACGGCGGTCCGTTCGCCAACATCGCGCATGGCTGCAACTCCGTGTTGGCAACCAAGACCGCGTTGAAGTTGTGTGACTACGTGGTCACCGAGGCCGGTTTTGGCGCCGATCTGGGCGCGGAAAAATTCTTTAACATCAAATGCCGCAAAGCCGGCCTCGAACCAGCCGCAGCTGTCATCGTGGCGACGGTGCGGGCCTTGAAAATGCACGGCGGCGTAGCCAGGGACGAGCTCAAGACCGAGAACCCGGCCGCCGTCGCCAAGGGCTGCGATAACCTCAAGCGTCATATCGAGAACGTGAAAAAGTTCGGCGTGCCCGTGGTCGTCGCCATTAACCGCTTCATCACTGACACCGAGGCCGAGATCCATGAAGTGGTCAAGGCGGCCGACAGCGTCGGCACCAAGGCGTTCATGTGCAATCACTGGGCCGAGGGCGGCAAGGGCATCGAACAGCTCGCGCGCCACGTGGTCGAAATGGCAGATTCCGGCAAGTCCGACTTCAAGCCACTTTACGGCGACGACCAGACGTTGTGGGACAAGGTCAAAACCATCGCCACCGAGATTTACGGCGCTGATGACATCGTCGCCGACACCGCGGTGCGCAATCAGTTCAAGGACCTGCAGGCCGACTATCGCCATCTCCCGGTCTGCATGGCCAAAACCCAATATTCGTTTTCGACCGACCCCAATCTGCGTGGTGCGCCCACCGGCCACGTGGTGCCGATCCGCGAGGTCAGGCTGTCGGCGGGCGCAGAGTTCATCGTGGTGATCACCGGCGAGATCATGACCATGCCCGGGTTGCCGCGCGCACCATCCGCCGAGGTGATCCAGCTCAACGCCGATGGCGATATCGAAGGTCTGTTCTAGATCATCGCGCCTTAAATCGGAACCGCAAAGCCGGTTCCGATTTAAGGCAGGATGATCTAGCAGTCCAATTCGACCGCCGCACTCCGTGACCGGGAGCGCATGCGTGCGCTTGGGTCCGCCCGCAACTGCCCAAGCTGGCTTCCGCCAGCGTCGATCTCCGACGCGATCCTCGTCGAGGGCAAGGCGACACCCCATCGCTGGAGCATCGTCCGGCCACCGTCGGTAGCAGCTATTTTTGAACGTGCCAGCCCGCTCCCCCGCCGGGCTACTCACAGCTTGATGCCATTGGGTGCCCGGCGGGGAGCGGGCTGGTTCCAGCTCATTCAGGCGCGCTTTACGCCGCAGCCGATGGCGCGGCGCCGGAGTGGCCGTTGTGATCGCGCTATGAATTGTCTATTGTTCAGTTGAGGTCGCGCCACAGCAATTGATGGATCGATCCGAATTGACCCGAGCAAGGAAAGTACCGTTATGAGTGATCTCGTCGTTTTAGGGTTTCAGGACACTCACGCCGCGGACGAAGTTCTCACCAAGCTTCGCGGGCTGCAAAAGGAGCATTTGATCGACCTCGAAGATGCATGTGTCGCCATTCGCGACGAACAGGGCAAGGTCCACATCAAGCAATCGGTCAACCTGACGACGCTGGGCGCGGCGAGTGGTTTGAGCACAGGCATGCTGGTTGGCGCACTTGCTGGCTTATTGGTGCTCAATCCGCTCGCAGGCATGGCGGTGGGTGGCCTGGCTGGCGCGGGCTTCGGCGCCCTTTCCGGCTCGCTGGCCGATTATGGAATCAACGACGACTTCATCAAACAGTTGGGGCAATCGCTGTCCAACAATTCGTCGGCTCTATTTGTTCTCATCAAGCGCTCCACCGCCGATAAGGTGATCCCCGAGATCGAGCATTTTAAGCCGAAGGTGCTCAAGACGTCGCTCTCCCATGAGCAGGAAGAAAAACTGAAAGCGGCGCTGGCCGAGGTCAAAGCGGCCTGACCGGCGAACGGCGACAGGGAGGGCGGCCACACCGTCGTGATGCGCTTTCCTCCCAGCGCTGCAGCAGGTGATCACGTGCGGGCAGCCGGCCGCCCGAGACGACGATGTTGTTAGAGCAACCTGCCTTTAATCGGGATCGTTCCGATTCCGATTAAAGGCAGGTTGCTCTACACTTTAAGGCGCGATGATCTGGTGGCAGTGGAGCAACGGGCCGTGGGAGCGGGCCGGCACGGCTGATCCGCCTAAGGCGGACATGATCGCTGTTGAAGTTGGTCAAGCTTGCGCGACCACGTTCACGACCGCGGCGCCGCCGATCAGGCCCGGTCGATGACCTTCAGCACCAATTCGCCGATCAGGATGACGCCAAACAGGACCAACAGCCCGCCGGCCGTCCAATTGATTCGCTGCAGCCATTCGCTATTGACGTGCCGGCTGATGCGTCCGATCAAGGTTGACAGCACCACCCACCACAACAGGCTGCCGGCCATGATGGCCGCCACCATCAACAGCGCGTCGAGCGTCGAACGCACCTCCACGAAGCTGGAGATGCCACCGAAGATCGCGATCAAACCGAGCACCGCGCCAGGGTTGGTCACGGTCATGATAAAGGTTTTCGGCACGTCCCACATGTAGTCTGCCAGGCCCGACCATTCCGTTCCGGTCCGCGTGTCGGGTGTCAGCCGGGGCGTGGTCAGTGACAGCTTTACGCCGAATGCCAAGATTGCCACGCCACCGACCAGCTGAATGATGTCGCGATAACGGTTGACCGCACCGGAAATCGCGCCGACGCTGAGGCCGGCGCACAGGGCGATCAAACCGTCCCCCAAAACCGCTCCCAGACCCGCGAATATGCCGCCCAACGCACCGCGCTCGATTGCCCGCTGGATGCACAGCACATTGACCGGACCGACCGGGACTGCCACCAACACGCCGATCGCGATGCCGATCGGTATGATCAATGGATGGGGCATGTATTCGATCAACGTTTGCAGCCTCCGACTGCCCAAGCCATTGGCGCGGGGACGATTGGTGTTCGCCGGGCCGCGAGACGTGCGGGCCGGGCCATTGCCTCCGGTCGCGAATGCGGCTGGTCTCACACTAACCGGATTGCGCAGTCCAATCGCGCACTTTGGTCCCGAACGCCAGCCTCCCTCCGCAGGCATGGACAATCTCGATGTCATCAATTTCGCCGATCGTTAACGTAACGCGGCGCTGCCTATTGCTAGTGGCTACATGCGCGCTTGTCCATCCGCCGCTCACGGCCCAAACAAACGCACCGTCGAAGCCGATTCGAGCCCGGCAACCGAAGGCTATGACGCAGTCTGACGTTCAATTCGGTCGCGGCGGCGAGAGGCTGCCGCCGGCGGTCGCCGACATGCGCCTGGCGATCCTGGAGGCAGTGGAGCTCGGCGACATCGAAGAGTTGCGTGGCGCCATCGCGCTCAACGAGCTGCCGCCGGATTTTGGCGAGCCGTCCGGCATCGATCCGATCACGCATTTCAAGTCGATCTCCGGCGATGCGGCCGGGCGCGAAATTCTGGCAGTGCTGGGCCAGCTGTTGGACGGCGGCTGGGCGTCTGTTCCTGGCGGCAACGATATCGAGAACAGTCGGTTGTTCGTTTGGCCGCGATTTGCCGTGATGGCGCTTGATCAGCTGTCGCCCGCACAAGAGGTCGATCTGTATCGGCTGGTATCTCCGGCTGAGGTGCGCACCATGCGTGCCGCCAAGCGCTGGACCTGGTGGCGCCTGACGATCGGCGCCGACGGCGTCTGGCACGGCTTTACGCGCGAGCCGTGAGCTCAGGGGCTTGCCTTGACGCCCCCGCACGCCTTACATCAAGGGGGTCAGCCGGCCGGACGGCCGCTGTCAGGCCAGGGCGTAACGCTCGTGGTCTGACGGAGGAAAGTCCGGGCTCCATGGAAACACGGTGGCGGCTAACGGCCGCCGGGGGCGACCCCAGGGAAAGTGCCACAGAAATCAAACCGCCGTGGCCGGCCTCGGCCGGGGTGCGGTAAGGGTGAAATGGTGCGGTAAGAGCGCACCGCGGCGGCGGCAACGTCGCTGGCAGGGTAAACCCCACCGGGAGCAAGACCGAATAGGGGTGGCCGCGTGCGGGGCAACCTGGCACCAGGTCCGTTTCCAGACCCGCCACCCGGGTTGGTTGCTCGAGGCGTCGCGCAAGCGTCGTCCCAGACGAATGGCCGTCGCGGAGGGAGACCTCCAGACAGAACCCGGCTTATAGGCCGGCTGACCTCACCGTTCGGTTGCCGAGGATCGTTACCAGACGCCTCATTCGGGGTTCTCGATCGCGCTGCCGGCCCTTTGACGTGGTGTGGTTTTCGGGTCGAGTTGGGTTGCGCTCGACACCATCTCGCACCATCAAGCGCGCAGCCATGCAGCTGCACAGCCATGGCGCTGCTAACCAAGGACGCTGAGCGATGCCGCATTTGCCCGCCGGTGACGGTCGCCCGCCCTGGCGGGCGCGCGTCGTAACGTTGTTTCCCGCTGCTTTTCCCGGCCCCTTGGGCCTGTCGCTGGCGGGCAGCGCTCTCGCGGCCGGTGTGTGGCAGCTCGATACCGTCGATCTGCGGGCCTATGGGTTGGGTCGCCACCGTACCGTTGATGACGCGCCCGCCGGTGGCGGTGCTGGCATGGTGCTGCGCTGCGATGTTGTGGCGGCCGCCATCGATCACGCGCGGGCCGATGCGTCTGAGTTACCGGCGATCTATGTCACCCCGCGCGGCGAGCCGTTGACGCAACGGCTGGTCAGTGCGCTGGCCGACGGCCCTGGCGTCATCGTGCTGGCTGGCAGGTTCGAGGGCGTCGACCAGCGCGTGATCGAAGCGCGAAACCTGCGCGAGGTATCGATTGGCGACTATGTGCTGTCCGGCGGTGAACTGGCGGCGATGGTGATGATCGAGGCCTGCGTCCGGCTGTTGCCGGGGGTGATCGGCAGCGCTGCGTCCCTGACCGAGGAAAGCTTCGTCTTCGGCGGTCTCGAATATCCTCAGTATACCCGCCCGCGCGAATGGGAGGGTCGGTCCATCCCGGCGGCGTTGCGGTCCGGCGATCACGCGCGGATCGCCCGCTGGCGACGCGAGCAAGCGCAGCGGCTGACCGAGCTACGCCGCCCGGACCTGCTCGACAAAACGTCGGATTGAGCCGTCGCGCCGCCGCCGCGCTCACTTGCCGAGCAGGATTTCCTTTGCCTCATTGATTTTGGCGGCCAGATAATCAGAGCCACCCCGATCAGGATGCAGTCGTTTCATAAGGTCGCGATGCGCACGACGAATGTCGTCCTCGCTGGCGCCCGGCTTGAGGCCGAGGATCTCGTAGGCCTGGTCGCGGGACATGATGCCGCCGTGACCCGGTTCGTTCTCCGCCCGCGCCATATCCTCCCGCCAGCTGGGGTGGGCGCGATCAAGATAGGCCTCGACCAGTTGCGCTGACTTGGGATCGACGAACCGGCAATCGCGCCACAACAGGGCCAGCTCAGCCGGCGCCATCCGGTCGATGTGCCGGCCCGCGAACACGCCCTTTAACACGCGTCCGCGCATGGCGCCTGTCGTGTGGTCGAGTTCCATCTCCAGGTGGTCGGTGACGATGCGTGAGGCCTGTCCGTCCGTTGGCTCGGATTGGCCGGGCGGCTGGCTCCACGGGCCGCCCCTGGCGATCAGCAGCCACAGGCCTAGGGTGGCCAGGGGAAGCGCAAACTGCAGCGCGCCGCGTGCGCCAAGCACCGCAGCCGCCCCCAATGCCAGCACGCCGCCGATCGCCCGCAAAGTGCGCGCCATCGACTGGGGATTGGCCTGTTGGAAGCCATAAAGCGCGAGGAGAATCATCGCCAAGGTCGCAAGGCCGGCCAGAAACATCAGCATCGGCGCATGTCCTCGCTGGTGGCCATTCCTCGCGCTACTTCATCTGGCCGAGCAACAACCGAGCGCCTGCGCCACTGGATTGCGACGACAGCCGCTCCAACGCTTGCCGGCCGCCGGCCGCATAGACCGCCACCGCTGCCAACAAGTCCTTGAGCTGACGTGCTGAACCGGCATCGAACGAACAGGTGGCCCCCTTGGTCAAGCGGGCGATCTCGCGAAACGCGGCTCTCGTCTCGGCGTCGTGCCCCTCTTGGAACAGGAACACCGGCACACCCAACAGGCTCAGCTCGCCGGCGCGATGGCACAGATCGTCGACCTGCTCCTCCATCGCGTCGCCCACGAAGACCAAGGCGTCGACCTTGCGATCCTCCGCTTCCGTTCGCGCATGGCTCAGCACGCGGCCGATCTGAGTCCGCCCGCCCATGCAACGCACCGTCGTCATCAAGCGCGCGAGCGCGTCCGGGTCGGTCACCCATTTCGACGCGCGACATTCACCGAAGCCACGGAAATAGACCAGCTGCACGTCAAGCCCGCCGACTTCCCTCACCGCTGCGAACATATCCGCCTGCAGCGCGAGCGCCATGTCCCAGGTCGGCTCCCGGCTCATGGTCGCATCCATCGCGAAGATCAGCCGTCCATTGCCGACTTTCGCCCTCGGCGCCAGTGCGTTCATCTGGGAGATGAAATCCGCCACTTCCGCGTCCGAGCTGACGTTGGCCGGCTCGGCTTCGCCGCGCGTTTGCAGCGAGGCGTCAGGATGTTGACCGCCCAGCCCCGCAGACACGGGCGGCTGTTCCTCAGCAGTCCGGGTGCTGGTCTTGTTTTGGTCAGACTTGTCGCCTGCAGGCATCGTGATCCCGTTGCAGCAGCTTTCCAGGGCCGAACTGTTCGCGGTGCGTTTCCTGTCAGCGCCCACAATGTGGCGCCTTCCGCATCACTGCGCAACTGCCGAGCTACCTATCGTCGCGCTCAGATGCCGAAGCTGCCGCCGCCGTTGACGTTGATCCACTCGCCCGTCACGTAGCTGGCCGCGTCGGAGGCCAAGAACAAGGCGACGGCGGCGATCTCTTCGGGCTGGCCGATGCGCGCAAGGATCGTTCGCTCATTAACACGCGCCATTGCGTCGGCGTCGTAGTCAGCGGTCATGGCGGTCGCCGTGGCGCCAGGACTAACCGCGTTCACGCGAATACCATAGGGGCCTAATGACCGCGCCAGGGAGCGGTGCAAGGCGACGATCGCGCCCTTCGTCGACGTGTAAGCTGGCCCGCCACGCCCGTGACCGCCGACGCCGCCGGCGGTCATCGCATTGGAACCGGTGAGCACAATGGCGCCGCCGCCGTTGTCCTTCATATGGAGGGCCGCGGCCTTCGCCATCAAAAACGATCCCGTCACGTTGACCGCATAAACCCGGTTGAAATCGTCGGCGTCGAGTTGCTCCCAGGTCTTGACCGAGTGGATGCCGGCAAAGTGCAACAACCGCGTGAGCGCGCCGAACGCCGCTACCGTCTCATGGACTGCGCGCTGGCAATCCTGCCAACGCGATACGTCACAGGTCGTGGTGATGAGGTGGGCGCGATCCGACGGCGTGATCGCCTCGATCGGGATCGGCGCCACGTCCGCCGCGCACACCCGGTGTCCCTCGGCCAACGCCAGCCGCGTGGCTGCCGCGCCGATGCCGCTGGCCGCGCCCGTGACCAGGAAAACCGGCCGGTCCTCATCCAGCGTCATGTCCGCCCTCCGCATGTTGAGGCCATTTCAGTCTTGGCTGAAACCATCCCGCTCCCCCAGCCGGCCACCGATAGCATCGTGCCACGCAGTGGCCGGGCGGGCAGCAGGCCAGCCAGGCTCATCCGCCGAAGGCGGACGTGATGCAAAAAGCCGACCCTTCAAACGCCCGGGCAGGTGGCGGTAACGCCGCCGTCGACGACGAGCGTTGTGCCGGTGATGTAGGCCGCCTCGTCGCTGGCCAGAAACAGCGATGCGTAGGCGACGTCCCATCCGGTGCCCATGCGTCCCATCGGGATGATGTTATTGCGCGCCTTGGCGTAGTCCTCGGCGGTGGCAAACCCCTTGTAGGTGTAGCTCGGCTTGCCTTTGATCGGCCGGTTGATGAAGGGCGTGTCGATGTAGCCGGGCAGCACGCAATTGGCGCGAATACCCTGGCCGGCGTAGTGCAGCGCAATGTTTTGCGTCAGCGACGTCAGCGCGCCCTTGCCGGTGGAATAGACCGCGGTCGGTACGCCCAAATGGCGGATGGCGGCGATCGATGCGATGTTGACGATCGCCCCGCCGCCTTGGCTCAGCATGATCGGCAGCACCGCTCGACAGCTGAGCATGGCCGTCGTCACGTTGCGGCCGACCGTGTCGTTCCAGTCCTCCAAGCTAATGTTGTCAAGCGAGCGCCCCGTGCCTTGCCCACCCACGTTGTTGTGCAGCACATCGATGCGGCCGAAGCGGCTCACGCAATCGTTCACCACCCGCTCGACATCGGCTTCGCTCATCGCGTCGCCCGCCGCCGCAACCGCTGCGCCACCGGCGGAGCCGATGATTTCGGCGGTTTCCTGCGCCGCCTCGGAGCGTGCATCGACCACATAGACCTTGGCGCCCTCGACGGCATACAACACGGCCGCGGCCTTGCCGTTGCCCCAACCCGGCATGATCGAGCCGCCGCCAATCACCAACGCGGTCTTGCCTTGCATGCGAGCGCGACCCGGCGGGATCATCGCAAGATCAGTTGCTTCGGCCATGGCTATGCCGTCCGTTCCGTTCGTTCAGATTGCCGAGCAGCATGCGACGACATAAGCCCGGTGGGCCGATCTGGGCACTAACTTCGTCTATCCTTGGCCCCATCCCGAACCGTCCCAGCCCTCATCGATCGGGGTCCAGGCGCGCGAAGCCCATCAATTGAAAGACGGCCGGCGGTGTCGGACGCGCCTGGAATGACGCTGGCTATTCGGCGCCCTCAATCAGCCGAATATCGCGCACCGCACCATCGCCAAGCGCGGCCAATGCTGCCTGATAGGCCGGGCCATCGTGGGCAGCCGTGGCCTGGGTGATGCTGTCGAACTCGATGATCACGGTGCGCTCTGCACGTCCGGCCTCGTAGAACTTGGTCGGCATCCCGCGCGCCAGGAACCGTCCGCCGGCCTCCGCAATCGCCGGGCCGGCGAGCTTGGCGTAGGCCGCCAGCTTGTCGGCATCATTGATGGAATGGTACTGCGCGACCCAATAAGCCTTCGCCATCATAGCCTCCGTTTGTCTGTCACCTGCGACGCAACAATTCACTGCGACGTCCGCAAGAGCATGCGGGCCGGCAAGCCGATCCGTCAAGCGCGCCGGGGTGAGGAAACCGGCTGCGCGGTCCTTGCAGGACTGCCCGCGCATATCGGCTCAAAGCGCTTCTGTGGCGGCTGGAACCCTACCGATTTCTCACCCGGCCGCCCAATGGCACGACGGTGCGAGTGGCCGATCAGCTTAACGTTGGCACAACACCGACCGCAGCGCCGGTGCGGCGGTCAATGATGATGATCATGCCCTGGGTCGTGCTGATGTCCGTGGCCATGACCATGATCGTGATGGCCGTGCGCCTGCGCTGAGGCCAAGGCCTCCGCCTCCTGATAGCCGTGCATCAGCGCCTCGATGGTTTTGCGCAGCGGGTCCTCGCCGAGCGCCAGGTGACCGGCAATCAGACCAGCCAGGCGTGCAAAGACCAGCGGTTGTAGCGCGAGCCGGCCGTAAGCGTCCTGTCCGTGCGGCGCGGGCGCGGAGCCGGGCGCGGCATGGTGTGCGGCCTCGATGTCGCGCAGCGACCGAGCGAGCGCGTCATGGAACAGAGTTTCCGCATAGGCATAGGGTTGGGCCTGATCGCTCGCGGCTTGGCTGTCCTGGTGCGGAGCGAGCAGCAATTTGGCCGCGCGAATAAACCGCGCGGAAAGCTCATCGTCCAGGCCCGTGGTCTCGTCTAGGTCTCCGCACATCGCGCTGCTATCCTTTCAAGGGTGGCGGCTGTTGGGAGGTGCCGCATGGGAGGTGCCGCATGGGTGGTGCCGTATGGGTGGTGCCGTATGGGTGGCGGCTCATAAGTGGCGGTTGGCCGCGAACCGCCGATCACCTGCGCCGGTGTTTGGTCTTTGCCGGAAGCGCTGACGGTCTCTATCTATAGCAGCGTTCGACGGCAGCGCGTATCTTGCGCTGTTGCGCTGAACGACCCTGCGCCAATGCGGGCTCGTGCTGAGACCGGCTTGACGTGGAACGTTGCTCGCACCCCAAGCGTCGATCATCGCGCTTCACCATGGATCCCAACAGTCGTCCGGGGTGAGGCGCGATGACGTAGACAAGGATCCGCATTCAAATGACGGTAACCCAACAGCAAGTCATCGAAGCCCTGAGCCGGGTGAGAGGCCCTGATCTCAACAGCAACCTGGTGGAGCTGGGGCTGGTGTCGGAGATTTTGGTCAAGGACGGTTCGGTGTCGTTTGCGGTCACCGTGCCAGCGGACCGAGCCGCCGAACTGGAACCGTTGCGACAGGCGGCCGAAACCGTCGTCTCGGAGCTACCGGGCGTCACCAAAACCACTGTGGTGCTGACGGCCGAGCGCGGCCCCGGTCAGGCGAGCCCCCGTGCCGAGAGCGCCCGTGCCGAGAGCCCCCGTGCCGAGAGCCCCCGTGCTGAGAGTGCCCGGGTGACGGCGGCGCGGGCGAGCATGGCGAAGGCTGCGCCGCCGGCGGCGGCCCCATCCGCGGCGCGCAAGCCGGCTTCCAGCGCAGTTGCTGGTGTCAGGCACATCATCGCCGTTGCCTCCGGCAAGGGCGGCGTCGGTAAATCGACGGTCGCGGTCAATCTGGCGCTGGGATTGAAGGACATCGGTCTGTCCGTGGGGATCATGGATGCCGACATCTACGGTCCATCTCAGCCGCGACTGTTGGGGTTTACGTCGAGGCCGCAGGTCAAAGCCGGTGCCAGATTGGCGCCGATGACGGCCTATGGGCTGAAAGCGATGTCGATGGGCTTTATGATCGACGAGAATCAGCCGGTGGTGTGGCGCGGACCGATGGTGGCCAGTGCGTTGACCCAGATGCTGCGCGACGTCGACTGGGCCAGCGGTGGACAAGACCTCGACGTTTTGATCATCGATATGCCGCCGGGCACCGGAGACGTTCAGTTGACGTTGGCCCAGCAGGCGCCGCTGTCCGGCGCGGTGATCGTGTCGACGCCGCAGGATCTTGCCCTGATCGACGCGCGCAAGGGCCTGGCCATGTTCGAGAAGGTCGAGGTGCCCGTGCTCGGGATCGTCGAGAACATGAGCTACTTCATCTGCCCCAACTGCGGTGAGCGCTCGGAGATCTTCAGCCACGGGGGAGCGCGACACGAAGCGGAGAAGCTGGGCGTGCCGTTTCTCGGCGCCATTCCGCTCGCCATGGACATTCGCTCCGCGTCCGATGCCGGCCAGCCGGTTACCGCGGCCGCGCCGGACAGCGCGAATGCGCGGGTGTTTCGCGAGATCGCCGATGCGGTCTGGCGGAGCATCGAAGACGTCAAGCCGTCGGACGTGCCCGAGCTGCAGCCGAGCCCCGCGCGCGATGCGCTTGCCGTCAGCTTTGCCGATGGCAAAAGCTATCAGTTTTCAGCTGAGCTGTTACGCGTGATGAGCCCGTCCGCGGAGGTGCAAGGTCATAGTCCGAGCCAGCGCGTCACCGTTGGCCAAAAGCGCCATGTCAAGATCAAGGAGCTACGTCCGGTCGGCAACTACGCGGTGCGCATCGTGTTCGATGATGGCCACGACACAGGTCTGTTCTCGTGGACCTATCTGGAGGAGCTCGGCCGCACGCAAACCGAGCGCTGGAACCAGTACCTGCAGGAGTTGGAAGCAAAGGGATTGACGCGTGGATGACGGACGCTGGCAATCGGTGCTTGGGGTCCCCGCCTGGCGGCGCAGCGACCACTGATCGGGCTTGTTTGACTTTGTCCCCATGCGGTCTCATCGGCAGCGGGCGGACGCTGGTGCCAGCCTGACCGCGGCTCGATCTGGACAGCCTGGGGCGCACGCGCCAGCATAGGGGCAAACCGACGGGACGACGAGGGCAGGCGATGACATCACAGGATGCGCACAGCGGGGCGGAGCGGCCGGGCGGTCAGCCTCAGGAGCTACCATTCGAAGCGATCCCCACCTATCCGATCCTTCATTTCGTCGGGCGCAATGGCAAAGCGTTGGCCCTGGCCGTATTGATCGCAGGGTCGCTCGTCGGCCTGTGGTCCGCATGGAGCTTCGGTGCGCTGTGGGCGATCGGACTGGGATTGCTGCTCGGCGGCGTGTTGGGCTTCGTCGTTCTCGTGCTCGGGGAGCTGACGCGGGCGCTGGTCGATATCATGCTGCCGAGATAGCGATGGCCGGCGATCTTGATGTGGTGATTGTCGGCGGTGGCCTGGCCGGTTTGGTGGCCGCCAATCGCGCGCGGCAACTTGGCCTCAGGTCGCTCGTCGTCGAGGCTGGAGAGCACCGCGATTACATGTGTAATACGCGGATCTGCGGCGGCGTGTTCCACGTGGCATTTCACACCATCGGCCATCGCCCCGAGGTGCTGGCCAAGGCCATCGAGGAACGCATCTACGGTCAGGCTGACCCGGCGCTGGCGAAGGTGATGGTCGCCAACGCCGGACGCGTGGTGCCGTGGCTGAGCCGCGAAGGCCTCAATTTCGTGCGCGGCGGACATGAGCAGTACCTGTTCTATGTGTTGGCGCCGCCGAAATGGAACAAGCCGGGATGTGGTTGGCGCGGCCGTGGCGGCGATGTGCTGCTGCACACGTTGGCGCGCAATCTGCAACGGCGCGGCGGAGAGTTGCGGCTTGCCACCCGTGCCACACGCCTGTTGATGGACGCCGGGCGATGCGTGGGTGTTGAGGTCTCTAGCCGGGGGCAAACCGAGCAGTTGCGGGCCCGCGCCGTAATTTTGGCCGATGGCGGGCACCAAACGGATTTCGACATGGTCGGGCGCGACGTGTGGCCTGCGCCGGACCGGGTGTTTCCGCGCAATGGCCGGACCGGACGTGGTGATGGCATCCGCATGGCGGTGGCTGCGGGCGCCGATGTCGTCGGTCTGGGATGGTTTTACGGTCACCTGTTGAGCCGTGACGCGTTCGCCAGTCATGCGCTGTGGCCCTACCCCGTGCTGGACCATCTCGCCGCCGCGTGCCTGATCGTTGACGGCAACGCCGACCGGTTCACCGACGAAGGGCTCGGCGGCATCGCCATTACCAATGCGGTCGCCCGGATGTCCGACCCATTGGCCGCATGCGTCGTCTTCGATGAGCGGGCCTGGCGCGGGCATCCCGGCACCTATCATATTGCGCCGCCCAATCCCCACCTTGTGCGATCGGGCGGGACTTTGCACCGTGCCGACGACATTGCTGGGCTGGCGTTGGCGGCCGGCCTCGAGCCTGCCCGGCTGCAGGCGACGGTGGCGGCCTACAACGCCGCTTTGGCGACCGGTTCACTGGCGGCAATGACGCCGCCGCGCACGCAAACGCGGGCGAAAGCACGGCCGGTGTCGTCACCACCTTACTATGCGGCGCCCGCATGCGCCGGGATGTCCTACACGATGGGCGGCGTCAGAATTGACGCGGAGGCGCGGGCGTTGAACGCGGCTGGCAACCTCATCGATGGTTTGTGGGTCGCTGGGGCCAGCGCCGGCGGGCTCGAGGGCGGTCCGGGCGCCGGCTATCTCGGCGGTTTGGGCAAAGCCTCCGTGCTCGGCCTGGTCGCGGCCGAAGCGATCCAGGCCAACCTCGCCGCACGGACGCCTCACCTCGGCGAGGACTAGAGCAACCTGCCTTTAATCGGAATCGGAACGATCCCGATTAAAGGCGCGATGATCTAGCAGTGAACTTTCAGGACGTTGTCCGTTCGGTCCTGGCGAGAGAAGCTGATGTTGCAACAGATCAGTGATACTCAGCAGGACCGAATGGATGTCGATAACATTGCCCGTCTGACGCCGAAGGGTCGAGCGGCGATGGTTCGTGCCGCGGTGGATTAAGGGATTGAACCAGGCAGAAGCTGCGCGTTGGTTTCGCATCACCGCCAAGTCTGTCGACAAGTGGGTCAGACGGTTTCGCGCTGAAGGCCTTGCCGATTTACTGGACCGTTCCTCCCGGCCCCATTCATTGCCAAGCCTAACCCCGCTTGCCACATGCGACGCGATCGAGGCATTGCGCTGAGCAGGTTGCGAGCGAGATGCCGCCGCCCCCGCGTTGGCCGTTGTCAGCTGTTGACCCGACCCGCGACGGCACCTCACCTGGGCGCCCATTCTGCCGAGCGGATTACAAATTACGATCGATTTTTGACAGATATGCAAACAAAAACTCTTTAAACGCAGTATTGAAAGTCGGGAAGTTCGAAGGCGTGTCGCCGGCGTAACACCCCATACGGTGATTCTGAGTTAGAATTTGAGCGAGATTCACTCAATTTGGGTCAAACTCACGTCCAAATTAGATGCAATCTATCAGTGCGTTAATTCTTTTGGGTTAGGATACAAGTATGGGCCGTTGACGAGGAGCGGCCTTAGGGATCAACTTCGGGCATTGGGTACCGCGATGAGCACGATCATCGAATTCGCCACGGTTGCCGCGTCACCTTGGATTGCGTTTCGGCAGTCGCTACAACGTCTGCAGACCAAACTGTTCGATCCGTATCGACCCGAGAAGTACTACATGCGTGGACCGGGTCCCAAATCTCGGGAAAAGAAGCGGCGCGAGCAGCAGGCCGCAGGCCTGTAATCGGTCGTCGCTGGGGCGCAAACCCGACCATGCGCGGGGCGATTGACGTTGATGGGATCAATCAATGTCGTAACCCGCGCCCCTAAGTCTATAAGCGCGAGCATGCGTCACGGTGCAACCGGATCGATCGCGAAGCCGGTCCGCCGCCACCGATCGCGCCGAACGGACAACGTCCGAAAAGCTCAAATCTAGTTCAACTCCATCTTAGGCAGCAATATTCCAAGCCCTTCGGGCTGGCACGGCTCATCCGCCAAAGGCAGAAAGTTGCTCACCACTTTAAGAGCGATGATCTAGGCCCGCGCAACCACCGGCAGGGCAAGATCCGAAGCGATCTGTGCGCCATCGGGAAGCGTCGCGGCTCACGCCATCATCCACTGGGTTCGCCGACGCAATTGCGGCCGCCTACGATGTGAGCGGCCGCAAAAAGTCAATGGCACAGTCAAGTGCTGGGCGAGCTGGCGTCCTATTGTCGCTTGCTCGTTTGCCAGAGCTGACCCGCCAAGCGTGGATTGTTCAGTGTCTCGTTGGCGAGCTTGGGACGCCAAGCACGGATCTCGTCTTCAAGTTTGGCGATATCGTCGCTGCTCAACTCTTGCTTGATGTTATGGCGTTGCCGTGCCGCCTGCTCATCACCAGATCGGGCAGCCAGCGAAAACCATTTGAAGGCTTGCTTGGGATCGCGCGCCGCGATCAAGCCACTTTGGTGGATGATCGCCAGATTGAACTGGCTATCGGTTAACCCGTGCTCGGCCGCCTTCTGGAACCATTTCGCCGCCAGTTGATAGTCCGGCTTTTCACTGTGGCGACCGGTGCTCAACACGGCCAGGTTGTGCATCGCCTTGATGATGCCCTGCTCGGCGGCGCGCCGGTACCAGATGCGCGCCCGCTGCACGTCGGTCGTCATGCCCAGGCCGCGCTCATACATGCTGCCGAGCCGATACTGAGCCGGTGCGAAGCCCTGGGCGGCAGAGCGTCGATACCACTTGATGGCCTCGCTGAGAGATTGCGGTACGCCTTTTCCTTGCGCAAATCGCGCGGCCACTTCGAACTGCGCGGCGGCGTCGCCGTGAGCCGCAGCGTTGCGCAACGATAACGGTCCGATGGTCAGCGGCGGCAGGTCGATGTTGGCCGGCGCCGCATTGCCAGCACCAGCGACATTGGGCTCTTTATGCAGCGCAATCTGGGTCGATGCTGGGGTCCCGCCGGTATACTGGCGGACGAATTCGCTTGATCCGGCCGGCAGCCCGCCGGTCATGGCCGTGCCCGGGGTCGAACTTTCAGCCTTAACCATTCCTTCGACGATCCCCAATCGGTCCGGGATGTAGCCGGTGGCGTGTGCGCGTTGCTGCTTTTCACCAAGAACGTCGCTGCCACCGGACCGCGGCTTGAAACCACCTGACGGCGAGGGGGAGTTGGCGTCCGGGCTGGGTGCGGCCTTGCTGTCGGCATCCTTTAGGTTGTTCAAGCTGCCGCCTGATGTCGGTTGTGATGCGTTGGCTGGAACTTCTACGGTTGGCGAGCTGGTCATGAGCAGTCCCGTCGACCTGACCAACACGAACGTAGCACCGACCACGACCAGGCACAGCAGCACCATTGAGACCCGAGACAACGAGCGCACCTTTGCCAGCGGCGCTGGGTCGGCCCTATTGGCATCGGCCTTGGCGCGGTGCGGGCCATCGAGCGGTTGGCCTGACGCCTTGCGCGCGGCCCGCCGGGCGGAGGCGACGATGTCATCGCGAGCAAGGGTTTGAACGCCCAGCGCGTCAGCATCGGGATGGCGTTCGCCCGTCACATCTGCCAATGGGTCTGCCGCGGATGCCGGCGCGCCAGCTTCCGGCGCCAACAGGGCAAGATCCTCTGCCAGTTGGTCATCGCGGTCGATGGGCGGGTTATCCGCGACACCCTGGCTTTCGAACCCGGCCGCCAGCGCCGCCTGCTGATTGGGCACATACCGAGCCTCCTCAGCTGGGTCCTGCCGGCTCCGCCGCTGTTGAGGATCCGTGTCCGACATTGGGTCGGCGTCAACACCGGTGGCGCCGAAACCGTCATAGCTGCCGAGCGGGTCCAGTTCGCCTTGCCCCTGCCGCGACCCCTGCGCCGTTTCCATCGCATCCATGCGGTCCAACAGGCGGATCATGGCCTGTTGCATGGTGTCGAGCATGGTCGTCGTTTGCTCTTCGCCGTGGCGCTGCTCGTTCGCCAGCCCCTGCACCATCTCGCGCAGCCCGTCGATATGAGCAGAGGTCAGATCTGCGCCGGGCCGTGCGGCGTGCTGCAGCTGCTCAGAAATGTGCTCGGCGACCCGTTTCGCCATCGCATCGGGATCCGGCTGGCCAGGTTGCATTTGACCCACAACCGCAGCTAGGCGGTCGTCGGACACCCGCTCGGTCAGTGTCTGCAGGGCCGCCTCGATCAGCGGCAGGCGCTCTGAAACCTGCTGAGCGACGGCGGCCACGTGCTGGTCCTGCTCCGGGATGAAAGGCGCACCGGAACGCTCCAACAGCTTTTCGAAGTTTTCCTCGCTGACACGATCTGCCAGAGATTTCAGCTCAAGTTCGATGGTGTCGAGGCGGCCGAAGTGGGATTGGACTGTGTCGAGCCGACCCGTGAGCTCCTCGACCTGCGTCTCGATCGTCCTGAGACCGGCCAAATCGGCGCGCGTAGCCGTATCCGAAAGAGCATGGCCAAGGCTTTCCTCGAGCTTGGCAAAACGCTGATCGAGCACGTTGACCGACGAATCCGGCTTGAGTCCGGCCAACGACTGCTCCAGCTTGCTGGCGATATCGCCGAACCGCTCCTCAAGCCAGCGCCGCTCAACCTGACCGATTGCGCCGATCTCGATGGTGCTAGCCGTGCTAGCCGGTGCCTCCATGACGGCCGGCACGTTCTCGTCCACCGCCGTCGCGGCCAGCGCCAGCCTATGGTCCTGAAGATCTTTGTCGTCCATCGAATCCGTCATGGCCGGGGTCGGCATGCCCGTATCGTCCACGCCCTCACGCGTCATCGCACCGGGCTCATCCTCAGTGTCTAACTGAGGATCGGACTGAGTCGCTACCTGCGTCGCGGAGGCGATTGCCGGCGGCTGCTGCCAGCGCTCCTCGTCCCCACCATCGCCGCTGGTCTCGGCTGCCGCCAGCGCGGCCAGGCGCGCCTCATCTTGTTCGTAAAGGCTCGTGAGCGCCTCGGCCGTCTTGGAGTCCCAAGGCTCGTCCCCTAACGACCCTTGCGTCGAATCCACCACGTCGAATTTGTCAATCACCGGCATCACCGTCGTTCGCGCCAAGCCGTCGGTGCCCGATTGCGATGGGTTACATCCACCTTCGGTGGCCGACTTCAACGGCAATGGTCCGGTTTGGTCTGAGCCGGCAAAGTCGGCCTGGGGCTGCTCGACGCTATCCCAAAACGAAAGCGGGGCTAGGATAGACGCGGTCCGGTCCTCATCGGCGATTGTCGCCGACAGCGCCGTCATGCTGTGCTCGATGCGGTCGAGGCTCGGCATCAAAGCGTCCGGCAGCATGCTGCGCATGTCCTGGGCGACCTGTCCCAAGGTTGCCAGCCGGTTCTGGAGGTCATCGAGCGCCTGGCTATGGCGGTGATCGGCATCGGCGATCTGATCACCGATCTGGCCGATCATGTTTCTGAGGTTGGACGCCTCGCACGACGGTTGAAATGATTGCGGCGGCTGGTCATGTTGCCCGCTCGTTTCGCCCATGTCATCGGTCGACATCTTTCGTCCCTTCGAACCCAAAAGTTGGGGGGACTTTTGATCTCAGGTCAGCGGGAAAAAACCACGTTTCGTCAGCAAGACGCTCGACGGTTTGACGTGCCGCTGATGCCGAAAGTCGCAGTCCTAGCCCGTTGGTATCCAAATAGTGTTGGCTGAACACTCGCAGGCGGCGGTAAAGGTTGGGTTAAATGTCGATCTAAGCCAATACAGAGCAAGGCCGCTCAGTCGCGTGCACGCAGCGGCTGGCGTAACGCGGGCCTTTGCTTGAGGGCTCGCTCATCCGCTACCTTGGGGCGAATTTGCCGTTGTTGTGTGGACGTCTCGTCCCCGACCTCCCACATCTGTCAGACCGATACGGGTCGCCGTTGGCGGCAAGTGAATGGAGGAAAGCGTGCGAACATTGATTGCAAGGCTTGCAGCGCTGTCGATCATCGGCCTTGGTCCGGTGGCCATGGCAGCCGGCGAGCAACCGGGTCGCTACACGTTGAACCCAGCAGAGGGCGGCGGTTTCGTTCGCCTGGACACGCAAACCGGGCGTATGTCCTTGTGCCTTAAGAACGGCGGGGACTGGAGCTGTCGCGATATGGCCAATGGCAATGTCGGGTTGAGGCAGGAGGTCGAGCGGCTACGCAAGGAGAACGCGCAGCTCAAGGCGGAGATTGAGCGCCTGGAGGAAATGGCACTGAGCGCCCCTGCGACGCCCAGCCAGCCCGGCAAGACCTTCAAGCTGCCATCTGAGCAAGATCTCGATGCAGCGATGTCTTACATCCAGGGCATGTTTCGCAAGTTTCGCGACAAGCTGAAAGAGTTCGAGCAGGAGCGAGACCGGGCGAGTCCGGCGCCTGACGAGCCGGAGCGGTTGAGTACGCCGTTGTGAGCCTAAGCCAACCCGCCCTGCAGCAAGCGGTTGGACAGCTGGCCTTCACCTCCCGCGGTGCCGGGTTGGTCGATATAACCGACCAGGTGCAGCAATGGCTCGGTCGCGAGCATACCGAGGACGGCCTGCTCACGCTGTTCTTACAGCACACGTCCGCCTCGCTGACGATCCAAGAGAACGCCGATCCGGATGTACAGGCCGATCTGATGACCGCGCTGGACCGACTGGCGCCGCGTGATGCCGGTTGGCGACACCGCACCGAGGGAGCGGACGACATGCCGGCCCACGTCCGCGCGATGTTGACCGGCGTTAATCTTGCCGTGCCGGTGCTCAAAGGCCGCATGGCGCTCGGCGTTTGGCAGGCCATCTATCTTGTCGAGCATCGCGATCGCCCCCATCGCCGCACGCTGGCGCTGCACTTTCTGGGTACGCGGCGCGGTCGCTGAGCTGCGAGTTTGTTTGCAGCGGTAAAGCCGCTAGACTATGGCGAGTTGATGCTCTGCCAGCGAGTCCGCCATGCCCCAAACGATTGATGCGGCAACCCTCAAGGCCTGGTTGTCAGACGCCGCCGAGATGGCGTTGTTCGACGTGCGCGAACCGGGCCAATTCGGCGAGGGGCATCTGTTTTTCGCTGTACCGCTTCCGTATAGCCGATTCGAGCTCGACTTACCGGCTTTGGCACCCAATCCGGCCGTACGCATGGTGTTGTGCGACGCCGGCGACGGGGTAGCCGCTGTCGCCGCTGAGCGCGCCGCCGCGTTGGGCTACCAGCATATCCACGTGCTGGCCGGCGGCGTTCAGGCTTGGCGACAGGCGGGCTTCACGCTCTATGCCGGCGTCAATGTGCCGAGCAAGACGTTTGGCGAGTTGATCGAGCACGCGCGCCACACGCCCCGTGTTAGCGCCGCCGAACTTCATCGGCTGCAGCGGGCGGGCGAGAATGTGGTGGTGCTGGATGGGCGACCGTTTGCCGAATACCAGCGCATGAGCATACCCGGCGGCATCTGCTGTCCCAACGGTGAACTCGGCCTGCGCTATCGCGATCTGGTCCCCGACCCAACGACGCGGATCGTGGTCAATTGCGCCGGTCGCACCCGCTCGATCATCGGCGCGCAGACGCTGATCGACCTCGGCATCGAAAATCCGGTCTATGCCCTGGAGAACGGAACCCAGGGCTGGCTGCTGGCCGGCCTGGAGGTCGACCGCGGCGCCGAGCAGCGGTATCGCGACCAAGTGGCTGCCGATACTCAACACCTGGCCCGCCGCGTCGCTCAAGCGCGCGCCGTCGCCGACCGGCATGGCGTGGCGTTCATTGCGGCGGACCTCGCCAACGCTTGGCTGGCGGATGCCCATCGCACGACGTACACGTTGGATGTGCGCACCGCGGAGGAGGTGGCGGCCGAGCCGGCGCCAGGTTTCGTGCATGCGCCCGGCGGGCAACTGCTTCAGGCCACCGATCAGTGGGTCGGCGTCAGGCGGGCGCGGCAGATTTTGTTAGATACCGATGGCATCCGCGCGCCGCTTGTTGCCGGCTGGTTGCGTCAGTTGGGCCACGGGGCGGCCGTGCTGGAGGGTGGCTTGGCGGCCGCTAGGCAGCTGGAGCGCCCGGCCGCGGCGATCAACGCGACGTTGCCGGCATTGGCGGAAATCGAGCCGCAGGCGCTGTCGTTGGCGCTGAGCGCCGATCAAGCCGGGGTGGTCGATCTGCGCGCAAGCCAGGACTATCGGCAGGGCCACATACCGGATGCTGTTTGGTCGATCCGGCCGCGGGTCTTGCAGGCGGCGCAAGGGTGGGATCCCGGTCGCACGATCGTGTTGGTGGCGGAGGCGCCGTCCATCGCGCAGCTGGCGGCGATCGACTTGACCGCGGCCGGCTGGTCCGATGTGCGCCTTCTCGCCGGCGGCATGCCGGCCTGGAGTGCGGCCGGTCTGCCGACGCTGGCGACGCCTGAGGTGCCGCCGGACGCGGATCGGATCGACTTTCTGTTTTTCGTGCATGATCGCCATCTCGGCAATTTGGAGGCCGCACGCGGCTACTTGGCCTGGGAGATGGGCCTGATTGCCCAGCTGGACGATCAAGAGCGCGGAGTCTTTCGGATTGCCGAGGCCTGACAAGCTTGGCCGATCGCGCGCCGCCCGATGCCGCCACGACGTCACGTCACGCGATGGGGATGGCGTGCGGGGTCGACCGATAGCGGCGGACGCGGCGGCGCAAACCCGCGCGAGGCATGCTCAGAACGGCGGCCGTCACCGGACCCCCATTTGCGTTCGGCCTCCGGTTTGCCTATCAACGGGGCTCGATGCGGATCGGCAAGCGTCGTCCGCGTCCGGTCACGCCAACGATTGGTCATCACTCCATGGTTCCTTCTGTGCCGACGCCGAAGCCCGGCGTGCTCGAAATCGACCCGTACGTGCCGGGGGAGAGCCAGCTTGCAAGCGGTGCAAAGCCGATCAAGCTGTCGTCCAACGAAACCCCGTTGGGGCCGAGCGCCAAGGCGATCGCCGCCTTTGCCGCCAGCGTCGAGCTGGAGCGTTACCCCGATGGCGGGGCCACGCGACTGCGTGAAGCCATCGCCGATGTCCACGGCCTGCACCCCGACCGCATCGTCTGCGGCGCCGGCTCCGACGAGTTGCTCGGGCTGATGGCGCTGGGCTACCTGGGGCCTGGCGATGAAGCGATCTACACCGCGCACGGCTTCATGATGTATCCGATCATCATTCGTGCGCACGGCGGTATGCCGGTTATCGCGCCGGAAACCAACCACTGCGCCGACGTAGATGCGATCCT
Organism: Hyphomicrobiaceae bacterium; assembly: GCA_965223035.1. Taxonomy (GTDB): domain Bacteria; phylum Pseudomonadota; class Alphaproteobacteria; order Rhizobiales; family Hyphomicrobiaceae; genus CAMDPA01. The sequence continues at coordinate 5,293,070 of OZ244980.1, read as the reverse complement.
CGCCAAGGTCAGCGACCGCACCAAGATGGTGTTCATCGCCAATCCGAACAATCCGACCGGCACCTACTTGCCGGTATCGGAGATCCGGCGGCTGCGGGCGGGCCTGCCCGGTCACGTGCTGCTGATCATTGATGCGGCCTATGGCGAGTACGTCCGGCGCAACGATTATGAAACGGGCATCGAGCTCGTCGCCTCAACCGAGAACACGGTGATGACACGCACCTTCTCGAAAGTGCATGGGCTGGCCGCATTGCGCCTGGGCTGGTGCTATGGTCCGGCCGCGATCGTCGACGTGTTGCACCGCATTCGTGGGCCCTTCAACGTTGCCTCGCCAGCGCTTGCCGCCGGGGTCGCCGCCATCGAGGATCGCGACCATGTGGAGGCTTCGGTGCGCCATAACGACCGATGGCGGGCTTGGCTTGACACCGAGATCAGCCGACTGGGGCTGTCGGTGACACCCTCGGTGGGAAATTTTGTGCTGATCCATTTTCCAGCGCTCGATGCTGCCCGGAGTGCCGTTGCCGCGGACGAGTTTCTCAAACGGCGCAACATCATCTTGCGTCGAACCGCCGGCTACGGCCTGCCTGACGCCTTGCGTATGACGGTCGGCACCGAGGACGATAATCGCTCGGTCGTGGCCGCGCTGGCCGAATTCATTGAGCAGGCCGAAAAATGAGCCGATCGCAGGTCGAGCAGGCTGGCGGCGATATCGGCTGCGACAGCGCAACCGAACCGATGTTTGAGCGCATCGCCCTGATCGGCATCGGGCTCATCGGCTCATCGATTTGCCATGCGGCGCGACGGGGTGGTTTGGTCGGTCACATTGTCGGTTTCGATGCCGACGCGCAAGCGCGCGACGTTGCCGCCCGGCTCGGGTTGGTCTGCGAAATGGCCGAGACGGCGGCGGCCGCGGTGGAGCAAGCCGATCTCGTCGTCCTATGCACGCCGGTCGGCGTCTATGGCGCCGTCGCCCGGCAGATCGCGCCGACGCTCAAGCCTGGCGCGATCGTGTCCGACGTCGGCTCGGTGAAAGCTGCCGTGGTGCGAGATGTGGCCCCGCAGCTGCCGGACGGGGTGCATTTCGTGCCGTCCCATCCGATCGCAGGCACCGAGTTTTCCGGCCCTCAAGCCGGCTTCGCCTCATTGTTCGATCACCGCTGGTGCGTGCTCACGCCGCCGACCGGCACGGCGCCGGCCGCGATTGAAAAGCTCACCGCGTTTTGGCAAGCGCTGGGCTGCGACGTTGAGCTGATGACGCCTGAGCATCACGACCTGGTGCTGGCGATAACCAGTCATGTGCCGCACCTGATCGCCTACAATATCGTCAATACCGCCGCCCATCTGGAGCGGGTGACCGATCGGGAAGTGATCAAGTTCTCCGCCGGCGGCTTCCGGGACTTCACGCGCATCGCCGCATCGGATCCGACCATGTGGCGTGATGTGTTTCTCAACAACAGGGATGCGGTTCTGGACATGCTCGGACGGTTCCAAGAGGATCTGAGCGATTTGCAGCGGGCCATCCGTTACGGAGAGGGAGATAAGCTTTTCAAGTTGTTTGAGGAGTCGCGCGAGGTCCGCAAGGGGATCATCCAGGCCGGACAGGATACGGCCAGCGCCGATTTTGGTCGCCAAGCCGTGAGCGCGCACGTCGATCCCTCTGCTGACGCAGATCGGTAACCTGCTTGCGCCGGCAGATGGACAACAGGTCACGACCGCACGAGATTTGGATCTTCGGGTACGGCTCCCTGATGTGGCGGCCGGAGTTCGCCTATGAGGAAGCGGTGCATGCGCGCATCGATGGTTGGCACCGTGGCTTCCTGATCTACTCGGTGCATCATCGCGGCGATCATCAGCGGCCGGGCCTGGTGTTGGCGCTGGACCGAGGAGGTTCGTGCGAGGGGATCGCGTTTCGGATCGACCCCCGCTATGCTGAGCCGACGCTGGCCTATCTGCGGGCCCGAGAACTGATCAGCGGGGTCTACCGCGAGCAGCACCTTATCGCGCGCCTCGTCGACGGCACCGGGCGCCGGGTGGAGGCGGTTACTTTCGTCGCGGAGCGCAGTCATCCCAGCTATGCGGGCCGTCTCGCTCTTTCCGCGCAGGCGCGCCTGATTCGTGCCGCTCGAGGGTCGTCTGGGCCGAATTATCACTATCTCGCCAGTACCGTACGCCATCTCCAAGAACTGGGTGTGCACGAGCCCGAGCTGGTTCGGCTTCTGGCCATCGCCGGCCCGCATTTCGCCCGCAAGGGAGGTGGTGGCGACGTTGAGCGGCTGGCAACCTCGCTGATCGCGGCAAATCGGCGGTTTGCAGCTGCTGCACCGCGCATTCCGGTGGTGGAACGCCACCGTTTCATCTATCGCAAGCAGATCGCCGCCTGGGCTTGGTCGGAGCAGCGGCGGCCGTGAGCTTCGACCATAGAATTGCCGCGCGAGCCCGCAAAAAGTCGGTTCAAGTCGACGGCGAGTGTCGAGCCGGTTGCCAGCGCCGGTCCCGCGCCGATCGGCGGTTGCCAGCTGTTCGCAGGTGGACTAGGGAGTGTGTTGGTATGCTGCCCTCCCCGAGGGGGGTGATCGTCGCTGTTACCGGCCTTAGTGGATCGTCGAGACGGGTGGTGCCAAGTCGGCGGGGGAGTTGTACTGAATCACATGCCGTCCCCGCCGACCCTGCAAGGATCGGCGGAACGGGCGCAGAGATGCGCGTCCTTTGTGCGTTGCAATGAACCGGCTTGACGAGGTGCCTTGATGGCGCAGGCCTCGCTGACAGCGCATGGTGGCCACGGTAACCGTGAGGCCGGCCACGGCAAGCTGATTGCGCTGGCCGTCGGCTCGATCGGCGTTGTCTGCGGCGACATCGGCACCAGCCCGCTGTATGCACTCAAAGAGGCGGTGAATGCAGCCAACGGGCTCGGCATTGGCGGCACCGACACGGTGCTGGGCGTGCTGTCGATCATGTTCTGGACCATCATGCTGGTGGTCACCGTCAAATACATTCTGGTTCTATTGCGGGCCGACAACAACGGCGAGGGCGGGACCTTCGCTTTGATGGTTCTGGGGCAATCGGTGGCGACCAGATCGGCCCCGGTGATCTTAGTGCTCGGCGTGCTCGGGGCTTCCCTGTTCTTTGGCGATGGTATCATCACACCGGCGATATCTGTTTTATCTGCAGTTGAGGGATTGCGGGTCCTTTCGCCCCACCTCGATCCGTTCGTGCTGCCGCTGACGCTCGCCATCATCATCGCGCTGTTCTCCATCCAATCGCGCGGCACCGACCGCATGGCCAAGCTGTTCGGACCGATCATGTTGGTCTGGTTCCTGGCACTGGCCGTCGGCGGGTTGATCAACATCTTCTCTGACCTGCGCGTCTTGTGGGCGCTCAATCCGATCTACGGGCTGACCTTTCTCAGCAATCACGGACTAGCAGCGTTCAGCCTCATGGGCTTGATGTTCCTGTGTGCCACCGGCGCCGAGGCGCTGTATGCCGACCTCGGCCACTTTGGGCGCAAACCGATCCAACTGGCGTGGGTCAGTTTGGTCCTGCCCAGTCTACTTTTGAACTATTTCGGCCAGGCGGCGCTGCTGCTCGGTGACCCCGCCGCCATTAAGAACCCGTTTTACCTGCTGTATCCGCAGTGGGCGCTGGTGCCGATGATCGTTCTGGCCACTATCGCCACCATCATCGCCAGCCAAGCCGTGATCACCGGGGCCTTCTCGATCACGCGGCAAGCCATCCAGCTGGGGCTATTGCCGCGGCAGTTGGTTCGGCATACGTCAGAGTCCGTGGCCGGGCAGATCTACCTGCCGCGCGTCAATTGGCTGATGTGCATCGCCGTCGTAATCATCGTGATCGTCTTCCAGTCGTCCAGCAAGTTGGCCCTGGCCTACGGCGTCTCATTGACGTCGGCGATGGTGATCGATTCGCTGATGGCGCTCTTTGTCATCTGGCGATACTGGAAGTGGAGCTTGCCGCGTACGATCGCATTGATCGTGCCCTTGTTGCTGATTGAGCAGACGTTTTTCCTATCGAACGTGTTCAAGATCCCGCAGGGCGGTTGGTTTCCGATCGCGATGGCGGCCTGCATCGCGATTGTGATGCTGACCTGGCTCAGAGGCACCAAAGTGCTGGCCAAGGCCACCCGCAAGAACGAGGCGGAGTTGAGCTGGCTGGTTCGCAAGCTCGAGCAAAAGCCGCCGCACCGTGTGCCCGGCACGGCGATCTTCCTCACCGGCGATCCAGGGTCTGCGCCGACCTCGCTGATGCACAACCTCAAGCACAACCGGGTTCTGCACGAGCGTAATATCATCCTGACCATCAAAACCGAGGACGTGCCGCGCGTGGCACGTCATGCGCGTATTACTGTCGACAAGGTGTCCGACACCTTTACCCGCGTTCAGGCCCGCTACGGCTTCATGGAGACGCCGAGCGTGCCGAAAATTCTGGAGCATTGTCGACGCAAGAATCTCAACATCGAGATGTCACAAGCTTCATTTTTCTTGTCGCGCCGATCCCTTAAAACCTCGGTCAGGTCGGAGATGCCGGTTTGGCAGGAGCGGCTGTTCATCGGGCTAGCCGCAACGGCGGAGGATGCGACGGCCTACTTCCAGATTCCGACCGATCGCGTGGTCGAGGTCGGCACCCAAGTGGCGGTCTGACAGGCGCTGTCTGATCACGTCCGCCTTGGGCGGATCAGTCTTGCCGACCCGCTCCCCCCGCGCGGCCACCCACAACAACATCTGGCGAAGGTGTGGCTGGGTGGGGAGCGGAAGGGTTTGAGCTAATACTGAAACGTTCCAGATTCCGTCAATCGCGCTGGCCAGAGGCCCATTCGAGGCGCACGTCTGGATCCACCTCCAACGCAGCATGGTCCGCACGCAACTGGTTGAACGTATCCGTCGTCGCCAACCGAGCCGCAGCCCAAACTGCCATGGCGCGGACGATGGGCGAAGCATCGGCCAGCAGCCCGATCACCGCCGGCAACAGCGTCGCGTCTGCGGAATTCCCAGCAGCGATCAGGGCATTGCGAACGATTCTGTTGCGGCCCGTCCGCTTGATCGGCGTGCCGGAAAACCGGCTGCGGAAGGCGGCGTCGTCCAGCGCCAACACATCGCCCAACGGTAGATCAGCGGCGCCCGCGCCAGCGTGAAACCGCAGCTCCCGCGCCAGGCTGGCGAACTTGTTCCAGGGACACACCGCCAGGCAGTCGTCACAACCGAACACGCGATTGCCGATACCGGTCCGCAGCTCCGCCGGAATGTGCCCTTTGTGCTCGATCGTCAGGTAAGCGATGCAGCGGCGCGCGTCGAGTTGATAGGGCGCAGGAAAGGCATCGGTGGGGCACACGTCGAGGCAGCGGCGGCAGCTGCCGCAATGGTCGGCTTCCGGGGCGTCCGGCTGCAGTCGAGCTGTCGTCAATATGGCTCCCAAGAACAGCCAGGAGCCGGCCGTGCGCGAAACCAAGTTGGTGTGTTTGCCTTGCCAGCCGATGCCGGCCGCGGCGGCCAATGGCTTTTCCATCAACGGTGCGGTATCGACGAACACCTTGACCTCGGCGCCGGTGGCTTCGGCCAGTCGGCGCGCCAAGACGATCAGACCCCGCTTGACGATCAGATGATAATCCTTGCCATGGGCATAGCACGACATCGCGGCGTGGGTTGGCCGCGCGAGCGCTGCAAGCGGGTCGCCGCGTGGTGCGTAGCTGATGGCGGCCATCACCACCGAACGCACCTCGGGCCACAGCGCGGTTGGGCTGGATCGGCGCTCGGCCGTGCGCGCCATCCACGCCATCTCGCCATGCCGACCTTCGCTGAGAAACCGGTACAGCCGCTCACCTGCCTGGCCGATACGCTCCGGCGTGGTCACGCCCAGCGCATGAAAGCCCAGCGACTGCGCCAGCTGCCTCAGATCCTGCTTGATCCGAGCATCGGCACTGGCCTCCGCTTCCGCGACCTCGCTCACTCCGCCTCCACGACCAACTGCTTCAGTTTGTCATCCAGCATAGGAAGCTCATCGAGCGCGATGGCGAAATCCTGCTCAAGCAGCCTGCGTAAGGCCCCGACACTGGTGATGGATCGTTTTTCGGTCGGCCCATTGAGATGATGGATCGACAAGCTGGTATTGGCCAAGGCCAATCGACGATCCGCCAGCGGTCGTGCCGCCACCAACCGCGCCACGAACGGCGAGCCGGGATAGGTGGACATGAACCAGTTCGCCATCTCGAAATCTGGCACGATGTAGTCCTCAAGCCCGAACTGATACATGGCGCGCCACTGCTCTCCAGCCTTCGCCTCAAGCACGAACTGGCCGCCGGAGCGCGACAACTTGATCGGCTCATGTGGTGTTGGCTGAACCGGTCCGGCCTCGAGCCGAAGCGGTGCGGTCAGCGTCAAACCACCGAACCCGACATCGGCGATGAAGTCGCCCTCGGACAGACTGACCAGCATCAGCATGTGATTGCGCGGATGCCGCCCGCCGGCCGGAGGCGTGCTATAGACAACGCGCGCGGACAGCGCCCGCACTGGGTAGCCCAGCTGCTCCAGAACGCACCAGAACAGCATGTTGTGCTCATAGCAAAAGCCGCCGCGGCGACCGTAGATCAGCTTGCTGGCAATGGCCTCTGGCGCGATCGATACGGGCCGACCGAGCCAGGGGTCGATGCTTTCAAACGCGATGGCGAGCGGATGCAACGCGTGCAGCTCCCGCAGCGTCGGCAAGGTCGGCGCGCGCCTGCCACGGTAGCCTATGCGATCAAAATAGGCATCCAGATCGATCGTCATCGACAACTCCTCGCCGCCATTTAGCCGCGTGACCGTGAGGCGCTCGGACGACCCCGATCGAGGTTGAGCTGAACACCTTTTGCTATGCTATGGTGTCGAACCTGCTTAAGACCCGTGCAACCTGCTCCGGCATGTGTTCGTCTGGCGGGCCAAGGCGCGCATCGCCAGTTCATGTTTGAACGTTGCCAGCGGATCAGCGGCGCGTGTTGCGGCATTACTCAACGTTTAGTTGTTCTTCAGAAGTCGAGGGCGAACAAAAGAGTTCGTACACGATCTCCATCATGCGGCGCGAGCGTTCATCGCTGATCCGATAGTAAATGGCCTTGCCGTCGCGTCGTGCGGAGATGATGTTGTCCGACCGCAGGCGTGCCAGCTGTTGGGAAACTGCCGGTTGTCGCAATGACAACAGCTCCTCAAGCTCAGTCACCGATTTCTCGCCACTGGCCAGATAGCACAGAATCATCAGCCGCGCCTCGTGGGCGACCGCCTTCAAGAAGGCGGTCGCGAGCTTTGCGTTCTCAGCCATCTCGTCAAGGTTGGCATCCTGCTTGAATATGTCAGACGTCGGTATCGGCACGGTGAACTCACTTGCGCGTTTGCCCGGTGAAGGGCCGTCCTATCTGATGAGTTTAGCAGGCGCGGGGTGCCAGCGTCCGCCAAAATTTTTATTGCAGCGTGCAGGGGATTGGCCGGGGTGCCACGTGACCTCCTCGAGCATTTCCGCCTAACGCGGAATCGCCTTGCCGGCCTGCTCCCCCGCCCGGCCACCGATAACTCCGTGCCATGGGGTGGCCGGGTGTTATCGGTGGCCGGGCGGGGGAGCGGGATGGTTCAAGCTTGCACTGACACGCTCTCGAAGGTGGCGTTCACCAGCGGGACATGCTGATGGGAGTTTGTTCACGACGTGCCAAGGTGGTATTGGCCGGCCCTCGGCGCAGCCGCTATAGTGCATGTTAGGTAACGACGAGGACCGAAGGATCATGTGGTTTTGGCGCCGGGGCGTGGACTGTGGGGACTTTGTCTGGCGCCCGGTTCCCAAAGCGCCCGGCGGCAAACGGTGGAGCAGGGATCGCGGCGGGCACGCGGTAGGGCCAGCCGCGAAGCGAACGCAGCGGCCAACCGATCAAGATCCGTCGCCCCGATTGGCGCTGCTGGAGGCGCGACTGAAACGCTGGCAAGGCAACGATTTCGGCGACCTGTCGCGTCAGATGCCGGCGGCGACGATATTGGCAACTGCAACTGACTGCGGCCCGGATCATGGGCGCCACGTCCGATCCGCCAAGGCGCACGATGACGATCCGGCGCCCGAGCGTGTCGTTCGTCCGCAGCGGCCGACAACCTGGAGTCGCCTGCGGTCAAGCGTCACCATGACGCAAGCGGAGGCGGGCATCGGCCGCCGTCCGACGCGTGCGAGGGTCGCACGGCATGGTCAGGGGGCCAGCTCAGCAAGGCCATCGACACGACGCAATTCTGCGATCGAGGGCAACGATCAGCACCGGCACGCCGCGGCCGCTGTGTGTCTGGCGCTGGCGGTGATCGCCGGCGCATTTGCTCTGATTTCGACAGCCGTGTTGAATTGGCGGCCAACGGGAGCGCCGCTCGCCAGCCGCATCGATCCGGCGCCAACATCGCAGACCGATGTGGTCGATAAAGCGCCCCGATCACCCGTCACCACCGTCATCACGACCGTGCCGACTGAACCTTTCGCAGCGCCGGAAATGACCACCTCGAGCGGCCGGCGATCCCGCATCGAGGAACGACCCACCAAACTTAAGATCAATACGCCCGGCGACCGGCGTGATCGGGCGATGGTCTATCGAATCCTTCCCGCGCAGGATCAGCCAGGACGGACCTCGCCGAAGGTGGCTGACAATGCCAATCCGCGCGCATCGTCGCCACCAGTCGTGGCCGTGCAGCGCTATGCGCCGATGACGTTGGGTGAGCTGATCGAGCTCGGTGGTCGCTAGCGCGCCCGGCCTTTCATCGGAATCGGAACGATCCCGAATGAAGGCAGAAAGCTGCTCACCCATTCAAGGCACGCTGATCTCGCCCGGGTGTCATCGCGGCTGTACCGCGCCGCTCCGCCTAAGCGCCGCCGAAATCGGCGCACGAGCGATGCAAGGCCGGGCGTTGCTGCATCGCGGGCTGCGATCTACCGATCGTCCCATCCGGGGCGCAGCGACCGAGCCCCCATGCGGCCACCGCGTCGGCCAGCGCCCGCTGCGGCGTGGCCCGGTACCATCTTGCTGCACGCGCCGGTTGGCTTGATCGCGGGGCATCACCTAGAGCAACCTGCCTTTAATCGGAATCGGAACGATCCCGATTAAAGGCAGAAAGTTGCTCACCACTTTAAGAGCGATCATCTTTGTGCCTTAAATCGGAACCGGCTTTGCGGTTCCGATTTAAGGCGCGATGATCTAGGCAAGATATCAGGGCCCGAAATGCCGCGCCGATGCTGCGCCAGGCGGCGCCCCATCAACCGGCAGGGCGACGCGGAGGACGAGATGGCAGTAACAGCAGTTCCCTTGTCGAAGCACATCGGCGCCGAGATCCGCGGCGTTGATCTCACCCAGCCGATCGATCCGGCCACCAAGTCGGACCTTTACGGTTTATGGTTGAAGCATCTGGTGCTGTTATTTCGCGGCCAGCAACTGAGCCAGCAGCAGCTGTTGGACATCACGAGCGCCTTCGGCACGCGTGGTGCGCTGTCCCGCAAGCCGGAATACCGGCCCCCAGGCTACGCTGACTTGCTGGACGATATCATGCTGATCTCCAACATCCGCGAAAATGGCGTGCCGATCGGCGCGCTGCCGGATGGCGAGATGTGGTTCCACCATGACATGTTGCATGTTGCGCGGCCCCATAAGGGCACCTGTCTTTATGCCGTCGAAGTGCCCTCCCACGGCGGCAACACCCTGTTCGCCAACTGCTACGTCGCCTATGAGGCCCTACCGGCAGACCTGAAGGAGAAGCTAGCGGGCAAGCGCGCCTATCACACCTACACGCTGGGCGAGGCCAAGCGCGGCGACGGCACCGGCATCGTCCAGGTCAACAAAGCCTATCATCCCGTGTTTCGCACCCACGAGGAAACCGGGCGTAAGGCCGTCTATGTCAACCGATTGATGACCGAAAGCATCGAGGGCATGAGCGCCGAGCAAAGCCAGCGCCTGCTCGCCGCCGTTTATGATCATTCGGAGAATCGCGACTGGGTTTACGAGCACGTCTGGCAGCGGCATGACCTGCTGATCTGGGATAACCGCTGCTCGATGCACGCACGCACGGATTTCCCGTCGGGCGAGCGGCGTTTGCTGCTGCGCACGACGATCGAAGGCGAGGTGCATCCCCATTAGGTCATGTCCGCCTTGGGCAGATCAGCCTGCCGGCCCGCTTACCAGCCCGGCCACCCACCCAAGCGTGCCATTTGATGGCCGGGCGGCGGAGCGAGATGGTTCCAGCTGATGCTGCAACGCTATAGCGCAAAACTGCATGGGGCACTAACAGCGTTGGCGGTGCGGTCGGCGCGTCCAGTTCGCCCGATTCGCCTGATTGAAAGCGGCGAAGCCTGTCTGATGCCGCTGCCGCAACGGCAACTATGGCTCTCCCGACAGCGCCCTGCGATCCGTTTTCGACCCGCTCAACGATCGCTGGGGATCGGGCCGACGACCCCGACAACGGGTGCGGCCTGGCTTCGTACGATCTAAGACCGGCAAATCCAAATCCCGCTTACGGATCATGTTCCGTAGGGAACAGCATTTACCGCTCAATGCGCTAATGATATTTTCTGCGAGGAAGCAGAAGCGCCTCGCAAGGCTTATCAGTGCAAGGATCGGGCAGCGCGATTCAGAGCCGAAGTTGAGAATGGTTGTGTTTCGCCGCAATTGGAGGGCGCCTCGCCATGCGAACAGTTATTCATGTTGCAATAGCCTCGATCGTGCCGCTGGCAGGGACTGTCTCGGCTCAATCTGCATCGGCCGGCCAACCTGTCGCCTTGGTCGAAAATATACAAAGCCGCACCGCCGGCGTCGACTTCATGGATTATCTGGTCGCCGGACGAAAAATTCATCTATCGCCGAGCGACCGATTGATCGTTGGCTATCTGCAGTCCTGCTGGCGCGAAACCATTGCTGGCGGCACAGTCACCATCGGCAACGAAAAGAGCACGGTGTTCGGTGGCAAAATCACGCGCACGCGCGTGCCTTGTGGTCGCGGCCACGTGCAGCTGACGGCCGGCACCGCGCAACGCAGCGGCGCGCTCGTCAAGCGTGGCTTTCGCAAGCAGACGCAAGTGGTTTATGGTCTGCCTCCGGTGCTGGAGCTGCGCTCGACGGGTCGACTGCGGCTCGAGCGGTTGGATCGATTGGAGCGGCCGCGGGAGTTTCAGATTAGGCCCGAGCACCTGATCGCTGGCTCATTTCTTGATTTTGGCAAGATGCCGGCGAAATGGAGGGCTGGCGGCCGCTATCGCGTCAGCCTGGGGGCCGACAGCCTGGACTTTAGGGTCCATCAAGACGCCCGGTTCGAGACCTCAGCCGTCATATCGCGGCTGGTGCGGATGCCGCGGAGGCGCTGACGTATTTAATGGCAGTGGCGACGAATCTGAGGGCCCTGGCAGCTGTCTTGGTGATATCGCTCGTCAGCGGTGGGATCTTTGCGCTGCCGGCGTTTGAACGGCTGCGCGGCCTGTCGATTGATGTGCTCACCGCCATGCGCTGGGTGACTTTCGGCGCGCTTCATGATCCTGAACATTCGCCGACCGTTGTCATAGGTCTCGATGAGGAGACCTACACCCACGCACCCTTCAAGGGCACACCGAGTGTCACGTGGACCGGCGAGATCGCACGGGTGCTTGATGCCGTTGTCGATGGCGGTGCCGCCGTGGTCGCCTTCGACATCGTCTTTCCCACCTCCATCGAACACTCGGAGATCGCGTTTGGCGGCAGCACGCTGGGCGCCACGGTCCGGGGGTTTGATCGGCCGTTCTTGCGGGCGCTGGCACAAGCTGCCCGCAACGACAAGATTGTGTTGGGGCAGGTGCAACACCAAGCTCAGCCGATTGCACCTTCTGTCGGGCAGCGCTTCGCCGTCGGTCACCAGCGCAACATCCGCCCCCTCAATCTTTATGTGGACCCCGACGAAATCGCCCGCCGCGTACCGCTCTCGTTTCGCATCGACGGAATCAAAACGCCATCGTTGGCCGTCGAGCTGGCGTCGCGCAAACTAGAACAGTCTCCACAGTATCTGAATGGCGCTGGGCTGAGCCTTGGCGGCTATCGGGTTCCGGTTCGCGTGCCCAATACGCTGGCGCTCAACTTCGAAGGTGGCGCCGACGACGTGCCGACCTATTCCCTCGCCGACTTGCGTGCCTGTGTCGACAAAGCCGATACCGCTTTTTTTCGTCGCCATTTCGAGGGCCGCGTGGTTATCTTTGGCGCGATCCTGGACACCGAGGATCGGGTCATCACGTCCAAAAGGTTCGCCACCGGCATCGAGGGTGCGCGCGCGCCGCGGTGCGTGCTGCCGACACCCGCCAATGCATCCATTCATCGACGCGATTCGATCGCCGGCGCCTATGTGCATGCGACCGCCGTGAACAACCTGTTGCGGCACAACGCGCTGCGTGAGGTCGACACCCGATCAGCTTGGGCGGTCAGCAGCGGGCTGGCATTTCTAGTTTCTGCGGTGACGCTGACCTTCAGTCTTCCCGCCACGGTGTTGGTGATTATCGCCACCTTTGGCCTGTGGTCGGGCCTCGTTCTGCTCGCTTTTTCCCAAGCCGTCGTGCTGCCGTTCATCGAGGCGCTTGCCGCCGCCGGGATGGCCGCCGTTGCAACCGGCATGTATCGGCTTTCAACCGCCGACAGGGAGAAGCAATTTCTGCGGCGAACATTTTCTTATTACATCGGGCCCGATTTGGTGGAGCGGATGCTCGCCTCCAACAAGCTGCCACAGCTCGGCGGGGAATTGCGCACGGTGACGGTCTATTGCTCCGATCTTCAAGGGTTTACGCCGATCGCCGAAAAGCTGCAGCCGGATGAGCTGGTTGCCCTGATGAACGAATATCTGACCAACATGACAGATATCATCAGCCAGCATGGCGGTTTCGTCGATAAATTCATCGGCGATGCCATCGTTGCCGTGTTTGGCGCGCCGCTTGATGACCCCGATCACGCGCGGCATGCGGTCCAGGCGGCTCTGGCCTGCCAGGCGAAGCTCGACGAGATGCAGGCTTCGACCTCCGACCCGTCGAGCGGTGTTAAACTGCGTCAACGCATCGGACTTCATACCGGAGAGGGTTTGGTTGGCAACATCGGCTCCAAGCAGCGTTTCAATTATACCGTGATGGGTGACGTCGCGAACCTGGCGGCTCGGCTTGAGGGTGCCAATAAATTCTACGGCACGACGATCCTGGCCTCGCAGGCGACGGCGCGGCAAGCTGGCGACGACATCGTTTGGCGCGAGCTTGATGAGGTCTGCGTCGTTGGCCGAACCGCTGCTGTCAGGATATTCGAGCCCTGGCCCAGCGGTACCACCGACGACAGGGCGCAAACGGCGCAACTGACGGCCTATGCGGAGGGGCTATCGAAGTGGCGGGGACGCGATTTTGAAGGTGCGGCCGCGGCCTTCTCGGCGATCGCCGATATTGACCGACCGGCTTCGATTTTTTGCGAACGGGCCAGGAAATTTGCGCTCAACCCACCAGCGCAGGACTGGCGGCCGGTGAACATGCTCGACATCAAGTAGGCGCACGCCGTGCTCGCCGCAAACCGGCTGGCGGTGGTGTCTCGTTCATGTCTGCCTTGGTCGGGCAGCCCTGCCGACCCGCTCCGCTACCCGGCCTCGCGATGGCCCGCTTGAGCAACCTGCCTTTGATCGGAATCGGAGCGATCCCGATTAAAGGCAGGTTGCTCTACACTTTAAGAGCGATCATCTTTGCGCCTAAAATCGGAACCGGCGCAATTGGAATCGGCGTTGCGGTTCCGATTTAAGGCGCGATGATCTTGTGTGGGCAGCCGGGTGGGAGGGAGATGGTTCCGGCGAACACCGAAGCGGTCTCGGGCTCATGCGCACAACTGGCGCGGCACCGCTTGGCATCAGCTCCGATCCGCCGGCGTTCGCATGGTCCTCATGGTTCACACCGCGAGCGCAGAAACTCAAACAACATGCTATCGGCGCAATCCGCCATGCCCGCATCGACCATGCGCTCAAATGTCATCATCGCCGCCCGTCCAACGCTGGGCTGCTGGCCGAGCCGCTCCTCGAGCTCGACCCCATAAGTCGAATCCTTCAGCCGCCCGCGAGGTGTAAACCCGGGTGGATCTTCGTGGTTGCCTGCGGCCATGAACGGACCGTGCTTGATGACGTGTCCGCTGCCCGTGTTGCCGTTCGCGAACGCGCGTGCGGCCACGTGCAGGTCGATGCCGGCGGCTTCAGCGGCCACCAGCCCCTCGGCCAAGGCGACGATCTGCACCACCCCCATTAAATTATAGATCAGCTTGAAGGCCGTGCCCGATCCGGGCGGTCCGAAATGAAAAATTTCCTTGCTGATCGATTGAATAAGGGGGGTGATCTCGTCGAGATCCGATTTTTCGGCCCCGGCAAACACGATCAGCTGACCCGCCGCGGCGGCGTCCGGACGGCCAGCGACCGGACAGTCGAGATAGCGCAGCCCGCGTTCGGCAACCAACTGACTGAGCTCTAACACCCAATCTCGGGTCATGGTCGAATGCTCGACGATCAGCGTGCGGGCGGGAAGGTCCGCGCTCAGAGCGCCATCAGGTCCGCTCCATACAAACCGCGAAGCCGCATCATCCGTGACGGAAGAAAAAACAATATCCGCACCTATCGCCGCATCGCGCGGCGTCGCCGCAATCACCGCGCCCAGCTCCGTCAGGGGGCGAAGCTTGTCCGGCGTCCGATTATAGATGGTCACCGCATGACCCGCCGCCAGCAAACGACGGGTCATCGCCTGCGCCATGTTGCCACCGCCGAGATAGCCGATATTGGCCATGGTCATTCCTTTCGCAGCCAGATCGTGGCCACCCTTGTTGCGCCCGTCGCCACCCGCCGGCGTCATGCTACGAGGCAGCTCATCCCACTCAGCGGCTCATCCCACTCACCGGCTCACTTGACCAGCGCGAGTCCTTCCAGGGCGAGGCCATAGGGCAACAATTCGTTCATCTGGCGCCGCAAAACCTCGGTGATCAAGAGCCGCGTATAGCGGCGGTTGAGCTCCGGCTGTCGCATGATCTGGCGTGCCAGCTCCCAGGCCCGCGGCATCAGGTCTCCCGGTGCAAGGATTTCGTTGACAAGCCCAAACGTCTTGGCCTCCTCCGCGTCTATTTTTTGCCCCGTGAGCAGAAAATAGCGCCCGCGGTTATAGCCCATCAGCAAGGGGAACACGATGTGCATACCGTCACCCGGGACCAGGCCGCCGACGTAATGGGCCGAATCCTGAAATGCGGCGGTTTGAGATGCCAATACGATATCGCACATCACGGGCAACTCGGCGTGGCGCAAGGCGGGCCCATTGACGGCGCCGATCATCGGTGCGTCGATGGCGAGCATGTTAAACAGCAGATTTTTGGACTCCCAACCCAGCTCGCCCCATTGGGTCGGCGATTGCCGGTGCTCGGCCAGGTTGGCCTCGACGGTCGGCGCCGGGCCGGAAAACGCCTCGCCGGTGCCGGTCAGGATGACGACGTGATTATCCCGGTCGCGGCCCACCTCCAAAAACGCGCGTTCCAATTCTTGGTGGGGCTTTCGGCCCCACCGCAAAGGACCGCCATCGGTATGCAACGAAATCTCCAGAATTCCGTCCTCCCGTCGCATGCGAATCGTTTCGAAGCTGTCGGCATAGTCCTCAAAAGCCACCATCAATCTCCTTGCTCGGACGACACCTGCATCGGCCGAATACCGATCATCATCTGCCGGACGACCGACGAATGGTCTCAAGGTCGTCAAACAGCGTGATCGGCGGATAGGCGTGCGGGTCGGTGACGACATCGATCACCCAAGGCTCATCGGCCGCCAGCGCTTCGCGCACGGCCGGGAGATAATCGGCGGGGTTCTCGATCCGCGTGCCGCGGCAACCGCAAGCTTGCGCGATTTTCGCATGATCGACGGGCTGAAAATAGCAGGCGCTGGTATGGCGGCCGAATTTCACATCCTCCGCATCCTTTTGATAGCCCAGCACCCCATTATTGAGCACCGTCAAAACGACCGGCGTCTTGGTGCGCACGCTGGTTTCAAGCTCGGCCCACACGTGGGCGAACGCGCCGTCGCCGGCGATGCACAGTACCGGGCAGGCCGGGCCGGCCGTTTTCGCGCCGAGTGCAAGCGGGAGGCCCCATCCCAGACCGGCAATACCGCGCGGGCTGATGAACCGCATGCCCGGAGTTAAAGCGGTGAGGTAGCTGGCCATCCAGACCGTGGCGTAGCTGGCGTCGGCGACGACAACGGTTTGCGGGGTGAGCACCTTTTGCAGCTCCGCCATCAACCGCTCCGGTCGTACGGGAGAGGCGTCGGACCTAAACAGCGGCGCGACCTCGCGGGCATGTCGTTGGCGTGAGACTGCAATGGCCTGCGCCAGATCGGTCGGATAGCTGCGTTGACCAGCCAGCCGCCGGCTCAGTTCCGCCAACGTCAGCTTGGCGTCCCCAACCAAGCGGAGGGCCTCGTAATTTCGCCCGATCTCCATCGGATCGATATCGATGTGGAGGAATTTGGCCGCCGGTGAAAATGACCGCCACGAATCGGTGCCGTTCTGAGCGGTTCGCGTGCCGACCAGCATCACGACGTCGGCGTCCTGGATCAGCGAACGGTGGTAGTAGCTCGATGACAAGCGGCCGAGCGTATTTCCACCCACCCCCAGCGACAACGGGTGACGCTCGTCGACCGCACCCTTGCCCATCACGGTGGTGGCCACCGGGATATGCGCCAAACTCTGCAGGGCCGATAGTTCGCCGGCCGCTCCAGAGATATGAACGCCGCCGCCGGCGATGATCATCGGCTGTTTGGCTGCTTGCAGCATGGCCGCCGCGCGCTCAAGGCGCTCAGCGTCAGGCACGATGCGGTCGAGCGGACACAGGCCAAGATCGGCGTGCCGGGTCTCCGCCGGTTCACTGCGTTCCAGCAGCATGTCGGCCGGCAGCAGCAACACGGCCGGGCCGGGTCGCCCGCTGGTGGCGGCGGTCACCGCCATGTCCAGATAGTCGATGATGCGACCGGGCTCGTTGACCCGCCTGATCCACTTGGCGCACCCTTGAAAAAGGGCGATATGATCGAGGTCTTGAAAGGCATTTCGATCCGTCTCATGACGGCTGACATCCTGCACGAGGGCAACGATCGGGATCGAGGACTTCAACGCTTCCGCGAGCCCGGGGACCAATAAGGTCGCGGCCGGGCCATTTTGTGCGGTGACCACTGCGACGCGGCCCGATAGCCGCGCGAAGCCGTCGGCCATCGCCGCACCCGCATTTTCGGTGCGGTAAGTGTATTGCTGCAAACCAAGATCTTCCGCCGCAAGAACAACGGCTGACGGAAGGCTCTGAGAAAAGAGGGTTTGTACGCCGTGTCGCCTCAGCGCTGAAGCGATCGCCTGAGCCGCGGTTTGGGTATTGGACATGGATGTTCCGGTAACGCTGGCGTCCTGTCGCGAGGTGTCGGCAACCATACCGGCCCGACCTGCAGCGTCAAGCAATGCAGAGGCGCCGGCGTCGACTGAGCGGGCTGCGAACCAAAGTGCGGTGATGTGAGCGTCTTTCGCCAACGCGTGCAGCGGCGCTGCCAGCGGGCGTCATCAATGGCTGCTGCCAAACATGAATTGAAGGCTTGCACCCGCTCCTTCATCGGGCGGTCGCACGAGCCTTGCGCCCCCCAGCTCTTCCAACCGCAACATCATGCCATCGGGTGGCCGGGTCGGGGAGCGGGATGGTTCCAGCGAACTTTAAGACGCATGAAGGCGGCTTGACCCAGGGTCTTGGAGCGCGGTCCGATCAAGCGTCTTGCGATGAGGGGGGGACCGGGCTAGCCTCAACTCGCAGCGCAACACCCCGGTCAGCGTGATTGAATTGGCGTTTCAGTCACACGAGCCTCGAGGCGCTGAAAGCAAGAAAATCGGGAGACGGACCAAGGAGGCGGTGATGGCGCTCAACCCAAAAAGCGTGCCGACCTTGTGCGCTTGCACGCTCGCGATGGTGATGGCACCCGCTGCGGCCGCGACCGCCGCGGGCGTGGAGGATTTCTACAAGGGAAAAACCGTCCAGATTATCGTCGGCGTTTCACCGGGTGGGATTTATTCCACGTTTGCTCAGATTCTTGCCAAGCATATGGGCAATTACATTCCCGGCCACCCGAAGCTGATCGTGCAACACAAGCCTGGAGCCGGAGGTTCCAAGGCGGTCGCCTATGTCTATCAAGTCGCGGCCAAGGACGGCACGGCCATCATCACGCCGAATGCGGGCGTTGCCCTGCGCGTGATGCTGGGGATCATCAAGGGCGCTTACGATCCAACCAAATTTACCTGGGTCGGCGGCTGGGGCGAAGCGGCCAATGTGCTGACCCTGCGCAAGGACATCGCGCCGGTCATGACACTGGAGGAGGCCAAGAAAAAGGAGGTGATCCTTGGTGCCATTGGCAGGTCCTCCAACACCTATTTGATCCCGGCGATGATCAATAACACGCTGGGGACCAAATTTCGGATCATCACCGGTTATCGAGGCGGCTCGCCGATCCGGCTGGCGATCGAAAAAGGAGAGGTGCACGGATGGGCCGGTCAATGGGTCGGTTGGAAGCTGCGCAAGCCCGATTGGGTGCGTGAGGGTAAGCTCGTCCATTTGGTGCAGATGGCCAGCAAGCCGGTACCTGAGCTGTCGGACATTCCACTCCTCGCCTCGTTTGCGCGCAACGACTTCGAGCGTAAAATGTTCAGCATTGTCCAAACGGGAATCGCCGACCGAGCGCTGGCGATTCCACCGGGCGTCCCTGCAGACCGGGTAAAGGCACTGGGTGATGCCTATCAAAAGACATTACGCGATCCGGGCTTTTTGGCCGTCGCTAAGAAAAGCCAATACGTCATTGATCCGATCCCCGGCGAACGGATCCAGAAGTTCGTCAATGACATGATGTCGACACCGCCGGACACCGTAAAGAAAATGCGCCAAACCATGGGCCTCGAGTAGACTGGCGATCATCCAATCCGATGGTTGCAAGCATGGGCCACGCGTGAAGCGACGGTCTAAGTCGGTCACTGGCGAGAGCTGCTGTTGACCAAGCGCCGGCCGATTGCAATCGGACACTGAGGTGGCTTCGTGCGGGCTCTTCGGAGTGGGCGGCAGCTGATCGTTTACAAGATTGGGTCGGCTTGATGCGCCAGAGCAACCTGCCTTTAATCGGAATCGGAACGATCCCGATTAAAGGCAGGTTGCTCTAAAGCGTGTCGCATTTAATCGGCCTCGATTCTGCAAGGCGCTGACGGAGCCACTCCTGCCGATCGGTGAGTTTGCCCATACCAGCCGGGCGGCCCTGCGGTTTGGCCTCCAAGGTGCCAGGCCTGCGGTGCCGGATCATCAGATTGTTGACGAAACGCGGCGACACCCGGAAGTAGCGCGCTGCCTGTTTGTTCGAGTGACCGTCTTCAACGTACGCCACAACACGCTCACGCAACGCCGTGCGGTGTGGTCGGCTCATTCTCGCCTCCGTCGGCTTGCACCGAAGGCGAAGCAGGCCGTAGCTGATTTGGGAATCCCTGAATCCCATTAATCGCGACACGCTTTAATATTTGATTGCTTCTTGACCGCTCCAGCGTCAGCTTGCCTCCGCTCAATCGGTATACGCTGTCGCAGGCTTCTATCGTCGATAATCTGTGGGCGATAATGAAGATGGTCAGGTCGCGGTCGAGATTGTTGATCGATGCCATCACGGCCGATTCGGTCTCGTTATCGAGGGCGCTGGTTGCTTCGTCGAGTACCAAAAATGACGCTTCGTGATAAAGTGCTCTGGCGATCGCGATGCGTTGGCGTTGGCCACCGGATAGGCGGACACCCTGTTCGCCGACGTGCGTCTCGTAGCCGGAGGGCAGGCTCTCTACGAACTCGGCGATTTGCGCGCGTCGTGCCGCCGTCCGGACGGCCGACCAGTCAATATCCTCCGGCGCAACCGCAAAGGCAATATTCTCAGCAATGCTCGCATCTGCGAGGTAAATGAACTGCGGAACATGGGCGATTTGGGCTTGCCATGCCTCGAGGGTTTCCAAAGTCAGCGGTTTGCCGTCGATGATGATGGCGCCTGAAGTGGGCACGAGCAGGCCCATTACCAGATCCATCAAGGTGCTCTTACCGCTACCGGTCTCCCCCACCAACGCCACGCGCTCGCCCTTTGCTATGGTGAGATTGATGTTTTTGAGAACGATCGCGTTCTCCTCGAACTGAAAACTAAGGTTCTTGAGAGCGACCTCGCGATGGAACGGCAGGGGCGACACACCGCGTGCCTGTTCCGATTGGCCGCGCACCGGAAGGTCGAGATAGGCCAGAACATCCGTCAACAACTGACGGTTCCCGGAGGCTTGCGACCAGCCGAAATAGATCAATTGCACCAAGGGTAACAGGCGAACAGCCCCCAACGCGAGCGCCCCCAGCGTAGGTAGGGCCACGGTCAAACCGTTTGGCCCCTGACTGAGCATCAGCGTCAAGACAGCAATTGCCATCATGCCGACGGCTTCGATCACGTATCGCGGCGCTACGCTGATAAAGGCATTGACGATGATCGCATCTGCCAAGGCACGATCTGCTTGCCGAAATTTGTTGACGTAGACCGGTTGAGTCCGATTGAGAAGAACATCTCTTATGCCGCCGAGGCCTTCTTGGGCCGCCCGCAATCGGGTGACGTGCGTCTCGGCGATAATCTTGCTGTTGGCGGCCAGTTGGCTTCGGGTAATCGCGGTGATCAGCAAGTAAACCGCTCCGAAGCCGACTGCGACGCAGATTGCCACAGACGCATTGATCAGCAGCAATCCCACGAGGACGAACGCCGAGGTCACCAAGCCGGAAAGGGCATTCATCAAGGGTTGCAGGACGCCAAGGGCGACCGGTTGAACTTTGTTAATCGTGGCGATGACTTCGCTCGAATTCGTAGCGACATGATAGCTATAGGGTTGATGAAGCGTGCGCCGATAAACCTCAATCGCCAAGACGTGGGCCAACCGAAGCAGATATTTTTGGCTGATCCAGACAAATGCCAACCGAATGGCGCCAGCCGTCAGCGCGACGCTGGCGAACAAGATGGTGGCCGGGAACACGATGTTGTCAGGGTTCCGCCAACCCAATACCCAGAACACTTCCTGCAGCAACGGGAATGTGTGAGCCAGTTTCGGGTCCGCAATAAGTGACAGAAATGGCAGCACAGCGCCGAGTGTCGCCACCTCCGCGATCGCACCCAACACCATCACAAGCAGGACCAGCACCAACTGACGGCGGTGTCGCGGCGGCAGGTGTTGAAATAAGCGTGGCAGGTCGTCGGCGAAAGTTGCACGCGTACCGGATTCGTCAGTGACCATATTGACCCTCAGTACAAGAGGTGCGTGCGCGAAATCGTATCGAGTCGTGCGCGCCGACATGCAGACCCATCGCGGTGATGGCGCAAAACGACGGGCGCTCTATTTGGCTTCAGTCACCGCTGTTACTACCACGACACCTATACTAAAGAGGCAAAAAGGGAGAATCATGGCAGTGATCAGCACAAGCATTGAGACTAGATGAGAATCTCAATTTGATGGGCATTATCCGGAGCCTAGATCATCGTGCCTTAAATCGGAACCGCAAAGCCGGTTTCCAATTAAGGCACGATCATGATCGCTCTTAAAGGTGGTGAGCAACGTTCTGTTTTTCATCGGGATCGTTGCCAGTCCGATGAAGAGCAGGTTGCTCTAGTCGTCAATCGAGGCGGTATGTGGCCATCTTTACAGTCTATCCAAAAGAACAATGCAAATCTAGGGTCAGATGGTACGTCATCATTGCCGGCGGGAAAACTGAGTTTAAGCTCAGAACGGCGCATGTAACACTGTCGGATACTCAACTTTCTGCTAGGCGCTAACCTTGAACCGGTCAGCCCAGATGCCGAGGTTGACCATGCGCCACAACCAAAAATCTACCGGCCGTTCACCGTTCAACATGCGCCATGAACGCTTTCGCACCCCCTCGACATTGAACAGGTCAGGGAACAGCTGCAATGTTCTCTCAATGCCATCCTCCACAGGGCGGCGGAGCGGGCCGCGAAACCAGAATGTCTCAGGTGTCGCGAAGCCGAGCTTGTCGTGGCGGTTCCTGACGCAATCTGGAATGATACCCGACACAGCCTGGCGCAACACATGCTTTGTTTGCCCATCGACCATCTTGTGCGCGTTACCAAGCGCCAATGAAAACTCGACCAGGGGATGGTCGAGGAAGGGGACACGTGCCTCTATACTGTGCGCCATGGAGCTGCGGTCCTCCCAATGCAGCAACATCTGCAGGTTCGAAGCAAATGTCATGACAACGCACAGGCTGGCCAAGTCGTGCGCGGGGCTAAGTTGGCGACTTGCGATCGCTGTCTCGAAGGCACTGCCTGCCCCCGCATACTGTTGCAGAGCGCCCTGACCGAGCCAATTGTCCTGCAGCAAAGCTTGCCGCCGCCGATAAAGCGTGTTCAAAAACGGCGAAGGCAAGAGGCGAGGAACGATCGACTGAAGTTGCGCCGTGATCGACGTGCCGGTGAGCCGTTTGCGGGCCTTCACATCCCGCCATAACCCGACCACGTCACCCCGGCGGACGAGGCCCGCAAGATGAAATGGGAAACCTGTGAGGTATCCGGCCAGCTGCTCATCCGCTCCTTGGCCATCGAGCATAACCTTGACGCCGGCGCGCTGGGCGGCTTCGAACACACACCATTGCGCGAAAATCGAGGTCGAGCCAAACGGCTCGTCCTGATGCCAAGTGATATCTGAAGCGCGTTGAAAAACATCGTCTGCACGTGGCCAAACAAAGTGCGGTTCAGTATGAGACCGGGCGATGACCGCATCCATATAAGGCTTCTCATCGACTGATTTCTCATTGTAGCAGGCAGATATGGTACGAACGGGGCGGTTGTCCCTGGCAGAACCCATTTCTTGTGACATCAGACAAACGATCGAGGACGAGTCCAGTCCGCCTGAAAGGCACGAGCCAACAGGCACGTCGGAACGCAGATGTAAGCGTATGGCGTCATTCAGCAGGTCATGGAAATCCGCCGCGGCGACATTCGCGCTGACCTGCACACTCCGATGGGGCGGTTCGTACCACTGATGGTTTTCAACCGTTAGCGAAGACCCTTCAGCAGCGTCGACGCAAATCATTTCGCCAGCGCGTACTTGGTGAACGCTTTCGAACATGGTCTGCGCGGTGTGATCCGACATGCCCCAGGCCAGGAAGTCGGAGACCCGAGCAAGGTTCATGCGCCCGGGAACGCTCGGCAGGCCAATGAGCTGTTTGATCTCGGAGCCGAATGCAACGGAGCGCGGGCCCTGCGTCATGTAGAGCGGCTTAATGCCAAATCGGTCACGCGCAACCCACAAGCGCTTGCGATGATCGTCCCATAAAATGAAGGCGAACATGCCGCGCAGGCGCGGCAGCGCGTCGCGCCCCCATACAACCCATGCGCGCAGCAGCACCTCGGTGTCGGAACTGCTTGCGAACGTTTCCCCGAGCGCTTCGAGTTCACCGCGGAGCTCGCGGTAATTGTAGATCTCACCGTTGAACACGATGGTGCAGCGGCTCGCCGGGTGTGCCATTGGCTGATGCCCGCCGCTGCTCGTGTCGATGATCGAAAGGCGTCGATGGCCGAGGCAAACCGGCCCTGCGGGACATTGAAATTCTTCCCAGCCACGGTCGTTAGGGCCGCGATAGGCGACGACATCGAGTCTCGTCGGGTCAGCCGGCAAACCAATGGAAGCGAAAACGCCGCACATGTTGGCAGAAGTCCCGTTTTTTGTGTATTCTGACCAACACACGAAATGTCCGTTGGCAGCGCTTCTATTATGTCAGAATCCCCCAGACGGGCCGTCATCATGAAGCAATGCTGCCGTCCTCAGTCGCCCGCTCAGCCCGGATCGGATCCGTGGTTGGCCGCGCCGGTTTGCTCGCCCGTGTCAACGTCCGGGTGATGTTTCTCAGGCGGCGTGCCGTGGTCTTGAGCCCTTCAACCGGTGATCCGGTGGTTTGGGTCCAAACGAGCCGTACCGACACGAGCGCCAGACTTGCGCGCTCGGCCAATCCTGGCTGCTGTAATCGTTTGATCTCAAGCTGACGGCGCAATTCGTCTTTCAGCTGTGTGACAGGCGCTGTCAGCTCCAGATATAGGCTGTAATATCGACCAAGGCGGATGACGTGGCGCCAATCGTCATTGCCGCTTGCTGCGCCGCTCGCCAAGTCTGAACCTCCACCGCGATCGCCTGTCGACGTCCCGCGTCGCCCGTACGCGAGGCCGGCCATTTCGTTTTGGACTTCGCTCAAGCGATTGGCGATCTGAGGGACAAGTTCATGCGCCTCGACTGTCGCTTTGGGTTCAGTCGCGTTGCTTGGTTCGAGCGACCTGGCCAAGCGTAGCATGGTCTCGAGCGCGGCGCACCTTAGCTGCAGAGCGTGGCGGGCGACCGTGGCGACTATTTGCGGCGGGATGCCATAGCGTACGGTCGGTTTCAAAAGGGCCAAGGCACAATCCTTGATGACGAAGTGTTTGTCAGGCAACTTCGGTGCGCTCGTGGCCGCCTCATCGAACATGCCGCAGCGGGCAAAGCCAGCAGGCAGCCAACTCTGCTCACTGGCTTTGATCAGACCTGCCCGGCCCGGCCATCGGTCGAGCTGTGCGCGAAATTCGTCCGACAGCATCCGCCAGACCGTGCCATAGCTGTAGCGCCCCGACGCGATGAGGTGATGATAGGTCCGCTCTGCCATAAGTTCGAGACCTCTGACGTCACTCAGTCGAGCGAACACCTCATCGAGATTGGAAAAATCTTGTGCGATTGGAATGTAGTGCTCGTAAGGTTGAATAGCCCCAGAATACCGGCCTGTAATCAGCGCCATCGGCGTTCGCTTGAGGGCACATTCAAACACCCTTGGCGAAATCTGGCCCATATCGATCTCGGTATCGCGTTTGGCGACGTAGCGCGAAAATTCGATGTAGCTAGGGGGGCGGCCACCGTTGGCAACAGTTATGCGCTGATAGGTCTTGAGGATCGAGCCGTCGAAATCAAACACGTTGCTACCGGACTCGGAGCCAAGCATAGCTCTGCAGCTGCCGATGAACTCCAACCATTGTGGCCCATAAATGCGGCTTGCTTCGTCCATCGCGATATCGTGAGGAATGCCCCGCTTCTCGCATTGCTCCTTCAAGCGGCGCCCGACCTCGAATTTTTCGAATCCGAGCCTTCCGTAATGCGCGCCAACGTCGCGACCGCGGTAGCCCAGCACGATGGGGCGCTGAGCGAGTGGAACACAATGTGCTTCGGAGATTAGCGCGTGATCCGGCACGTAGCCTGTCAGGACGGTAATGAACTTCGTTGTGGGAAACTCGGCTTTCGGATACACGTACTCCAGTGCACTTTGCGGGACGCAGGTCAAAACTATGTGGAATCCGAGTTTTTTGATGGCGTCTTTCAAGATGTTGGTGGCGTTATACTCATCTTGGACAGCAAGCACTTTCAAGCCCTTGAAATCGCGAAGGGCATGGCAATAGGTCGGCGAAACATAGCCGGGAAAACAAAGGCGGGCACAGTAACTGTGAAAGACGATATCGTATGAATTGAGATCGATCGTTGGGCGCGCTTCGTGCGTGACATGTAGGTAGGAAACGTCGAAATCTGCACACCGTTCCACTGCTGACAAATAGTCAAGCGTCGTCTGAACATGTGTGCTCGATTGTGAGTAGGCAACCAGGAGCTTGCTCGGCATGACTGCATGCACCTTTTATTGGCTCGCAGCGCATCGCTAGAGCAGCCTGCATTTCGCCGGGGTCGTTCCGAACCCGACGAAATGCAGGCTGCTCACCACGTTAAGGCACGATGATCTAGCGTTCCGGACCCGGCCGCGCGTGCTGGAAACATCAGGGCCTTTCCTTGACGGATGTGGCTGATCGGGCGCTGGCAAAAGGTACACGTCTACGCCCTCCCTGCCCAGCCACGGCTTAGCCAGCCACGGGTTAGATGGCGTTTGCGAGAATCTCGGCGATGGCCGTCGCCGAGGTTCCATTTCCGTAATCGGCAATCTCGCGGCGTTCATCGGCATAACAATTGTCGGTCCACAGCCGGTTCCATCCAGCGTCAATGGTCTCCACCCATTCTGTTTCCTCGCGCAACGTCACACAAGGAACGCGATGAAAATAGGCCTCCTTCTGCAGCCCGCCGGAGTCGGTATAAATTGCCGACGCGTTGTGCGCGAGCCACGTCATATCAACATACCCCAAGGGCTCGATAATTCGGACGCCGGCCGGCCAGTCTCCGCTTTGCTCGAGCAGCTTCCGGGTTCGCGGATGGGTCGGCATAACCACGAGCTGGTCCCTTGCGGCATTTTCCAACCAGTCCAGAACGCGACGAAACCGATCCGGATCGTCTGTGTTTTCTGCCCGATGAACGGTGGCGGCGGCATAACCCTTTGGCGTAAGTCCGAGCGTGTCGAGAACGCGCGATTGATACCGCGCCCGCGCCACCGTAGCTAGAGTGGTGTCATACATCACGTCACCAACCAAGTGGACGCCCTCAGTTATGCTCTCTTTAGCCAAATTCTCGGTGGCGAGCCGCGTTGGACAGAACAGCAGCGTGCTGACGTGGTCCGCAACAACGCGGTTGATCTCCTCGGGCATGGACCGGTTGAATGAGCGAAGACCTGCTTCCACATGGGCGACAGGGATATGCAGCTTGGCTGCCGCCAGGGCGCCAGCGACCGTGGAATTGGTGTCCCCGAATATGAGCACGTAGTCTGGCTTCTCGACCAGCATGGCCTGCTCAAGCTTTTCCAGCATGCGCGCGGTCATGGCGCCGTGGCCGAGACTGTTCACCTCCAGATTGTAGTTTGGCTTAGCGATCCCCAATTCCTCGAAGAACACGTCTGACATCAGTGCGTCGAAGTGTTGGCCGGTATGGACCAGGATCTCGCTTAGTCCCAGCTCCTTGAGGGCCCGCGCGACGGGCGCGGCCTTGATGAACTGCGGCCTGGCCCCGACGACAGTGAAGACCTTAACCATGGTGCCTCCGCGTTGCCGTGCGATCCTATCTGACGCGGTCCTTGCGACCAAAACTTGTCCTTCTCTGAGCCAGAGATAACACTTCATCCAGTTTTGTGGAGCCTGGTGTGCTGTTCCATGCACAGTATAGCTGCGCACCAGATCGGGCAATCCGATGGACGCCAGCCGATGCGCCGTGGAAACAAACGAGCCCGGCGGTGGCATGGCGGATGCCACGCGGCCGATGGCGGGTAATTTGCCAGCAATTGTCATTCAACCCAGCTCAACCACGTCTAGATCATCGCGCCTTAAATCGGAACCGCAAAGCCGGTTCTGATTTAAGGCGCAAAGATGATCGCTCTTAAAGTGGTGAGCAACTTTCTGCCCTTAATCGGGATCGTTCCGATTCCGATTAAAGGCAGGTTGCTCTAGGTGAGCCAACCCCGCGATGGCTTCACGATCAATCATGCTGCGCCACCATTTCGGCAGGCGATTGCTTCGGCGAGGTCGGTGAGACGGGCGGCCTTATCGGAACGATTGTGGCCGAACGGTGGTGGGGCAGCTCATGCGCACAACGTCGCAATCCACGATCCGGCCACACGTATCGTCGTCCAACAATGACACGAGTGATGATGCAGCTGAGCGTTGAAGCGAGGGGCCGCTCGTGCATTGATAGGTTTCAGCACCAAAGGCCTGTTGGCCGGATCTGCCGCCTGTTGCCGGCGGTTCTCCGAATTGCAGCCTCGGCAGGCGCTGCTGCTTTCAAATGGCTGTTTCAACGTCGACGGGGCGGCACCAGCAGTAGGCTAGCCATCCAATAGCGAACAGCGGCGGGCAACAACTGCCAACCCCAGCGCAACAGACGTCTCGCACCCGCTTCGAATGCGCCCACGTGACTCACCGGGCGCGGCCTTGCAAGCCAAACCAGCCTCGGTACATCCCGCTGACGCTGTTTTTCGGCGAATTGATCGTGGGTTCCGGGAAGCTTGGTCGGAACTTCGCTGAGGACATCATGGGCCGTGCCACTCTCCCCCTGCGGCGGCGCCCTGTTGGCAAGTGTGGACCAAAACTTTTTCGATGCCCTGCGGTAGCTGAACGACTTTGGATCGAACCCCATCGGATCTCGCTCCACGATCGTGGCCTCAGGCAGCTTAGCGACCGATTCATGGCCAGCTTCCCCGGATGCGACGAGAATTTGCTTCTCAGCGAATCGAACGCGCACACCGGCAATCTCCGTCGGTACTTCCCTTGGCGCATTATGTGCCGTGCCACTCTCCCTCTGCGGCGACGTCCTGTTGGCACGGGCCGACCAAAACTTTTCCATTGCCGCACGATAGCTGACCCACTGTGGGTCGACCCAGATCGGGTACTGCTCCTCGATCGTGTCCTCAAGCAGCTTAGCCAGCGACTTATGGCCAAATTCCCCGGATGCGACGAGACGCTGATATGCGTTTTCAGAAACTTTCTGCAAACGATCGATGTCATGCAACGCGGCAAGCACGTTTTCAACGTTTGAGAAATCCTTCTCTAGCGGGATATAATGCTGGTCGGCTTGAATGGCATCAGAGTAGCGACCGCGAAAGAGAATCATCGGTGTTCGTATCGTCGCGCACTCGAAGATGCGAGGTGAAATCTGTCCCACGTCGAAGTATGCCTCGAGTGGATCAAGCACCGGCCGAAATTCACGATAGGTTGGTGCGCGGCGACGTTCATGGGTAAATGCCATGATCTGTCGCTCGAGGGCACCATCAAAGTCGAACGCGTTGGATCCACTTTCGGCACCCAGCATCGTTCGCGCGCTGCCGAGGAAGTCGAACCAGGCGTCTCCATAAATTCTGCTGGAGTCGTCCATGGCGATGTCGTGGCGGATACCACGCGCGTCGCAGATCTCGGCCATTCGACGGCCAATCTCGTATTTTTCGAAGCCCAGTTGACCATACTTTGCCCCAATGTCCCGGCCCCGGTATCCAATCAGAATTGCCCTATCCTGTAGCGGCGTGTAATCGAATTTCCGGGTTAGCAGGCTTTCAGGCACGTAGCCCGTCAAACCCTGAACGACATGCACGCCAGGAATTTCCGCCGCTGGGTAGGCCAACGGCCAAAACTCCTTTTGAATGCACGTCAAAAGCACATGGAAGCCTAATCGGCGAATTGCCCTATGCGTGGTCGCCGTGCGGTCATAGTCATCCTGTACGGCGAGGATCTTAAGGCCACGAAAACCCATCAGGGCTTGCTGATAATGCTCGCTGACATATCCATCGAAACATAGTCGAGCGCAGTAGCTTTGAAACAGGACGTCGTATGAGTTTATGTCGAAGTTCATTCTAGCGCCGTGCGTTACGTGCACGTAGTCGACCTCGTAATCAGTAAAATTCTTCAAGGCCAGAACGTATTCCAGCGTAGCAGGGGTATACGTCGAAGACATGGAATATGCCACAAGTATGCGCTTATTTCGAATTTTCGACATATCTAAACTCGAATTATGTTGCCGCTCTGTGGTGCGCCTTATCATGGCAGCGGCACCACTGCCGCAGCCAATCCGCTCAATCGATCAACCACGTCGTCAAAAATCGTGCCGCATCACCGATCTGCGCATCTAACATCGTCCCATTCGGGGGTTTCCTAGATCATGTCCGCCTTTGGCGGATTGGCCCCGCCGGCCCGCTCCCCCGTCGCAGCCGACGATGGGGCCACCCCCAAGCGTGCCATCGGGTGGCCCAGTTGAGGAACAAGTGGAGCAGCGGGCGAGCGAGCGGGATGGTTCCAGCTAACCCCGACACGTAGCAGTCTTCCGCCGGGCCAAAGCAAAGCCGTGCAATCGCGCATAGGTGCAAAGGTCAGGAAGTGCGTTAGCGCGAACAATCGGTTCGATCGCTTTGTGGAATTCCCCAGGCCCCGTCGCATGTTCGGCGCCTTCTAGTTGCGGATAAACGACCCGAGTGAGAAAATCGAACAGCCCCGTGTGCCACGTCGCTTCGACGGTGAAGTGTTCGAGTATCGTGGGCATTAGCTCGCTCAGATAGCTATAGAAATTGATGGGCGCGGGGGTTGCAGGCGCCAGCCCAATCGCCGCTCTCGTTGCGTTGATCGCGTCGAAGCCGTCTTTGTACCCCTCGATCAGGATCAGTCGTCCGCCGGGGCGAAGCATCTGCGCCATGTTACCAACCGCGACCTTTTGCTCGCTGAGATCGCGCAAATTGATCAACACGCGAACGCACAGTGCTGCATCGTAATCACCTCCGATATGCTGTGGTGCGAGAATAGAATCGTGAAAAAATCGATTGTTGGTTTCGCCATACTCTTGCTGCGCAATCTCAATCATGTTTTCCGAAAAATCAAAAGCATCAACGTGCGACACGTGCTCACGAAGTTGATTGGTTACGTAGCCGTTCCCGCAGCCGACCTCTATCATCCGCATCGAGGGCGCCAGTTGCCCCAAAACGAATTGCAGTTCGTGGTCACGCTGGACTGTATCGGCAATGTTGATCTTGGAAAGATCACGTTCAGTGGTTGCGCGCATGTTCCAGAACGCGTCCGTAGACGATTTTTCTGCAATGTTGTTCATGGTTTTGACTCCCTGAAGAGCTGAATTGGGTTGAGGCTACCCAGCATCAAGATCGGCGACTTGGACCGTCAGCCGAGGTTCACGCATAGTTTCTCATCCATCCAAAGCGGCGACCCGCTCAACGGCTTCCACGACAATAGGCAGCCGACTCTCAAAGTAGATTTGGTGTCCGATCTGGCTCAAATGCAGCTCATCATTAAGGACTAGTTCCGAGAGTAACAGTTTTCCCGATTTGACGAGCTGGTCGCATACAGCCTCCGCATCTGCGAGCTCTGTGCCCTTGCGCTCAGCCACCGTGCGGGTGATGGAATTGTAAGATCTGTTCGCGTGCTCATAGCTGTATTCGACATGTGGCAGGCGACCGAATCGGGTTGTCGGGTGATTGGTGCCAAGAATGATTTGGTCTACGCCAATTTGCCGAGCGCGATCGACGATCTCCGAAAGGTTGGCGGCGAAAGCGTCTTGTGACACGCGCGGATGGCCTTTATCCGTTTCCCAGACGTTGCAGTCATTCATCCCGAATTGAGCAAAGAGCACTTGAGGCGAGTGGGCTTGTACGTCATGGGGCATCCGCTCCAGCGCCATTCTCGTCGTGTTGCCGTTCACCGATGGGTTCTGAATGATCAGATCGAGCCGACCTTCGAAATGTTCATGCAGCGCACGTCCCAACATCGCCACCCACGTCAAGTGGGGCGAGACGCCCTGGCCAAAGCAAATCGAATCCCCGAAAAAGAAAACTTCGACTAGCCTTCTTCCGCCCATTTCCTCGCCCCCAAATCTGCGCCTCAAAGATTCGTAGTTGTTAGAGGATGGTATAAGATGTGCAAGAAATAAACCGGTTCATTCCTGTGCCGGGTGAGAATTCCAGTGGCCCGATGTCAGTGACTGTGGATTAGTCATTTGCAGCAATCTCCAGTGTTAGCAAGCTTTTAGCGATCTGTTTTTCGCGCGTAGGCAGCAAGAAACTGCCGCCCGTCATGCTCCGCGAAATATTCGACGACCTGACCGTCCAAGCTGCCCAGTAAGTTCAACGCCGCGGCAGTTTTAATATCGTAGGGACGAATTTGAATTGAATGTGGTTCCGGATCGCTCTGGTCGGGAATACTGATATCCCAATAGTCACCGGAATCGATATGATGCATCAAGCTAAAGGCGGCGGGTCCGGCCTGCGCCAACTCAACGAACTCAAGCGTCCCGATCCTGTCGATTAGGTTTCGTAGCGATGTCGCATTAAACAGTGACACGTGAAATGGTGGCGCAACATTGGGTGAGGCGCCACGCGATAACCTTGCATTGAGATCAGTGAAATGTGGAACCACCGTTACGAGCGTACCTCCGGGTGATAGCAGCGAAGCATATTGCTTTAGGAACTCGGCTGGTGTTGGCACGTGTTCCAGCACGGATATGGCCGATATCACGTCGAATCGCTGGCCCGACTTGTGAAGTTCACACGGGGTGGCGGACGTAGTTTCGAATTTTCCACCGAAGATTCGACGGGCGATGTCGAGCGAGGCCTGGTTCAATTCGCTGAGATGCACGCTCCAGGTCGGGCGCATTTCTAAAATGAGATTGGCAAAAGCGCCAATGCCGCCGCCAACGTCGAGCCATCTGCCAGGGCGGGTGAGACCTGAAGTGGCATGATCGACCACATTGCGCAGCAACTGTTCCGGCGCGGAGAAAGGAGTCGCCGTACCCGTCTTGAGCAGGCGCGGAAGTTCGAATAAGTTTCTGACGCGGGTGTAATAGGCGCCGTCGTAAAGTTTGTTGAGGATATGGGTTGGAGGATAGGGATCGAGGCACACAAAGCCGCAAGCGCGACATTGCGCGTGCGCAAATCCGTATTTCTTGAAGGTTGGTTGTAATGGTCCGTTGCCGCAGGCCGGACAATCATCGTGGACCGGCCACCGATCTGGGTAGCCCCCGTCACCGAGGCAGATCGCTTCGATCTCGCCGCGTAGCGTTGATGGCTCTTCGCCCGTCCGCAGCGATCCTCCCTGCGCCAGCGCACGATCCGGCGTACCACTGTTTGGGCATGGCGGCGGGCCGGTGGCCTTTTCCTTCTGTGGGCTTTCGATCAGTGAATGGACCACCGGCTGAATCTGCTCATGGCGCACCGTCATGTCCAAGAACACTGCAGCGCCGACGTTCAATCCGGCATCGTCGACGCTAAACGGATAGTAGAGGTGGCGGTACTCGTAGAACTCCCATGTTGCCGGCTCGTTGGGGAGGAGGCCGATGGAAAGCAGATAGTCGCCTTTTCGGAAGGGTACATGAGCCAGATTGAGCTCAAGAATTCCACGTGCAGCTGGCCGCTTACGATCGGGGGCGTCATCATAGCTTTCGCGTCTTTCAAATGGCCGTATATTTTGGGTGAAGTACTGCGCGATTGGTGACAGGTCCACGTGATCATTGATAGCGATTGCGACGCCGAGACTTTGTTTGGGCACGGGTCCTTCGAGCCGGTAATGGATTCGGATCTTTGCGCTTTCACACACCACCAACCGGTTAGTCCGCGCGCCGGCGGAGTTGATCATCTCCACGCTATCGATAAACACCGGACCGCGTCTGAAGATCTGACGTCCGCCACCTTTATCGCTGGCATAAAGGGTGCCCAGGTCGACCGCGGCGCCCGTGATGTCTGTCGCGTGCGGCTCAGGAGTTGTTGGCCTTTTTGCCGTTGGTGATTGGATTTGTGACGGTGCGCGACCATTCAGTTGCGGATTTGCGGGCTGGTCGAGATCGTCCTCAAGTGTTTCGATCCAACTTTGCTCATCGCCACTGCGGTGGGCCGCGAGATCGTAGGCCTGGACCACCTGAATCGAAGATCCAACCATGCGCACGCGGCCGCCTTCCAACCAAGCCACCCGACTGCACAATTGCGCCAGCAGTCCCGTGCCGTGCGACACGAGCAAAACTGTTCGACCCCCTGAGCAAAGCTCTCGAATGCGCTTTAGGCATTTTTGCACAAACACGGCGTCGCCAGCCGCGAGCGCTTCGTCTATGATGAGAATTTCTGGATCAACGGCCGTGGCGATTGAGAAGGCCAGCCGAGCCTGCATTCCGCTCGAATAGGTCTTTACCGGTCGTTCGATAAATTCGCCAAGTCCACTGAAGCTAATGATGCTATCAAGCTTACCGCCGATCTCCGCGCGATCCATGCCATAGAGCAGACCACTGAGAAAAATGTTTTCCCTGCCGGTGTACTCCGCATTAAACCCGAGACCGAGTTCAAGAATTGCGGTAACGCGCCCGGCGATGTCGACGGTACCGGACGTGGCGTCAAGCACACCCGTGATGATCTTTAATAGTGTCGATTTGCCGGCACCATTCGCGCCGATGATGCCCATCACCTCGCCGCGGTGAACGTCGAGGCTGACGCCGTCCAAAGCGCGAAAACTTGAATGACGGCGGCGTTGAGTCAGCACTTCGATCGCAAGATCAAGCGGGCGTGCGTAGACCTCATATTCTTTGACAAGATGACGGATTCGAATCGCTGCGTCGTTCACTGTCGTTTGGTCCCGCTCGTGCGTCTAAAGAATACTTGCGAAAAAATGCCGTAATCGCAAGAAAACATACGACCCAAGCACCAGCGTACTAGCTGATAGAATGAGAACAACAACCCACGAAATGGGATGTTCAAATTTTCCAAAATAGAGGACATCCTGATAACACCAGATGAGATGGCTGAATGGATTAAGTATGAGGGCGAATCGAAGTTTCTCCGGCAACATGCTAGGGATATACATGATTGGCATGAGGTAGATGTTGACCGTAAGGAAAATGCGAACAATCTCCGCCAAGTCGCGACAAAATGGCGTCACGCTCGACAGCAACAACGCGAGCCCCCAAAGCAAGCCAATGTGGGCGATAATGAGCGCGGGGAGCAACAGTAACATTGGATTACCAATGCCGCGGACGACTATGATGTAGGCGATGACCGTGCCCATCAGCACCGATTGAACCGCCAGTGACGCCGCCACCGATTTTGCGACCAAGACCTCGGTCGGGAACATCACTTTCTGGACGATTGTTTTGTTTGTGATGATCAAGTTCGTCGCGCGCGATAAAACATCCTGCGTCAGGAGCCAAGGAGCTAATCCGGAGAAAAGATAGATGAGATACTCGCTCGGCCCGCCGTCGCCGATGCGGACCCTGAAGACCGCAGTAAATAGAAACGCGAAAATACAGAACAGGCTGATGGAATGGACGATCAGCCATAGGGCGCCGCCGGCTTGCCCGGCGTGAAGATCGCACAGCTCCCGTTTGGCGAGTTCGCGGACCAGCGCTCGGTTCGTGCTGACTGATTTAAGCAGCCGCCTAACGCCCCAACCGATCTCGTGAGCACTGTCACCGCGTCGAACGAATCGATCCTCGTTGATGTGCTGTAACGCCATTGAGTTGCAAGCTCCCCGTGCCCCGTTTATGATCTAAGGTGATTATGCGTTCTATCGCGGAATTTGGAATTCCAAACCGATAGGACGACGTGACCGCGATGGTCATCGATTAAGCGCGACCTTTGCAGCGCCGCTCGGCTGACGTTTGTTGCACGCGTAAGAACGCACTTCCGGCACGAAGTGCGCGTGGCTCAGCATGCAGCGCACGATGTCGTCGCGATGCTTCCTGGTCCATGCGACGGTGCGGCCTAGCCCCTCGACATGGGAAATCTGTGCTGAAAAGCCCAGTCGCTCTCGCGCCTTAAATGTGTCGGCGAAGCGCTGACCGGAGCGGTCCCAGTCGCGAGCTGGCTTCAGCGCTAAGGGAGTTGGATTGTCCGTCAGTTGGTTGACCCGCTCGGCCAGCTCGCGAATTGTCGTCTCCACGCCCGAACCGAGATTGTAGATCTCGCCCGGCTCACCGCGCAGTGCGCATGCGATCAGACCTCGGGCCATATCTTCAACAAAGATGAAGTCTCGGCTGGCGATGCCACCGTTCTCGACTGGCAACGCTTCGCCATGGAGTGCTTTCCAGATGAAGGTCGGCGTAACGTTGCGCCAGACGGTAGCGGGTGTGCCGCGCCAGCGGCCGGCGCCTAAGATTTCCCCCGGACCGTAGACGTTTTGAAAGCGCGCTTTCACGAATGGCAAGCCGTGGCGGGAGAAATAGTAGTTGCCATACATTTCGCCCACCAGCTTGGAGATGGAATACGGGCTGTCATGGAATAGCGAGACCGGTGCGTCCTCGGTGGTGGCCGTGGCCCCGTCGAATGTCTTGGCGGCGACGGCGCAGCCGGCAGCGGCGTAAACCACTTTTTTGAGGGATTTGATGTCCTTCAGCCGTTCCAACAGCTTCAGCGTCGTCAGCGTGTTGTTCTCATGGTCGGCAAGCGGGTCATAAATCGACGATTGGTTGCCATGATAGCATGCCAGGTGGAAGGCAAAGTCGAGATCCGACTCCAGCTCCCGCAAGATGCGATCACGCGTTATCGAGCCTGAGACCAAATTGACCCGGGGATCGTCCGGCACATTGATCGGGTCGGCGGAAAGAAAATTATCGACGATGGTGACGCGGCGCGGTCCGTCGGCCAGGATTAGGCGCACCAGATTGGATCCGATGAAGCCGGCACCGCCAACCACCAACACGTTGCAGCCGGAGAAGGTCTGTTGCATCCTGCCTGTCATCCCTGTTGCTTCGCGGCCCGCAGGCCGGCGGTCGTCAATGATGGCGAGGACATCGTTACGCCGGCGTCTGCCGACGGAGCCTTGAGGTGGCTGTAGATGGCGGTGACTCCGTGTCGATCATACCAGGCGAGCATGCGCCTAATCGTTTCGTCAAACCGGTAACGCGGTTGCCATCCGAACGTCTCGATCGTGACGGAGGGGTCCAGAACGACGGCGGGTACATCATCTGCCGCCGGCTCAACCTCGGCGACCGGTTGCTCGAGCACCAGGCCCAGATGGTCAACGACGATGTCGAAGATCTCCTTGATGGCGTGGCCGGTTCCCGTCGACACATTAAAGATTCCGGTCGGCGCCTGCGGTTCCATGACCAGATCCATGGCTGTGAAAAAGTCGTCCATGTCGACGAAATCGCGGATCGTTTTGGAACAAAAGCACGTCTTGCCGGCTTTTAGCCGCGTGTAGAAGGTCGGTATCGGTCCGCTCGCGAGGCGCGGCCCGGTCACGTTGGCGAGCCGCAGCGAGACGAAGGGCAGCCCGCTCATCGCCAGGTAATTCTCAGCGGCTTGCTTAGAAATACCGTAGCTCGTGAACGGGCGTGCTGGCGCATCGATCGGGATCGGGACGCGATCGGGCCGGCCGTAGCCCAGCGCCGTGTGGAAATTGACAAAGCGCTTCACCTTTACGGCCTTGCTGGCGGCGATCACGTGGATGGCACCCTCAATGTTTGTACGGGTGTCCTCAAGCCAGTCGTCCGGATCCTTGTAGGCGGCTGCCGAATGGATCACGTGGGTCGGCGCAAACGCGGCGAAGGTCCGATCGACCAGCCCACGATCGGCGATCGAGCCGGTCACCAGCGTCAGCTTGGGATGCGAGGCAGGCAGCGAACCGCGGTGCCCGGTGGCGAAATTGTCGATGATCAGCACCTCGCGGCCGGCTTCGAGGTAGCGCTCAGCCAGGCCCGAGCCGAGCATACCGGCTCCGCCAGTGATCAAGATTCGCATGGGGACTCCTGCATCAAACCTTGCCGCGCGCTTCCTTGAGATGGGTGTAGCCGCCTTCGACACCGGACGTGGACCACCGCTCCACCGCGCGTGCTGCGATCAGCTCCAGTGGCGTGAACGTCACCTCGCCGAAATCGGCAAATGTGCGCGAGGGGTCCAACAGGATCGAGGCCGCGTCGTCCGGTCCCAACGGTCGCACCTCCGGTTCGGGATAATCGTTGAGCTTCATCGCCCGGACCACGGCGTCATAGAGTTCTTTGATGGCGACATCCTTGCCGGACGAAAAATGGTAGGCGCCGTGGCCGCAGCCGTCGGCGGCACGCACCACCACTTTCGCGAGATCACCGGCATAACAAAAGTCGCGCCGTGCCGGCGTGATGAAGCAGCGCTTTGCTTCCGACAACCGGGAATAGAAGATTGGCAACGGACCCGAAACGTTACGCTCGCCGATCACATTCGCCAGGCGGAACGAAACCCATTCGACACCGGAGAACGCGACATAATTCTCCCCCGCGGTTTTCGAGATCGCGTAGCTTGAATTGACCGGGTCAATGGGATGGTCGAGCCGAATCGGTTGCTGCTGCGGCTTTGTTCCGTAGCACAGGGCCGTTTGAAAATAGATCAGACGCTGAACCTTGTGGTCTTTGCAGGCCTTGGCGACGTTGGCGGTGCCGCCGCAATTGACCAAGGCGTCCGTCCCCCAATCGTCGGGGTCCTTGTAGGAGGCGGCCGTATGGACCACGACCTCCGGCTTGAACTCGGCGAACAGCCGGTCGATCAGCGCCCCGTCGACGATTGTATCCTCGATCTGCGTCAGGTTGTCCCGCGCAACGAGATTGTCGCGCCGACCGGTTGCGAAGTTGTCGATCGACATCACGGTGTCGCCGCGTGCCAGCAGGATGTCGGCAACCGTCGAGCCGACCTGACCATTTCCGCCAGTGACGAAAACTCTCATGGGCTGTTCTTTCGTTCGTTGGAGTGACCTATTGGACGGCCACCACCGGTTCCGCGCGATGGTCCTGTTCCAGCATGCGCCGGTACTCGCCGGCCCGATCGTGAAACTGCTGGTGCCACAGTTCCAAGCTCATAAGGCCCCAAACTTTTCGAGAAAAACGCTCCACATGTTCGAAATTGGCCAAGATCGCATCTGAATTAAAGTATTCGCGGTGTCGGGTCTTCTGGGTCAGAAAAATGTCCGACACCAGATCCTTCAGCTCGCCCGAGAACCATTCCTTGAGCGGCACCGGAAAGCCCATCTTATCGCGCCGCTCCATCAAGACCTGTGGCAGGTCTGTCCCGAACGTGGCCTTCACGAAGTGCTTCATCTGACCACCCTCGAATTTAATATCAGCCGGAATTGACGACGCGAATTCCACGATGGGATGGTCCAGCAACGGCACCCGAGCCTCCAGTCCGTGCGCCATCGACATGCGGTCCTCGACCTGCAGCAATGCCGGAAGCAGGCACTTGAAATCGAAGTGCGTCATGGAATCGAGGTAGGCCTCCTTGCGCACGTTGCGTTCGGAGTTGAAGATCGCTTGGAAGCGCTCGAACACCGCCTCGCGATGAAGCGAATGCCAATCCACCTCGTCTGCCATATCACCAGACCGATTAATCAGGCGGAAATAGCGTTCGTCGAGCGGTCCAAACAGGCCCTTTGAGAACATTTGGCGAAGCAGCGGCTTATATTCCTGCAACACCGTCAAATTCGGGATAATCGATTCAGGTGTGACAACGAAATTGCCGTTAAGATGCGTGCCGTCGATCGCCGCTTTGAGACATTGCTCGAGATAGGCAATAAGGTAGCGTGCATATCCGCCGAATATCTCGTCGCCGCCTTGCCCCCCGAGCACAACCTTCACATGCTGTGCTGCCAGTTTCGACACCATGTATTGTGGAAACGATCCTGGGCCGCCGACCGGCTGGTCCAACTGGTAGATGACATTGGCGATGTGATCACGGAAGTCGCTCGCCTCAATTTCGATTTCGTGCAGGTCGATGCCGCCATCGGCGCAGACGGCGCGCGCGAAATAGCTTTCATCGTACCCTGGGTATTCGGTGAACTTGCCATGAAACCCAATGCGCCCTGAGGCCGGTTCGCGGGCGGACATGAGGCCGATCAGGCTAGAATCGATACCGCCGGAGATGTACGAGCCGACCGGTACGTCGGACCGCAGGTGTATGCGCACCGAATCGTCAAGCAACTCGCGCATGCGATCGCCGAACCAGCGAGGACGATGGTCCCAATCGATTTGATAGTGCACGTCCCAATAGCGAAACACCCGCACCGTCCCATTGCGCACCGTCAGCGCGTGCCCCGGCAACAGCTGATGGACGTGCTTGAACAGGCTGCGATCACCGATCGTGTACTGAAAGGTCAAGTACTCGGCCAGCGCCTCGGGATCCGTTGTCAGCTCCGGCAACACCGGAAGCAGCGCTTTGATTTCGGAGGCGAAATAGAACACGTCATCGACCACCGCGTAATAGAACGGCTTGATGCCGAAGCGGTCGCGAGCTGCGAAAAGCTGATCACCGTCCCAGATCGCGAAGGCAAACATGCCTCGCAATCGGCTTAGGCAATCCATGCCCCATTTTGCGTAGCTGGCAAGGATCGTTTCAGTGTCGCAGTTGGATCGGAACGCCCAGCTCTCGCCCAGGGTCTCGTTCAGCTCCACGTAATTGTAAAGCTCTCCGTTGTAGGTGATGACGTGGCCGCATGCGGATTGCATCGGCTGTTGGCCGGAGGCGCTCAAATCGATGATGGCGAGCCGTCGATGGGCTAACCCGCAGGCCTGCCTTTGATCCGTCCAATATCCGTGTCCATCCGGACCCCGGTGCGCGATG
Source organism: Hyphomicrobiaceae bacterium (assembly GCA_965223035.1). Taxonomy (GTDB): domain Bacteria; phylum Pseudomonadota; class Alphaproteobacteria; order Rhizobiales; family Hyphomicrobiaceae; genus CAMDPA01. The sequence goes on along the minus strand of OZ244980.1, from coordinate 5,253,046 downwards.
AGCCGGCTCATGGCGCGCAGGCGTCGATCGAGCTGCCCAACCGGGCTGCCGTGCAAGGAGACGAGACCCGCAATGCCACACATGCCGAAGTTACCTGCTGTTAGGAGTTTCCAAGACGCTTCTGCGTCGCCAAACTCTGCTCGCACGGCCGGGCCGCATCAAACGCTGCCACACGTCCAATTCATGAACGATGCGCATTTCTCAAACCGGGTTTGACCAGCCATCCAACTGATCACGCATGCTGCCAGTTTACGGGGTGAAGTGAACCGGATCCGAGAGACGTAGCGATGATGGCCGCAACATCGCGCCCATCAATGAGGCAAAGCCGTCTTTCCGTTGCGGACCAACGTTGATCTCCCTGCGTTTCCCGCCAGTGCCCCCACCAGCCCTCAACGCCAAGTTTAGTAACGCCGTTTGGGTTGCGCAAGCGCTTCCTGACACGATCTTAACGGCGTTATGCACCCCAAGTCATCCGGCACCCGCTTGCCCGCCGTCACACCCGCTCCCAACGCGCCCACGTCCTCCCGCGTGACTGCTTCGGCCAGTTGGCCGAGAACACCTACAGTTGAACCCGCGGGTGATGCGTGCCTCGGATCTGGGTGGTGCTTTACGGCCATCATTCTGGCGAAATGACGACGATCGCCTCAGGACTGTGGCTATCATATTATGTGCTTTGGCATAAAAGTGTACGTCGTTCAGGAGCTTGGTGCGTGCTGGCATGCCGCGATTGGCGGTTCGGGTCCGTTGTCGACAACGCTTGCAGCGAACAGACCGCGCATACGCGCACCCCGTTCGACGAAAAATGGTGCGCCGAGGACGTGATACCGAGACAAGGCACTTGACAGGTTCGCGCGGGCGGGACGACGTGTCTCGAGGGTCGACGTTGCGTCATCGTGCGCGAAGACCTGTCGAATGCAGTCACTCAGATCATCGACCGCAGGGGCGGATCCGCAATCGATGCGGCCGTTGAGATCAAGCGCAATCGCAGCGACCATGGCCCTTCCTTCCGATGCCCTGCCGGCGACACCTCATCAATCCCGTCAGGTTTCCGAGCGAACCGTGGCCGGGCGTGCGATCGTGCTCGTGACACCGGTCGCGCTCTCGCACGATAGTCGCACACTCAAGCAAGCGTTGACGCTCAGCGAAGCCGGCGCGTTGAAGGCTGTGATCGCTGACGGCCAACCCGTCGCCTTGGCTGACGCTATCGCGGCGTCGGCATCGGCATCGGCAAACCTCCCTGCGTCCGCTGCCGGGCCGGGCAAACCGTCGCCCATCCGGCGGCTTTGGGCGCACGTCCGGGCCGGGCGCTCGGCTTGGCCGGTGGACGCCCTCGCGTTTGCGCTATGGCTTCCCACCTACGTCTGGCGCTATATCGTGCGTCCGTTACGCCATCTGCCTCCGGCCGATCTTTATATCCTGCACGAGTTCAGCCAGTTTCCGGCCGTGTGGCTGCGCGCGCGCCAGTCACGCGCGCCGATCATTTATGATGCGCACGACTTTTACACGGGGATCGAGGACGAGGACCGTTTGCCCCGCTTCGACCGCGTCTATCTGATGCCGTTCCAAAAGGCCGTTGAACGACGACTGATTCGCCGGGCCGCCGACGTTTGGACCGTCAGCAACGGTGTCGCCGATCTTTACGAGCGGACCTATGGCGTGCGTCCGAAAGTGATCCGCAACTGCCATGACGAGCGTCTCAACGAGCTTGCCGGCGCCCCGTCCGTCGACACGGGCCAGCTGGGATTACGCCAACGTCTGGGTATTGCTGACGACGCCTTCTTGTTGGCCACCATCGGCAATCGCAAGCCGGGGCAGGCGATCGATGCTGCGCTCGACGCGTTGACCCGATTGCCGGCGAAGGTTCAACTGGTACTGATCGGGGCCGGCTATGACGTAAACATGGATGCCATTAGGGCGCGCGGGCTTGAGCCCCGAGTCCACCTCGCCGGTCGGCTCAAGGCATCGACCCTCGTGTTGGCGGCGCGCGAGGCCGACGCCGCGTTGATCCTCTATTATCCGCGTTCGGCAAACTATGTTTCCGCACTGCCCAATGGCTTCTTCCTGGGCGTTGCTGCCGGCCTGCCAACGATCGCGCCGGATCTTCCGGAGATCCGCGCCGTGATGCAGCCGCGGCGGCTTGGCCCGTTGATCGACGTGCGCGATCCCGCCGCCATCGTCACGGCCGTTGAGCACTGGGTCAACGACCCGGCGGCGCGGCAGCTGACGGCGACCAACGTCGCTACAGCAGCCAAAGAATTGTCCTGGCAAAGCGAACAGCAGCTGATGCTGGAAGCGGTCGCGCAGGTGTTGCGGGCGCGCGATCGCAGCGCCTCTGCGCCATAGCCCAGGCTCCAGACCCATTGCGCCGTGCTTCCAGCTCACCGGATCGCTGATTCATCGGTGCCGGAACCCGCAGCCGGGTTAGAGCAACCTGCCTTTAATCGGAATCGGAACGATCCCGATTAAAGGCGCGATGATCTAGAGCAAGGCATCGGCCGACGCATTGAGACGCATGGATATGACCCACGATGCCGCGTGCAGCCGGCAACTCGGCGGGGCCGCTCGGCCACGGACATGGGCTGCATGTCCTCCACCGCCAACGCGGTAGGCCGTGCATCGATGCGGTCGAACAGCTGTAGCCGACCGCGCCGGGCCAGCACACGGTCGATGATCTGCGGGCGCCGCTCAACGTTATGCACCGGCGATTTCCTGGTCGGACACACGAAGCGCTTGTCTGCGCACGATCGCCTGATGCGACAACACGCGCGCACCAATGCGCACCGCCGCGTCAGCGGGTCTCTTCCGGTTCGAGCGTGTGGGCACCCAGCACCCGATCAAGCTGGCGGCGCAGCCGCACTTTAACGGGCGCCGCCGCTTCGAGAATCTCGGTTGGGCGCCAGAACTCCAGGGCGCCGAAGTCGTCCAAATCCACGTCGATGTAGATATCGGGCCGCAAGGACATCAGCTTTTGGCGTGTAATACTCTTCTCAAGGATTTGCACCGACTGCATCAGCACTTCGACGGCTGTGGGCCGTTCGCCGAGCACACCCGGCTTGGCTGCACCGCTCACGTCGATGGCGATTGAGATATCGGCCTGGCCCGCCACCAGATCGAAGGGCAGCGGGTTAACGAGCCCACCGTCGACGAGGAACCGGTCGTTGATCTCGACCGCCGAGAAGATCAGTGGGATCGCAATGCTCGCGGCCACGGCCGATTTCAGCGACCCCTTTTCAATAACCACCGCATCGCGCTGGCCGAGATCGGTGGCGACGATCTTCAAAGGGATCGACGTATCGGCAAATTCGCGTGCGTCAAGTTCCGGCACCAGGGCGTCGAGCAGCGCTACTGGATTGAGCAAAGCTGATCTGATCGGCAGCAGCCGCAGCACCTTTTGAACCGGGTCGGAGCGGGCAGCAAACAGTTGGCGCGCCAGGTCGAACCTCCGCCCAAGCGTCTCCTCCGCCATCGCGCGGATGCGATAGGCGGGCATGCCCAACGCATAGATGGCCGCCATCAACGCGCCGATCGAGGTTCCAGCGATGACCCTTGGTTTGATGCCTCTTTCATCGAGCACCTCCAGCGCCAGGATGTGCGCCAATCCGCGCGCTCCACCCCCGCCAAGGGTCAACGCGACACTCGGCAGATGAGCCCGGCGCCGAAGCGCGTCTGCAGGTGGTGCCACCATCATCAACCTCAAAGTCTCGGCGCTAGAGCAACCTGCCTCTGATCGGAATCGGAACGATCCCGATCAAAGGCAGAAAGTTGCTCACCACTTTAAGAGCGATGATCTAGATCATCGTGCCTTAATTTGGCGCCGCCAAGACGATGCCAACCAACGGCATAACGATGATCGCTCCGGGCGTGGAGAACAACCTTCTGCATTTCATCGGAAGCTTCCCGCGTCCGATGAAGCCCAGGTTGGCCTTGGCACCCATCGGCGCGACCGATCGGCGGAGCTATCGCCGGGCCAATCGACGTGGCCGCTCCAGACCACCTTGTCATCAACCGCGTATAGACGGCATACGGTCTTGCTCTTCAGCTGGCAACGTTGCAGGGCGATTTTGACCGCGTTGGGCCCGGTCCGCCAGGTCCAGGCTCGCAAACGCGACAGGGCGAAGGCGCGCGGTACGTCCGCCCGCAAAAACCGCGCATAGCTTTTGAGCTTCGTGCGCATTGAAAAGACCGGAACGCGTCGGATGTCATTGACAGTCGCGTAGCTCAAGGCCGGCAAAGCGCTGTTGGCTTGAGCTATGCTGAACCCAATCTGGCTCAAATAGCGATCAACGACGGGGCGCCAACTGCGGAAGCCGCGGCTCATCGGCCGGTGTCCGTCACTGCCAATCGGCGGGAATCGGGCGGATTGAGCACGCCCGCCGGCCCCAACATAGGCACGATGCCAGCGCCGGGGCCAACGCGGACCCCAATACCGGTCGTTGATCGCATAAAGCCAAATCATCGCAACCGAGGCTTGGCTGCCGGTTGCGATCCGCGTGATCCCTTCGGCTGAACAGGGGTGGCCCGGTCGCCGCTTGGCCTTACCACCCAATCCCCCCGCGAAATTGACGGCGCCAACCACACCGGGGATGGATTTCGCCGTCATGCCGATCACCTCGAACCCTGCGTACAACACGCCAAACAACACGATGCGATTGGGGTCCGCCCAGCTCCGGGCTGCGCCGAATCTGGCCGCAGCAGCATCTGGCCGCAGCAGCGAGCTGGGTCGCCATCGCCTCCACGGCCGGCGCTAGAGCAAACTGCCTTTTATCGGAATCGGAACGATCCCGATTAAAGGCGCAAAGATGATCTATAATTCGCGGTTGAGCAGCGACCCATACGCTCCGGGTCGACGGCTTGCCCGAGCGCGCCATAGCCGACCCGGGTCGGCGCGATAACGGCAAAGCCACGCCGCATGAAATATTTGACCAAGGGTTCCCGCCGGTCACCGCGCGCCATCCTGTTAATCACCATGTTGGCGGCACTGGCGTGACCCCATCGGCGTCAAGATCCAGTCCAGACGCTGATCGTTGGCGTCGTGCGGCAATCGAGCAACCTGCTGCTCACTGAAGGCCACGCCAATTGCCGTGACCGGCCCGTTGGCGCGCAGCAGCTGCAAGGTGCGATCATAATAGCCGCCGCCATATCCCAGCCGCCAGCCCTGGGCGTCGAAGGCGAGCAGCGGCATCAGCAGCACGGTCGGCAGCTGCACGGGCCGCTCGGCGCGCGGCTCGCCAATCCCCCAAAGCCGTCGCTGTAAGCGGTCGCCCGGCTGCCAGGCGCGAAATTTCAGCGGCTGACCTGGCCCCTGCAGCACCGGAAGGCAGCCGGTGTTGCCCGCCATCACCAAGCGTTCCAGTAGAGCCAGCGGATCAAGCTCGCTGCCGATCGGGCTATAGGCTGCGATCACTGCGCCCGGATCAGGCGACGCGAACCCGACGCCGATGTCAGCGATGCGTGCGGCACCCGCCCGACGATGCGCGTGGCTCAAGTTATCGCGCAGCGCCTTCGCTTTACGGCGCAACGCGTTCTTGGTCGCGGCGATGTCGTTGGACGCTTTATCTTGGTTGACCGTGTTCGGGTTCCCTGGCCTAGATCAGCGTGCCCCTCGTTGGAACCGCTAACGCGCTTCCACCGAAAGCCGCAAAGATGATCGCTCTTAAAGTGGTGAGCAACTTTCTGCCTTTAATCGGGATCGTTCCGATCCCGATTAAAGGCAGGTTGCTCTAGCGTTGACGGCGAATGGGCTTGGCATCAGCCACGCGCACCGGATGCGTCGTGGTTGCTGCGTCACATCGTGCCGCGGAGGCCGTCGGAACGTGAGATCCCGCCAGGTCCCTTCCAAAGAAGGTGGGCGCCGTGTGTACCGAACCACGGCTCGGCGCAGGGACAGCTCCCTAGCAGATCTTATAGGCCCAGGGGATAAGTTGTTCCAAACGCGCCCCGCAGCCCCAACAATGTAGGCTGGCCACGACAAAAATCAAAGGTCGGGCCAGCGGCGCCCAGAAGACCTCGCGGTGGTGGGCCGGATCGCCGATCCAGAGCATGTCCGCCTTTGGCGGATGAGCCGTACCGGGCGGGGCAGCGGGATGGTTCCAGCACACTCTGGCACCCGCTAGATCATCGCGCCTTAAATCGGAACCGCAAAGCCGGTTCCGATTTAAGGCAGGTTGCTCTAGACGACACGCGGCACTTCGGGCCGGCAAAGGCGCTGCTCACGCGGGAGTGATCGTTGATCTCAGGCTTTATCCAGCTTGGAGATACGATCCAGCAGTTTAAGGCGACGCTTACCCCGACCGTCATCTTCGGCCGCACCGTCGGATCCGCGCGGGATCTGGGTAATCTCGGCGGTAGCCATCTGTTTGCCGGCGGGGGCCGCTTCCCAGGTCGCCGCGTCCGCCTCCCCGAACGTCGTGTCGTCCGACAAAGCCTTGATGTAGTTCGCCACCTTCGCGCTAGCGGCGCCGGTTTCGCTGCGCTCGCGCGCCCTCCGCTCGGAACCTGACGGTGGCGCTTCGGTGTTGCGGCCGGTCGACTGCTTGTCGGAACCAGGACTTCGGTCGGTCAGGTCGTCCTGCCGCACCGGCTTGTTCTGCCGGCGTGGCTCGAGCGTTGTCGGTACCGTCCCGGAACCCAGTCGCCGCATCTCGCCCATGAACTGCGCCGCCTGTCGGGCCATTCGCTCGTTGCTGGCCGTTAAGTCGGCGCGCAGCTTCTGAATGGTCTGATCCTGTGATGTGATCTTGGCCTCCAGCGCGACGATGCGGGCGCGGGCAGCAAGCCGGCTCTCCGGTGCCCGACCGCCGGACGGTTCCGCCTCGCCGGCGTTGAGCGCTCCGAGTTCGGCCTTGAGCTTGGTGATCTCTGACGATTGTGAATCGATCTTGGCTTGCAGCGTGGCCACATGGGCGCCAATCGGCGATTGATCACTGCCGGGGGCGGCGTTGATATCGCTCAGTCGGGTCACCTCGGCCCGGGCTTCGGCAAGCTCGCGCCGTAGCCGCGCGATCTGCGCCATGTCTGGTGTGCTCTCGGGCGAGCCCGTTTCGCCGCCGCGTTGCGTGGCTCTGCTGGCTGCCGATTGGAGCTTGTCGATCAGTTGCGCCTGCTCGCGTGATTTGCTGCGCAGCGCCTCCAATTCAGTCCGCAGCGCCAGCTCGCCTTCGAACGTGTCGGCACTGCCTCGCCCCGCATAGGCGCCGCGATGGGTTAACGATGCGGACAAGCGGTCCAGCTCGCTGCGCTGTTGGGCGTTAAGCTGCATGGCCTCGTCCAGCGCGCGCACGCTGCGCGTGGCCTCGGACTTCATGCCGGACATTTCCTGATCACGCGTGCTGATCAGCTGTCGCGCGGTGTCCAACTGATGCTCTAGCCGTGGCATGCGATCGGTGACGATGTGCTCTAGCACGCGGCGGGCATTGATGTTGTCTTCCAGGCTCTCCTTGTACCGTTCAAGCTCACCATCGAGCTCGGCGATTCGGGCGTCGCGTTGGTTCATCTCGATGCGCTGGCGGGCGACGGACAGCTTTTGCTGTTCGGCTTGAGCCTCCAACTTATGGACCCGGATCGCGTATTGTGCCCGCAATCGATCCTTATCGGCGCGAATCTCGGCTTCGGTAATCGGCACCGACTGACGGATACGGTCACTGGTTAAACGCTCAACTCTCCGACGATAAGCAGGCGCGAGCGCGATCACCACCAAGGTGGCGATCAAAGCGCCCAGCACGATCAGCATCATGGACTGCAGCGTGATCAAAAGGCTGGTCCCGTCTATCCGGATTTAATCCTCGTGGCTTGCTCATACCCAGACGACGCATCATGCCGCCACACGAGGCGTGGCGAACAACCACCGAATCCACCATGCCGTACCTGATCCTCAAAACGGATTCCAGGTTGGCCTTCGCGTATACTTTAGATAACCAAGATTTGCGCCCAATCGCAATCCGATCCCCGACCGAATCACGGCGATCGACACGTGACCGTGATTTTGAAACTGCACACTAACCCCGCCGACCAGGTAAGCAGACCCCTGCACGCCTCCGAAACGGTTGTAAATGTCACTGGGGTGGCGCAGCCGATAGACCAGCATCATGGTTTTTGAGCCCTCGCCGCCGAAGTCGTAGCCGACCGAGGGGCCTTGCCAGTAGACCCGGTGTCGACCCGAATCCTTAGTATACAAAACACCCTCCCCGTAGCGCAGGCCGGCGATGAACGCACCGCCGGCATCCTCCCCGAGGATGTAGCCGTTGGGTCGTCCGGCCTGCTTGAAGGCATACTCAACGGCGTTGGCAAGGCCTTGGCTGATCGAGCCGAAAAAGCGATGGCCGGCGTCGACGACTTCGTTTTGCGAGTAGGTACCGCGGTTGCGAGGGGCACCGTCGTTGCGGCGATCGTATGAGCCGGGTGGCGGATCGTAACGCCCGCCACCTCTAGGCGGTGCCGGGGGCTCGACATAGCCGCCTCGGCGCGGGTCATAGCCTGGGTCGTGGCGCGCGGCGTTCGGATAGGAGGCCTCGCCGTCCGGGTTCCGCCAGCCGCTGGGATCGGCGCCCGGGCGAGGTGCGGGCCGATAGACGCCGTCCGGACCGACGTAGCCGCCCCGACCAGCGTTCGCCTCAATCGGCGTCGGCCCCGTTGCATAGGGATCGGCGGCACGATTGGTGGGATCGTAGGTTTGCGCCGCGGCCATGTCGTTGAACGCGAGCATGCAGAGCAGCGCGATCATCGACATCACGCGCTCAAGGTCCATTTTTATCATTGTTGGGCAGGCTCCCAAGCGGCGGCTGGCGCCGTGCAGCACATAGATGGCGGCAACTTTTGCTCAACCATCCTGTCAAAGTGTTACCAAAGTGTGGCCAATGCGGATGATTTCGGGACAACGCGCGGTGGTCAGGGCCGTGTTTGCCGATCAGGTCGGCAAGCAAACCGGATCCAAACATCGTCGACTCCGGCTCGGGGTCCCAATCCGTGTCACCGCATGGTCAAGCCAAACCTCGCTCGTGAGCCCGCCCGCAAGAGCAGGGTGCGGTGGGAGCCGACGTGGGCTGCCACAGCTGTCTCAGTGTCGGCCGGTGTTGCACTGCTGCAACGCGGGAGCGATTGTCGACCGGCGGCATCGCAAACGTTGCGGTGGCAAGGTGTGTACGGCTACCTTCGATACGGTTGGTGATCGGCGGCTTGAGCGGTTCGGCGCGGAGCGTTGATGACCCACGCAAAGATGGAGCGCTGGCAGATGCTCAAGTCAGGACGGATGCATTTGGACTCGCTGCGCGATGGACGGGTGGTCTACATCGGCGCCGAACGGGTCGACGACGTCACCACGCATCCCGCGTTTCGCAATGCGGCCAACACGGTGGCGGCGCTTTACGACATGAAGGCTGACCCGGCGCTCAGCGATGAGATGACCTACCAGGAGGACGGCGATCGCCATCCGATCTATTTTTTGCGCCCCACCTCGCGCGAGGATCTGCAGCGGCGGATGATCGGACACCGGCGCATCGCCGATTTCACCTATGGCATGTTCGGTCGGTCCCCGGATCACGTGGCTTCGTTCATTACCGGCATGGCGATGCATCCTGAGGCTTTGCGCGCGTCTTGCGGCTACCCCGACAATTTGCTGGCCTACTACAGGTATGCGCGCGACAACGACCTTTACGTGGTTTACGCCGTGCTGCCGCCGCAGGCCGCGCGCAATCCCGAATTCTACCAGCGGCAGAACCTGCCGGTTCCCACCCTGCAGGTGATCCGGGAGGACGCCGACGGCGTGGTCATCTCCGGCATGAAGATGCTGGCGACCGGCGCTGTGTTCGCCGACGAGGTGTGGATCGGCAACGTGTTGCCGCTGGCGCCGGACCAGAAGCGGCAGGCGATAACTTGTGCCATACCCTGCAATGCGCCCGGCTTGACGTTGTGGTCACGCCGGCCGGTGGAGCCGATGTGCTCCTCGCAATTCGATAGCCCGCTGGCCTACCGCTACGACGAATCCGATTCGATGCTGCTGTGCTCGGAGGTCAAGGTGCCGTGGGAGCGGGTGTTTGTGCATGACGACGCGTTGCTCTCTCGTGACATTTATATCACGACGCCGAGCCACAGTTTTGGCAACCACCAGTCCAACGTCCGCTACTGGTCGAAGATGCGGCTGATCGTTGGATTGTGCGGCAAGGTGGCCGCCGCGACGGGAGCCGATCAGGTGGCGGCGGTCAAGGAGACGCTCGGGCGGATTGCGTCTTATGAGGCGATGATCGCCGGCATGGTCAACGGCCAGATCAATGCGTTTGAGGCGTGGCCCGGGGGAGCGGACGGCTATGTGAGCTACAACCGGCGCATGGTGTACGCGGCGCTCGAATGGTGCACACAGAACTACTCGAAATTCGTCGACGAACTGCGCGAGCTGTCCGGCGGCGGCGTGTTTCAGATGCCGGCGGACATCTCCGTGCTGCGTGAGCCGGAGCTTGCCGAGACGTTTAGAACCTATTGGCAGACGCCGCAGGCCGACGCGATCGGGCGCATGAAACTGTTCAAGCTGGTTTGGGACATGGTTGGCTCGGAGTTCGCTGGCCGCCATCAGCAATACGAAAAGTTCTATGCGGGCGCGTCCTTCATCGTGCGCAACCATTCGTTTCGCGAGGCGGACTGGGACGGCTTCGCCGCTCTCGTCGACGACCTGATGGCGAGCTACGAACCACCCGGCAACGACGCCGGTCGGCCCAACCAGTGAACTGAACCGCTCGGATGACCTGGTTCGGTCGCGGGCTGCGTGAGGTTATGGACAGCATGGAATAGCGGGAGGATCGCCATGGCGCTCACGGTCAGCCACAAGCCGCCGCCCCAGTCAGAAGTGGTGCTTGATCGGTCGCTTCGCGGCTACTTGCAGACCAATGCCGACATCGTCACCCATATTACCAAGCCGGTTCATATGGCCGACATCGGCGCATTGTCGGCGCAAAGCGAAACCCCGATCGTGTTCGAGAACATCGTCGAGAAACCGGGCTTTCGCCTGTGCGACATTCTAGTCAAGCATCGGGCGCTGCAGGCCCGCGCTCTGGGTGTTTCGCGCGACGACTATCTGCGCACGCTGGCCTACCGTCTGCGCCAGCCCCCACGTGGGTTCAAGCTGGTGACGACCGGCCCCGTCAAACAGGTGATCAAACGCCATAACGAGGTGGACTGGCTGGACCTACCGATCCCGGTTCATAAGGATAAGGATGAAGCGCCCTACATCACGGCGATGAATATCATCCGGGACCCGGAGACCGGCTTCTACAACTCCTGCCATGCCGGCACCCATGCGGTCGGGCCGCGGCGCGGACTGATCAGCTTTGCCACCCCGCATTCTCACATCATCATGCGCAAATATGTCGAGACGGGCCATGACACGATGCCGATCGCGTTCGTGTTTGGCTTGCCGCCGGCCTACGAGATCATGGCTAATTTTTCGGGGCTTCACATGGACAGCTGGGGCGAGCTGGAAATGGTCGGCACCATCATGGATCAAGACGTCGAGATGGTGCCTTGTGAAACGCTGGATCTCAACGTGCCGGCCCATGCTGAGATCGTGGTCGAAGGGATCATCAACCTCAAAAGTCGCGTCAAGGTCGGCGATGTGACGTCCCCATCCATGTACCATCTGCCGCATTATGAGATGCTGCCGGAAGTGGAGATCACGGCCATAACGATGCGCGCGGACCGACCGATCTACCGCAATCATCAAACGACACCGGAGACGGACCATCAGCCCTTGCCCAGGCTGTGCCACGAGGCCGTCCTCTATAATCGGCTGACTGAGATCGGGCTGCTGGTCAAGGACGTGCGATTTCCGACCTGGGGAGCGGCGTTGTCGTGCATCCTGCAATTTGACTATCCGCGCCAAGGCATGGTGAACGACGCACTGATGACGGCGATGGGCGCCCCTTGGTTGAATACGAAGCTGGTGGTTGCGGTTTCACCGGACACCAACCTCGACGAACCGGCCGACGTGTATCATGCGATCGCAACCCGGGTTGATCCCGCGCAGGACGTCATCATCATCCCCAATACGCGTGGTTCGCCCTACGATCCTGCCGCACGGCCATTGCCAGGGGAGCATCCCTGGCGCGTGGTCGGCAAGATGGGCATCGACGCGACCATCAAGGCGCGCCATGATGCCGCGGATTTCGAGCGCGCCTGGCCGGTGAACTGGAACAAGGTCAACCTCGCCGATTACCTATGAGTGGAGGCTCACGCATGAGTGGTGTCGAACCGCCGCAACCCAAGGTGACGTACGAGGCGGACCCGTTCATTCCGTACGTCGCGGAGGATCAGTTCGATCCGCGGCTCAAGGCGCTGGTCGCGCCCTACAAGCAACGCATGGGGTTTCTCCCGAACGCGCTGAAGCTTTACGCCCACCGGCCGGAAATCGCCGAGACACTCTGGCGGCTCAACAATAACGTCATGCGCGATTCCAGTTCCACCTTGGACCAGCTGCTCAAGCGCAAATTAGCGGTCGTCGCCAGTGCCGCAAACGGCTGCGCCTATTGCACCGCCCATAGTTGTTCTGTGCTCAAACGGCCGGGTGGTGTCGACGCCGAAGGTTGGGGGCTTGGCGAGGCGGAGTTGCAGAGCATCGTGAGCGGTTCCTACGAACCAGAGGACGAGCGCGAGCGCGTCTGCTTCGAGTTTGTGCGGGTTGCCTCGCAAAATCCCGGAGCTGTCCCTGCAGACTTGTTGGAACGCCTGCGCCGACATCTCACACCACCGCAGATCGTCGAGCTTGCCTGCGTGGTCGGCTTCTGGAAATTCTACAACACGGTGCACGACAGCTTGCATGTGCCGGTTGAGGACGACCTGCTTGCGCACACCGGCTACGTCGACCTGTGACCGCACTTTCGTTGGTCGGCCGCGGCGACCCGGGGCTAATTGCCGCATGGGGTGGGAGAGGTTCAGGCCACACCAGCGGCTTGCTGACGGACGCTGATGATCGGGATCGCCGAAGTCGGGCTAACTCACAGCGCTGACCTGAGCGCATCCGCGCAGCTCACACTGAAACGCGCTAGATCATGGCGCCTTAAATCGGAGCCGCAAAGCCGATTCCGATCAAAGGCAGGTTGCTCTAGCGGCCGTTGCGGGGCTGCGACTGCGTGCTGCGAAAGTTGGCGTACGCGTTCGGCTTGATCACCGGGCGCCACGCGGCCTGGCTCTTGACGCTCTGCGACATCATCACCGGCTGACGCCGCATCAACTCGTCGATGCGCGCGCGCTCGCGCTTGAAGTCGGCGAGCGCCCTGCCGGTCAGTTGACGTTCGCGCGGAACTTGGATCGACAGCGGGTTGACCCGCTTGGAATTGACCAGCACCTCATAGTGCAGATGTGGGCCGGCCGACAAACCGGTGCTTCCGATGAAGCCGATCACCTGACCTTGCCGCACGCGTACGCCCTGTTTGATGCCGCGCGCGAACCGTCGCATGTGCGCGTAAGCGGTTCGATAACTGTTGGCATGGCGGATCCGGACGTATTTGCCGTACTCGCCGCGATGCCTGGCCTCCTCGACCACACCGTTGCCGGCGGCCAGGATTGGTGTTCCACGCGGCGCCGCCCAATCGATCCCTCGGTGTGGCCGCATGGTGCGCAACAGTGGATGGAACCGCATGCCGAAGCCTGATGACAGTCGCACGCTTTGCCCTCGCACCGGCCTGCGCAACAGAAATTTGCGCGATGTCCGACCGTTCGCGTCGTAATAGTCGATCGTTCCGTCAGGTGCCCGGAACCGCCAAAAGCGATGGAATTCGCCGCCGGTCGCGAGCGCGGTATACAACAGATCGCCAAACGTCCCCTCGTCTGAAAGCGTCCGATCCAATTCAAAAAAATACTCCGCATAGTCGCCGTTCCGAATGCGGCGGCGGAAGTCGGTGTCATAGGCATGGATACGCTGCTTTTGCAGGATAGTCTCCGGCGCAATGCCTTGCAGCAGGGCGGCATAGTACATGCTGGCGTAGATGCTTGACGCTTCCGCTTTGTCCGCAGCTGCCAGGGCGGCCCGGGCGATCGCAGAGGCGAATGGTCTGGCGCTGGCGATGAACTCGCCGGCCGCATTGCGCATCACCGAGACCTTGTGCTCGCCAGCCTCAGAATAAATGCTAAACCGCGCCGGTTCCTTGCGGTCGCTGGTCAGGGAGGGGACCAGAGTCACATGCAGCTGCAGACCTGGTTCCAGCTGCTTGTCATGGATGATGGTCCGCATCGCCTCAAGCATCGACCGGACCTGGATCTTGTCACCGCCGAATTTGCGTAGCAGGCGCGACAGCCGATCGCCCTTTCTGAGCGTGTGGATACGACGTTCCTGTCGCTCCAGGTCTTCGGTCGCCTCCTCCGCCTTTTTGGGCGGTGTGCGGTAAGCCACCGTCGTGTTGGGCGCATTTGCGATGCCTCGGTGGCTGACGCGACCGGGGGCGAGCGGCACGCCGTCCACCGCGGCTGCACCATCCTCGCGTGACAGGCCGGCGACCAACGCGGCATCGCTCACAAAGCGTGCGACGATCTCGGTGACCTGATGGTCGGACAGGTTCTGGCCGTCGTTGACGGGCATCGCACCCCCCAACAGGTCGATCACCTTGAACTTGAAGTCCTTTGCCTCCTGCTCACCCCCGCTCTTGCGGCCTTTGCGCTTTGGCGCATATAGCGCGATGGGATTGAAGGCGGGTATCACATCCGTGTTTGAGATCGGAACGGGTTGCAGTTTCGTGACGATCCGCATGTAGGGCCGAACTTGTGTATAGGGCCGCCCATTTCGGCGCACGCGGATCTGCTCGCGGATCAGCTGTTGGATGACGGGCGCGCCGACGGCGGGCTGCAGCCGATCCATTTTCGGGACCGCCCAAGGTAACCCTTCGGCCCGGGTCCGAAAGCTCGGCATCGGCGCCCGCAGGGAGGCGACGTTGAGCCGATCCAGCACTGACGGGGCGTTCCCCCGGTTTTGCCGGGTGTCGAGCGAGCCGTAGATCATGACGCCGATGGCGATGGTGCCGACCGCTGCCGCCAGGCAGGTGCTCATCAGCCACCTGAAGCGGCCGCCACCGCGGCTGTCGGAATGGTCGTCGTCAAAGATATTGATAGATGATCGCCGCGCCCGCCCGCGATAGAGCTGCGGGAGCCCTTGTGGCGCCGCCTGCTCGCGCACGAGGCGCGGACGCGCAACCGGAGCATGCCGTTGTCTGTCGAGCACGCCTCGTCAGGCCCCCCAAAATGCTGCATCGAGCCCGTGTTGCCGGGCCGATGATCATGTCCCCCATTCAAGGCAACAATGAGGATTGCCGCCGTATCGCCTGCTCCCCGTTTAGTGCCGGCGCAGCGCTGATTTGTCCAGGAGGTTTGCTGGCAAAAATGAGAAAGCCGGTGATGACAGAGCCGGTGTGGTGCGGTGGACCATGCGGGCGCGACATTCCTGATCATGACTCCCTGATCATGACCCCCTGATCATGACCCCCTGATCATGACCCCCTGATCATGACCCAGTGTTGAGATTGGCGTCCGCCGGCGGGCCGAGGGCCGTTGCCCAGTCCCGTTCCCGGCTCGGCCGAC